>CAZAWR010000045.1:0-70427 GCA_964488865.1 uncultured Polyangiaceae bacterium | reverse complement strand
AACCCGCTAAAGACCTTGACGTCCGTCCCACCTCATAGTCGGCTCACCAGTTCTCATCCATCTACGCGAAATCTGCGTCCCCCCGCAGTTGCGCCCCCCCGCCCCCCTTTGATAAGACCCCGTGGCGGCAACGCATGCACCAGAAACTAGGAACTAGGAAGACGAATGCGAACGCGAACACGGAACGGTCGGAGCCGTTGTCCTCGCGGGGTCACGTTGTAGAAGCTGGCGACACGCGTGCTCCTCCTCGGGTCCGATTTGCATTCGCTGTTCGACTTCCCGTGTTCCTAGTTCCTAGTTTTCTGCGAGTTCTGACGTGCGGAGACGTCGGCGGCTCGCTGAGTACCAACCAATGATGCCCAGCAAGGTCATGGTGATCGACGACGAGGCGGACATTCAGGCCTACCTGATGGCCGCCCTCGAAGACGAAGGATTCGAGACCTGCTCTCTGCAGCCAGGCTCCTCCGTCGAAGGTACCCTGGATGCCGAGAAGCCCGACCTGATCGTTCTCGACATCATGATGCCCCGCCGATCCGGAATCTCCATCTACAAGCGTTTGCGCGCCGACGACCGCTACCGCCACGTCCCGATCGTCCTCATCAGCGGCATGTCCTCTGCCAAGGACTTCATGCCCGACGGCTTCCGCAGTCTCGTGCAGGACCCCGACCTTCCGCTGCCCGACGCGTTCATCGAGAAGCCGGTCCGGATCCCCTCCTTTCTCGAAGCCGTAAGCGCCCTCCTGCCGAAATGAGCCATGATCGCACCTCGCTCCAACCTCGATGAATGGATCCGGGAACGGCTCTTCGCCGCCGTCCCCGTCGGCATCGCCATCATCGACGATGCCTACGAGATCGTGTACGCGAACCCCGCCTTCGAGCGGATGTTCGGCTCCTGGAAGGCTCGCAAGTGCTACGAGGTCTACAAGGACCGGGACACCATTTGCCCCCGATGCCAGGGCGGCGCCACCTTCCGCGACGGGCAACCCAGGGTGTCCGAAGAGGTCGGATACGGACCCGATGGCCAGGTCGCCCGCTACATCAAGCACACCTTCCCCATCATCGACGATGACGGGGGCATCCCCTACCTCGTCGAGATGTCTACCGACACCACCGACATCGAGTGGCTGCGCCGAGAGCACCGTGCCCTGTTCGACCAGGTCCCCTGCAACGTATCCCTGCTCGACCGCGACCTGCGCATCGTCCGCGCGAACCGCCGCATCCACGAGAAGTTCGGCGATGTGGAGGGACGGTATTGTTATGACGTGTTCAAGGGGATCGAATCCCGGTGCGCGAGCTGTCCCGCCCAACGGACTTTCGAGGACGGCCAGGTGCACACCGGCCACTCCCTCGTGCACGCGCGCGACGGCCGCCCCATTCACTTCCAGGTGACCACCGCCCCGCTGTCCATCGATGGCGGGCAGCCCGACCTGGTCATGGAGATGGCCGTCGACGTCACCAAGACGCTGAAGCTCGAGGACGAGCTTCGCGTGGCGCACGTGTTCCTCGAGCGTCTCATCGCCACCTCCAAGGACGGCGTCGTGGGGTTGAACGCGCGGGGAGAGGTGACGGTGTTCAACGAAGCGGCGCGCGAGCTGCTCGAGGTCCCCGTGGGCAAGGTGGTCGAGCCAAACGAGTTCTTGGCTATGATGCCTCCGGGGTTCCTTGACCAGGTGCGCGCAAGCTCGAGCCACGTGTCGCTGCGCGACGCGACCGTCACCACCCTCGAGGGAAACGCGGTTCCGGCTCGTATCGTGGGGGCGCGCCTCGACGACCGGGACCAGGTGCTGGGCTTGGCGGTTTCGATCCAGGACCTTCGCCAGCGAAAGCGTCTCGAGCGGGAGAAGCTGGAGGCCGAGCGGCTCGCGGCAGTGGGGCAGACCGTGGCGGGTCTCGCTCATGGCATCAAGAACCTCATCACGGGCCTCGAGGGCGGCATGTACATGCTCAACACCGGGCTCAAGAAGGACAATACCCAGCGCATCAAACAAGGCTGGGAGATGCTCGACCGCAACATCGCCCGCATCTCCGTCTTCGTGAAGGACTTCCTCAGCTTCTCCAAGGGTCGAAAGATCACCGTGACTCCGGCGGACCCCGCCGCAATCGCACGCGAAGTCGTCCAGCTCTACGCCACGAAGGCCGAGAGCCTCGGCATCTCGCTCACTCACGACCCCGAGCCCGTGGCCAATGCCCCACTGGACCGCGAAGGCCTGCACGAATGCCTCACCAACCTCGTCGGCAACGCCATCGACGCGTGCCAGATGAGCGAAGGGGGCGGCGGTACCCACGTCCACGTGCGAACCTTCGAAAAGGACGAGGCCGTGGTCTACGAGGTGACAGACGACGGTTGCGGCATGGACTACGAGGTCAAACGCAAGGTCTTCACGACGTTCTTCACCACCAAGGGACTGGGAGGGACAGGGTTGGGGCTGCTGACCACGCGCAAGATCGTCCAGGAGCACGGCGGCAGGATCGAACTCGAGTCCGAGCCCGGACAGGGCACCACGTTCCGCATCGTGCTTCCCCGAGACAGGCTCCCTTCCTCTGAGCCACCCATCGACCCGAGCGGGGAAACGTGAGCGCCGCGCCGTGAACCGCCGGCATCACATCCTGTTCCTCGCGAGCGGCCGCAGCAACGTGCACCTCATGGCCGAGGGGATCGCCCGCCAGCTCGAGCAAGACCAGGTCGAGCCCATCAGCGCCACCATGAGCCCCCCCGAGATCCGCCCCCTGGCCGCGCGCGTCATGCGCGAAATCGGGGTCGAGATCGTCGGCCTCCCCCAGCGAACGCCCCTCGACATCGAGCTGTTCATGTTCGATCTCGTGATCACCTTAGGCGACTTCGACCAAGCCTGCCGGCCCAACCTGCCCGGCATGCCGCCCCACTTGCACTGGGAGGTCCCCGAGCCCGGACGCCGTGACGCCGAGGATGTCGCCCTCGACAAACTCCGGCGCGCGCGTGACACCCTCCGCCACCGCATCGACACCATCTTCCAGTCAGGCATGCTCCACGCCCTGCTCGTCACCCGCAAGAACCTCGAGCTCATCCTCGACAACCTGCTCGACGGCGTCATGGCCCACACCACGTCCCGTCGCATCTTCTACTTCAACCAGGCCGCGGAACGCATCACCGGTCGCCGTCGCCAGGACATCCTCGGCAACGACTGCCACGAGGTCTTTCCCGGACGCTTCTGTGGCGGAACCTGCAACTTCTGCGACGGCACCGCCGAAGGCGCGGGTGTCACCCGGTCCGAGGTCCCCTTCGTCCGGCCCGACGGCGCCGAGCGCAAGCTCGAGATGGTGACCACGCCCCTCGTCGACCCCGACGGGCACAACGTCGGCGCCCTCGTCTCGTTCCGGGACAACACCGAGCTCGACGCCCTCAAGAGACGGTTGCGGCATCATCACTCCCTCGGAGGGATGGTGGGCAAGGACCCCAAGATGCTTGCCCTGTTCGACCTCGTGCGGGAGGTCGCCAACGTCGACGTGTCCGTCCTGGTCGAAGGCGAAAGCGGCACGGGCAAGGAACTCGTGGCCAACGCGATCCACGAGATGAGCAGCCGCGCGGACAAGCCGATGGTCGCCATCAACTGCGGCGCGCTGCCCGAAGGCATCCTCGAGAGCGAGCTGTTCGGCCACGTCCGAGGCGCCTTCTCCGGAGCCGTGCAGAACAAGCGCGGTCGCTTCGAGCTCGCGGACGGCGGCACGATCTTCCTCGACGAGGTCGGCGAGCTGTCCCCCGCCATGCAGGTCAAGCTGCTGCGCGTGCTCCAGGAGCAAAAGTTCGAGCGGGTCGGCGGAGAGAAACCCATCCAGGTCGACGTGCGCGTCATCAGCGCCACCAACCAGAATCTTCGCCAAATGATGGAGCGCAAGGCGTTCCGAAAGGATCTGTTCTACCGCCTGTGCGTGGTTCCCGTCACCCTTCCGCCTCTGCGCGAGAGGCGCCTCGACATCCCCATGCTCGTCGAACACTTCGTGGAAGTCATCGCCAAGCAGACCGGGCGCCAGATGCTCACGCCGTCCACCGAGGCGCTCGACGCGCTGACGCGGTACCGCTGGCCTGGCAACGTGCGAGAGCTGCGCAACGCGATGGAGTACGCCTACGTGAAGTGTCACGCAGGGGTGTTCGGGGTCGGGCACCTGCCCGCCGAGATCACCCAGGCCGATTCGCTGCCCGCAACCCGCCCGGGGCCGCAGCCCAAGCTCGCCAAGGAAGACGTCCTCAAGGCCCTCGCCCGCGCAGAGGGCAACAAGAAGAAGGCCGCGGAAATCCTCGGCGTCGGCAGGGCCACCCTCTACCGCTACCTCGCCCAGCTCGGGCTCTCATGACGACGATGTCGTCAGAATCCGAAGCGCCCTGACTCGCTCGCAGCGCGCCGTCGACCCGCGTCCCCCGTCCGTGTACAGTACTGTTTCCCGGGGACGCACCCGCTCCATGAAGGAGCCCTTGGAGGTTGTCGTGGCCTCTGTCGTATGCGCACTCGACCTTGGAAGCTCTCTGATCAAAGCCGCGCTGGTCGATGAAGAGGGGACGATCGTCGCGATGGCGAAGGCCGAGGCGCCCCCCGTGTCCGGGGATGAAGGTGCCTTCGACGCGGACGAATGCTGGTCCATCGCCTGCGAAACCGTGCGCGCTTCGCTCGAACGCTGCCGTGTGCAAGGTCAGGTGCAAGGGCTGACCGTGTCCACTCAGCGGTCGTGCCTTGTCCTCGTCGACTCCCTCGGCCGAGCTGTCGGCCCTGCCTTTTCGTGGCAGGGCACCGCCTGCGACGCACACGCTTCTACGTTCTACGACACCTTCGGCGTGGACCGGTTTCGCGCCATCACGGGCCTTCTGCCCTCCCCGATCTACGCGGTCGCCAAGCTCGCTCACCTACGGCGCACCGACCCGGATCGCCTGTCCGCTGCGGCGCGCATCGTGCTGTTGCATGACTACGTCTTGCGACATCTTGGTGCCGACGACTTCTACACCGACCCCTCGAACGCGTCGGCCTCTGGCCTCATGGGCCTCGACACGCGGCGCTGGTGTGACGAGATTCTTACGGCGCTCGACGTGCAGCCGGACCGTCTCGGCCGGTGCGTGGACGCCGCAACCCGGGTGGGCGGCTTGGATGCTCCGAGCGCACGAGCCACCGGACTCCCCGAGGGGTTGCCCCTGTTCGTCGGGGGCGGCGATCAACCTTGCGCGGCCCTCGGCTCGGGCGCGATCGAGTCGGGGTCCTGCGTCATGAGCCTCGGCACCGCGGCCGCCGTCCTCTGCCCCGTGCCTGCTGCCCGGCCCGGTCTGTGTCCGTCTGATGGGCTTCTGCGAAGTGCTCATGTCGTGCCCGGTCAGTGGGTTGTCGAAGGGTTCCAGCCGGCTTCCGGCTCCGCTCTCCACTGGGTCGGCAACCTCGTCGGGACCCGGTCGCTCCAAGAACTCGAGAACCTCGCCCTCGATGGGCGTGTCGAGGGTCTGTTGTTCTTCCCGTTCCTTTCCGGCATCGGTTCCCCGGACTTCGACGGTGCGGCCAAGGGCGCGCTCCTCGGCGCCACCCTCTCTCACCGTAAGCAGGACCTTGCCCGCGCGGCGATCGAAGGGGTGTGCATGGAGCTGCGACGCATCCTCGAGAGCTTCCTGCAGGTCACCCCCCTCGAGCGCCTTCTCGTCGTGGGAGGGGCTTCCGGCGGCGCTTTGCTGATGTCTCTGCTGGCGGACGTGCTGGGTCGCTCCTTCGACCTCGTCGGCCAACCCGAAGCCGCGCTGCTCGGGGCGGCTGCCATCGCGTGGACGGGCGTGGGACGCTTCCGATCGATCGAAAGCGCAGCAGCATCCGTGCGGCCCCCCGTGCGATCCACCGTGCAGCCTCGCGACAGAACAGGCATCGAACAGCGCTACGCCCGCTACGTCGCCGCCGTCGATGCCATCCGCGCCCTGTCCCACGCCCCTGCCGGAGCGCGTGTCCTGGGGAGTAGGTCGTGAGCGGCCCGTCTTTTCCCGTGTTGTCCAGCGAGGAGATCTGTCGCATCCGCGCTGAGGCGATGGACTTCGCCAGCATCGGTCTGTTCCGCTATCGGCTCGATGGCACCGTCGTCTTCTTCGATCGGGGTGCATTGCGGCTGCTCGACCTCGACCGGCAATACGCCGACCCCTCCGAAGTGATCGGCAAGAAGATAGGAGAGCTGCTCGAGTATCTCGACGAACCCGGACGCTTGCGCCAGGCCGTCCTCAAGGAAAAGCGCGTTCGCAACTTCGAGTACAGGTATCGAACCCTCGCCGGACACGTGCGCTGGGTCTATCACAACTCCTACGAGGTCATCGACCAGGCGGGGGAGGTCTGCGTGCAGGTCATCGCCCAGGACATCACCCAGCTCAAGGAGACGTCCAGGGCGCTTGCGGCCTCCGAGGCGCGCTTTCGTACGCTGGCGGAGCACGCCGTGCTCGGCATCGGCGTGGTGCAGGGAGCCCCTCGGCGCTTCGTGTTCGTCAACGACGCACTCGCGGAGATCCTTGGCATGCCGCAGGAGAGCCTGGTGGGTCTGCCGACCGCCAAGCTCGTCGGTCTTCTTCACCCTGCCGATCGAACCACCTTGCAGACCATGCTCCGGGCCAAGGGCGCCCGCGCCGACGTCGTGGGGGACGTGTGCCTGCAACGCGAGGACGGGCAGGTGCGCTGGGTTGCCCCCGCCTTCTCGGACATCGTGTTCGACGGCTTGCCTGCCGTGCAGGTGACGGTCGTGGACACCACCGAGCGACGGCAGGTCGAGGAGCGTCGCCGGGTGCTCGAGGAGCAGATGCGGCACGTGCAGAAGCTCGAGAGCTTGGGCGTTCTCGCGGGAGGCATTGCGCACGACTTCAACAACCTGCTGGTCGGCATCCTGGGCAACGCGGACCTGGCGGAGCGACGCTTGGGCAAGGACCAGGAGGTGCAGCAGCGCCTGTCCGAAATCCGCAAGGCGTCCCGCAGGGCGGCAACCCTGTGCAAGCAGCTGCTCGCGTACTCCGGACGCAGTCGCATGGCCGCGGGGCCGTTCGACCTCAATGCACTCGTGCTCGAGACGGCCGAGCTTCTGAAGCTCTCCGTGTCCAAGAAAGCTATGCTCGCATACGACCTGCAAGCTGACCTACCACCGGCCCACGGCGACCCGTCGCACATGCAGCAGGTCCTGATGAACCTGATCATCAACGCGTCCGAAGCGCTGGGCGATCGTTCCGGAAGCATCCTGCTGTCCACCGGGTTGGCCTCTTTCGCTCGGCAAGAGCTCGACAGCGCGCACTTCGGACGAGATCTGCAGCCCGGCACCTTCCTGTTCATCGAGGTCACCGACACGGGCGAGGGCATGGATGAAGACACCCGCAAACGTATCTTCGAGCCGTTCTTCACCACGAAGTTCACAGGACGCGGTCTCGGTCTAGCCGCCGTTCTCGGCATCGTTCGAGGCCACCACGGCGCCTTGCTCGTCGATAGCGAGCCCCGCCGAGGGTCCACGTTCCGCGTGCTCCTCCCGCCTTCGAACGACCCGCTCCGTCCTTCCGAACCCCCGCGTTGCTCCCCTCACCCCTCCGACCGGGGAAACGTGCTCGTCGTGGATGACGAAGACGCCACACGCCTCACCATCTGCGCCCTCGTGCGCGAGCTCGGGTTCCACGTCGTCGAGGCAATCCATGGTCGCGACGCGATCCGCGTCTACGAGCAAGCCCCCGATGCCATCTCGCTCGTGATCCTCGACGTCCTCATGCCGGAATCCGACGGCAGGGAGTGCTTTGTCGAGCTCCGTCGAAGGAGCCCCACGGTTCCGGTTCTCTTCAACAGCGGACATGGGGAAGACGCCGTTGCGTCCTTGGTGGCCCGTGATCCCCACACAGGGTTCCTTCAGAAGCCCTATGATCTCGCCATGCTCCAGAGAGCGATCGACGCATTGGTCGGCTCATAGGGATCGGTCGAGACTCCCCTCGTGCAGCCCTTCGCCGAAAGCTGGCCACCATGGGCTTCCTGACATTCCGTCCTGTCACTCTTGTCACACTCGATTCCGACCGGGCAGACGGCTCGCCAAGTGTAACGTAGAACCGCTTGGCTTTCGGACCGTCTCGGTTAAGGTGAACATTGCCATGTGCTGCTGTTGCTTCCGCCCACTGAGTCGCGTGCGTGTCGAACGCGCCGGCACCGGCATCAGCGCCATTGAGGAGAGCCATGGAACTTCATGATCTCGGCGAGTTCTTCCGTCTGTCTGCCATCCTCAACCTGCAGCTCAGCGCCAGGGGCGTGGGCAGCCGTAACATCCTCTCGTTGATCCTCGGCCGTCGTACCCTCGCCGAGGGAGAGAAGGCCATCTTGCTCGACGTCCTTTCCTACCTGGACGAGGCGTACGGGACGGAGCGACGCAAGCTGGGGCCCTTGGCGGTGCTGCATCCGCTCCGGGCGACGGCGCTTCTGGCGCGGTCTTCCGAACAGCCGTTGCAGCTCGATCTGCTGACGTGTCTGTTGCACGACAAGCTCGAGGACATTCCGTTCAAGAACACGCCACCCGAGGTCGCGCAGCGGGCGGAGGAGCACTTCCTTCGGATGCTCGAATCCGTGGACCCAGAGCGCAAGTGGTACCTGATGGAACGCGTGAACTGGCTCACGCGCCAGCCCGGGGACACCTACTACGCTTACATCGGTCAGTTGCTCGATCACGCCGTGCAGGCGCCCTCACTCGTGCGCGTGAAGCTCGCGGACCGGTTGGACAACACGCTCGACATGCGAATCGACGTGGACGACCCGATCCGCGGCGTGGACTTCTTCGCCACGGTGTTTCGACTGATGTTCGTCAACGGCTACCAGGGGTACGACCCGCAAGTGGAGCATCCCGACCCCACGCCCCTGAACGGTGCGCAGCGCCTCTACCAGCTGTTCAAGAACGCCGTGCTCATGTCCTTGGTGCGCAAGAAGGTGACGAACCTCGAGCCCACCGGCAAGGCCATCTTTGACATGCTCGCCCTCGCCTCCATGAAGGAGGCGGAGCGCATCGTGCTCCACATCTTCGCCTACCACGGCATCGAACTGCAGGACCAGCGTGCCCTCATCATCGATGTCATGCGCTACGCCCAGGCGGGGGGGCTGCAGCACGTCACGCCCCCGGAGGCGCCTCACGATCTCGATGGTCTCTTCCTCTCCTGCTTCGAGGACGCGAGCCCCCAAGCTCGAAAGATCAACCTGGACAGGCTCTACCTCGACAAACGGCTGATGGTGAAGAGCGCCCTCGCGTTCATCGTCATCTTCATGAGCTTCCTCGACGACCCGTCCTACTACGTCAGCGGCATCCATGAAGGCGGCATGAACGCTGACGAGCCGGCCCCGACGTCCCGAGACCTTT
Organism: uncultured Polyangiaceae bacterium; assembly: GCA_964488865.1. Classification (GTDB taxonomy): domain Bacteria; phylum Myxococcota_A; class Polyangia; order Polyangiales; family Polyangiaceae; genus MWCO01. The sequence goes on along the minus strand of CAZAWR010000045.1, from coordinate 61,092 downwards.
CCCCCGCCACCGCACCGGCAGGAGCTTGACCACCACGTCTTCACTGTCCCGGAAGGGATAGAGCTTCAGCCGCGGCGCCGCCGCAGCGCCGCGAGACCCGCCGCAAGACCGAGAAGCATCCACGATGGCGTCCACGTGCTCGTCGGCGCGATCGTAGCCGAGCAGGACCCGGAGCTCGAGCTGTCCCCAAAGGTCGGCGTCGTCGTCGCCTTCTGACGGAAGCAGACGTTCGATTCGGCCTCGCACGCGTAACCCGCAGGGCATGCCCCCGCCGCGTCGCAGTACGTCGTGCAGTACTTGCCCCCGTCGTCCACACACACCTTTCCCGCCCCGCAGTCGTTGTAGGGCCCGCAACCCTCGGTCTGGGCCTTGAAGCACACGTTCCACGCGGCATCGCACGCGTACCCCAGCGGACACCCGCCCGCCGCGTCGCAGTACGTCGTGCAGTACTTGCCCCCGTTGTCGACGCAAACCAAACCGGGCGCGCAGACGTCGTTGTCGCACTGCTCCGACTTGAAGCACGCGCCGAGGTTGGTCGCGCACTCGTAGTTGGGCGGGCACGTCGGGTTCTCTGCGTTGCACGCCTGGGAGCAGTAGTACTGTCCGAAGCTCTGCACGCAGAGGTCACCCCCGGGGCAGGCGATGTTCGGTCCGCACTCGCCGGTCGAAGCACCTCCTGAGCCTCCCGCTCCGCCGGTGCCACCGTAGCCGCCCGTACCGCCAGAACCCCCGTAGCCGCCTGTGCCGCCTGTGCCGCCGCTGCCCCCTGTGCCGCCACTTCCTCCGGCGCCCCCTGTGCCGCCACTTCCTCCGGTGCCTCCGGTCCCACCTGAGCCACCCGTGCCCCCGGCCCCGCCCGTGCCGCCGCTGCCGCCTGTGCCACCACTTCCTCCGGTGCCTCCGGTCCCGCCCGAACCTCCCGTGCCCCCGGTCCCTCCCGTTCCCCCACTGCCACCCGTGCCCCCGGTCCCGCCTGTCCCCCCGCTGCCGCCCGACCCGTACACCGTCCCATCCTCGCCCTTGTACGACGAGTTCGCTGCCGCCATCGCCTGGTCGATCAGCGACTTGTAAATGTCCGTTCGCGTCCAGACGTTGTCGTTGTTGTAACAACCCCCGCCCCGCGACGTTATCCCGAACACCGCGTCCTGCGACGACAGCGCCGGACCGCCTGAGTCACCCGAACAAATCGATACCGTCCCGTCAAAGTCCCGGTCGCCCGTTCCCCACGTGGCCCCCAACACCTGGACCCCGTTTCGGTAGTAACGAACCCCGGACGATTCTTCGTCGTTCGGGTTGGTGAGCCCGTAGCCCACCGCCTTGAACGTCTCCCCAACGTACGGCCCGTTCTTCACCCGCACCTTCTTCGGTGTCACGGTCGTCATCGCGCTGTTGGTCACAATCAGCGCCACATCGTGCCCGCACAAACTGCTCGAACCGTCGTGGAAGACCTGCTTCGCCGACGTGTAAATCATGTCCGGCTCCACACCCTTGAGGATGTAGATCCAGCTGGCGGGATAGTTCGAAATGATGTCGTTGTAGCAACTCACCGTCGGCTGCGTCTGAGCGACGCAGTGCCGCGCGGTGATCACCACGTTCGGAGCAATCACCGTCCCCGTGCACGCCCCCTTGCCCGCATAGGGGTCATTCACGTTCGACGTGACGTAGACCATCACCACCGCATCGTTGGCCGCCGTGCTCGTGTCCTTCGTCCCACCCACGATCGGGTCGAACCGCTGCTCCGTGACTTCGGGTGACGAGTCGTCAGTCTCCTGTCCGCAGCCAGCGGCCAGAACAAGGAGTGCACTGATGCATGGGGCGACGAAAAGGGTAAGGCGCATGCTTGAACTCTACTCCGCGACCTGGGGATTGACCATGGCGGGACAGGCATTTTTGGCGCGCTGGATTCGTACAATCCGCTAGAAACACAGCGCTCGCGTTCCATCCTCGTGATACGCGCGTTCGCCCCCCGCTCTTCCCTGCCACGACCATCTCGCGAACTGCGCGCCCATTCACGATGCTCCGGCACCCTCGCGCATCTCACCAGGACCGGACCAATCGACCACCGCGATGCCGGCAAGGAACACGACGATGGAATTCCCGCGCCCCGAAAGCCACTTCGCTCAGGTGAACGGCATTCAGCTTCACTACGTCATGGCCGGTGACGGCCCCACCGTGATGCTGCTCCACGGCTTTCCCGAGACCCACCGTTCCTGGGACTTGCAGCTTCCCACCCTCGTGCGCGCCGGCTTCCGCGTCATCGCCCCCGACCTGCGCGGCTACGGTAGCTCCGACCGACCTCGCTCCGGCTACGACATCCATACTCTCGCCACCGACATCGAAGCCCTCATTCGATCCACTTCCCCCAAGCCCCTCGCCCTGGTCGGTCACGACTGGGGGGGAGCCCTTGCCTGGCACCTCGCCACCCATCACCCCTGGCTGCTGCGACGACTCGTCATCCTCAACTGTCCGCATCCGGTCAGAATGGCGGAGGCCCTCACCTCCGACCTTCGCCAGCTCGCCCGCAGCTGGTACATGCTGTTCTTCCAGCTGCCTCTGCTGCCGGAGTGGTGGCTCACGAAGAACGAAGGGGCCAACCTGGTGCGCCTGTTTCGAGCCAACTTCCGCAGACCCCACGAGCCTCCCGCCGAGATCCTCGAGGCCTCCCGACGAGCCTTGCTCGAGCCCGGCGCCGCACGCGCCGCCATCGCGTACTACCGCCACGCCGCCCGAGGAGCGTTCCACCCCTTGCTCCTGCGCACCCTGCGTGCCTCTTACGCACCCATCCAGGTCCCCGTGTCCATCCTCTGGGGACAGCACGATTCCGCCCTCGGCGAGTCCTTGCTCGAAGGCTCCGAACGCTTCGCCCCCGACCTCGAAATCCATCGCATTCCCAATGCCGGCCACTTCGTCCATCAAGAACAACCGGACACCGTAAACCGAAGGCTGCTCGCCATCCTCCGACCGTCGACCGATTCCCACAGCCACGTCACGCCCACGGAGTAATCTTCCCCATCATGCGCGTCCCCCCCGCGGCCCTCTGGACCCTCGCGATCGCCTGCACGTCGAACGAACCAGCCCTCGTCAGCCCCGTCGTGAACACGCGCGCCGTCGAGACGGCCAACCCGGCGGTGTCCGCGAGCGCCTCCGCCGCATCGGTCGCCTCGACCGTCCCTGTCGCTTCCTCCGCCCCGAGCGCGCTCCCGGCAGCCTCCGCCCCCGAACCGCCTGCATGCCCCCCGGACATGGCGCAGGTCGGGCGGTCCTGCGTGGACAAGTGGGAAGCCCACCTGGTCGTCGTCGCCGACGGCGGCGCCGTCGCGCCGTACTCCCCCTACGAGCGGCCCGCGCAAGGCGTTCGCTACGAGGCGCGATCGGCACAGGGAGTCGTTCCCCAGGCCTACATCAGTCGGACCGAGGCCCAAGCGGCCTGCGAGGCCGCCGGCAAGCGCCTCTGCTCCCTGCACGAGTGGTACCGCGCCTGTCGCGGCCCCCGCGGCTTCATGTATCCCTACGGGCCCCAAGTGACCAAGGGCGCCTGCAACGCCAGCAAGCACCATCTGCTCTCCCGCATCCATGGCACCAACCCCCGCGCATGGAAGTACGACGAACACTTCAACGACCCCAAGCTCAACCAGCAACCGGGCTTCCTCGCCAAGACCGGCGAGTACGAGCAATGCGTGAGCGGCTACGGCGTGGCCGACATGGTCGGTAACCTGCACGAGTGGATCAGCGACACGGTGGACGCATCCCTCGAGAACAAGATCCCCTTGCGCGACGACATCCGCAAGAAGATCGAAAAGAACACGGGTCACGGAATCTTCATGGGCGGCTTCTACAGCACGACCAGCGAGCATGGTCGCGGCTGCGCCTTCGTGACCATCGGACACGAACCGAAGTACCACGACTACTCCACCGGCTTTCGATGCTGCAAGGGCGCGGACCGAACCGCCAAGAGCAACCCCTAGATGTGGCTGGCGGAAGTCTCGATCCCTTGACCGAGAGGCAAGCGAAACCCAGATCGGCGACGGCGATGGATTGATTCTTCTGCCGAGCACATCTTCGAACGGTGCTTGGTTTGGGCCTCAGCCTCAGCAGGCGTGCATCGACACGAGCTCCGCCTTCAACTCCGCCAGCGCGCGCGTGAGGCCCACCGGAAAACGCGCCGGGTGGCGAAGACGGGCGTATGCCGCCGGCAATACCTCCAGCGCGCTCCGTAGCTCGCCGCGCGCCTTCACCACCGAGCTCGACGTCCCTACCGCTCTCCCCGTCCTCATCAAGGGCTCCAGTACCGGCTTGCTCGACGTCGCACCGATGATCGGGATGGCCGCCGGCACCTCGAGGTGACCGATGAGCATCGCTTCCTCGGCAGGCATGAGCCGCTCGGATACGCCGTGGACGACATCGGCGATGGGCTGGCCGGTTCGATCGAAGTAGCGAACCACGAGCTTGCGTCCCGGGGTGGCCGTGATGTCCGGAATCGCCCCCAGCCTCGGTACCCACGCGCCCTCTTCCTCGATCGCCACCAAGTCCACCCGCAACTGCAACCCCGCGTGGACCCCCGCTACCCCGCGGCTCGCCCACTCCGCCGCTTGAAGACCGTGCCGCTGCAAGTCCGCCAGCGTCTCCTCCTCGTCGTCGCCAGGTCCCAAATGCGCGACCGCGCCCACCGCCGTCGACCGGAACGTCCATCCTCGCTCCGGCACGATCTCCGCCTCCTCAGCCAAGCTCAGCGCCTCCGGCGGCTTCGTCACCCGAAGCTTGATGCCCAGCCGCGAAGCCGCCACCGCGTTCTGCGTCGCACGAAGTCCCCCCACGTGCGCCGCCCGCGCCACCCGGATCGCCAGCTCCGGGTCCGGAATCGACGACGAAGCTGCATCCATCACGCCCATCTTGCCGGCCGCAATCGTCAACCGGGCAGCACGCGTCGCCACCGAGCAGGGAAGCTCCAGCCACGCCCTGGCCCAGTGCGCGGCCAACCACGCCTGCCACAAAGGTCCCTCCACCGTCACCAGCGGGTCCCGCTCGAACAGCAAGCTCCCATCGGCCGGCGCGTTCACGTCAATCCGGAAAGGCTCCGTCAATCGCTCCGCGAAGTCCTCGTCGATCCACCGCGCCTGCAGCGCTTCCTCGATCTCGGTCGGCCGGGGACCCATGCCCTCGAGCGCAGCCGCCAGACCCGATGTGTCCGTGCACACCAGGAAGCCCCAGTGGTGGGGAAGCGCACCCACCCCGACCTCGAGACAAGCCCGGTGCCTCCCCGCGCTCGAACGCGCGAGCGTGACCGCCCCCGCAAGGGTCCGCATGTTGGCGAACAACATCGAATGAAGCACGAGGGAAGCATAGCCCGCTTCCTCCCCCGGAACCACAGGACCGCGGCCCCCATTGCCTCGACGTCGTAGTCCTTCAAAGTAACCACGACCGCTTTCCCCTTGGCCCCCAAACAAGACCACACAGAGCCGAAGCCATGCTGGTCAATGCTGAGCTGGCAGCAGGCAACGGAAGAGTGCCCCCGTTTCAGAATTCCCGGTCCCTGGTCACCAGTTTGACCGTTGGCGCTCCGCCAACGTTATCCCGTCAGAAGGACCCTGCCGCCACGACCCCTGCCGTCGCCCCGTCCGAGAAGGGCAAGACGGTCAGCGCTCGCGGCTCCGGCTTCGATTCCTGCATCCAGAGGTATCCCGTCACACCCGCCCCGACCAGCCCGACGCCCCCCACCACCAGCGCGATGTTCCGGCGCGTCCGGTTGCTGTCGTAGTCGTCCCGCGCCTCCGCAAGCCGCGCGCAGTCCGAGGCATGAGCCGGGTTCGCGCACCCGTCCGAAGGCAGGCTGTCTCGAAGCCCGTTGACGTCGTCCGCGTTGCCAGAGGCCTTGCTCCAGAACACCCCTCCGAGCACCGCCCCTCCCACGAACAGCGCCCCGGACGACGCGAAGAGGACGGGGTACAGCACGTTGCCCTCTGCCCGTTCGCCCTCGCCCTTCGGACCCGCGCTCGACCCTGCAGGCGTCGCCGGACTGGGCTCCGCTTCGACACCCCGGTCCAGCCGCAACATGATCTCTTTCACGCTCCCTGCACCCACCGTCACCTTCACCTCCGAGGACGTCCGGTCCGCCGTTCGCGCCTTCAGCACGTACTCCCCGGGGTCCACGAACAGCGGGTCGTGTAGGGGCGAAGTGCCGACGACCCTGCCGTCCATCAACACCTCCGCTTGCTGCCCTTCCACCTGTACGCTCACCACGCCGACCTTGCGCTTCACCTCGGCGAGCTGGTCCTGCAAGACCTTGAGCTCCGACGGGTTCGCGCTCGGTGAGCCCGTTCGCACCGCGAACGCGAGGTGCTCCGCAGCGTCTCGGTGTCGGCCCAGCTGCACCTCGCAGTGCCCAAGCATCCCCGCGATCTGCCAATGCTTCTTCAGGCTCCATGCCGCCAGGAACGCCGCGTGCGCCTTGTCCCACGCTCGCTGCCCGTAGAGCGTTCGCCCTTCCATGTACAGGTCCCGGGCCTTGTCCGTCATCGCCTCGCTCTCCGCAGGCGCCTGCATCGGGCCGAGGCCTTGCGCGAAGCTGAACGACCCCGTCGTCAGCAGCATCGCGACCAGCATTGCGTGTCGCACTCGTTTCATCAGAACTCCGGTGGCCCCAGCGGGATCGTTGTGGTGCTCGTCGGGCTCGGCCCCTCGGGAGCATCGGGTCCCACCGCGGGATCCGCCCCCTTGTGCGGCCTCGTTACCCTCTGGGGCTCCGCACCCCTCGACACCGGCGGCTCAGGCGTCACGGGCGCTGCAGAAAAAGCTGGCACCCCTCCCTCACCGGCGGCCGTGACGCTCGGCACCGCGGAAGGCTCCGCGGCCGCCGCAGGCGCCTCGCTTGCCGTGGGAACCGCACCTGCCGGCGCCTCCAGCGCGGCCCCAGGCTCCACAGCCTCCACAGGCTCCTCCCGAGTCAGCTGGGCAACCGCCAAAATACCCACCCCAGCCACGACCCCCAACCCCACCAGTACCCCAACCACGGCCCAGGATCGACGCCGCTGGACCCGGCTGACGAGCACCGTCGGAATGTCGGCCTGCCGCAAACCGGGATCCGGGTTGCGATGCGCTTCCGAGCCTTCCTCCTTGATCACTTCCAGCTCCGCCCGGATCTTCACCGTCTGCAGCTCGAACGTCTTGTGCTCGGTCTCCAGCGGCGGCGGCGTCGGCGCCACGTACTCCGGCGTGTCGAGCGCGTCCGGAAGGGCAGCCGGTTCGGGCTGCAGCAGAAGCCGTGGACGATTGGGATCAGGAGGAGGCAAAGAAGGATCCGTGTCGTTCAGATTCGTACGAATTGGTCGCGATTCGGAAGAAGGAGGTCGGTCCGACCCACTGCTCGCGGCATCATCATTGAGAGCTCCCATGTCCGACACCTCCACACCAGGTCTGGTCGTAGCTCACCCTCGTCGTTGTGCCAAGAAACGGGACACTCGCCGCCTCTGCCCCCCGTGATTACCATACCTTGCCGATGCGACACCGCCCCGTCGTCAACAAGAAGGCGCTCCTGGGTGCCCTGGACCGGTCCTCCCTGCGCCAGGTGGCGAACACGCTCGGAATCGACATGCCCCAACCCGCAGGTCTGGTCGCCCTGCGTGTGGCCCTCGCCGGAAACCCCCAGGCGACCGCGCGACGCATCCTCTCCGCCCTCGACCCCGAGACCCTCGCTTCCGTGCTCGATCAGGTGGGCTTCGAGCGCTCCCAGCACGCAGGTCCGCCCCCCGCGATCGCACCACAAGAATCGCGCTTCGTCGCCATCGACTTCGAAACCGCCGACCCAAAACCCGACAGCGCTTGTGCCGTGGCCCTCGTCAGAGTGCACGGCCGAACGATCGTCGATCGAGCGTACCGTCTGATTCGTCCGCCCCGTCGAACCATGACCTTCACTTGGGTGCACGGGCTGACGTGGGACGACGTGGCGACCGCGCCGAGCTTCGGCCACGTCTGGCCCGAGGTCGCGCCGATGCTCGAAGGCGTGGACTTCCTAGCGGCACACAACGCCCCCTTCGATCGCGCCGTGCTCCGTGCCTGTTGCACCCGATCGGGATTGCCCATGCCCGCGCTTCGGTTCAAGTGCACCGTCAAGTGGTCGCGTCGAACCTTCGACTTGCCCAGGGCCAATCTGCCGACCGTGTGCGCGCACCTGGGCATCGACCTCGACCATCATCAGGCGCTCTCCGACGCGGAGGCTTGCGCCCGCATCATGATGGAAGTGCAGCGTGCATGGCGTGACCGCAACGGCCCTCCACCACCTCACGTGTGACCCGATCGGGATAGAATTCCCTCAGCTCACGCGCTGGCGAAGCCCGTCGCGCATCGCCTCGAGCACGGCCCCCACGACCTGGGCGTACTCGCACGCCTCGTCCCCGTCGTCATGCTCGCTCATGTGCAGCTGATGATGACGCTGCAACTCGGACCATGCGTCTTCGAGAAACCGGAGCGGATACAGACGCGTGATGCCCTGCACCGCGCTGGGCATCCCGTCCAGGGCCGTGTCCAAAGACACCGGACCGACCAGGTCGAAGATCTTGTCGAGCATCTCCCGCGTGCGCGGCTCGAGATCGTCCTGCTCCTCGGCCTCGCCGTCATCCATCCAATCCGGTGGATCAATCATCGACGGGTCGTCGATCTCGAACATCCGCGGGCGGCGCGCAACGATCAGCAAGCCCTGTGGGCCGAACTGGAAGATGCGGCTCTCCCACCGCTCGGTCGCAAGCTCCTCGAGCGTGGCCTCCACCGCGTCGGCGAAGGCTCGAAGTCCCCAGTCCTTCGGGATGGCAATGGCTTTTTGCTCGAACATGCGCCCCTCGCCGGGTGGGTCCTCACATCGCACCACGAGGTCCTTCTGGCACGCCCCCAGAGCTTTGGCAAGGATAGGTCATCGGGGTCTCGGATTGACTATCCTTCGCTCCGATCACAGAAGGTCCCCATGCCCGGTCCTGTCTTGCTCTCCGATGACCTGGTCTTCCCTCCGCCCTCCTGGGCAAGGCGCGATGGATTGATCGCCGTCGGTGGGGACCTTCGCCCCGAGCGGCTCGTGCTCGCGTACAGGTCGGGAATCTTTCCGTGGCCCCACCAAGGCATGCCCTTGCTGTGGTTCTGCCCAGACCCACGCATGGTCCTGCCCACAGAACTGCTCCACGTGTCACGCAGCCTCGCCAAGGAGCTCCGACGCCAGACCCTCCGCGTCACCCTCGACCACGCCTTCCCGCGCGTCATCCGTGGATGCGCGACCACCCCGCGCCACCACGAGCGCGGAACCTGGATCAACCAGGACATGATCGACGCCTACACCGAGTTGCACCGCCTCGGGCTCGCCCACAGCGTGGAGGTGTGGCAGGCAGAAGAGCTCGTCGGTGGTCTGTACGGCGTGTCTCTGGGCGCCGCCTACTTCGGGGAGTCGATGTTCTCCCTCGTGCCCAATGCCTCCAAGGTCGGCTTCGTCACCCTCGTGCAATACCTCGCCAGGCACCGGTTCCACTTCGTCGACTGCCAGATGTACACCGAACACCTGGAACGCTTCGGCGCTCTCGAATGGCCACGACCACGCTTTCTCGACGCCCTCTCCCGCGCTCTTGCCGTGCCGACGCAGAAGGGGACGTGGGAGATCGATGAGTCGTGACCGCTGACACACCTCGCTCTATTGGCTGGCGGCGGGACTCTGGCCCCCTTAGATTCTCCCCATGCGTCTCGCTCACCTGCCCGCCGCTGCCCTGCTCGCCCTGACCTTCTTGCTGCCGTCGTGCTCCAGCGAGCAAGACCCCGCGGAACCCGCCATCCCCGAGGGATTCATCGCCCAGCGCGACGGCTACACCATCGTGTGGTTGTACGGTACGCCCTACGAAATGGGTTACCAGCACGGCACGCTCCTCGGCGACAGGCTGCGCGAAGCCGGGCAGTTTCTCCTGAGCGATCCCCTCTTCAAGATCCTTCGCGACGCCGCGAAGATCGCGAACATGGAGGAGCTCGCCATCGCCAACTCCTACCCGTGGATGCTCGAAGAATGCAGGGGAATGGTGAAGGCCGTCGCCGACCCGAACTTCCAAATGTTCGAGTGCCTGCTCGTCAACTTCGGAGACGTCGCCGTCGAGTTCCTCAACCACGGCATGCCCGACATCCAAGACATCGCACCCGGCTGCTCCCAGGTCGTGGTCGCAGGCGACGCAACCCCCGACGGCGCCCTGTATCACGCGCGCGTCCTCGACTGGTTCGCGGTCGACTTCGTCGTCAACAACCCCGTCATCTTCGTGCGACGCCCCAACGGCGGTATCCCCCACCTGTTCGTCGGCTTCCCCGGCAACCTCTCGAGCTACCAGGGCATGAACGCCGAGGGCATCGTCGTCGCCTCCAACGAGGTTCACCCACTCGACAACACCGTCAATGACCTCACCGGTCGAAGCCACGTGCAGATGGTCGTCGAGATCCTCACCCACGCCTTCACGCTCGACGATGCGCGCACCATCGCCACGACCTCGAACCACATGAGCCTCGAGACCCTCGTCGTGTCCGACGGCAAGTCGCGTAGTGCGGAGGTCTTCGAGATGGCCCCGGGTCACGTCAGCGTTCGGCCCCTGCAAGACGGTGTGGTGTACGCGACCAATCACTTCGTGGGCGCCGAGACCTCCGAGCTCGATGTAGAGCCCGCAAGCGACAACACGCTGATCCGATGGGACCGCCTGACCCAGCTGGTCTCTCGGTCCACGCCCGAGTCGCGCTTCGGGAAGCTGGGTCCCGAGGGCTTGATCGAGCTGATGCGCGACCGGATGAACCCGTGGACGGGTGAGGAGAGCCCGGAGGGTACGGTGGACGACGGTCTGAGCTTGGCCACCAACGGAGCCTTGTACCAGGTCGTCTTCGCCCCCGAAGAGCTGTCGTTGTGGGTGGCGGCAGGGAAGGTTCCGGTGCCCCGTCAGCCCTTCGTCGGGTTCAGCTTGGGAGAGCTGTTGGAGATGGAGGGATACGCGACGCCGACAACGCTCCCCTGAGGGGATCGTTGCTGTCAGCCTGGATTGGTTTGTTCAGGCTGCAAGGCGTTCGTCTAGGGCGGAACATCGGACAAAAAATCGTTCGAACGATGCCGCCGTCGAGCTTCGAGGCGCTGCCCCTCTGGAAGGTGTGTGCTATGTGCGGTCATATGGACACATCGTAGGACTGAGTGTGTTCCTGGGCGCCGCAACACACCGTCGCTTGCGAGCATCAGAAACTATTCGCTGAGGTGGATCATGAACGGGAAGCCACAACTCCCAGTGCGGAAGTCTTCGTGGGAAGGTGAGCCGCAAACCCATGTGCGGGCGCGCACGGTCAAGCCCCCGGCCCTGGCTCGTGCCCTTCGTGACACCCTCGACATGCAGTCTGCGTCGGCCTTGTTTCTTGGGAATCTCGCCCGACAGGCCACCGTGCCCGAAGCTCGCAAGCTCCTGTTCGACCTCGCTCGGATCGAGCAGCTGATGTCCTTGGAGATCGATGCGATGGTGGGAAAGCTCACGGACGCTCCCCTGCCCGATCGCCCCAGCAAACACATCGTTGGCATCAAGACCGCGCCCGAGTGGTCCCATCTCAGGCTCATCACCTCCGAGCAAGCGATCGCCATGGCGCTGGACTGCACCCGACGAGCCGCGCACTTTCTCACGGACATGGCCGCACAGCTCGACGGGCCGGCCCTGGACTTCTTCCTCACGCTCGCCCAGTCGGACGAAGACCGAGCCGCCATGCTCGAGAACTCCCTGGACCGGAGGCTCAAGGAGCTGACGGCGGGACAGGACGTGAAAAGGGTCCTGGCCGAGACCCTGGATGCCGTTCGGCACGCGGGCAAGGCGTATGCGTGGATCGCGCGCCGGACTTCTCGCGCACGGACCCGCGAGTTCCTCGAGGGGATGCAGGAGGTGTGCGCCCTGCACGCAGCCAACATCCAAGGGCTGATGGGCGACACGCCGATCGATGTGGACGATCCGGTGTTCGAGGGGCTGGCCGCTGCCACCTCTCCGGCCCTCGATTGTCCTGTGGAGGACCTCGACTTCGAAGCGGCACTGCGCATGGCCATGCACGCCCAGAAGCGAGCGGCTCTCGTACACGGAATGCTCGCTCGAGCCTTCCCAGGTGAGGAGGCGCAGCAACTGCTCGACATCGCGGACGCGGAGCGTCGCCACGCCGCAACCGTCGCGTCCGTGCTCGACCGCATCGCTCCCCACGACGACCTCGACGAAACGCTTTCGCCATCGCTCGCCCATGCGCCGCGAGAGTCTTGGACCTGCCCGGCCATCCCCATGGTCAAGGCTTCGGAGTCCGACGACGAGGTGGCCCCGCCCTCTTTGCGGTTGGTCGTGGGCTAGCCCCCAATCAAGCGCTCCGCGCGCTCCTTGGTTCTAGGCTTTGCTAACGGGCCCAACACGCCTCGCCTTCGGCTCCGATGGCCCCCAATCCAAGCACGTTCTTCGAACAGTGCTTGATTTGGGTCTAGCTATCGCCAGAGCGCGGTGATCTCCGCGTGGGCGTCGCCGTCTCCCCCCCCTGACACCACCTGCACGTGCGGGCTCGACACCCGTGTCAGCTCGAGCAGCGCTTCACAGCTGCCGAAGGTAACCTGCCAGTTTTGCGCGTCGAACCCCTGGCAGTCATCCCATCGCGCCACGACCATCTGGGACTCGGACCGAAGGATCGTCAGGGCGCCGTGACGGTAGTAGGTTCGGAACAGCTTCGACGCGGCGCGAAACAGCCCCTCCGGCGAGGCCAACCCCGCGAGCGTTCCCCCTACCGCTCCGAACGCCCGACGCGTTCCGAAGTAGCCCAGTTGGCGCGACAGTGCCGTCCCCGCGTGGGTGACCTGCTCGACCGCCTGATGCAAGTCGACAAGCCACGGCATGGGCAGCCACCGCTGCGAAACGACCCTCCGGTCACGGTAAGCGTAGCGAACCTCTCGCGTGGCCGTCCGCAGCGTCTGTTCGAGCACCGGCTGTCCTCGGAGCATCCCGAGGTTGTCGAGCCGGTTGACGAGCATCACGCCGTTGAAGCGTGGTTCTGCGGACACAACTTCCTCCTGCGCCGGATGGTACCACCGAAGCCGAATCGAAAGGGCGTCTGAGACTCTGGATTGAGCGAGGAGGTCGGGCAGGTCAGAGGAGGTTCTTCCACGGCGTGGGGTCCGGCTTGTCCGACGGGCCCCAGATCGATTCGCCGCTCTCGGTGTCAGTCTCGGCCTCGGTCTGCTGCGCGTTCCAGGGCGTCGGGTCGGGCTTGCCGTCCCGGCCCGTGGATCGCCACGGGGTGGGGTCCGGCTTCGTAGCGCCCGTCGAACCGCCCATCGTTCGCAAGGATGTCTCCTTGCGACCGGGCAGGTCAGGCCACGAAGCCTCGGGATGACTCGGCTCGGGGTCGGTATCGCGACCCACCGAGGAAGGCGCCATGGCGCTCGACTCCATCTCCGCCAGCAACTCAGCCTCCTCCTCGGGGGTCAGGGGTTCCAGCAAGCAACCCGTGGCTCCGCACACCAGCGCCAAGGTCGAAACGAGAAACAAAATGCGTGTGAGCATGTCAACCCTCGCCCTTCTGGAGTCCGAGTTCCTTGATGATCTGCGACAACCTCGGCCGCTTCATCCCCAGCAACGTGGCCGCGCGAGTGATGTTTCCGCCCGTTTCGTCCAGCGCACGCACGATGCACTCCCGCTCGATGCGACGCTTCATTTCCGTCAAGCTCGAGTCGCCCTGCCGGATGCTCTCGAAGGCGAGATCGACCGGGTCCTGCGTGGGAGGAGAGGACCGGGATGCCGCAGACCGAGGCGCCGGGCCGCTCTCGGGGCCGTCATCAGGCTCCTGGGACGCAGGTACGTGAATCTGGTCACGGAGGACGTTCGCGTCGATGACAAGACCGTCCGCGAACAGCGTGGCCGCGCGCAGCACGTTCTGAAGCTCCCGCACGTTGCCCGGCCACCCATGCTGCGACAGCATCTCGACCGCGTCGTCGGACAGGGACTTGACCGGCTCCTTGCGCTCCGCCGCGATCTGCTGGAGGAGGTAAGTCGCGAGCTGCAGAAGATCCTGGCCGCGCTCTCGCAAGGCCGGCACCTCGATCACTACCCCGCAGAGACGGTAGTACAGATCCTCCCGGAACGTCCCCTCGGCCACCATGCGCGACAGGTCCCTGTGCGTCGCGCACACCACCCGCACGTCAGCGCGAAGGGGCGTACCGCCCCCCACCCGCTCGAACGTCCCGTCCTGCAGGACCCGCAACAGCGCGACCTGGGTTCGAGGCGAGATGTCCCCGATCTCGTCGAGGAACAAGACCCCACCGTCCGCCAGCTCGAACCGGCCTCGCCGCCTCGCCGCCGCCCCCGTGAAAGACCCCTTCTCGTGTCCGAACAGCTCAGACAACAGCAGCGTCTCCACCAGCGCCGCGCAGTTGACCTTGACCAGCGGCTTGTCTCGACGGTCGCTGCACTGATGGATCGCTTCCGCGATCAACTCCTTGCCCGTTCCACTCTCTCCGTGAATCAGGACAGGCGCCGTGGAGCCCGCCGCCACCCGCCGCACGACGGCCATCAGGCGCAGCATCTTGGGATCCCTGCCCACGAACCCGCCGGAAGGCGGACCAGCGTACTCCTCGCGCCCGTCCGAAGGCTGAAACGGCGTCCCGCGCTGCTCAATCGCGAAAGACAAGGACTCCATCGCGCGGATGTCCTTGCGCGACTGCACGGAACGCAGCAGAGCCGGCGACAGTCCCTCGGTCATCGCCCGCAGGGCGCGGCGCGCGGCGCGCAGATGCCCCCTCGCCCCCTGCACGTCGTCCTCGGAAAGCGCGATCTCCGCTTCGAGCGTCGCGGTCGCGCGACAAAGCTCAGGCTCTCCGCACACCCGCGCCAGCGAGGACGCCCTGCGCGCAAGGTCCGACGCGTCCTCTCCCCTCGCACGAGCGAGCCGGGCCTCGAGCCACGCACACTCGGCCTCCACCCGCGGACCGTCCACGTGCTGGTAGCTCTGCGTGAGCGCTTCCTCAGCGGCCGCCAAGTTGCCGTCCTCCAGCGAGATACGCGTGATCAAGCGACAGCACTCGCCTGCTTTCGCCCCGTTGGAGGACCGGGAAGCGCTGCGCAAGGCATCCTGCGCGCACCGCGCGGCGTGGGACGATTCCCCGCGCTCTAGGTGAATCTCCGCCTCCAGCACCGACAGCAAAGGCGCAAGGCTCGCCGGCACCCCAGCGCGCAACGTGCACTGCGCGAACCGCAAGGCTTGCTCCGCCTCGTCCACCATCCCAAGCTCCAAACGAAGCTCCGCCAGGTTCGCGGCCGGTCTCGCCAACCCCAACCGATCCCCCAGCTCCCGGCACGCCTCGATCGCGCGCTCGTACAGCACCTGCGCCTGCGCATAACGCCCACCCATGTGCGCCACGACCCCCAGGTTCGAAAGCGCGATCGCGATGGCTCGCGGACGCCTCTGCTTCTGCCCTTCCTCCAACTCCTCCTCCAGGACCCGCGACGCCGCGTCCAGCTGTCCCCCGGACAAGAGCGCCACCGCCCTGTTCACCCGGGCTCGCGACAGCGCGTCCGATAGGCGCTCGCTCGCAGCCAAAGCCTCGTCCTCGGCGAAGCTCACCTCCGCTTCGGTCCACTTCGCCTTCGCCAGAAGCACCCGGCCCAACACGTTGCGCGCCCGCAAACGCGTCGTCGCCGAAGGCGTCAACCCCAGCGCTCGCTCCGCAAGCTCCTCGGCCTGGTCGAGCTCCCCTGCCCAGAACGCCGCCTCCGCCTCCGAGGCCAAGGACCGCGCCCGGGAAGGCCCGTCCGGCGCGACCTCGCGCGCCTTCTCCAGCGAAACCCGCGCACCCACGATGTCTCCCCGCGCCAGCTGCGCTCGCCCCATCAACAACGCAGCTTCGTACGGAGGGCTCGCAAGCCCCCGGCGCGCCTCGCCCGCCAGCTCCAACGCCGCATCCACGTCGTCCAGCGCGAGCGCCCGCCGCGCCGAACACAACGACACGTCCCGATGGGCGTCCGGATCGCGATGCGTCAGCTCAGGAACCCAGATCGCCCACAGATCACGACGCTGCGCCGTCGTCCCCGCAAGCTCCAGCGTCCGCGCCAACTGCTCGTCGGCTTCCGTTCCAGCGCCGGCGTCCAACAGCAGCACCGACGCGTGCAGCCGTCCCCACGGGTCATCCGAGAAGACCTCGAGCATCGCGCCCGCGACCTTCCGCTGAAGCTCCACCGTCACAGGCGCGAGCACCTGGCCAGTCCGGTCCACGACACAGAAGCCTTGCTCGAGCCTGACGAGGCCTGTCTGCAGAAGGTCGTCGAGATCGCGACGCGTGCCCAGCAGGTCGATGCGGGCCACAGGCCACGACCGATGAGCCAGCTCCAGGCCGGTCAACAAGGCCTGGGCCGCTTCGCCCAACACAGAGTGCGCCTGCTCCGGGAGGGCCGGGAGTCCACCCATGCCATGCCACCATCGCTCAAGAGAGGCGAGGGATCCCGGAGGGCCGGCCTCCACGAGGGCCTCAATCACGCCCTCCCACCACACGCGCGCCGTTTCCTTGCTCTCCCCCAGAATCTCCACCCGCTCTCGGCCACTCTCGCGCCCCACCATGCCCGCAACACCCGCGCAAACCATCACGAAAAGTCCCCGGCACGATTCCCTCCCCAGTTGCCCGAGGACTCGGCTGTCCCAGGACCCCTCCGGGAGGCTCCCTTCGATCACCACCACCGCCCCCTCGCTCGCCTCCGCCAACTGCCGCGAAGCCCCTGCCGGATCCGCCGAGAGCCGGGGAATCCCGAGACGCATCCCCACGTCCGCGAAGCATCCGCACAAATGCGAAGCGTCCGCCGTCAGCACCACCCGGCCCACCTGCCGACTCGCGCGCCTCATCACGTGTTGCCGAATGGCGTGTGCGGTCGGACCGTCCGTCGTCTCAGCCAGAACCACCCCCGTGTGCCGGGATGTGACGCGGGCGTCGAGCTGTGCCAGGCCGCAAGGGCGAGGGCTCGATTCGGGCTGAATGGCGTCCGGTGGGACCTGGGCCGTGGGAAGAGCGGTCAGCATCGGTTTCACCGTGGGCAGGAAGGAGGAGAACACCCAGGTGCATACCAGATGCGTACCAAGTGCCGCGCGACCAACTACTTTCTAACCCAATGAATTCCATTGCAAAAATTCTTGAAGGGGCCAGGCGCTCCGCCTCGTCAGAAACCTAACGGCGTCCCGTAGCCCGCGCCGTTACCCCGTTGACCCCAAAAAAGCAGCGCTGGCCCGCTCGTGGAGCCGAACCTATTGGCGCTCAGACAAAGGGTCGTGCCCCTTGCGAGGCTCGGGAGTGGCCTCGACATCGGTGGAAGACGGTTGCCCTCCCGCAGCAGCGCGCGTCGGGGCTGGTTTCGCAAGAGGTGGAGCCACCGACGCGGCCGGCTGGGTCGCAGGCGAAACGGACGCTGCGGCGGGGGGCGCGGCGACATCAACGGGTGCGGCGGCGGCCACCCCTGCCGTCTCCGTGGCGGGGGCCTGGACGGTCCCAGGGCCCGTGGCGGACGCACTGGCTGGAGCCGACGCAGCCGACGCAGCCGATGGCTCGCCCGAGGGGTGACCCGTCTGGCGCGCCGCGAACCAACCCACCGCAAGAAGCGCTGCCGCCCCGAGGGCGAAGAGCGGAATGCGGAGCATCGCCCAGGATCGCTTCCTCTCCGGACTCGGGCCGGACACCTGGGACGCCAGCGAGCCGTCCTGGCGATCCTCCGGAGTGGCCGCGACCGGCGGAGGTTCCTCGGGCGCGACCGCGAGGGTAATCGTGGCGTCCTCAGGCACGTCGAGGAGCGTCTCCCCTGCAGAGGCCGTCGACACGATCGGGTCATCCAACCCCTGGCTGCTGTCCATGAGCTTGCAGGGAGGAGGGTCCGAGCCCCACGCCGTGATGGACGACCGCGCCGTAGGGAAGGCGCCCGACCAGAGCAAGTCCGGGGGCAACAGCGTGTCCGGTATGGACAGGCACTCCCCTGTGTCTGGGAACAGCACCGCCTGGCACAGCTCCCTGGCGAGCTCCCTCGCCGAGCCGAAGCGCGCCGTGGGGTCTCGCTGCAGAGCACGCTCCACCCAGGTGTCAAACGCCTTGGGCACGTTGGTGAGGGAGGACGGTGGAACGACCGGATCGCGACAGATCGCCATGACGAGCGTGGGGAAGTTGGAGCCATCGAAGGGGAGCTGGCCGACCACGCACTCGTAGGCGATGACGCCGAGCGCCCACAGGTCAGACTGGGGCCCGACTTTTCCACTGTCCTGGATCTGCTCCGGACTCATGTAGTACGGCGTGCCGAGTAACGAGCCGGTCTGGGTCAACGTGCTCATGGCGCCGGTGGTGGTCACGGCATCGGCGTTCGCCTTGACGATACCGAAGTCCACGACCTTCGCGACTTCCTCGTCCCCGTAGTCGACGAGAAACACGTTGGCGGGCTTGATGTCTCGATGGACGATCCCCGCGTCGTGGGCTTTCTGCAGGGCCTTTGCGATGTGGGTGACGACGCGCAGGGTCTGGTCGGGCGTGAGCTTTCCGACCTTGTCGAGTCGGTCCTCGAGGGTCTCGCCGACCAGGTGTTCCATCACGAGGTAGGCGTGTTCCTCGTGGAAGCCGAAGTCGTGCACCTGCACGACATGAGGGCTTCGAATGCGGGCGATGGCTCGCGCTTCCCGGACGAAGCGCTCCTTGGCGGTCTTCGAGAGCGAGACCTCACGGTTGAGGAACTTGACGGCGACCTTCGAGCCGAGATGCAGGTGCTTCGCAAGCCACACCTGTCCCGCCGACCCCTGACCCAGCGGCTTCACGAGGCGGAGCTTGCCCGCGATCTCCGTGTTGGCTGATACGCCCATCCCGCAATCCGCTCATATTATGTCAAGGATCTCGCCCGAACAAGGACGGAGTTCCTTCGAACATGTCGTCGTACCGAGTTCTCTTTTGTGGTATTTCTGCCGGGACGGAATCCCCTCTCAATGCGCGCGGCCGGACTTGCGTCCGACCGTGCTCTTGCACCTACGCGGACTCCGGCCAGCAAAGCTAGCAAAGCTAGCCTCCGTCCACTCCGGTTCACTTCGCCGTCGGCTCCGTAGTCCTTCGCGGACTCCGGCCAGCAAAGCTAGCCTCCGTCCACTCCGGTTCAAGAGTCGTCCGTGTACCGCTCGATCAACCCCGCCTGCCCCCGCTCGTAGGCTTCGTCCGTGAGAAGCCCCTGCTCATGCAGCCGCTTGAGTTGAGCGAGCTTGGCTTCCAGCCTCGACGACAGCGCCTGGACCGACCCCGGGGGGCCCTCCCGGACACACAGATGGCACTCCCCCGACGGGGCGAGGTGATCCGGACACGTGCGGTGCCCGCACAGCCGGCATCGCTTCCGCCACAGTCGCGTCACGACCGTGATCCGCTTGCCGCAGACACGGCAGGACTTGTACGGCTCGTCCCCGCCCATCACCTCCTCTCGCACCCAACTCGCCCCACGTAGCAAGACGTCGATGTCCCGCAGAAGCAGTCCACTCATGGGATCAGCGTATCCTTCGTCGGCGCGGGCCGGTAGGTGATCGCAGGCACCTCCACCACCAACAACAACCCTCCGGGCTCCACACGATGCTCCACCCCCGGACCGAACATCGCGAGCCCGCCTTCGCGAAGCTCGTCTTCGATCAGCTCACCACCAGGCATCCGGTACCACAGCCGTATCCGCTCCGCCCCGTAGTACAGCTCCCAGTGCGCCTCGTGAGCATGCAGTCTCTGCCGTGCACCCGGCAGCGCGAAAGACACCGCCAAAGGCCCCGCCGTCGTCGACCCGGTTGGGAGAAGCGAACCCGCCTCGCACACCGGGATCGCCCCAGGCGTTGCCGTCCACCGCACCCCCGCGAGCGCCACCTCCGGCTTCACTTCCCGGCCTTGGGACGCCAGCAACGCTGCCTCCGCAACCGTCCACATCGCTGGCACCACCACCTTGACGTCCTTCCTCGCCTGCGCCCCAAGAAGCCGCTCGACCTCCTCTCTGGGCACCAGAAGCACTCTCCGCGTGGACTCCATCACGAATCCTCACCGTCACCGTTGTCCGCCAGCCGCTCCCAGCGCCGCTCGAGCGCCTTGCGATGCACACCCACCAAGCGAGCCGCCGCCGACTTGTTGCCCCCGCACGCCTCGATGGCGTGATGCAATACCGCGCGCTCGATCACCGCCAGCTTCGACCCGAGCCGCTCCGGAAGCGACAGCAACGCCCTCGCGATTCGATCCACCTCCGCTGCCACGTCCTTGCTCGGAACATCCCGCACGTATCGCTCCAGCACGTCCACGTCGATCACGTCTTCATCCGCGAGCAAGGCAAGTCGACTCACCACGTTGCGCAACTCGCGCACATTGCCCGGCCATCGACGCGCCATCAACCAGGCGATCGCCTCCTCGTTGAATCGCAACGGGCGGTCCACTTCCTGTACGAACTTCGCAACCAGCTCAGGGATGTCTCCCTGGCGCTCCATCAACGTCGGCACGTGGACGGTCACCACGTTCAACCGGAAGAACAGGTCCTCCCGGAAGCGGCCGTCGGCGATGCGGTCCTCGATGTCCGCATGGGTGGCGGCGAGAACCCTGGCTCGCAGAGGAAGCTCCTGCTCGGAGCCCAGGGGACGAAAGAAACGGTCCTCGATCACGCGCAACAGCTTGGACTGAAGCTCCACGGGCATCTCCGCGATCTCGTCGAGCAGCAACGTCCCCTCGCCCGCGACCTCGAGCTGACCGCGCACACGCTTCTCCGCTCCCGTGAACGCCCCGCGCATGTGGCCGAAGATCAAGGACTCCACGAGCGTTCCCGGCAACGTCGAGCAGTTGACCGCCACCATCGGGGCGGCCCGACGATCGCTCATTTCGTGCAGCGCCCTTGCCACGAGCTCCTTTCCCGTACCCGTCTCACCGCGAATCAGAACGTTGACGTCCGAGCTCGCCAGCCGGACGATCGTCTTCCTCAGACGATCGATGGCCGGCGAGGAGCCGACGATGGCCGACACGCCCCAGGTCTCGTGAACGCGCTCGCTCAACACCGCTACCTGGTGCTCGAGCACCCGCTGCTTGCGGTGGGTTTCGACAATGGGCAGCAGCATTTCCGGCGCGAGCTCGTCCTTGAAGACGTAGTCCTGCGCGCCGCGTCGCATCGCCTCCCGAACCTCCGCTACCTCCGTCAACGCCGTGACCACCACCGCCGGCGTCGTGTTGCCCAGCGCGCGCAGCCGCGTCACCACGTCCAGGCCCGCGCGGTCTCGGGGATCGTCCGACAGCCGGATGTCCACGAGCAACAAGTCCAGCTGCTCCTCCTCCGCGATCCGGACCGCGTCGTCCGCCGTCTCGGCCTCGAGCACCTCCATGTCCTGGAGCTGCATCAGCATCCGGCGCAAGACGCGTCGTGCGCTGCGTTGATCGTCGACGATCAGGACCTTCACTGTACCTCCAGGGCGTCGTCGCCCTTCTCTTCGTTGCCTTGCGCGCTCTGGGTCGCCGACACGATGTCCGAGGAGGGGATGAACACGAGAAAGCGCGTGCGTTGATCCGCACGGGACGCATCGACGGACCACCCGTGGGCGCGCACGATGCGGTGGGTGATGGCGAGCCCGAGCCCCGTACCCGTGCTCTTTGTCGTGAACCACGGCGTAAAGATGATGGCTGGAGGACAGACGAAGCCTTCCCCGCAATCCCAGACGACGAGGTGGGAGCCCGCCTCCGTGATCGACCAGTCGATGCCGATCGCGCCGCCGCTCTTGGTCGCGCTCACGGCGTTCGACATCAGGTTCACCAGCACCTGGGTGACCTGGTCCGGATCACAGCGAACGCGCACGGAGGAAGGCACCGTCACATCAAACGTCCGTCCGTCGAGACGGTCACGCAGCAGGCGTTCTGCGCGCGCGACGAGGTCGACGATCGGAACGTCCTTTCGTTCGAGCTGCCGGACCGCGACGCGGCGCAGGCCTGTGACCAACCGTTCGAGGCGCTCCACCTCCTCGCAACCGATGTCGACCTCCTCCGGTTCGAGGACCGCTGGATGCTCCTGCGTGAAGACCGATCGGAAGAAGTTGATGGGGTATCGGACCTCGTGCGCGATCTCCGCGGCCAGGGCTTCGATGACTGCCGCGCGCTCGTTTTCCCACGCATCCGCTTGCTCCCGGCGGCGACGGTCCAGCACGGCCATGCGCTCGAGGTAGGCGAGGGCGAGGGTCGCATGGTTGGCGAGGGTGCGGAGCAGGTCGACCTCGTACCAGGTGAATCCCGTGTCCGGCGCCGCCCTCACCCGCAGCAGTGCCACGGGCTGTCCGTGGAGCATGCACCGTATGCTGATGGTGGGGCCCGAAGCGCCTGCGTCTGGCTCAGGGTCCTGGTCGGGGTGGGGCCAGGCCGTGAAGGAGACCTGATCGCATCGTAGGGAAGACCGGACGGTGCGCTCCACCACTTCGGTCACGTCCTCGCGTGTGGTGGCCTGGGCAAGCAGGTCCATCAAGCGTTCGACGGGAGTCCAGAACATTTCCCGGTTCGAGGCGTGCTTCCGTTCGAGCAGGTCGAGCGCGCCGAACGCGACGCCAGCGGACACGAGCCCGGTCATGATGGAAGCGATCAGGGCTTGCTCCAGCGCCACCCCGAACAGGTAGGCCACGAGCGCGCCGGCGACGGACCCGAACACGACGATGACAGAGGCTGTCGTGGCGGCGAGCCATGGGCCCGTGCGGGCGGGCTTCATGAGAGCACTTCCTCGGCCCAGGCTTGGAGCACGGCGGCGCGTACGGCATAGCCGGGGAAAGAGGACTCTGCGCGGTGCAAGTCGGCCAGGGCGAGCGCCTGCGTGGACGTCCATTGGGCCACTCGGCTGAGCCCCAAGGCGATGGCGAGCTCGTGGCCAGTTTGAAAGCTTTCGTGTGCGCGGCGTAGCAACCGGGCAAGGATACCGGACCCGAGCACCTCACTGTGCACCGATCCGACCTGCGGCTCGATCTCGGGATCGGCGTCGGCGAGCCCTCTCGCCAGGGCGAGCGCCCAGGCCCCGCCGCGTGCATGGTCGTCCTCCCATTCCGTGACGTCGCGCGCAAGCTGCAGCCCCAACGCGATGGCCGTGATCATGCGGCACAGCCCTTCGCGCCGCTCTCGTCGCCAGCGCGATTCGCGGGCCAGCGAGAGCGGGGCAGGCAGCATGACGGCCTGCTTCGCCGTCGCGATCCTCTCGTAGGTCGTCCAGTCCGCCGAATGTGCGTTGCCGAGGCACGTCCTCTCCACAGAGAGCACCTGCTCGACCTGCTGGATCGCCAGGTCGAACCGTCCCTGCGCCCAGAACGACGCGCCTCCCAGTCGTCCACAGGCTTGCTCCCTGGCCACTCGCACAGCGGATAGAACCCGACGAACTTCCGGTGTCACAGAGACCGCCCCCGTCGCCTCCCGCCCCATCGCCACGGCCTGAATGAGCCCCATCACGTGTGCGATCACCGCGGCCCGCATGACGGAAGCGTCGACCGGCGGCGAAGCGTCGGCCACAATCCCGGGTACGGTCAGGGTGAAGGGATGGGGAAACACCCGGCTCCAGGGAACACCGGGGGCGGAAAGGCCGAGCGAAGCCGCCAAGTCCTGCGCCGGCCGCTGGAGCGAAGCGGGTAGGTCCTCGCAAAACGTGGCGTACACGTCGTCCACCAACAGACCTGGCCCGCCCCGAATCTGTTCGTCCTTGGGAGGTCCCATGGGCGCTGTCGTCAGGGGGCACCGAAGCGGAACGCGTCGCGTGTTCCCGAGAACCTCTCCTCCACCACCACGGCTCGCCACTGCAGCACTTGCGGGGGGGTCAGATCGTCGATGTCGGTGCCCAGCCAGGCACGAATCCGGTCGTTGAGCCGCTCCCGGACCTCGTTGGCCCGCGGGCTCTCCTTTTCGCCGTTCACGTCGGCCGGGTGATAGAGGGCGAGCAAGTGGCGGAACTCCTCGAAGTGCGACTGGTTCCGCAGCAAGTCCATGTACAGAGCCCGCAACTGTGCGGCGGGGTCCCGAAACGGTAGTTTTCGCGCGGTGTTCTGCACTCTGTTGTCCTCCGTGGGGAGGAATCCAATGCACGCGGCGGGCCGCCGATAGCCCGGGCGTAACTGCCTGTATTGCATGAATACGACGGTGGGCACCCGGGGGAGGATTGGACGGATTCGTCCGAACGGTGGACGGATCCGTCCAGCTGCTGCAGGAAAGCTGTTCAGTGTTGACGGAATCTGTTTGCGGGAAAGGGGCGCCGCGAAACGACCGGACCACGAGGACTCGTCGCCCCACCGCGTCAGGTGGTCAGGCCGAGCACACCTGCCAGAAGGACCACAGCGAGGACGAGAAGCAGCTCCAATCGAATCCTCCGGGGAAACGCGGGCGGACAGCCGTTCTTCGCAAGATTGTTCCGCGACCGCCTTCGGGAGGCCAAGTTTGCGCAGCCTGGGGGCACAAAAGGAAGACGGCCCGCGAGCCGCGAGCCGTCGTTCCATGGGTGTCAGGACCGAATCAGTAGTCGCCCATCGAGGAGGCGCCTTCCTTCTCGTCCTTGGGCTTCTCGGCGACGAGAGCCTCGGTGGTCAGCAGCAGTCCGGCCACGCTCGCGGCGTTCTCGAGGGCGGTGCGCACGACCTTGAGCGGGTCGATGACGCCCATCGCCATCAGGTCACCGAACTGGTTCGTCTGCGCGTTGTAGCCGAAGTTGCCCGTGCCGTCCTTGACCGTCTTGACGATGATCGAACCTTCTTCGCCGGCGTTCGCGGCGATCTGGCGCATGGGCTCCTCGATGGCGCGACGGATGATCTGGACGCCGACCTTTTGTTCGTCGGTGACCTGGAGCGTGTCGAGGGCGGATTGGGCGCGGAGGTAAGCGACGCCGCCGCCGGCGACGATGCCTTCTTCGACGGCCGCACGGGTGGCGTGCAGGGCGTCTTCGACGCGGGCCTTCTTCTCCTTCATCTCGGTCTCGGTGGCGGCCCCGACCTTGACGACGGCGACGCCGCCGACGAGCTTGGCGAGGCGCTCCTGGAGCTTCTCACGGTCGTAGTCGCTGGTGGTGTTCTCGATCTGGGCGCGGATTTCCGCGATGCGGCCCTTGATCTTGTCCTTGTTGCCAGCGCCGCCGACGAGGGTGGTGTTGTCCTTGTCGATCTGGATGCGCTTGGCCTTGCCGAGGTCGCTGATGGTGACGTTCTCGAGCTTGAGGCCGAGCTCTTCGGAGATGACTTGTCCGCCGGTGAGCACGGAGATGTCCTTGAGCATTTCCTTGCGGCGATCGCCGAAGCCGGGGGCCTTGACGGCGACGCAGGACAGGGTCCCGCGGAGCTTGTTGACCACGAGGGTGGCGAGCGCTTCGCCCTCCACGTCTTCGGCGATGATGAGCAGGGGCTTCTGCTGCTTGGCGATCGCTTCGAGCACCGGCAGCAGGTCCTTCATGCTGGTGACCTTTTTCTCGGAGATGAGCAGGTAGGCGTCCTCGAGGGAAGCTTCCATTCGCTCCGGGTCGGTCACGAAGTAGGGGCTGAGGTAGCCGCGGTCGAACTGCATGCCTTCGACGACCTCGAGCGTGGTCTCCGCGCTCTTGTTCTCCTCGACCGTGATGACGCCTTCCTTGCCGACCTTCTCCATGGCGTCGGCCAGAAGCTTGCCGATGGTTTCGTCGCCGTTGGCGCTGATGGTGCCGACCTGGGCGATTTCCTTCGGGTCCTTGGTGGGCTTGGCCGTGGTCTTCAGGGTCTCGATGAGGGCCGTCACGGCCTTGTCGATGCCACGCTTGATTTCCATCGGGTTGTGCCCGGCGGCGACGAGCTTGGAGCCCTCGCGGTAGATGGCCTGGGCCAGCACGGTCGCCGTGGTGGTCCCGTCGCCCGCTACGTCGGAGGTCTTCGAGGCGACCTCCTTTACCATCTGGGCTCCCATGTTCTCGAATCTGTTCTCGAGCTCGATCTCCTTGGCCACGGTGACGCCGTCCTTGGTGACCGTGGGGGAGCCGAAGCTCTTCTCGATAACGACGTTGCGGCCCTTGGGGCCGAGGGTGACCTTGACGGCATCCGCGAGGGCGTTGACACCGTTCAAAATCAGGCCGCGGGCAGCTTCCGTGTAGACAATTTCCTTGGCGCTCATCAGTTCACTCCGTGCATGTCAGAGATAGACGTTGTTGTTTGCGGACTCAGCGCTCCACCACGCAGAGCACGTCGTCCTCACGGAGGATCAGGCGCTCCTCGCCATCGAGCTTGACCTCGGTGCCGGAGTACTTTCCGAAGAGGATCCGGTCGCCGGCCTTGACTTCGAGCTTCCGCACGCTGCCGTCTTCGAGAATCTTGCCGTTGCCGACGGCGATGATCTCACCTTCGACGGGCTTCTCCTTGGCGGTATCGGGGATGATGATGCCGCCCTTGGTCTTCTCTTCTTCCTGAACTCGCTTGACGATGATGCGATCATGCAGCGGTCGAATGTTCATGGGTCTCCTCCGTGCCGTGCCTGGCTGGGATGGTGTCGGAATCGGAAGGCGCCGTGAGGCTCCTCCTGGCCGCCAGCTGTTAGCACTCGTTTCCGGTGAGTGCTAACGGGGGCGGGGCGGAAGGTAGTGACGGATTTCGTCGTGTCAAGGGGCGGTTTCGATCGAATTCTCCCGCCCTCTCAACCCTGAACGGATCATCACGGTCGCTACTCGATCCCCAACTCCTGGAGTTGGCCCATCATGGCCGAGCAGGATGCGGGAGTCCCGAAGTCCCCGTACGCACCCTTCGCCGCGTGCAGGATCTTCTTCGCCGCCGACGCACACCCCGCCTTCGGATCCCCCCGCCGGCAGGAGCTGCACCATTTCTGGAACTGGGCCGTCTCCCGATCCTTCACGGTCTCCACCCGGTCCCGCGCCTCCGCACAGCAACGGCTCACCACCCCCGAGGGTTCCTCCGCGTCGATCGGGTCCGACTTACACGAAGTCACGACCAGTCCCAGCGCCAACGCCTGCCATGCCCTCACGACCCACCTCCGTCGCCGCTCGTCCCAGCGTCCCCCTCACACGAAGGCGCCCACGCCGCAACCAGCACGTACATGTCCGAGCACGTGTCGTTCTTGATCACGATGACCTTATCGTCGATCTCCTGAACCACGCACATGTTGCCGGCCGGGGGCGCGATCGACCCGTGGTCGATCCCGTTGGCGTTGAACGACGCCCAGCACTCTAGCAGTCGCGGCGTGCACCCCAACCCATGGTACAACCGGTATCGCTTGCCCCCCGTGAAGGGAAGCAACGGCCCCGTCCACTCCGACGACATGTAGGAACCGTCCACGGTCGTCCCATCATAGTACGGATCGTCCGGGTTCCCGTCGTCCGACCGATCGCAAGGGCCGAGCGCCGAGCAGGCGCTGAGGTTCGTCAGACCAACCAGCGTCACGCACAGCGCAAGAGGGCGTCGCATCCCGTCGTGCATGGCCGGCATCATAACGGCCTGTCGCGGGGAGTCCAGGAGAGTCAAGCCCCTGCGTCATCGTCCAGGTCGCAAGGACGCGAGAGCCAGCTCGATCTCCTTGCGCTGCCCTTTGCGAAGCATGCCCACCGCGACCGCGGACCCGACCTCCGGACGAAACACCCGTCGCGCCACCTCCACCACCTCGTCCCGGGTCACCCGCTCGATCTTCTCCCGCCGCGCCACCAGAGACTCCTCCGACCCGTGCAGCTGGGACAGCCCGTGGTAGTCCGCCAGGCCCTCCACGTGGTCCAGCAAGGCCTCCAGCCCCCAATGATGCCGGCTCTTGCACACCCGGAGTTCCTCCTCAGTCGGACCCCGCTCCGCCAAGTCCTCGACGATCCCGCACAACTCCCGCATCACCAACGGCGCTCGCTCGTGACGCACCGTCGCAGCCAGATCCAGGACCCCGTCGTCCGCCAACGGCTCGTAGTCCGCCGACACGTCGTAACACAGGCCCTTCTCGTCGCAGACGCGTGCGTACAGCCGTGTGGACATGCCGTCGTCGAGCAGCCGCATCAGCATCTCGGCGGCGGGCTCGGCCGGGTCGTCCCGCCCGGGCGCCCGGAACGCGAGACGCAGATCCGTCTGGCTCCCCTGGTTCTCGGTGAACTGAAAACGAGGTCCGTCCTGACCGGGCGCTGGCAAGGTGACGATGGGCGATCCCGTGGGCATCGCGCAGAAGTGCTCGGCGGCCAGCTGCTCGCACCGAAGTGGGTCGATCGGCCCGGCGATGCACAGCACGGCGTTGGTCCCAGCATACAGGCGCGCATGATGGTCGCGCAGCACCGCCTCGCCGATCGCATCGAGCGAGGCGAGCGACCCGGTGATGGGCATGCCCAGCGGGTGAGATGGGTACATGAGCGCTCGCGCGAGGTTGTCCGGGTCGATGCCGCTGCCGTCCTCGTCGAGCCCCTCGAGGATCTCCTCACGGATGATGCTCCGCTCCACCTCGATGTCCGCGAACACGGGCTGCGTCATCACCTGGGCGAACAGCTTCACCCCCTTGTCGAAGGATTCGGGCGGAAGGGTCACGCTCATGTGGCCGTGGTCGGTGTGGGTGGCGCCATACAGCGTTCCCCCCAGCCGTTCCATGGCGACGGCCAACGCGTGCGCGCTGGGGTGGTCAGGGACCCCACGGAACAGCATGTGCTCGAGCATGTGGGAGCAACCGTTGCTGTCGATCTGCTCGAAGCGCGGGCCAGCGTGCACGTGGAGGGACACACAGATGCCGTGAAGCAGCGGCTGGCTCACGCACACCAGGCGAAGACCTCGATCGAGGGTCGCACGATGGACCCGCACGTCGGACGACTGCATGAGCGGCTCGACGGGCCTACTCCTCTTCGTCCGAGTCGCTGCTGCGGCGCTTGGGCTCCTGGACCCACTTCTCGGCGATCGTGATCTCTTTCTCGGCGGCCTTTCGCAGCTGCTCGATATAGCTCACGACCAGGTCGTGCTGCTTGACGTACAGCATGCGGGACAGGTAGTCGTTGCGCTCCTTGTCGAAGTCCTCGCGCGTGACGGACTTGCGCTCCTTGAGCTGGATGACGGCGTAGCCGTTCTTGAGCCGCACGAGGTCCGAGCCCACTTCGCCGGGCTTGGTGAGTCGGAAGGCCATCTCGACCACGTTCTGTCCTTGCATCACGCCGTCGATGGGGTTGCCGTCGACGAGCGAGAACGAAGCGGTGGTTTCGACGTAGGGGCGGCCCGGCTCGGGCGGCGCTTCTTCGCCGTCCTTCTTCTTGTCATCCTTCTTCTTGCTCAGCCCGCGCTCTTCGTCGAGCTGGGCAAGGACGGTGTCGATGGCTTGGGCGAGGGCCGTTCCCTTCTGGGCCGCCTCCTGAATGCGCTTGGCCGTCTCGGAGATGAGCTTCTCGGTCTCGAACGAGAGCATCAGCTCCTTGGCGATCTGCATCCGGCCCTGGGCCTCTGCCTTCGCTGCGTCGTCGCTGACGATCAGCTCCACGTCGACGAGGTGAAAGCCGTAGTTGGTCTCGACGACGGTATCGATGAGGCCGGGCTTTTTCTGGGCGAAGACGGCGTCGTCGAACGCTTGAGGGTACTTACCCTTGGCGATGCACCCGAGGTCTCCGCCCTTTTCGGCGCTGGTGGAGTCTTCGCTCATGGAAGCAGCGACGACGGGGAACAGCTCGCCCTTGGACAGACGTGTGCGAGCCTTTTCGATCAAGGACTGGGCCTCCTCCCGAGGATGGCCTTGGGGGACGGTCGTGGACTGGACCTGCACCAAGATGTGACGAGCCTTCACGCAGCCCGCGGGGAAGGAAGACTTGCGGGCGGTCCAGGACTCGTCGATGTCCTTGCCGTGATCCTTGGCCCAGGCCTCGACGCTCTTGGGGGACACGTCGACGTACTTGGTGGCGAAGTAGTCGCGGTCGAGGCGCACGACCTCGAGCTTGGCGCTGCTCTTCTCACGCTGGAACGCGTCGAAGGCTTCGGCGTCCGTCACGCTGGCGCGCGACGCGATCAGCTTTCGCATGCGTTCGGCGACGATCTCCTCGCGCTGCATCTCCTTGAACTCGGCGGGGCTCCGGTTCGTGGTGAGCCGCACGACGCGGGAGTAGACCTTGTAGTCGAACTTGCCGTTGTCAGGGTTGTTGACGTCGAGCAAGCGGACGCCCTCAGCGCCTTCGTCTTGAAGGCGGAGGTAGAAGGCGAGGTCCCTTCGGGCCTGGGGGAGGGAAACGCGGAAGCGGCCCTTGACCAGCTCTTCGTTGATCTCGTCCTCGGAGACGGTGATGTGGAGGCGTTTGGCATCCTGGACGAGCAGGGTGCGCTCGACGACGCCGTCCGCCAGTTGGCGTCGGATCCCCATGGCGCGCAGACGGTTTTCGTCGGCGCCGCGCGGGGCGGCCAAGCCCAAACTTGCGAGGAACTCCTTGGGTTCCACGCAACGGTCACGGACCGTGACCGCGCATTGCTGGGTCAAGGACGCGGTCTCCTGGCCCGATCCTGGACGGAATTGAACGATAAAGACCATGGCGATCGCGAAGACGATTCCTCCGTACACGATCGACATGAGACCCTTTTGAGTGCCGCCGCCACCGAACATTCGGACTGTTATCTCTCGGTTTGGGTAGGGCAGGGCGCATACCACGCGATTAAAGAAAGGTCCATGCGTGGTTGCGGGGGCAGGTCAGCGGGGGGCGACCTTTTCGACGGAGACCGCATCGCGGACCGCTTGGATCAGGGCATCGTCGGTCTCAACGGGTTTTTCGAAGAGGACCTGGTACCAGGTGTCTAGGTGGCGGGAGGGGTCCATGGGGTCGGGGATGGGCTCGACGACGGTACGCACCTCGGAGAATCCTTGGGGGAGGGCGGGGGTGCCCATGGCGCGGGCGCGTCGGAGCAGGGAATCTTCCGTCTCGGAGGAGGAGGGGAAGTCGGAGCGCTGGGCGCGCGTGGCGAATCGCACGCGCAGGGAGGGGCCGGTCACGACGCTCACATGGGCTTCCATGATGAGGTTGTCCCGGACCCTTTCGGCCACGGTCACGGTGTCTCCCATCGTGCGATAGACCACCATGCCGTGGGTCTTGAGGAGTTGCTTGATGTCGGAGGGGGTACGTCCACCCATGGCTTTTCTCTCGTTGGCGAGGGAGCACTGTCGCAAACCGGTTGCCCAGCGTCCAGCCTCAATTTCGGCCGGTGTCCTTGACGGAAGGATGCTCGCATGCAAAAGGGGCGATCACGAGCGGACGTTGCGTGCCGCTCCCGCCGCTCGCCCGGGCGGCCCCAGGGGGAATCATCTGTGCAGGAGTTCGTCTTGAATCGTCGAAGTTTAACGCCCCCCACCGGTATCCAAGGAATCCTCGCGCAGCGACGCGGGGCGGGAGGCGCGCGTCGTGAGATCTCCGCGCGTCTGACCCTGCGGAGCGGGACGTCCGAGTACGACGGCTGGGCGCTGAACATCAGCCGGGGTGGGATTCGGGTGGTGATCGAGGGGCGAGTTCACCTAGGACAAGTGCTTGCTGTCGAAGGGTACGATGCGAACAACATGGACGCGCCGGCGCGTCGGGCCCGGGTGGTCTGGTCTCAGGACGAGCCGGACGGCTCGGTGGTGGGCATGGAGTTCCTGGACGCGGACGACAGCATGCCTCCTCCCTCGGTGACGCCGAAGGACTCCTCCGTCCCCTCTGCTCCCGACCCCGACCCCGACCCCGACGCCGACCCCGAGCCGGAGCCCGACTCCGACGCCGACCCCGAGCCGGAGCCCGACTCCGACTGAGCATGGCGGGGTGGACGGATCGGCTCCCGGCGTGCGGCTTGTACCGCACGACCCGTTCTTTGCCCGGTCACGAGCAAGAAGTTCCCGCCGACCTGCTGGTGTACTTCCACAACCATTCCGATGCCGGGTTGCCTCGGGTGATGGTTCCCGACCACGTCCTGTGCAATCGCTGGCGATTTCGAGGGGACGGGATCTGCTTTCGGGCCTTCTCCTGGGCCGAATCCCTCGTTCGTTTGCCCGAGCAGGGCTACTACGTGCTGTCGGGAACCTTCCGGTTCGCCAAGGGCGCCTGGCCGAAGGGTGCGCTGGTGCAGCTCGGCTACACACGCAAAGGCGAAGCCATGCTCTTCATCGCCCAGCGACCGCTCAGCGCGACCGAAAACCACCTCGCCTTCTCCGACCGGGGCGTTCGCATGCCCGACGCCGGGCTGTCCGGCTTGCAGGGCCCCTTGACCGTTTACACCGATCGGGGCGATCGTCTGGCGGACGACGAGCAGCCCGAACATGAGCGACAGGCTGCCACGGAGCGCGAGGCGAACCCTTTGGGGTCGGGGCGGCTCCCATGAAAGACTGATCGTTTTCCCTTTTCCCGCGAGAGAACCATGGCTGACGAACCCACCACCACCATCGAGTGCGATAGCTGCGAAGCGGTCAACCGCGTGCCCCTGGCCAAGCTCAAGAACCACCCCAAGTGCGGCAAGTGCGGTGCGAAGCTGCCCCTCGGAGGCGGACCGATCACCCTGACGGACGCCAACTTCGAGCGAACGATCGCCACCTCGCCCGTTCCTGTCGTGGTCGACTTCTGGGCGCCCTGGTGCGGCCCCTGCAAGATGATCGCGCCGGCCCTCGAGAAAATCGCTGGCGACATGTCCCACGACGTGCTCATCGGCAAACTCAACGTGGACGAGAACCCGAAGACGGCGTCTCGGTTCCAGGTACGCAGCATCCCCATGCTCATGGGGTTCGTGGACGGCGAGGCCATCGACACGCAGACCGGTGCGTTGCCGCCTCCGGCCCTGCGGTCTTGGGTCAAGGGTGTGGTGGACAAGGCCGCCCTGTCTTGAGCCTGGCACTCCCTCCGCCACCCGAAAACCCCACGCGTCCTCCGCCCGTGGCGATCTCCGGAGAGGAACCTCTGCGAATAGAAACCTCGGACGGCCAGTCCCTGGACGCTCAGTTGCGCATGCCTGCGGACGCTCGACGCGTCGTCGTGTTGTGTCACCCTCATCCCCTGTACGGCGGGACGATGCACAATGCCGTGATCGTGGCGATGGCCAAGGCGATCGCGGATGCGGGCGACAACGTGGGAAGCCTGCGTTTCAACTTCCGCGGCGTGGAGGGATCGTCCGGCCGGTATGCGGACGGGCAGGGCGAGAAGCTCGATGTGATCGCGGCGGTGGACGGTCTGAGGAACCTGCACCCGCAGGTGGACGTGACGATCGTAGGGTACTCCTTCGGGTCCTGGGTTGGACTGCGCGCGGCGTGGGATCACCCCGAGGTGGACCGCGTTGCCCTGATCGCCCCGGCGCCTCGCGTCTTCTCCTATGCCGAGGACCAGGAGTGCCGACGCCCCTTGCCCACGGAGATCCTCGTGGGCGACAAGGACGACTTCGTTCCGGTCACCTCCGCCCGCAAGCTGGCTCGCTATCTCGGCGCGCAGCTGCACGTGATCGACGGGGCGGATCACTTCTTCGTTGGGTACCGTCGCGTCGTGGCGAAGATGTTGCTCCCGTTCGTGGCGCCGGAAGCAGAGAGCTGAGGTCGTGGTGTTCGGTCCGCGCAGCCGGGTCGTGGGCATCGACGACGCGCCGTTCGGTGCGCGTGCCGGCTCGCGCGTAATGGTGGTGGGCGTGCTCATGAGCGGCCATCGGGTGCACGGGGTGATGACCACTCGTGTGGTACGTGATGGGCTGCGGGCGACCGCATCTCTTTGCACGATGCTTACCACGGGGCGGTTGGCGCACCAGGCGCAGGCGGTGGTCCTCGATGGCGTCGCCGTGGGTGGGTTCAACGTCATCGACTTGCCCGCGCTCGCCCAAGGGATCGGTGCGCCCGTGATCGCGGTGATGCGCCGACGTCCGAATTTCGAAGCGATCCGTCGCGCGCTGGCGAAGACGCGCCATGCGGACCGTCGGTGGCGCACGATGCAGCGGGCGGGAGAGATTCACGAAGGTGACGGTGTGCTGTTCCAGGTCGCGGGGGCGAGTGTGGTCGACGCGCGGGGCATCCTCGCGCACGCTTCGGAAGACGGGGGCTACCCGGAGGCGCTGCGGATCGCGCACCTCATCGGCGGGGCCGTGCGCACGGGCACGAGTCGCGGTGGGGCGTAGCCGCTTCGGGGTCAGTGATCGTCGCGCTGCTTTCCGAACTGCTCCACCTTGTCTTCGAGCCAGCGCACGACGTCATCTTCGGGCGTGGTGCCGGACAGGCGACCCAGCTCCTGGATGCCCGTGGGGCTCGTGACGTTGACCTCCGTGAGGCGGCCGCCGATCACGTCGAGGCCCACGAAGTACAGACCTGCAGAGCGAAGCCGCGGACCCACGCTGGCGATCATGGCGGCTTCCTCGTCCGTGACCTCGCACGCCACGACGCGTCCTCCGACGTGGATGTTCGCGCGCAGGTCGTCCTTGCGCGGCACGCGGAGGACGGCTCCGAGCAGCTTGCCGTCGAGCAGGAGCACGCGTTTGTCGCCTTCACGCACGGCGGGCAGGTACTCCTGGACCATGACCGGCCGGCGCCCTTCCTCGGTGAGAAGCTCGATGATCGACGGCGTGTTGATGTCGTTCGAGGTGAGCTTCAGCACGCCGTACCCACCCGCCCGGCCGATGGGCTTGATGACGGCCGACCCGCCGCATGCGTCCAGGAAGGCGCGAATCCGCACGGCGCTCGCGGTCACGTAGGTGCGCGGGGTCCACTCGGAGAAGTGCAGCGCGTACAGCTTCTCGTCCGCGTCGCGCAGGCCGCGCGGGTCGTTCATGATGAAGGTGTCGTCGCGCGCCACGTCGAGGATCTGTGTGGCGTTCAGGTAGGCGACGTCGAACGGTGGGTCCTTGCGAATGAGGATGGCGTCGAGGTCGGAGAGGCACACTTCCTGGGTGGCGCCGTAGGAGGCGTAGGGCGGGGAAGGGTCCACCGTGGCGATGCGTGTGGTGGCGTAGGCCTTGCCCTCTTCCACGGACAGGTCTCGGGGAAGACAGTGCAGGTTGGTGTGTCCGCGCTTCTGGGCAGCGCGCATGAAGGCGAAGGAGGTGTCCTTCTCCGGGTGCATGATTTCGAGCGGGTCCATCACGAACAAGAAGCGCATGGCCCAGGAAGATACCATCGTGCCTCGCCGTGCGGCAGGACCGTTTCGTCCCCGCGCTTACGTGGCACAATCGGAGGCATGCAGCGTCTGTCGTGGTGGGCCGTCGTGTTGGCCGTGTGCTTGGTGCTTGGCTTGTGGCCGAGGGTGTCGTCCACGGCGCAGGCGCCCGCAGGGCGTAGGGCGGTTGCTACCGAGTCCGGGGTTGCGACGCGGGCGGCGATGGACACGTTGCGTGCGGGGGGGCATGCGGTGGACGCGGCAATTACCGCGGCGCTGGTGCTGGGGGTGGTGAACCCGGTGTCGAGCGGTCTCGGGGGCGGTGGGTTCGCGCTCGTCTGGGACGCGCGGTTGGGTAAGGCCGTGGTGCTGGACTTTCGCGAGACCGCGCCAGCGGGCATCGACCCGCGTGCCCTGGACACGAGGCCCGTGGCCGACGCGAATCGGGGCGTGCTCATCGGCGTGCCGGGGGAGGTGGCCGGGCTTCTGGAGCTGCACCGACGGTGGGGACGTCGATCGTTTGCCTCGAACGCGGCGGCGGCGATCCGCGCGGCGGAGCGAGGTTTCCCCCTCGGTCCGCACATGGAACGGACGTTGCGCGCGCACCGGGAGTATTTATCCGTAGACGGATATTTGAGCTCTCTGTTCTACCCCAACGGCATTGCAATCGTAGGTGGAAACAGCGTGAAAAGTTCGTCGCTTGCATCTACCCTTCGGGGGATAAGCTCGAAGGGAGCTCGTGGGTTTTACGAGGGGGCGGTGGGGGCGAGTCTCGTGGCGGCGGCGCGACGGGCTGGGAGCCCCATGACGCGCGAGGACCTCGCGAGCTACGCGGTGATCGACCGGCCGGCGTTGCGCTTCTCCTGGGAGGGGTATGAAGTGCACACGATGCCGCCCCCGTCCGCTGGGGGAATCCTGCTCGCTCAGACGCTCCTGATGCACGACAAGGCAACGCTCGCGGGCCTTGGGGAAGGATCGGCGGACAGCGTGCACTTGCTCGCGGAGACGTTTCGAGGCTCCATCGCCGACCGCGTGCGACGGGTCGGGGACCCGATGGACACCGTGAGCCCGGTCGACGAACTCTGGTCGAAGGAGCACTTGGAGAGGCGTCGCAAGAGGATCGGGTGGGATCGGACGCATGCGCCGCAGCGTTTCGACGTGCCGGAGCGGGGCACGAGCCACCTGGTGGTGGTGGATGGGCAGGGCAACGTGGTGTCGTTGACGACGACGGTGAACGGTCCATTTGGGGCGCGGGTGGTGGCGCCCGAGAGCGGGGTGGTGCTCAACGACGAGCTGGACGACTTTACGCCGCCGTGGTTGATGGGGGCGTTCGGGGAGACGGGACCGGGGCCGAACGCACCGCGGGCGGGAGCGCGACCGGTGTCGAGCATGGTGCCGACGATCGTATTTCGCGGGGGAAGGCCGGTGCTGGCGGTGGGAGGGTCGGGGGGGATGAGGATTGCGCCGAACGTGGCGCAGGCGGTGATTCGGGCGCTGGTGTTCGATCGTTCGGCGGCCGAGGCGGTTTTTCTGCCGCGGTTTTCGGTGGGGGCGCGGTCGACGGAGCTCGTGGTGGAGCCGGGGCTGCTGGATGCGCGTGGGGTGAACGACCTCGTGTTTCGAGGGCAGCGGGTGCGGGAGGAGGAGTATCCGGCGGCGGTGCAGATGGTGAGGATGGGGGTGGGGGAGAAGGGGGACGGGGTGGAGGCGGGGGCGGATCCGAGGAAGTTTGGGGTGGCGATGGTGGAGTGAAGTTCTTCCACTCGTCCCAACCCCGTCTGGCCCCCCGCGATTCCTTCAGGTAAAGTTCATGCGGCCCTTTGCGTGCTCTGCCGGGCCAGCGGACGGAGGAGGTCAGCGGTGGGATCGCGAAGAGCTTCACGAGCATCGGTTCTGATCGGCTGGGCCGGCATCATGTGGCTGGGCTGCGCGGCCACGTCGGAGGATCGGTCCTACTCCGGCGCCGGAGGCACGGGAGGTACCGGAGGCACGGGAGGCACGGGAGGCTCTCCTTCTGAGGCAGGCGTGGATGCGCCCTCCTCTTGCGAAGGGCTCGTCTGCAACACGCCCCCCTCCAACACTTGTGCGAATGAGACCCAGCTTCGCGTGCACGAGAGCCAGGGCGCCTGCGACCAGGGCACGTGCGTGTACGCTTCGCAGCTCGTGGACTGTCCGCAGGGGTGCAACGCGAACGCGTGCATCGGAGACCCGTGCATCGGTGTGACCTGCACCACCCCGCCCGCCAACACATGCGCGGACGCGACGCACCTGGCGGTGTACGACGTGCCGGGCTCCTGTCACGAGGGGGAATGCGCCTACGCTACGCACAACGAGTACTGCGCGCATGGGTGCGCGAGCGGCTCGTGCGAAGGGGACCCGTGCGTGGGGGTGACGTGCGCGAGCCCGCCGGCGAGCTACTGCTCCTCGGCAGACAAGCTCGTGGTCTACGCGGCCACGGGCACGTGCACCGACGGCGTGTGCTCGTACACTACGCAAGAGCACCACTGCGATTTCGGCTGTGAGCAGGGAAGCTGCGAGGGCAACCCTTGCGTGGGGGTGACGTGCACGACCCCGCCCGCCAGCCACTGCGCCAACCCCACGACGCTCCAGCAGTACAGCGCCGAAGGAAACTGCAGCCAGGGTGTGTGCTCCTACCCTGCCACGACGCTGCCGTGTGCGCACGGGTGCAGCGCTGGAGTCTGCCGCGAGTGCACCGTCACCCTCGACTGTGCGGGCGGAACCTGGTGCAGCGACGGCGTGTGCGTGCCGTGCAACGACAACGCACACTGCGGTTCGTCCTGCGCGAACTGCACCGCGAGCGGCGACGTGTGCAACGCGGGCTCCACGATGTGCGTGGACTGCAACGTCGACGGGGACTGCGGGTTTGGGCAGTGGTGCAGCGCGAACGTGTGCACGGCGTGCAACACGAGCGACCATTGCGGCGCAAGCTGCGTGGCGTGCGAGTCCACGCACCCGACCTGCGACGGGTCGCAATGCCAGTGCACACCGACATCGTGCCCGTCGTATCAACAATGCGTGAGTGGTGCTTGCGGGCTGTGCCAGACCAGCGCCGCGTGCGGGGCGTCGTGCTCTGCGTGCCCGAGCAACTTGCCCCATTGCTTCGCGGAAGCGGCGACGTCGAGCTGTGTCGAGTGCCTGAACGACGGTCACTGCACGGGAGGGTACGCATGCGATCCGTCGCTGCACGTTTGCAAGGATCCGTGCTGGCCGCCGGCAGTATCGTGCACGACGGGGACGCAGAGTCGCGATGGGTGGAACAACGCGCGAACGATCGGCAGGACGGCGGCGGCGACGGGCAGCGGGTACCAGATCAGCGATCACACGTGTTACGCGTACGATCGGTTTGACGAGTCGTCGGGTTGCTGGGACGCGAACTCGGACCACACGTATCGGATCTACCTTCGTGCCACGGAGAAGATCGACGTGACGCTGACGACGGGTGAGCCCTGCGGCTACTACTCATCCTGGTATGCGACGTTTTCGGTGTACGGGGCGACGGGCGGGTGCCAGGGCACGACGAAGGGGTCGCGGCTGTTCTGCGTGGATCAGAAGACGAACCACGTGACGAGCTACACGGCGTCTGCGGACGGCTGGTACTACTTGATCGTGGACGGGAGCAGCGCGTTCGACGACGAGGGGGACTATACGTTCAGGGTGAAGCTGACGTGCAAGACGGCGGGGTGCGAGTGCGGGTGAGGGGTCAGAAGCCGAGCAGCTTGGCGATGTAGTAGCGCATGGTCTCGGTGGTGCCGGCGCCTACGCGCACGAGGCGCTGGTCGCGCCAGACGCGGGAGATGCGGTATTCGTCCATGTAGCCGGCTCCGCCGTGGATCTGGAGGCACTGGTCGGTGACCTCGCTTCCGATCTCGGCGACGTAGACCTTGGCCATGGAGATGAGCTTGACGGTTTCGAAGGAGAGGGGCTGCTCGAGGACGAACTTTTCGTGGTTGTACAGGTCGGCGCAGCGGTAGGTCATGGCCTTGCCGACCTCGACCTTGGTGTACAGGTCGACGAGCTTCTGCTGCCAGTACTCGCGTTTGATGATCGGTTTGCCGAACACGACGCGGTCTCTGGCCCAGGCGACGGCGTCTTCGAGGGCGAGGAAGAGGCCGGCGGTGGTGCTTGCGCAGGCGATGAGGCGCTCGGACTGGAAGTTCTGCATGAGGTACATGAAGGCCATGTTCTCTTGCCCGAGCAGGTAGCGCTTGGGTACGCGCACGTCCTCGAGGAACATTTCGGCAGTGTCGGAGCTTTTGTTGCCAAGCTTCTTGAGCTTGCGGGACACGCCGAATCCCGGGAGGTTCGTGGGCACGAGGAAGAAGGAGCAACCGTGGGCGCCCGCCTGCGGGTTGGTCTTCGCCAGCAGGGTCACGAAGTCGCATCGCGTGCCGTTCGTGATGTAGGTCTTGGAGCCGCTCAGCACGTAGTCGTCGCCGTCCTTGCGGGCCACGGTGCGAATGGCGGAGACGTCGCTTCCTGCGTTCGGTTCGGTGACGCCGAGGGCGGCGATCTTGTCGCCGGCGAGGGCAGGGACGAGGAACTCGTCGATTTGCTCGCGGGTGCCGATGTCGGCGATGACGGGGGTGGCCATGTCGCTCTGGACGAGCAGGCCCATGGTGGTGCCGGCCATCTGGCATCGCGGCAGTTCTTCGGCCTTGACGACACTGAACCAGAAGTCGCCGCCGGAGCCGCCGCAGGATTCGGGGTAGTGTGCGCCGAGGATGCCGAGGTCTCCGGCGCGCTTGAAGACCTCGTTGGGGAAGCACTCGCTCTCCTCCCATTCGTCGGCGTGGGGCAGGAGCTCCTTCTCGGCGAAGTCGCGAACGGTTTTTCGAAAGTGCTCGTGCTCTTCGGTGAACGGCTGGAACATGGACTTCCCCCGGGCAGCTGGCGCCTTGAAAATTCCACAAGGAACATGCCCGTGCCTCCCCCAGGTGTCTACGGGGAGGGCGTGATTTCCCGGAATATTGTGCATTCCCTCGGTGCCCGACGGGTACGACATCGGACCCCGTCCGCCCGTGTGGACGGTTGCAGGTGGACGAAACCTCCACTCTCTGTTTAACGTGCCCCCCCCATGCGGATCGCCATCCTCTCCCGCAACGCATCGCTCTACAGCACCAGCCGGCTCGCCCTGGCAGCGCGCGCGCGCGGGCACAAGGTGGCCATCATCGACCCCCTCGAGTTGCACCTCGTCGTTTCCGACGCGAAGCCAGCGCTCATCTACGGGTCGGAGCCGCTGGGGCGCGTGGACGTCGTCATCCCGCGCATCGGAACCAGCATCAACAGCTACGGGCTCACCGTGGTTCGCCAGTTCGATCTGATGGGGGTTCCCGTCTTGAACCCTGCGGTCTCGATCGCGCGCAGCCGGGACAAGCTTCGGTCGTTGCAGATCTTGACGGCCAAGAAGATCGCGGTGCCGATCACGGTGTGTGCCCGGTCCCCGGCGGCGGTGCAGAGCGCGCTCAAGATCGTGGGAGGTTGCCCCGTCATCGTGAAGCTGCAGCAAGGGAGCCAGGGTATCGGCACCATGATCGCCGAGACGCCCCAAGCTGTGATGTCGTTGCTCGAGACGTTCTGGGCGATGGGGCAGGACATCATCCTGCAAGAGTACATTCGCGAGTCCAAGGGGCGCGACGTGCGCGCGGTGGTGGTGGGCCGGCGTGTGGTGGCCGCGATGCGAAGGACCGCTCGAGCCGGCGAGTTTCGCTCCAACCTGCACCGCGGCGGTGTCGCCGTCGGCGTGCAGCTCGACCCCGCGTACCGCACCGTGGCAATCAAGGCCGTGCGCCTCATGGCCCTCGAGGTCGGAGGCGTCGACATGGTCGAGACCCGCTCCGGACCCAAGATCCTCGAGATCAATGCTTCGCCCGGCCTCGAAGGGATCGAACGCGCCAGCGGCATCGACGTGGCTGGCGCCGTCATCGACTACGCCGAGCGCTTCGCCATGCGAAGGCGAGGTCAAGGGCGAAGGGAAGCCGTGTCCCGTCTGTCCGCGGTGGTGGACGACGAGCGCGTCCGCGTCCGAAAGCGTAGCGCCTCATGACGGCTTCGGGTCTGCGGGTGGAAAGGCACGGCGTCGCGCTCGTTGCCACGATCGACCGACCCGCAACCCGCAACGCGATCGCGAGGGAGACCGCGCAGCAGCTCGAGGTGTTCTTTCACCAAGCGTCCGACGACGAGAGCGTACGTGTTGCGATCGTCACGGGTGCGGGCCAGGACGTGTTCGTGGCCGGGGGCGACCTGCGGGAGTTCGATGCGTACGCGCGGCAACCCGGCGGGGCGTCCCATGTGATCGACATGGGGTCCACGACGCTCGCGGTTGAGCAGTGCGAGGTTCCGGTGATCGCTGCCGTGCAGGGCGCCGCTCTCGGCGGCGGCTGCGAGCTCGCTCTCGCTTGCGACCTCGTGGTGGCAGAGGAGCATGCCACGTTCTCCTTTCGCCAAGCAGCGATGGGACTCTCCACGGGGTGGGGCGGCGGAACCCGCCTCGTCGAGCGTGTCGGGCCCATGCAAGCGGCCCGGTTGCTGCTGCTCGGCGCCAAGATCGACGCGGCCGAGGCGATGCGCGTCGGCCTGGTGACGCAGGTGACCGCACGGGGTTCGTCGTTGCAGCAGGCCATGACCTGGGCGGAGTCCGTCGCGCGCCTGCCCCGCGCCTCGGTGGCCGGCCTCAAGCGCATGCTGGGCCGCGTGCGTCAAGAGCACAGGGGGCACGCGCTGGCCAGGGAGGCGGAGGTCTTCGCTTCTCTCTGGGGACAACCCGACCACTTGGCAGCCATGGACGCGTTTCGCAACCGGTGAGCGAGCCCTCTGGCGTCGGGGTGCTCGCGCGCGTTGCCGCTGGCCGCGTCTCCATGTAGAAACAGAGGTGGAGAATCCCCATGCCCGTGTCCCGTCGACGCCTGCTGCCCTTGCCGCTGCTCCTGTTGCTCCCCGGCGCCCTCGGCGGATGCAAGTCCGCCGGCATAAGGGACGCCTACACCTCGCGGGACGCTGCCGGACGCCTTAGGACCCAATCCTTCAAGGCCGACGAGACCGAGATCCACTTGATTGTCGAGTTCGTGTCGGGGCGCGAGGACGCCGTCTTGTACGCCGAGCTCTATGTCCCCGAGGGAAGCACCGCGAAGCTCGACAAGCTGGAGATCGCCCCAGGCAAGGGAGAGCATCGCATCGACATCAAGCTGATCATGGAAGACGGCCAGGGTTCCCAAGACGATGACGGCCCCTGGCCGAAAGGTTCCTATGAGGCGGACCTGTTGGTCGACGACGAGTACCAGGAGACGGTGAAGTTCTCGGTCGGGTAGCTCGGCGGCTTTCTTGTCGGAAGACCGCTGCAACTTCAGCGAAATTCCACCCGGATCGGCATCGGGTTGTTCCGTCGCCGCCGCCCTTCTATTCTATCGGTCTCTGGGTCTTCGCCGTCCGACTCCGAGCGCGAAGTTCTCCCCAGCCTGATTCGCATCGAGGTGATTCGTGTCTCAACCGCGACCAGCCGGCATTCGCATCCAGCGCCCTTACGACACGGACGACGAGTTCATTCGTGGTGACGGGCTCGCGATAGGACGGCTCGGCATGATCCTGATCGGGGCTCCCAAACGGCCGCCCGGGATCACGATACGATTCGAGGTCGTGCTTCGCTCCGGCGATGCCGTGTTCCGGGGCGAAGGGCGGGTCGTTGCGCATCGGGTCCATTCGAATGGCAGGGAAGGGCTCGAAATCCGCTTCACGCGCCTGGACTCACGCTCGAAGGGCCTGGTCGAACAGGTGCTCACCCTGCGACGCACGGGAGCCCTGGCTCCGGCTTCGATCCCCCCGCCGTCCATGAGAGAGGAGCCGTCCGGGTTCCATGGGCAGGGCGAATTCACAGCCTTGGAAGAGCAGGACGCGTCGCCCTCGGTGGGCGTCGTGGTGGATGCGAGCCCTTCGGCGCAAGCCGCAGAAGTTCTGGACTCCGCAGAGTTTGCGCCCATCGAGTCAGCACCGGCTCAGCCCGTCGCGCCAGATGAGCACGTGCGTCTCGAGGTGGCCCCTCCCGAGGCAATTGCTGAGAAACAGGCTGCAGGGACCGTCGAGGAGCAGGTGTCCCAGGATGCGCCGGAAGAGCCGCCTCTGGACGAGGACCCGACCCCTTTCGCGCCGCCGGTCATGCTCGAGCAACTCGAGGACGGGCGGAGCGAGCCTGCGACCGAACCTCCTGGAGCGAGCGCGGAGGCACTGGCGGAGCCCGAGCCGATCGAGCCGGAAGAGCTCGAGCCCGAGGAGCTCGAGCCGGAGGACGAGCCCGTCAAGCACGCTCCCGAGCCGCCACGTTTCGCAACCCAAGCTCCTCCCCCGCCCAAGCCCGCGAGGCCACCAGGTTCGGGCGACGTGGAAGCCGTGCTTGCGCGTCTCCGCTCGCGATCGGGAGGGTTCGAGGGCCCTGCGGAGGCCGTGGACGTGCTTGCGCGCCTACGGCAAAGGGCCGGTGCTTCGTG
The DNA here is from genome assembly GCA_964488865.1 of uncultured Polyangiaceae bacterium. Classification (GTDB taxonomy): domain Bacteria; phylum Myxococcota_A; class Polyangia; order Polyangiales; family Polyangiaceae; genus MWCO01. Next base: position 17,591 of record CAZAWR010000045.1, on the reverse strand, counting down.
AGCGTTCGTCATCCTACCTTGCGAAGCCCATGGATGCGGTACGACTGCAAGCACGCGGGCTGACCGTCCGCCGGGCAGGTCGCGCAGTGGTCCAAGACGTGGACCTCGACGTCAACCATGGCGAGGTGGTGTGCGTCTCGGGACCTTCGGGCTGCGGCAAGTCGACCCTGCTGCGTGCGCTGGCTAGGCTGGAGCCTGCCGAGGGGCAAGTGCGGCTCGACGGGGTCCTTGCCGACTCGCTGCCCTATGCGGAGTACCGTCGGCGCGTGTCACTGGTGTTTCAAGAGCCTCCGATGTTCGACGGGACGGTGGCGGAGAACGTGGGTTTCGGGCCGGGATTGCAGGGAATACGGCTTGCGCAGGAGCGTGTGACGGAGCTGCTCGCGCACGTAGCGCTGGGACCGGACATGGCGAAGCGGGAGGCGAAGGATCTCAGCGGGGGGGAGCGTCAGCGTGTGGCCCTCGCGCGGGCCATGGCCAACGAGCCGGACGTGCTCCTTCTGGACGAGCCGACGTCGGCGCTCGATCCTGCGTCCACGGAGGAGGTGCTCGCGCGGATCCTCGAGCTTGCCCGGATGGGCGTGTCGGTGGTCGCGGTGCTTCACGTTCAGGCGCAGGCCCGGGCGTTAGGCGGAGCCTGCTACCGTCTTTGCGACGGCCGAATGGGGAGGACGGTGTGAGCTACGTCGAGATCCCCTGGGTGCGTTTGGTGGGCTCGCTGCTGTTGATCGTGGTGGCGTTGGGGCTGTCGTGGAAGCAGCGGCTGGGGCTAGGTGCGGACCTGGTGGTGGGGGCGTTGCGTGCGGCGGTGCAGCTCATTGCGATCGGATTTCTTCTGGTGTTGTTGTTCGCGAGCGAGGAGCCGTGGCTGACGACGCTCGCGCTGGCGACGATGACGTCGGTGGCGGCGTGGACGGCGGCGCGGCGGGTTCGGCACGGACCTGGTTGGCGGTCGCTGGTTCCCGGGGCGCTGTTCGCGATCGGCATCGCCTTTGCGGTGGCGTTGTTGCCCGTGCTCGTGTGGGTCATTCCGGTCCGGCCGGTGTGGTCGGCTCGTTATGCGATTCCGATCGGGGGGATGGTCCTGGCCACGGCGATGAACACGGTGACGTTGGTGTTCGAGCGAGTGTTTTCCTCCGCGCACGAGCAGGCCCGGGAGATCGAGCAAGCGCTCGCGCTGGGGGCCAGCCCCGCGCAGGCTTTGTCGCCGGTCCAACGCAAGGCGGTTCGGGCGGCGATGTTGCCCTCGATCAACGCGCTGCTGACCTTGGGGCTGGTGCAACTGCCGGGGATGATGACGGGGCAAATCCTGAGCGGGACGGACCCGACGCATGCCGTGCGCTACCAGTTGGTGATCATGTACCAGCTGGTGTGCGTGGCGGCGGTGGCTGGGTCGCTGGCGGCGGTGATGGCGCGCCGTTCGCTCTTCGATGATCAGGCACGGCTTCGGGTTTGGCCGAAAGGCGCCACGTGACGGATCAGTGATAGAGCGCGGAGAACAAGACCTCGAAGCTCGTGGCCGAGTCCTGGAAGGTTGTTCCCAAGACCTGTCGTTCGGTGCTGACGGCCACGACCCGCACCTCCGGGCCGATGGACCACTGCTTGCCGACCCAGAAGTCGTAGCCGCCCCAGAGGGACACGCCCGCACCCGTGGATGCCTCGCCGTTGTCGCCCTGCAGTCCCACGGCGCCGATGCCGACCAGGGCGCCCACGTGGGCTCCGCCCTCCGGGTCGGGGAACCAGTCGCCGAACAGGCCCAGCGCTACGACCCCGAGGGCGTCGTCTGTGGCAACCTCGCTTGCGGAGCCCGCTCCCGCGACGTCGACGGTGACCTCCGGTTCCTGGATGTCCTGACCGACGAAGCCGCCGCCCAGTACGAATCCCGAACCGAGCGTGCCTCCGATCAGAAGCTCGTAGGCCGGACCTGCCCCTTCGAACGTGGCCTCGACGCCCTCCGCCTCGCTCTTCGCGCTCGCGTAGGCAGGACCGATGCCGAAGCGCAGGTAGAACCCGTCGTGTTTGTAGACGGTCCGATCGGGGGGGGGAGGCGGTGGAGGCGCCGGCGTTGCGTAGTGAGGAGGATATCCCTGACCGTACCCGGGGGGCGGTGGGTATCCCTGTCCGTATCCGGATGGTGGGTATCCCGGTCCGTACCCAGGTTGGGTCGGGGTGGCCGCTGGCGGCGCTGGAGGTGGGGGAGGCGGTGCGATGTCCGTGGGTTCCTCCCCCGGCGGGAGCGGCTCGGGTGCGGGCTGTCCCCGTTGGGGTTGAGCCCACGTCGTCACGCCGTACAACAAGACGGCGACACAGGGAGCGAAGCAGAACGAACGCATGCGTTACCTCCTGGGGACCCGGGCACCGTATCATGTGCACGTTGGCGGTGTCCGCAGGGGATGAGAAGGACGAAGACGGGTCCTGACTCAGCGAGGCACCCAGATCTCCTCGGGCCGGGAATGGAAGCCGGTCCGCGGCCATCCCGCGTTCTGGGCGTCCGGTGGGTAGACGCGGACGTGCAGGCGGTAGTGGGTGTGCACCGCCTCGGCGACCTCGGGGGGAAACAACGTGAAGGAACGATCGAACACGATCGCTGCCCATCGTTGCTCTCGCACCGAGGTCAGGGTTTGTTCGAGCAGCCGCTGTCTGATGCGAGGCTCGCGCGTCTTGAAGATGTCGGCCAGGGCCATCGCATGGGCCGATCCTTCGGTGTGCCCCGCCCTGTGGGCGAAGTGGCCCGTCCCCGGCATCCATAGCGGCCTGGGCTGCGTTCTCAAGGCCTGCACCATCGTGCTTCCCGCCGACTGATCCGCACGCGATGGCAACGCACGTGACGGGTCGTAGGCCAGCGTGGCGAACGCAAACCCCCAGGCAACGCACGCGATGGCGGTGACGCGTTCGCCCACCCCACTCAGCCGATCGCCCCGGTCCTCCCGCACTCGCGCGAACCCGAACCCTGCAAGGATTGCCAGCACGGCGTATGCCGGGCTCAGGACGTTGACGTAACCGTCGCGGTGGAGCAGGGCAACGTAGGAGGTTGCGAAGGCGAAGGTGCCGAGCAGCGCGTAGGCGGTGAGGACCCGGGGCACACGCAGCGAACCAGGGCGAAGGACCAGGGCGGTGACCGCCAGCAGCAAGGGAACGATCACGGGCTTCACGAAGAAGTCGAGCAGGTGCGGGCCCAGGCGGTCCCAGAGCACCGTGTGCTGTCCGGGCACGTCGAAGACGTAATACGAGAACCAGCCGTCGGAGACGCGATGCAGATAGGCCACGACCACTGCCGTGGGAAGGGCGAAGGAAGCGGCGCAGGTGAGTGCGCGCTTCCATCCGAGCGCGAAGGCGAAGGAGGCAACGGGAACGAGGAAAGGAAGAGCGCTCTGTTTGGTGAAGAACGCGAGCGCGAGCGCGGCTCCTGCCCCTGCGCATGCGGCGTAGCTCCTTGCGAAGCGTGCGAGCCACGTGGACGCGAGCAGGAAGAAGAGGAACAGGGAATCGACGCGGGCGATGTCGAGCCAGAAGCCGGTGAGCTCGTAGGTGGTGGCGAACCAGCCGACGGCCACGAGGGCGGCGAGGCGGTCCCGGGTTTCGCGGTGCACGAAGCTGGCGATGAGAGCGAGGCAGGCGACCGTGGCGGCGATGGACACGATGCGGGGGCCGAGCAGGCCCGTGCCGAGCAGGTGGCAGGCGGCCGCACTCACCCCGTAGTAGAGCGGTGTGTAGAGAAACGGAGTGAACGACAGGGAGGGTTCGACGTACAGGGGGTCGCCCGCGAGGACGCGCTGGACGTGGTCGACGACGGCGCCTTCCATCCACTCGTGCTCGAAGGGGAAGGTGACGCGCAGGCGGAAGAGGTGGAGCAAGTTTGCGATTTGGGTCAGGGACAGCAGGGCGAGGGCGGCTTGCAGAAGGAAGGTGGCACGAGCCCAAGCGGGCAGGGCCCGTGCGTGTCGGGCGGACGCAGCGACCCACCTGGCGAAGGCAGTCTGCCCGCCCCCTTTCGGCTTCGCCGTACTCTGGTCCGAACCCATGGGAATGCCCGAAGCCACTGCGTCATATCATGGTGGGGCGGCCAAGGGGGTCTCGGTGGTCCGGCGATGACGCGTTGCCCGGATCGGTGCTAGAACGTCTTCATGCATGACCAGGATTCCCTGGGATCCATCGTGGCACGAGCCGCCGAGGAGGCGAAGGCGCGGCGCTTCGAGCAGGCTGCCGCATTGCTCGACGAGGTCATTGCGGTCGACCCCGACCATCTGAAGGCGCTCGATCTGTTCGGCTTCGTGAGGTTCTTTCAGGGACGGTTCGCCGAGGCCGAGGCGCATTGTCGCAGGGCGTTGGCCTTGGACCCGGACCGCGCGTACGCGCACAAAGGACTAGGGTTGTGCGTCGCGAAGCAAGGAGGGCTCGAGGAGGGCATTGCCTCCCTCGAGCGAGCTATCGCGCTTCGGCCGGCGTGGTCGGACCCGTACTGGGATCTGGGCGTGGTGCTGGCGGATGCCGGACGTTTCGAGCAAGCGCTCGACGTGCTCGGGCAAGGGGCCGCCATGGTGCCGGCCAAGGAGAAAGACTTCAGGAAGTTTCAGGCCCAGGTGCGACGCCGCAAGGCGGAACTCGGGAAGCGGACGGTTGAATCGGCTGACAACGAGGGTGGGGAGCGATGATGTGCACGAGCAAGGAGCGAAAAGCTTGCACTTCGGTCCGGAAAACCGGAGGGTAGTGGGCTGGCATTCATGAGTTCCGCCTCCTCCAACAACGCCCCAGGCGGCAAGCCGGGTCCCGCGCGTGGTGCCCCACGGCCTTCGGCGCCTCCCCCGAGGCCCGCTTCTCCACCCGCCCGTCCCGCCCATCCTGCGGCCGGACGTCCCGTGGTCAGCCCTCACAAGAAAACCATCATGGGCCTGCCGAGCCCTGCCGCCCCGGAGCCTCCCAAGCCTCCGTCCGTTCCCACGCGCATCGAAGGTGCTCCCAGGGCTCCCGCGCCCAAGCCTGCGCCTCCTGCGCCCCCCCCGTCCGCGTCGGCCAAGGCGCCGCCTCCCCCGCGACAGCCGGACCCCCCCGAGGAAGAGGACTTCGACGAGGCTCCGACCGCGATGTTCGTTCATCCTGTCAAGTACACCTACGACCCCGATGCCCCGCCCGGTGCGCCCGGAGCCCCCGCCTCGCTCGAGGATGACGACGACGACGACTACGAGCCTCCCACCGCCATCCACATGAGCCCGTACCGGGGGGATGCGGGGGGACCCGAGCCCTTCGGGCAAATCCAGCGTCCACCTGCGGTGGCTCAGGTGCCTTCCGCGACCCCCGCCCCCGTCGTACCGAGGGCGCCGGTACCTGCCGCAGGAGCGCCCGCGAAGCCTCCCCCCTTCATGCCACCGGGGGTTGCTCAGTCCGAGCGGCAACCGCAGACGCAACCGCAGTCGCAGTCGCAGTCGCAGCCCGCGCGTCCACAGGTGGACCCGCGCATGCTCGAGACACAACAAGCCTCAAGCGCGCAGCCCCCTGCGCAGTTCATCCCGGGACAGACCGGTTCGGGACTCATGACCCCGACCGGCACGCCCATGGCCACCTTCGTCGACCCTGACGCAGCGCCGGTCTGGCTCAAAGCGCTCGCGTTGTCGAGCGTCGTGTCGGCCCTCACGGTGCTCGGCGTCCTCGGTTGGATGCTTAGCGGTCGATTCTGAGACGCGCCGTTCGACCTCAGGGAACCCGCATCGTGACCTGCAGGTACCCATGGTGCTGCAGGTCAGGCCGGCCTCGGCCCGACGCTTCGAGCACGTTCTTCGCCCCGGCGCCGGTGAGGAACGCGCCGTACCCTGCCACCACGCCGATGGGGGCCCAGGGCTTGATCTCGATGCTCGCGTCCAGCTCTTGTCCCAGCGACGGCTCGTCGTTGTCGGGGGCGTGGCCGACGGGTGTCAGCGCCGCCGTCTGCCATGCGTCGGAAGGCTCGGCCATGGCGACGTAGCGGTAGCCGAGGGTGAGTGTGGCGTTCTCGTAGGGGGAGAGGTGAACGAGCCCCGCCGCTTCGACCAAGTTGGACCATGCATACAGGCCCATGGGACCGAGTCCCAAGCGCACGTCGGGGAGGATGGGATCGAAGCGGGTGAGCTTGTCTTCTTCACCGCTCTTCTGTCCTGTGGCGTAGGCGCCTTCGACCCCGATGCCGAGGTCCCAGAACAGACCTGGCTCATAGAGAACCTTTGCAGCGGCAGCCCAGGCGCTTCGCGTGCGCGTGGTGCCGACGACCGCCGTGCGTCCAGCCTCATAGGCGCCCTCGAGAGCGTAGGACAGACCCGGGTAGCTGCCCCAGATGCGCAGGCCCGTCAGGTACAGGTCGCTGGGGTCCAGCAGGTCGTCCGTGGGTTGGCGAGCGAAGCGTCCGAGGTTGTTGGATTCGACGTGCAGCAAGGGTGCGATGTGCCAGGCGAGTCGCACGCCATGCAGCTGTGCGCCGGCCCCTTCCGGGTCGCCATCGGTACCGCGGCGCATCCCGGGGGGCGTGGCGCCGGGAGCCACGAGGATGCTGGAGAACCCTTCGAAGTCGAAGTTGCCGAGGACCCACTGTCCCCGCACGGCGTCCAGGGACCGGCCCGTGGGTGACCAGTCGGACGCCCCCAGCAAGCGGCCGTCGCCCCAGACGATTTCTTGCCGTCCGAGCCGCAGGAACGACGCACGAGGGCTCATGTCCCGCACCTCTGCGAACGCGAGCCTGGCGGACGTGGCCGGCAGACCGTCCCTCGCATCGAATCGCAAGGCCGATGTCTCACCCCACAAACGCGCGTCCTGCAGCTCGAGCACCGCGCGCAAGGGGCCACGCTCCGCGGCGATCCCTAGTCGGCCGCGCGACAGTACCCACCACTGGTTGTCGACCTGCGGTTGCGTCGACCCGACCGTGGATGTCGAAGGGCCGGCCGGAATCGAAGCCCCTCCGGTGTCGAAGGGGTGAACCCGGACCTCTGCCTGGCTCCGCAACTCCAACAGCGGACGCACGTGCCAGTCTCCCATCACCAGCGCATGGCTCGCCGACGCCGACGCTTCGGGGGCCGGCGTCTGCGCCATCGCATCGTCGACGATCAGCAGGCCGAGCGCGATGCTGAGGGGTGCGAGGTGCCAGGGGCGGAGCGGTTGCATCATGAGCTGGGGTCCGTGGGCAAGGGGACATACAGGTTGCGGCTTGGCAGTGTACGCAATCCCATGGGCATTGGGGAATGGGGAATGGGGAATGCCGCTGACCCCTGCGGTCCACTGGCGCCCACGTACCCCTCACAGCCCGCGCGCGCTCGCGCACCCGATGTTGACGCTCAGCTCGAACGGGAACTCGGACCAGTACCGATCGATCGCCTCTCGAACGTAGTCCATCGGACGCGCAAGATCGTCCAGGCCAAGTAGCATTTCGAGGTCCGGCACCACCATCAATCGCGTGATCGGATCCTCGAAGAACTCTCGCCCCGACTCGAACTTCAGCGTGACCTGCCGCATGTCGACGTCGACCTCCGTCAGGCCGCATTCCTCGAACACCTCGCTGAAGGTCTCGACCGTCGGCCGTGCCGCCTGGTACGCGTCCAGCGCTTTCGCCACGCTCCCCACGTCGTGTTTGAGAGCATACTCCCGAAGCAGGTCCGCCACTTCCTGGTAGGAGCCTCGCAAGGGCGTCGCGAAAAGCACCTGTCCTCCCGGTGCCACCAGCCGGGCCGCCTCCGCCACCAACTCTTGGGAGCGTGACGGCTCCGTCAGGGGATACAGGCAAAGCACGTGGGAGAACGAGGCCGAAGCGACAGGAAAAGGGGCGTCGTCGACGACGAAGTATTCGGCGCGCGCGCCACGCAGCAGGGCAGCCTTGGTGCGAGCCAGCTCGATCGCCTCTTCGCTCGGGTCGTACCCGTAGATCCTGCAACCCGGCAGGAGCTTGGGCAGCTCCGAGTCCGGATAGCCCGTGCGGCACGCGAGGTTGGCTACCACGGCGCTCGCGCAGGGCAGAAGCATTTCGAGCGCGAGGGTCCAGAACAAAGACAGAAAGCGCGGGACGACGAACGTCTCGAACACCGGCACCTGTTGCGCCTCGAGCGACACGAGCAGCGACATGCTCAACTCGCGGGGGCCGACGCTTCCGACGCCATGATGCTTTCTACTTCTCGCAAGGCTTCGATCGCATCGGCGGCGAGGTCACCGACCTTCATCTCCTCCGCGTCGCCCGTCGACTCGTCCTCGATCTGGATGGGCCGTGCGTCGGCAATCAACGGTTCCATCAGCTCGATGGCCGCTGGGTCGGCGTACTCCACGTAGGCTTCGATGGCCGCTGCGACCGCTTCCGGGTCCTCGTGCGACAGGAAGGGACGGAGCATCGCGAACACGTCGGCGTCGCTGAGCCCCAGGATCACGAAGGGCAACTCGCACAGCGCCACACTGCCCTTGGGCAAACGCTTGAGCGCGCGCTCGATGCCCTTGCGAACCTCCCCCATGCGGTCACACGCCACGTCCTCGAGCACGAGGCCCGCGCCCTGACGCGCCTCTTCGCTGTCGTTGCCGAGAATGTCGATCAGCAAGTCGATCGCGCCCGGCCCCGGCAGGGTCCGCAACAGTCGTGTCAGACACACCAGGCGCAGGGCAGCCTCTTCTTCGTCCTCCAACCGGCCCGCCTGCTCGTACGCCGTTCGCATCTGACCGAGCACAGCGCCGTGCGGCGCGTGAAGAAGCGTCTGCGACTGATGACGCAGATTTCGCTCTGCCTCGAAGATCGCTGTGAGGGTCCGTTCGATGTCCACTCGATCCGTGTTCGCCATGGCCCACGGCTACCCCTGCCTGCCAGGCGACGCAACGGTACAAACCACACCCTGGCCCCAGAAGCCCTCGCAAGCTACCCTGCCCGCGTGCAACCCCTGGTCCGAGCCGCCGTCGCCGTCGCCATCCTGAGCGCCTTGTCCGCCTGGGCGGGGCGTTCCACAGGAAATCGGTCCGCGACGGTGGTGGCGACCCTCGACGAGGACGTCGATTCTCCGCTGTCCTCGCTGTGTCCGCCCGGATTCCTTCCGGATTCCACCGTCTGTGTTCCCTTTCCGGACCGCCCCGACACCGACCAGAGCCCTGGCCTGCCCAAGGAGGTCAGCGCTCACCGAGACCAGTCCGGTCTGTGGAAGATCTACGAGCAGATTCCACGCCGTCCCGACCGCCCCGCTCGCTACAGCGCATACCGCTTCCCTGTCGACTTGCCCGACCCCGTCGTGCTCAGCGGCTACGACCTGGACCGCCCCGACGCCTACCAGCGCCGCGGGCGCGGGTTTTCCAGCACAGGGCACGGCGGCGTCGACCTGTCCGCACCCCGCGGGACCGCTGTTCGCGCGATGCAACTGCCTCACCAGCGCGGAATCGCCGAGGTCGTCTTCGTCGGAAACCTCTTCGGCAAGACCGTCGTCACCCGCCACACCCTCGCGGAAGCAGGCAGGAACCGAGACTACTTGCTCATTCACGGTCACCTCGACGACATCGCGCCACGACTCGGGCCCGGCGCCGAGGCTCCCCCGGGAGCCCTGCTCGGTGCGGTCGGAGACTCGGGCAGCGAGGGTCGCGTGCACCTTCATCTGGAGGTGCGCCAAGTCCGCGACGGCGTGGAGCCGTCGTTGCTCCGCTCCAGCACCCTGTCGGACCCCACGGTTTCGATGGTCTGCGACCCTCGAAACGTCCTGCCCCTCGTCGAGGCAGCGGCACCACCGTCGTCCGCTTCCCCTTGACCCCGCGTTTGGCCCGAAACCGTCGTTGACAGTATCCTACATGGGACTAGCCTTGCGTACATTCGGCGTTGGCGCCGGACTAGCCAAGGGAGAGAGCTATGCGAAAGACGTTTGCGCTGCTCGCAGCGCTGATTGGGACCGTGACGATGGCAACCCCCGCGGACGCCACCGTGGATGCCATCCTGGACTACACGATTGTGTATCAGGAGCCCCAGAGTGAAGACTTCTGTTACCGCACGATGCCCATGCATGCGGAGTTGGGGATTCCGGGGGGAAGCTTGATGCTGGCGGTGTTCGCGCCGGTCCAGATCTACAACCAGAGCGGGATGCCCTCGCGGTACCTCGACATCAGCTTGGTGTCCACCCAGCCGCCCATGGTGCCCACGTACGTGTCTGACAGCATCGATGCGAACGGGACGATGAACTATGCCATGAAGGTCGACGTCACGGCGCTCGCGAAGGCCAACGGAACGACCTCGATGGGGCGGCTCAAGACGGTGCGGGCGGCGAAGCTCAGCCTTCTCGCGATGGCGCGGAGCATGAGCGAGCTGTCCGGGGCCAAGTACCGGCTCAAGGTGACCTTCGTGGGGTTGCCGTCGCAGTCGGGACTGCCTGGGGCTGTGTTGCCGGCCGCCACGACGTGGCCCTACACGGCGTCCAGCCCGCTGCTCGCGACGCTGCAGAAGGAGTGGATCAACGCGGGGGGTAGCTGCCGTTGACGCAAGCCGCCCGTAGCCTCCCGTAGCCTCCCGGTCCCTGCGCCACCGTCGGCAAATCCCGCTGGGAGAGCACCAACGACGCCGGCCCCGTCGTGACCCGTTGACCCGCGCGCGGGACCAAGACTAGCGTGCGACCTTCTCTCTGCAGGGAAACGGAACGAGCATGAGTGGACACTCCAAGTGGGCAACGATTAAGCACAAGAAGGGCGCCGCGGACGCGAAGCGTGGGCGCCTCTTCACCAAGTTGATTCGTGAGATCACCGTGGCCGCGCGCATGGGCGGCGGTGACGTCAACTCCAACCCTCGCTTGCGCAAGGCGGTGTCGGACGCGAAGGCACAGCAGATGCCGGCCGACACCATCCAGCGAGCCACCAAGCGCGGAACCGGCGAGCTCGAAGGCGCGAACTACGAAGAGGTTCTGTACGAGGGCACGGGCCCTGGCGGCACCTTGTTCCTCGTCGAAGGCGTGACGGACAACCGCAACCGCACCGTCGCCGAGCTGCGCAAGATCTTCGAGAAGCACAACGGGACCCTCGGTTCTTCGGGCACGGCCGCGTGGGCGTTCGACCGCAAGGGGGTCTTCCAGCTCGACGGGTCGACCGAAGAGGACAAGCTCATGGACATCGTGGTCGGCGCGGGCGCGGACGACTACGAGAACACGGGCGAAGGCTGGCAAGTGCTGACGCGTGTCGAGGTGTTCGACGCCGTGAGCAAGGCGCTCGACGCGGCAGGCATCGCGGTGCAAGAGAGCGGGCTTGAGCACCTGCCCAAGGCCAAGAAGACCATCGCTGGCCGTGATGCGGAGGTTGCCTTGAACTTGACCGATGCCCTCGACGAGCACGACGACGTGCAGAACGTCTTCGCGGACTTCGACATCTCCGACGAGGAGATGGCTCGAATCTCCGGCGAGTGACGCGCAGGTGGCAGGGGGGGCCGAAGGCGCGCGCGGGCATCCGTGGCGCGCGCAGCGCGTTGGCGCTACGGTATTCCGTTCGATGAGAGTTCTCCTGTCCCATGGTGCGGCCGTGTCTACGGCGCAGCCCGACGGAACGCGTGCCGGATGATCTCGCAAGAGACGATCGTGCAAGTGCGCCAGCGCGCCGATATCGTCGCCGTCGTGGGCGAGACGGTGAAGCTCACGCGACGTGGTCGTCATCACATCGGCCTGTGTCCGTTCCACAAGGAGAAGACCCCGAGCTTCCACGTCAGCATGGAGACGGGCAGGTTCTACTGCTTTGGCTGTCACGAGAAGGGAAGCGTGATCGACTTCGTCATGAAGCTCGAAGGGCTCGAGTTCCCTGAAGCGATCCGTGTGCTCGCCGAGCGTATCGGCATCGACATCGGCGAAGTCGCCGCCGACAGCGCCGCCGCCCGCGCCAGCCGCGATGCGTCGCGCACCAAGCAGGGCCTCTACGACATCGCGCAAATCGCAGCGTCGTTCTTCGAGACCCAGCTGCGCAAGCACCCGTCGGCCCGCGTGGCGCGCGAGGAGCTGGCCCGTCGGGGGCTCGTGCCCGAGGCCCCCACGGATCCGATCGCCGATGCGCTGCAAGCTTTTCGCGTGGGCTACGCGCCCGCGGGGTGGGACGCGCTGCTCTCCCACCTTCGCACGCAGGGCGTTTCTCCGTCGGCTGCGGAGCTGCTGGGGCTGATCGTGCCACGCAAGGGAGGGGGCGGGCACTTTGACTTCTTCCGCAACCGGCTGATGTTCGCGATCAGCGACGTGCAGGGGCGTGTGGTGGGGTTCAGCGGGCGGGTGTTGCCGGACCCCGAGACGGGCGAAGTGGATAAGCAGACGGGCAAGTACGTCAACTCGCCCGAGTCTCCGATCTACAAGAAGAGCGACACGGTGTTCGGTCTGTTCCAGGCGCGACAGACGATACGGCAACGTGAGCTTGCGGTGGTTGTGGAGGGCAACTTCGACGTGGTGTCGTTGCACGCGCGTGGGATTCACCATGTGGTGGCGCCGCTGGGCACTGCGTTCACGGAGGCGCAGGCTCGAGCGATCCGGCGGTTCACGCCGCGGGCTACGTTGCTGTTCGACGGCGACGTGGCGGGGCGGGAGGCGGTGGGCAAGAGCCGCGGGGTGTGTGCGGCGGCGGGGCTGGACACGCGCGTGGCGGCGATGCCTACGGGCATGGACCCGGACGACTTTGTGAGGGAGCGGGGACCCGAGGCCTTGGAGCGAGTGCTGGACCAGGCGCGAAGCATTCTCGAGTACCTCATCGATCAGGTGCTCGACGAGAGCTTCCCACGTAGCAACCCGAACGAGCAGGCTTCGCGTGTTCGCGTGGTTGCGCAGTTGATTCGCGACGAGACGGACCCGACGGTTCGTGCGATGGCGGAGGGCTATGCGGACAAGGTTGTGGCCCGGCTTGGCGTGAGCGATGTTCGGACGATTCGGGCGCTTCACGCGCAGCTGCGCAGGGCGGCGACGGGGCCCGACGAGTCGGGGTCGCACAGGCGACAACAGGGCAAAGGTGAGCAGAAGTGGGGAGAGGCCCCGATTGCCTTGGAAATGCTTGGGTGCGCGATCGAGTTTCCGGAAATCTTGGATGATCTAGACGTGAGTGCGTCGATGTCGGCGCTCGAGGGAGACATCATTCACGCGTTCAAGTTGGCACGCGATGTGCGCAACATCCCGAAATCCGATTGGGAAGAGTCTTTCCTTGCACATCTGCAGCCTTCGATCCATGACTTCGCGGCCCAGCGGCTCGCCGTACCTCGTATCGAGGATGCGGCGCAGGCGCGGTCCGAGTTTCTGTGGAATGCGCAGAAGTTGAAGCGACTCCATCTTGCGCGGGAGCATGCCCAGGTCGTCAGGGACATACATGAAGCGGGGGCTCAGGGTGACGTCCAGGAAGAGAACGAGTTGCTCCTCGAAGCTGTTCGAAAGCAGAAGGAGCGACTGGGCCTCTGACGTCAAGATGACCGAAGTCGCGGATTGTCGAGAACGAGGGAGCCGGTGCGAGCAACAAAATCCGATCGAAAGAGCAAAGACCACCACGCTGTGTCGGACGTCTCCACCCAAGCCCGGAGCGGGACCAAGCACCGCAGGGATTCCGACGCGCCCACACGCGGTCAGAAGCCCGTGAGAGCCAAGGAGGCATCCAAGTCCAAGGGGGCCAAGGGCAGCAAGGAAGTACAACAGCTCATCGACCTCGGACGATCCAAGGGGTTCCTCACCTACGAGGAGGTCAACGACGCCCTCCCTCAGGACGTCGTTGCGCCTGACCAGATCGATGATGTCATCAGCGCGCTCGGCGACGAGGACATCCAGATCGTGGACGTGGCCACGCAGGTCAAGATCGGGCCCAAGCGGATTGCCGACCAGGAGGCTGAGGAGGCCAAGAAGGTACGCGTTCGCGAGGAAGATCAGGAAGAGGACCTCGACGCCTACTACTCCCGATCCAACGACCCCGTTCGCATGTATCTGCGCAAGATGGGGAGCGTTTCGCTGCTCACGCGCGAGGGCGAGGTGGAGATCGCCAAGCGGATCGAGGATGGCGAGCTCATGGTGCTCGACGCGATCCTGAACTCGCCCATCGCCGTCCGCGAGATCATCGAGCTGGGGGACAAGCTCCGCAGGCACAAGATTCGCGTCAAGGACATCATTCGCGATGCCGAAGACGACGATCAGAACTTCGACGAGGAAGAGGCGGATCGTCGCATCATTCGACTCATCGACAAGGTCAAGCGCCTGGACAAGAAGCACCAGGACGCGCTGGCCGCGTTGAAGGTCGAGATCGATGGCAAGAAAACCGCCCTACGTGAGGAGATCCAGGCCACCCGGCAGGAGCTCGTCAGGACGCTCGAGGAGATGCGCTTGAACAAGAAGACGATCGACAAGATCGTCGGGCGCCTCAAGCGACTGATTCAGAAGGTCGAGCACGCGGAGTCGAGCGCTTCCGAGCTCGAGAAGCGCACCGGTGTGCCCCGCGACCAGATCGCCAAGCTCGTCCAGTCGGCCAAGCAAAACCCCGCCATCGAGCGAAAGGTTGCCCGGCGGCTCGGCGTGAGCCGCGCGGAAATCTCCGAGATCGAAGCCAGCCTCCGCAGCGCTCAGTCCGGCGTCCGCAAGGTCGAGGAAGAGCTCGACATCGTCGTCGAGGAAGTTCGCGGCTGCTACTCCGCCATTCGTCGCGGCGAGCAACTCGCCGAGCGCGCCAAGGCCGAGCTCGTCGAGGCCAACCTCCGCCTCGTCGTCTCCATCGCCAAGAAGTACACCAACCGCGGCCTGCAGTTCCTCGACCTCATCCAAGAAGGCAACATCGGCCTCATGAAGGCCGTGGACAAGTTCGAGTACAAACGCGGCTACAAGTTCTCCACCTACGCCACCTGGTGGATCCGGCAAGCCATCACGCGTGCCATCGCCGATCAGGCACGCACCATCCGGATCCCGGTCCACATGATCGAGACCATCAACAAGCTCATCCGCACGTCGCGATATCTCGTCCAGGAATACGGCCGCGAGCCCACCCCCGAAGAGATCGCCGAGAAGATGGAGCTGCCCCTCGACAAGGTCCGCAAGGTCCTCAAAATCGCCAAGGAGCCCATCTCCCTCGAAACCCCCATCGGCGAGGAGGAAGATTCGCATCTCGGCGACTTCATCGAGGACAAGTCCGTCGTCAGCCCCTCCGACGCCGTCATCAACATGAACCTGTGCGACCAGACGCGACGGGTCCTCAAGTCCCTGACCCCCCGCGAGGAAAAGGTTCTTCGCATGCGCTTCGGCATCGGCGAGAAGAGCGACCACACCCTCGAAGAGGTCGGACAGGACTTCGAGGTCACCCGCGAGCGCATCCGCCAGATCGAGGCCAAGGCTCTGCGCAAGCTGCGCCACCCGAGCCGCTCCAAGCAGCTCAAGAGCTTCGTCGACAGCTGACCTTCCCCCCCTCACCGCTAGCCATTTGGCGCGAGGTCTCCTAGCCTCGGCCCCCATGGCTCGTCTCGTACGTGCAGGCCTCCTGGGATTGGCCCTGCTGCTGCCGTCTCCCGCGGCGGCGCAACCCTCCAACCCTCCCAGCGACGCGGAGCTCGCGACCGCGCGCAACCTCTTTGCCGAAGCGCGCCAGCTCCAACAACAGGGACGCTGGGCGGATGCTCTCCCCAAGCTCGAGGCCATCGGACAGGTCCGCATGACCCCCCAGATTCGCTTCCACATCGCCTTGTGCCACCTGCACACCGGCAAGCTCGTCGCCGCCCGCAATGGCTTCGAAGCCGCCCTGCGGGAAGCCCGGGCCGAAAACGCCGACCAGGTCGTGCACGAAGCCTCCGAGCACATCCAGGCGCTCAAAGCTCGCATCCCCACCGTCCGTATCGGCCTGCCCGAACAACCCGCCAACCCCGTCGTGCGCATCGACGACGCTCCCATTCACGCCGCTCTGCTGGCCGCTCCGGTCCCCCTCGATCCGGGCAGCCACGTCGTGCGCGTTCTGGCCCCTGGACACGCGCCCTTCGAGGCCAAGCTCGACCTCGAGGAACAGACCAGCCTCGAGCTGTCCGTGACCCTCGACCCGCTCCCCCCCTCGTCCTCCGTCCCCGCGACCCCTCCGCCTCCTGCGTCCGACACGCTTCATGACGCGTCTGCGCCAGACCCCACCCTCGGTTGGGTGCTCGTCGGCGTCGGGGGGGCCATGCTCGCTGGGTCCGCCGTCACCGCTATCGTTCGGGCCTCCGCCATCTCCGACATCGACGACGCTTGCCCTTCCCATCGCGACTGCGACCCATCTCTCGAGAGCACCCGCGACCGCGCCCAGACCTTCGGCATGCTGTCCGTCGCGCTCGCAGGTCTCGGTATCGCCAGCGCAGGGACCGGTGGCTACCTGCTGTGGTCCTCTCGCGGCGCTCATGGCGACGACGTCGCCCTGTCCATCCACCCGGTTGCCCAGCCCGGCAGCCTCGGCATGTTCGGAGCCGTCCAATGGTGAAGACCACCCTACCTGTCGCCTTGCTCCTGCTGCTCACGGCATGCGGCGCCCCCGACCTGACCTACCGTCAAGCTCCCGAGGATGCCGGCGCGGACCTCTCCGATGCCCCGGTCGAGACCGCAGACGTGACCACTGATTCCCCGACCGATGCCCCGGTGGACACAACCTCCGAGGCCCACGATGTCGCGACCGAACCTGCACCCGACACCCCTGAGGACGTCACGCAAGACACCTCCCAGGACGTCGCGCCCGATACGCAAGAGGACGTCGCGCCAGACACGCAAGAGGACGTCGCGCCAGACACGCAAGAGGACGTCGCGCCAGACAGCGTCGACGACGTCCCCGGGGACATCACGCAAGACCTGTCGCCCGATGTCCTGCCGGATGTCACCCCAGCGTGCGCTGCCGACATGGTCCTCGCGGTTCTGCTCGACGGGACATCGTTCTGCATCGACCGGACCGAGGTGACGCAACAGGCCTATGCGGCGTGGCTGGCGACCTCTCCAGACCCGGCCCTGCAGGCGATCCCGTGTCATGCGAATGACGCGTACGAACCCAGCGTCGCGTGCGGAAGCTATGCGCCGTCGACTGCACCTCACAAGCCGGTCACGTGCGTGGACTGGTGTGATGCACAGGCCTATTGTCGTGCTGCGGGCAAGCGGCTCTGTGGGGCCATGCAGGGGGGCGAAACGGCCTACAACCAGTCTCAAAATTCCGGTGTGAGCCAGTGGATGTGCGCGTGCTCAGCCGAGGGGGCAAACCAGTATCCGTACGCGGGTGGCTACCAAGCCACGGCGTGCAACGGTGAGGGACTTGGGACAGGGGCCACCGTGGATGTGGGCCTCGCCATCCCGTGCGAGGGCGGATTCCCCGGCCTGATGGACATGAGCGGTAACGTGGCCGAGTGGGAGGACTGTTGTGATGGCGCTGCGGCCGCGAGCAACTGTCGCGCCCGGGGGGGCTCTTACCTGGATGGCATGAACGACCTGCGGTGCCGGACTTCGATCGTCGTGCCGCGCAACCAAGCACAGCCCCACGTGGGCTTCCGGTGCTGTTCGGACTGAGGCGGGACTCGCGCTAGCCTTAAATCAAGCGCTCCGAGCTGCTTTGGTTCCAGGTTCTTCTAAGGGGGCTTCTGCGAAGCCCCCTCGCCGCGCTCACCGCGGCTCACCATCGAGTAGGCGCCCCCAGTCGCCCAGGGGCGCCTCTCACAGAACCGGACAAGT
>CAZAWR010000044.1:35054-70622 GCA_964488865.1 uncultured Polyangiaceae bacterium | reverse complement strand
TCTGCTCCTCGGGCTCGTGCCAGCTCACCTGCCAGCCAGGCCTGACCATTTGTGGATCGAGCTGCGTGGACCTGCGCACCAACAGCGCCAACTGCGGGTCCTGCGGCTTCGTCTGTCCCCTCGGCCAGGTCTGCGACGGCTCCGGCGCATGCGGGGTGGTTTGCCAGTCGGGGCAGATCGTGTGTGGCGGCACCTGCATCGACCCCGACACCTCGAGCGCGTACTGCGGGGCCTCCGACCCCTGCAACCAGAACCCTGGCACGGCGTGCGACCCGGGCGAGATCTGCGACGGCTCCGGCCAGTGCACGCTTTCCTGCCAGGAAGGGCTTATCAACTGCGAGAACAAGTGCATCGATCCGGACGTGAACCTCGCGCACTGCGGCGCCTCGGACCCGTGCGATCAGAATCCGGGAACGACGTGCGACCCGGGCGAGATCTGCGACGGCTCCGGGCAATGCACCCTCTCCTGCCAGCAAGGCTTCATCAACTGCGGCCAGACGTGCATCGACCCAGACACCAACCTGACTCACTGCGGCGCTTCGGACCCCTGCGCGCAGAACCCGGGTACGACCTGCGACCCCGGCGAGGTGTGCGACGGCTTCGGACAGTGCGCGCTTTCCTGCCAGCAAGGGCTGAGCAACTGCAACAGCAAGTGCGTGGACAACCTCACGGACAACGCGAACTGCGGCACGTGCGGCAACACGTGCCCGTCGGGCTACCTCTGCTCGAACGGCACGTGCTCGCTGTCCTGCCAGCAAGGGCTCACCCAGTGCACCGGCAAGTGCGTCAACGTGCTGACGGACAACCAGAACTGCGGCTTCTGCGGCGTGACGTGTGGGTCGGGCAGCGTGTGCTCCTCGGGCACCTGCCAGCTCACCTGCCAGCCCGGGCTGTCCATCTGCAACAACAAGTGCGTGGACACCGACACCGACAACGCCCACTGCAGCGCGTGCAACGCGGTCTGCCCAGATGGATTCCTGTGCACCAGTGGCGAGTGCGTGCTCAACTGCGGTGGAACGACGCCGGATGCGTGCAACGGCGGCTGCGTGGACGCTATCTCGAACATCCACGCTTGCGGTAGGCCCGGCGTGAGCCCCAACCCGTGCCTGGACTGCGAGACCGCGACCGGCCTCGGCAGCGAGTGCGTGCAGGGGACGTGCGAGTGCAACGTCGGTTCGAACCCGGGCATCTGCGATGGGCTATGCGTGGACCTCCACGCGAACCCGAACCACTGCGGGGAGTGCGGAGGCGCCTGCGAAGCTGGGGAAGTCTGCAGCGGAGGCACCTGCGCGTTGACCTGCCCCTCGCCGTTGATTGCATGCAACGGCGGCTGCACAAACACCAGCTGGGACCCGGACAACTGCGGCGGGTGCGCGGGCTCCGGCGGCGTGGACTGTGGTGCCCCAGCCAATGCCACGGCGCTCTGCAACCAAGGGACGTGCGTGACGGTCTGCGTGCCCGGGTGGCTCGACTGTGACGTCAACCCCACCAACGGGTGCGAGTGCGGCTCGGGGATCTGTTCGATGGGGGCATGCCAACAGCCCACCGCTCTCTCCATCAACGCAAACGTCCAGACGACGACGTCTTCGACGGTGACGCTCTATCTGCGAGAGCCTGTGAACCTGCTCGTCAACGGGAGCGGGCAGGCAGGCGACCTCTCCGGGTGGAACATCCTCGAGAACTCTGGCAACGGCTGGACGTTGGCAGGTGCGAGCCTCCTGGACGGACCCTACGGGTTCATCACGTCGTGGGCGTGGAACCGGCGATCCCAGGAGGTGGATCTGCTCGCCGCCGGCTACACGGCCTCCGCGCTCGACGCGCAACCACCGATCGCCGTGCGAGAATGGTACTTCGGCACCTGGCCAGACCCCGGCGACCGATACTACTTCCGCGTCGAGCTTCGCAACGCCAGCCATGTGGCCGTTGCAACGTTCCAGGTCGGCTCCTATGGCTCGCCGATCTACGCGACGGGTGCCTGGCAGGCCGCAGCAAACACGTTCACGAACTACGGGACAGGCGTGCGCTACGTCTACGTCGAAGACGGGGGCTACGACCGTGAATACTGGTGGGGTCACTACGGCGCCGTCATCGACGCCTCGAGCGTCGCGATCGGCTCGTGGCAGATGCAGCTGTCGAACGACGGCTCCACATGGAGCTCGTGGATCCCCTTCGCCTACACGACCTCGTGGACGCTATCGTCAGGCACGGGCGCAAAGCGTGTTCTCGTCCGGTTCCGCGACCAAGCCATGGTCGAGTACGGTCCGTTCGTGGACGGGATCTGGGTCCAATAGAAGCCCCATCTACATCTTCACCGTCACGGCCTGCCAATCGTTCGGGTTCTTGAGCTTCGCGTCCATGTACCCGATCGGCGCCCCCACGGCCGTGCACTCCGTGAACGCGTACCGCCGCCCCGCGTACGTGAAGTGCGTGCCCGACGCCACCACCGGAACCCCGAGCATCGTGTGACGGTGGGACGTCGACGAGATGAGGATGCTTTCGATCCCGAGGTCGTGCAGGACCATCAAGGCCAGCAGCGCCTTGGAGTCACAGTCTCCCCAACTCTCGGCGGCGACGAGCGCGGGCGGGAGCACCCCGAACGGCTCCTTGCGCGGGATCTCGTAGCGAATGGCTTGCACCCAGGAGACCACGAGGGTCGCGGCCTGCATCGCGTCCAGGTTCCCTTCGGTCACCCGCCGGCTGAACCGCTCTGAAATGGGCCAAACGCTCTGGCGGTTGCGCTTCACAAGCTCCGCGAACACGCACGCCAGACTCCCCCCGCACCCCGGGGGCGGCAGCCAGCGAAACACCTCCCCGTCCGACGTCTCGTGCCCCACCTTCCTCGCGTAAGCGTGGTGCGAGGTCCGGATGGCTTGCTGCTCCGTGCCCAGCAGCGCGTAGCCCATGCGGTAGTCATTCGGCGCGAGGTTCCGCGCGCGCCAGCCGTACATCGTCGCATCGAATTTGGACACGCCCTCGGGAAAGGCGGCGATCCCGAGGTTGTGACCGTCGCCCGGGGGAAGGGGCTCGGGCCCCGGAGGCGTGGTGGGCACTGTCGGGGTGGTCGACGTGCCTGTCGGCGTGGGCGGCGCGGTGGCCACGGGCATGGTCGGTGTACGAGGGGGACGTGGAGGCATCGTGGGCGCGGGCTGCTCCGGCACCTCGAGCACGCGCTCACAGGTCCCGCAGCACGAGTCGCCGCACGTCTTCAGGCCACACCCATCCTCGCAAGGGCAGCAGCAACTGGAAAGCAGTAGCGCGAGGGGTGACAGCGCCGGCGCCGTCCACCACCACCGACCGTGACCTGAGCTGCTCGCCAAACGTCTGAGCATGACCGCGAGCAACCATACCCTGAGGGCCGGTCGAACCCGAGCACGATCGGTCTCGAGGGTGGCCTGCCGATCACCTTGACGGAGGCGCCAACGGCCAAACTGGTGAGCAGGGGACCGGGAACCGGGAATTCCGAACGGACGCAGCCCAGGCTCACCCGGCATGGGAACCGCTCAGGCCATTCATCATTCCGTGTTGACTGCGCCTTCGGCTTCGTCGTCCTCCGTGGACTGCGGCCAGCAGAGCTAGCAGAGCTAGCAGAGCTAGCCTCCGTCCACTCCGGTGCGAATTCCTGTCCTCCGCTCCTAGTTGATGGCTAGCGTCCGCCCATCGCCGCCACGCGCCGGCGCCCCGTCCCCGCCCCCCTGAACGTCTGTCCCCCTCGCTCAAGGAGGATTGCGCCCGTGACCGGAGTTGCCCATACCATGGGACCATGGAACAGGTCGGAGCGCTCGCCGAGCGGATCAAGGTGCTCAAGGGAATCGCTGCCTCGATGCACGAGGGCGCTTTCCACACACACCTCATCCCCGAGATCGACAAGATCCTCGCCCTGCCCGACGACTTGAGCGCTGCTTCGGTGGGGGAGAGGGAGGCCATCACGAGACAGGTGCGCGAGTACGAGCAGACCTTCGACCGGCTCGGCTACACCCTGCTCGAACAGCTCATGCCCACCGTGGGCGTCTCCAACGTCTTCCAGGTCGTCCAGGCCGCCGACTCCTTCAGGGCCTGGCTCCGTCCCCGCATCGGGCAAACGTGGGACCGCAACGGCACCCCCGTGACCTTCGACCAGCATGCGTACGAAACGCTCACGCGCACCAGCCTGTCCATCGGTACCCCGCCCGTCACCGCCTCCACCCGCCGCCTCATCTCACGCATCCTGTTCGGACGAGAGGTCACAGGCCTCGTCGACCACGTCGAGACCGTGTCCGCAGACCCCGATTCGATGCGCGACTTGCTCGCCATCGTGAACGATTTGGTCGACGGCAGCCTCCATTACTGCACCGCAGCCGAGGAAGCAGCCTTCCTCGGGGAAGCGGCGGACTTCTCCGGGTTCGAAGGCGGACGCATCCTCAACCGCGTCGTCATCACCGAGAGTCCCGACCGCGTCATCGAGCTGATCCGCGACCACGTCTTCGACAAGTTCAGCCCCGGCAGCGCCTCCCCGGTCCACGTCGTCGAAGGTGTCGACCGCCTCGACTGGGACCTCGTCTCGCGCATGCAGGCCGAGCCCAACCACGTCTTCGTGGTCAAGGTCACCGGCATCGCACACTGGCTGTTCCAGCCGCCGTCCGGCGAGAACGTCTGGAGAAGTGTCCTGGGACGATTGATCCTCATCGACGACTCCGAGCGCGCGCGCCTGGCGAACACCACCATGGTGCACACCCTCTTCCCCCACGTCGCCAAGACCCTTCGGAACGTCCAGACGAGCTTCGCGGGCCGGCCCGCCAACACCCAGCTCCAGCTCCGAAGGATCCTCGAACGCTTCGAGCCCGCGGCCTTGCACGCGATGGGCGACGACCTCGACCGTCGCATCCTGTTCCTCGAACAGGAGGGCGTCCGGGACGCCAACCTCGACGCCATTCGCACGCTCGAGTGGAAGCGCGACGGACTGCTGGACTACCTCACCCTGCGCAAGCTCCGGCGCTTCCTTCGTCTGCTGGAGACGGTGAGCGACGGGACGGAGGCGGAGCGCGTGGAGCTGGGGGCGGGGCTTCGCACGTCGGTGTCGGTGGCGTGGCTGCGCTACTTCTACGGCGGCCTTCCGGCAGACCGGTACGAGGCCGTGGTGGTCCCCGGCGGAGGTCGCGGTGCGCTGTCGATCGTGGGGGACTACCACCACCACGAGGTGCAGCAATCGGTCGCCGTTTTCCGGACCGAATCGCTGGAGGCTTGCCGGATGCGGCTGGAGGAGATCAAGCAGCAGCTCGCCATCCCCGGTGGCAGCACGGACGAGATCCAGGCTGCGATGAAGCAATCCCAGCTTCGGTCGATGTCGCCCACGCAGCGCGTGGCGGACGGCACCGGGGCCAGCCTGTCGGACCATCTGTCCCGCTCCGTGTTCTATCGCGCCGTGGACGTTGCCCGGAAGGTCACGACACGAACGCGTGCCGGACTCGATCGCGCCACCTACGGCAACGTGACGGGCGGGCTGGCGGCAGCCCTCAAGCGGTCCATGTCCCAGGCCGGTTTCGGTGCGTTGCACGGGCGGCTCGAAGAGCTCGTAGGCGACCACGTGGACCGCGCCGACCAGAACCTCCGGAACTACCTCCTGCCCGTGCAGGACATCATCCGCGCCGTCCAGAAGGCCACCGACGAGATCAAGGGGGAGGTCGACCCTGTTGCCATTGGTGAGATCGAAGACATGCTCAAGGCCATCGACCAGGGCAGCTTCTACCCCACCCTGATCCAGCCCGAGCTGTCCTGGACCTACGCCGACGTGTTCCCGGAGAAGCACTACCCGACCCGGTGGACGATGAGAATCCGCCTGAACGACCGTCAGGAGATGGATCCCCTCGCGCTGCTGCAGCGGCTCGAGGAGCTGCGGTACCTGCTGCGTCGCTTCCCCGAGGTATTTTCTCTGTTCTGCAAGAGCATGCTTCTGCTCGTCAACTCGCCGCACAACCCCGCGGACGTAGTGTACCGGCGAGGGACCGTGCTGCGTTTGCTTCAGATCGCAGCCGAATACGGGATCACCGTGGTGGACGACAACGCGTACCACAAGCTCGTCACGGGCACCCTCAAGGCTCGCGAAGGGGACGCGTGCGTGGCGCAGCTGTACGAGCGCAACTGGCATCGATTCACGCAACCCGTGCGGCTGATCACGGTGGGCGCGACCACCAAAGGGCTGCAGGGCTCCGGCGACCGCACCGGCATCGTGGTGTCGAACGTTCCGGAGGCGGTTCGCTACGCGGAGCACCGCGCGTCCCAACCGCACGTGATGTCGCTGTACCTTACGCAGCTCAAGCTCGAGTCCGGGCTCGCCATCAAACGCTGGACCAGCGCCCTGGAGCAGATCTCCGGGGACCTGCTCAGCCCAACCGCACCGGAGGCCCCCGACCATCGCTTCCGCGCCTTGCTGGAGCAGGAGATGGAACGCTCTGGGCAGGACGACTTCTCCATCCCCCTGTTCGAGCAGCTGCTGGACTCCTACGAGCAAATGCTCCGGCTGCAGTGCCGCGGCGCCACCGTCGCAGACCTGTCCCGGCACATGAGCGCCACCGTCTCCCGCGTCAAGAACCTGCGCCCCGAGCGCGCCCTGCGGTCCGACGTGGAATCTCGCATCAAGCAGGTGCGCTCCGCTCGGAAACGCGCTTGGCCCGAGGCCCCGGAGATCATCCCGGAAGGCGCCTTCTACTACTGCCTACGACTCTGCCGCCCCGAGGACGACCGCGGTCTCGTCCCCTTCCTCCGCGCCCTCAGCGCCTACACGAAGGTCGACGTCACCTACGCCGGCAAAGGCCTCGCACGCCTCTCCCTCGGCGGCGCCATCGAAGGAACGCCCGAGAGTTACGACCGCCTCGGCCGCTCCGTCGAGGTCTACCTCAACGTGCTCCGCAAGTACTGGACGGCCTTCGAGGCTGCCGGTCGAAAGACCTCCGCCCTGGCCACCCTCTTCGCCCCGAGCGGCATGAACCTCGACCGCGTCCTGGCCGACCTCGGCCCGCTGCTCGACGTCCACCCCTCCTCCGGGCTCACCCAGCGCGGTCACACCATCTCCCGCGACGAACGCGGCACCGTGTACTGCATCGAGGAAGGCCGCTCCATCACCGACAAGATCTTCGTCGACATCGCCCCCTGCCAGAACGTCCGCGAGCTCATGGCCAGCCGCACCTTCCACGTCGTGTACCGCCGCCTGCTCCGCAAGGTGTACCGTCGTTACCCCGCGCTCACGGAGATGAGCTTTGCGCAGATCGAGAACCAGTACGGCCCCCACGCGTGCCAGCGCGCGTATCAGGACCGGCAGTTCATCGACGACCTGTTTCGCTCGCTGATGCGTGAGATGTACGAGGTGTGGCACGGCGGCAGCACGGGCAAAATCCTCTCCGCCTCGCTCGAGGCCGGGCACCCGATGGAGAAGCTCGCGGCCCTGCACGGCATCGACCGCCGCGTCAACGAGCTGATCAACGACCTCATGCACGCGTTCGAGGTCCCGGACGAGGTCGTGCGCGACAGCGCCACCTTCGACATCGGCTACGAGGTGCTGTCTTCGATCCACGCCCACCCCGCACTGCCCGCGTACGCCAAGACCTTGGTGGAGCGCTGCGACTTCGCAGGGGCCACCACAGCGCTCAACCCCAGCCCCAACGTCGTCACGGGCGCCGCCAAGCGCGTTTCGGACCATCGCTACGGCTTCACCCGACGTGACGGGGACGGCGCCGCCGCACCTGCCCTCGACCACTTCCGCCGCCGCCTCGAGGGCTTCTCCCACCAGGCCGATCTCCGAGACTACGTGTGCAAGGCGGTCCAGGTCGGACCCTTCAAGATGCTCCTGCAGATGCACAAGTCCGCCTTCCACCTGCTGAGCGACGAGCTTCGCCTCTTCCCACAGATCGCGGAGGTCCAGACCCGCGACGCGCTCGATCGGCTTCGTTGGGACGGAATCCTCATCTACGGACTGCCCTCCAAGGTCCTGGGGGACTCCTACCGAACGGGCTACGTGCTCGATCGGGACGAGGGCGGCCGACTGCTGCCCGTGGCCTGGGTGGCCCGGGAGGACGCCACGGACTACGTTGGATTCTTGAAGAAGTCCCTGCTGACCATCCACAACGAGCTGGTCAAGGCGATGGGGGGAATGCCGGTCCACGGGGCGATGTTCACGATCACCTTCAAGAACGGGCTGCGAAAGACCCTCGTCTTTTCCGCCGACAGTGGGACAGGCAAGTCGGAAACGATCACTGCCATGATGGAGCAGATCATCGCAGGCGCCGGCAACGCCGCGGAGGTGCGACGGGTCGACATCCTCGCCAGCGACATGCTCTCGCTCTGGCGGGGCTCGGACCAGCAGGTGTACGCCTTCGGCACGGAGACCGGGGACTTCCTCCGGATCAATGACATCACGGAAGGCTGGCAGACCCACTTCGGCGACCTGCTCAAGCGGGGCGCCTACTCGAACGCCGATCACCCCAAGAACGCACGAGTCACCATCGGCGGTATCTGCGACGTCGCGGACGTCCTGTCCCCCACACGCGTGAACGGCTTCTTCTACATCAACAACTACGAGGCGCTGCGCACCAGCGCGGTCGAGCTCTCCGAGGACCCCCACCACGTGCTCAAGAGCACCCTGGTTCGCGGCCTTCGCAAGAACAAGGGCACCAGCGGGGACCAGCCCAGTCTGCGCGCCGGGCTCGAGTTCGCCGGGGATTCCGCCCTCGTGGTCCGCTTCCGTCACGAGATCGACGCCCTCGTGGACTTCGACGAGCAACGCATCGACGGCGTCTCACGCACCTGTCTCGCCTATCGCGATGGGGCGTCGGACGTGTTCGCCGCGCGGGAACTGGTCCGTCTCGCCTTCCAGGGCAGGGACTTCCAGCGCGAGGGCAAGACCCACCGGATCGACGACGTGGACTACGACGTACTGCGCAACATGTTCTGGGTGGTGACGTCGGCGGGACGGTTCCCGCTCGATCGAACCGTGTACGACGGGGTCTACGAGCCGTTGACGAGCACCTTCTGCGGCAACCCGTTCATGGAGCCCGAGGGGATGGACCGAACGCTCGAGACCTTTGCGGATCTGATGTACGGGGCCAAGGTGCACACTGGGGTGATCCGGACCCAGCTGGCGCGGTCGGGCTACGAGTTTGCCGGCCCTGCCCGTGCGGCGGAGGACATCGTCACGTTCCTGCTCGAGGACGAGGAGGTCAATGCACGGTTCCAGCGCAACAAGGAGAAGGTGCACCGGGCGATGCAAACCACCTTCGGCGGGGTGCTCGAGGCGGGCAGCAACTTGCCCGTGGAGCTCGAAGGCTACAACCTTCTCTTGCTCGAGGAGCACGAGAGTACCCATGTCTCCTTCCTCGACAGCGAGGGCCGAATCTTTACCCTGTCCACGCCCCTGTTTCAGGCGGACGTGCACGAGGCGTCCCAGAGCGGCAGCTTCGCCCCCGCCCTCACCCTGCCGGAGAATGCAGCGGTCATCCGCGACATCTGCCTCAACCGGGACTTCGCCATCCACTCCCGGGACACCGACGTCGACCTCACGCCCTACGAGTGCATCGGCTACTGGGGGAGCCTCGAGGAGCTGACCTACCAGGTGATGCTGGTGAACGGCGTCGTGGGGCTCGGCTCCTCGGACGACGAGGTCGCCCGGTTCCCCGTGGAGGTGAAGAAGGCGCGGTTCGTGGCAGAGCGCATCGCGCGGGAGCGCCCTCCCCGCCTCGGGGTGTCGTACCCGCGAGGGTCATTGTTCCCGGGTGCGCGGGTCCCGGAGCCGGCTCCCTACCCAGGCCACGACGCGGACTCGCAGTGACGACAGAGGGCGAAGGGCAGAGTTCGACGGCAACCATGACCGACGAAGCATTTCCCCTGGTCGACGAGTCCGGCAACGTGATCGGCTCGGCCCTGCGCTCCGAAGTGCATGGCAATCCTGCCCTCCTGCACCCGGTCGTACACTGCCTCGTTACCGACCGGGAAGGCCGGCTTCTGCTCCAACTGCGATCGAAGGCCAAGGACATCCAGCCGGGCAAGTGGGACACGTCGGTGGGTGGGCACGTGGGGCTCGGGGAGAGCATCGAGACGGCGGTCCACAGGGAGATCGAGGAAGAAATCGGGCTCGACGCGGCCTCGGCCCCGATTCGTTTGCTCTACCGCTACGTGATGCGCAACAACGTCGAGAGCGAGCTGGTGCACACCTATGCGTGCCAGTCCGAGGGTCCCTTCGTACGGCAAGAATCCGAGGTAGACGATCTTCGCTTCTGGACTCGGGCCGAGATCGAGGCAGCGGTGGGGACGGGATTGTTCACGCCGAACTTCGAGGACGAGTACGAACGGTTCTGCCGCGTGACGCGGTGAAGACCGCACGGCCGGTCACGCTCCGAAGCAACCGCGGCGCAGAAGCCGTCCATGAGGCTCAGTCCTTGAACGCCTGGCGCCTGCAGGCGTGGTGCGGAACGGTCTCGATGGTGGCGAGGGCGGCCTTCGCCCTTTCGATCAGGGCCTCGACGTCCTTGCGCGGTAGAGGCTTTTTCTCCTTTGGGTCCGCCTCGAGGTCGTAGACGGACCACTTCGGGCCGAACTTTGCGACCTTGTACTTGCCGAGGAGGACCGCCTGCTGGGCCGGAAGGTTCATGAGCTCGGGCACGTCGACGAGGACCGGTCGCTCCTCGAGGGGCTTGTCGCCGAGGTCTTCGGTCAGGGAGCGGCCGCGCCACCTTGGGGGCGGCTCGACCCCGAGAAGCGCGGCAATCGTGCGGGGGATGTCCATGCTAGAGCGGGGCGTGTCGATCCGCCTGGGAGCCTGTCCTGGAATACGAAGCATGAGCGGCACTCTCACCTCTTCCTCGAAGACGGTGAAGCCGTGCCGGTATCGTTCGTGCTCTCCGAAGGCCTCGCCGTGGTCCGCGGAAACGATCACGGCGGTGCGGTCCTTCATGGGGGACGCATCGATGGCGGCAAGGACCTTGCCCACCTGGTCGTCTACGAATGCCACTTCGCCGTCGTACACGCCGCGACGCGGGTCCGCGCTGGGGGGAAAGCCCTTGTGATAGACGTACGAGTCGTGGGGTTCGAGGTAGTGTCCCCAGAGGAACGAGGGGTTGTCCGAGGGGGCCGCTTGCAGCAGGGCGACCATCAGCTCGGTGACTTCCGGGCCCGTGACGGCGCCGAGGGTTGCCATCTTTCCGGCGACGTTGTCGATGGTGCGCCAGTCGGTGAAGCCATTTTTGGGGGCGGTGGCGCCGCCAAAGTAGGCGTGGCCGTGGGCAGCCCCGGTCCAGACCCCCGCCTTCGAGAGCACGGGACCGAGCCCCTCGCCGATGGTGAAGCCAGCGAGGGGGCAGTTGTCTCGCTCGAGCTCGGTCGGGTAGCGCACGGCCAGGAAGCCCGAGATGGCGGGGCCTGTGGTGTTGGCGATGGCGTAGTTGCGGGTGTAGACCACTCCCTGCTCGGCGAACTTCGACAGCACCGGGGTCTTGGCGAGCTCGTACCCCGTCCAGGGCTGGTCGCCGCGCAGCGAGTCGATGGTGATCAGAACCACACGGTCGACCTTTGGGCTCTTTGCGGGAGCGGGGGTCGCGGAGGAGCTCGCCACGAGCGCCGGCTGCGCGGAGGGAGCGACGGGCGACGAGGCGAGCGGCGCGGGTGCGGCGGTAGCCTCCGGGTCCTTGCATCCGAGGGCGAAGACGCAGAACACCAGCGGGGCGACGTGTCGGGCGAGCATGGCAGGAGGTCTAGCAAGGGAGGGATCTGTCGTCACTGGCAATCGGAGGGGTGCCTCACTGTGGCGCGGCCGCGGGCATGGGGTCGCCGGGAGGCGGAGGCGCGGCGGCCGTCACCTCGTTCCACTTCACTCTTCCCGTGAATTGCATCATGACAAAGAGTGTCACGATCGCACCCACCGTGATCGATAGTCCCGTGAAGCCCTCCCAGAAGAATGTGAAGGAGAACAACACCAAGTACAGCAGCTGGGAGACACCCATGTACAGCAGCGCAAACCTCCACCCCACGAACAGCCTCGCGTAGGTCACCACCAGCAGCACGGACACCGCCGACGCGACCGCAAACGCGGGCGTCACGGGCAAGTGGTCCACGAGGTAGGAGAACAGCAAGTGAAACGCAAAGAACGCGCACCCGAAGAAGAAGTAGTTGAGCGGGTGCAGGTTCTTGCGCCGGGCCGCCGCGAACACCGCCACGACGAAGAAGAAGAACAGCAGCCCCACGGGTGCGAAGAACGTGATCTTGGACGCCAGAGGCCCCGGGTTCAGCAACTGCGGGAGCTCCACGCCGATCGGCGCACTGGCCACCAACGTCCTGAACTGCCACGTCCCCTTCCAACCGTCCCCCTCCACCCCGTGCTGCGTGGGAGATAGCGTCCCAGCAGGGAAGTCGACGTCCGCGAAGTTCGTCTCCATCGCAAGCCGAAAGTCATTGACCTGCCCGGTGGCTGCCGTGAGCTGGTAGTGCCAAGAGGTCGTGCCCCGGGAGCGATAGGCGACCACGTACTCCCGCCGCTGGCCCGGTTCGAACGGGGCAGTCCACTGTGCCGTCCCATTCTGGATCTGCACGTCCACGGGCGTCCCGTCCGGCGTTTCCACACAGAACCCGTCGAATATCGTGTTGTTGTGGCCCAGCGGAAAGCGCACGGCCACGTGGCGCGCCTCCTTCGTGTCGTTCACGAAGGCGTAACGTGCAGCAAAGTCCACGGTGTACGTGGGAAACCAGAGCAGGCCCTTGCGACGGTGTTCGAGCACCAGCTTCGTCTGGATGTCCGTGGAGGCAAGGGCGATGGCCGTCTCGACCTCCATCTCCTTCTCCACGTCGGTGACGACGGCGTTCCCGTCGGCCCCGGTGATGGTGCGGGACTCACGGATCTTCTTGGTCTGTGTGTAGACCGCTCCGGGAGGCTGTTGCTGGAGAGCGGGGCCCCAGAGCAGGGTCACGTCTTCGTACCGGGAGGAGGAGGAATTGTCGGAGCGAACGACGATGGTGGAGCCCAGGATGACCCAGGCGAGCAAACAGCCGAGCCAGATGAAGCCGATGGCGAGCAAACGTTTCATGGAACACCTTTCCTGCAAGGGTATCGGCCGAGGTCTCCCTGGGTTGTACGGGAGCGACATGACGCCGCGGGTGATGTCCTGAGGAAGCATGGGGGAGAAGATGTGGCGAAACCGTGGCAGCGGAGGGAGGCGATCCGAGGGACCCGCCGGATGACCCCGCGCGCTCTTCTCGCGCACATTGCACCTTGACGGCGGCCACGGTTGGGTGGTCGAGTGGTGTTCGCCGCGAAACTTTCCGCGGCTAGCGGGGAGACCACGACGATGACGAATCGCAATTGGCATACGGGATTGCTGGTGTTCGCATGCACCGCGGCGATGGTGGCTGCGTGCGGAGGAGCCCCGACGGCGGAGCCGCAGACCCCCAACCCTGTCGAGACCCCGGGAAGTGCGTCCCCCAAGGACGACGCGAAGCCCGCGGAGGGACCGACGGCGATCCCTCATTCGATCGTGGGCCGGGAAGCGTGCTCGACCTGCCACACGGCCCCGGGGGCATCTCCCGTCGGCGAAGCGGGGGCCTTGCCTGCTGACCACGCCGGCCGAGCCGATAGCACCTGCCAAGGCTGCCACACCTCGGGGTCCTAGCCATAGCAATGACCCAGGGGCGTGGGCGCGGCGGTGCCGCGCTCGGTGCTAGCCGCGACGATGTCGCGCCGCCACGGGCCCGGATGCGTACCGGCGAGAGCATGCTTCCTCCAGAGGAGGACGAGCACGAACACCGCTTCGCTGAGCACTTAGCCATAGAACACTGTTCGAAGACGTGCCTGGGTGTCGGGCTATCCGAGCCGAAGGCGAGGCGTTTTGGGGGTGAGCCGCGATGAGCGCGGAGCGCTTGATTTGGGACTAGCGGTGAACCCAGACCACCGTCGACGGGCCCGCTTGTTTGTCCGACCGGATGCCGTACCACCCCTCCGGAATCAGCGGCTCCGTCCAGTGGAAGAACCATAGAGCGTCCTTGGGGGCCAGGTTGATGCAACCCGCGCTGCGCTTTTCGCCCCACCCGTCGTGCCAGTACGCCTGGTGCAGCACGTGCGGCCCGTGAAAGTTCTGCGCGAACGGCACGTCCGAGTGCACGAACGCGGGATTCGCCATGGTCGAGGTGAAGAACTTGCCGTCGACCCGAAAGGTCCCCACGGGCGTGGACGCGGTCTCGAGAGGGTCGATGCCGCGTGCGGGGATGCCTCCCCGGCCGGGCGCGATCAAGGTGGCAAAGACCGGCTTCGTGTTCTCGTAGGCCACCATCCAGCCACCGAGCACGCTGACCTCCACCCAGGACCGACGCCCTCCTTCTGGGGCCTGCACCGTCTGGGCATCGGGGTCGCGCTTGGCGTCGGCGGGGGCCCCTTCGACGGCAGCCCCCCACGGCGTCGCGGGCGACAGCCGCGCCACGGTCGCGTCCTGCGTCTCGATCAGCTCTTCGGAGCCTTTCAGACGGTAGTACCGCTTGCCTTCGGCCTCGAAAGGCTGCCCGTCGTCGATGGGCAAGATGGACATGCGAGCCCACATCTCCCCGGTGGGCTGGACGACGCCGTCGGCCCCTCGCTTGTGCTTGCGACGGGCCTCGTACCGGGTGAAGGCGATGGGAAGGCGCGTGGTGTCGTCGAGCTTCACGCCGCCGAACTCCGATCGGGGGTAAGGCGTGACCTTGTCCTTGGGCACCAAGGCCAGGTCGGCGGTGACGAGCCAGGTACGCCCTTCGGCGTCGAACTCGTGGGACCACGCGACGGTGGACAGGGGCTTGAGGTAATCGCGGGACTCCTGGATGCCGCGAGGGAAGAGGGCAAGCTCGGGGGGAGGACCGGACCCGGCGAGCTTCACGTCGACGCCGCGCAAGGACTTGGGGATCTCCGCCTCGGCCAGGGTCCCGGCGCGAAGTTTCTCCACGGCCTCGAGGTGCTCCTTGAGCTGGTACTCCCGCTTGAGCTGCTGCTCGCGTGTGGGGATCTCGGTGTACCGGGGGGCGCCGCGCGACTCGCCGTAGTGGTGCGGGAACGGGCTCTGGAGCTTCGGCGAGAACTTCGCGATCGCTTGGTACTCGGGCTCGTTCGGGTCGAGCGTCGTCTTGTGGTTCAGGCACACCCAACCCCGCGGCTCCACCGGGTAGAACGCTCCGCACCCATCGCCCGCCCGGCTCTGCGTGCTCTTCAACCGCACCGAACTGCCCAAACCCAGAAACCCGGCCCACCCACTCGACGCGTTCGGCTCATAGAAGATCCAGACGTGGCGTCGCTTCGAGTAGATGCGTGGTCCATCGGGCGGCTTGGCCTCGGATGCCTCAGGCAAGGGGACCGCCGAGATCGCGGGCGCCGCTCCCGCGGAATGGGAGGCCACGGCGACCGCAGACCCCGTCGACGCGGGCTGCGTAGGGGTCTCGCCTTCGGGGTCGGCGTTGCCCCGGTCGTTGCACGCCGACAGGCAGAGGGCCAGCAGCCAGAAGAACTTCGGACTCGGGGACGGACGTCGCACGGACGGAACCTAGCGAAGAAAGCCCGACGTGGGAATGGGGGACCGGACTTCCGATCCGGCGGGGTCTGCACTAGCAAGAGGGGATGGAACTACGTCGACTCGGACGGAGCGGGTTGAAGGTCAGCGCCCTGAGCCTGGGCGCGATGACTTTCGGGGAATCGAACACCTTCATGAGGGGGGTGACGTCGCCGGACGACGAAGCGAGGCGGGTGTTCGACGCTGCGCTGGAGGCGGGGGTCAACCTGGTGGACACGGCCAACATCTACGGCGACGGGGAGAGCGAGAAGCTGCTGGGGGCGTGGATGAAGGGCAAGAGGAACCGGGCGCTGATCGCGACCAAGTGCCGGTTCCCGTTCGGCATGGGGCAGCGAGCGGCCGGGCCGCACGACCAGGGGTTGTCGCGCAAGCACGTCATGCAGGCCTGTGAGGACTCGTTGCGAAGGCTCGATGTCGACGCGATCGACCTGTACCAGGTGCACATGCAGGACCGGTCCGTACGGATCGAAGAGACCTTGCGCGCGCTCGACGACCTGGTGCGGCAAGGCAAGGTTCGGTACGTGGGGTGTTCGAACTACACGGGGTACCGGTTGGCAGAAGCGGTGAAGTGTGCGAAGCGGATCGGCAGCGCGCGGTACGAGTCGGTGCAGCTGCAATGGTCTCTCGTGGTGCGGGGGGCAGAGCGCGAGGTGATTCCGGCGTGCGAGGCGTTTGGCTTGGGGGTCATGGTCTGGTCACCCCTGGCCCGCGGGTTCTTGAGCGGCAAGTACGACAGGGGGATGGCCCCGCCTCCGGGGGCACGCCTGGAGCAGTGGAAGGACAGCTACCGCAGCATCGACCGGGAGGAGAACTGGCGCATTCTCGGCAAGGTCCGGGAGATCGCGGCCCGGCACGAGACCACCCCCGCCGCCGTCTCCCTCGCGTGGCTGCTCGCCAAACCCAGCGTCTCCACCATCGTGGTCGGCGCCCGCACGGTGTCCCAATGGCAAGACAACCTGCGGGCCCTGTCCGTGTCCCTGTCCGCCGACGACGTTCGCGCCCTGGACGAGGCGAGCGTGCCCGAGTGGGGTTACCCGTACGACTTCATTGGCATGCGGGAACCCTGGTAGTCGCACAGAACCTTTCTCCAGCCAACACGCTCCAACAGGCGCGGAGAACCCATGTCATCCTTGCTCTATCTCGTCCTCGCCGTCGCCGGAGGGTTTTTGGTCCTGCTGGTGGGTCTCAACATGCTGGTTCGGTGGAAAGCCGGCGCCATGCGGGGGCAACCTCTGCCCGAGGTGCCCGGCCCGATGGGCCCGGCCCTGTCCAAGGCGCAGCAGGCCCTCGTCTACTTCTTCAGCCCGCAATGCGGCGCCTGCCGAATGCTCACGCCCAAGATGCGAGCTCTCTCGAGCGGCAACGAAAACGTCTTCGTCGTGGACATCACGCAGCAGCTCGAGGTAGCGCGGGCGCTGCGGGTGCTCGCCACGCCGACGACGTTCGAGATCGAGCGCGGGGTGGTGGTGGGCGTGCACATTGGGGGTCTTCCGCCTGAGGTGGAGAGGCGGTTCGCCATGTGACGGTGTCGTCAGAATAGCAATCCTACGGCTAGGTTGTGGGGAGGGGGCATTCCCCTGGAACGAATGGCGCGGTATAGTGCGGGGTTGGGGATAGAGATGATCGAACCTGGCGCCCTACTAGACGGCAGATACGAGCTGGAAAAGCGCATCGGAGTGGGTGGTGCTGGGGAAGTATGGCGTGCGCGGCACACGACGCTCAACTCCATCGTGGCCGTGAAGATTCTGCACGTGCCGGCGAGCCGCAGGGAGGTTGCGAAGAAGCGCTTCCTGCAGGAGGCGCGTGTCACGGCGCAGTTGCGCATCCGGCAAGCGGTGCAAGTGCATGACTTCGGATTCGTGGGGGAGCGCCCCTACCTGGTTATGGAGCTTCTGGAGGGTGGCACGCTGAAGGCGCTGCTCGCGTCCAAGGGGTCCCTGCCCGTGCGCGAGACGACGGTCATTCTTCGGCAGGCAGCACGCGCCCTGGAGCGCGCCCATGCCATGAGCATCATCCATCGAGACTTCAAGCCGGACAACGTGTTCGTGCTGCAGGACGAGGAAGGGGAGCCGGACGTCCGGGTGGTGGATTTCGGCATCGCGAAGCTCATCGGCGGGTTCGACGAGCCGGACGACGAAGCCGACAGCGAGCCGGGTCAGGCGCAGCGGGACCCACTGCTGCACTTCACGCGAACCGGGGGCATGCTCGGAACGCCGTACTACATGGCTCCGGAGCAGGTGCAGTCTGCGGCAGCTCTCGGTGTCGAGGTCGACATCTGGTCGTTTGGCGTGGTGGCGTACGAGTGTCTGACGGGCAAGCGACCGTTCGGGGGGGAGAACGCGGCCCAACTCTTCCAGTCGATCCTCGAGGCCACCCACGTGCCGGCACGGACGCACGTGGCGAGCCTCCCCGAAGACTTCGACGCCTGGTTCGACAAGGCTTGCGCGCCAGACCCCAAGGACCGTTTCCCGGACATCCGCACGGCCGTGGCCACGCTCGAGGAAACCCTCGGGGTCTTGCCGATCCTCGGCCCCACGTGGTTCGAGGCAACGGACGCCAGCATCTCGTTCCATCGTCGCCCGGTCGCGGACAGGAAGACGCAGCCCAACGCGTCGAACTCGTTGTCGGGGACGGCGACCGCGGTGGCGAGCAAGGACCGGTCGCGACGGCTCATGGGGATCGCCCTGGGCGGGGTCTTGCTGGGCACGGCGGTGCTGGTGGGTGTCCTGGCGGGCCGTCAGAACGCGAGAGAAGCGGCGCCGGGAGAGGCGGGTTCGCGTCCGGTCCAAACGGCATCGGAGGGCCTTGTGGCTCAGCCGACCCCCGTATCGCCTGCGGTTCCGGCCTCGAGCGAGGAGGCGAAGACAGAGCCTCCCCCGGTGGCATCCGCGGCACCCTCCGCGACCCGAGCTTCCTCCAGGGCGCCGTCGGGCAAGCCTGGGCAGCGCGCGGCGGACAAGCCGGCGAAGGACCCGGAGCCGGTGGTGGCCCCGGAGAAGCCCCCCGAGCCGGTAGTGCCCCCCGAAAACACGAAGCCGAAGCCACCTTCTCCCTTGAACCTACCTCCCCTGGGTATCTAGATGTGCCTGGCGGAAGTCTCGATCCCTTGACCGAGAGGCAAGCGAAACCCAGATCGGCGACGGCGGCGGCGACGGCGACGGATTGATTCTTCTGCCGAGCACATCTAGGATTCCTGTCTGACGAACCATGACGAGAACCAACGTGGCGAGCGCGGATGCAGATCGCTGAGGCGACACGCTGGCGGCTCGCGGCACGTCCCGAAAACAACGCCACGTCCCGCTGGCTTCGCCGGGACGCGCGATGGTATACACGGACATCCTCAGGGAGGTTTCGGGGATGAACTCCGACAACCGGCGGGCAGCGTTTGCGCCGGGCATGACCATCGCGGACCGGTTCGAGCTGCTTCGGCCCCTCGGAAGAGGGACCATGGGGAGCCTTTGGGTTGCGCACCACAAGAGCCTCGACGTCGACGTAGCCCTCAAGTTCATCGATCCCGACTTGGTCGACCGGGCCGACCTGCGCTCGCGCTTCGCACAAGAAGCCATGGCGGCCGCAAGGATCCGCAGCCCCCATGTCGTCAGCGTCCTCGACTTCGGAGAGGCGGAAGGCAGCCAGCCCTACATCGCGATGGAGCTGCTCGTGGGGGTCAGCCTCGCCGAACGTCTCGAGCAGGACAAGCACTTGTCCCTCTCGGACACGGTTCGCGTCCTGGTGCATGCATGCAAAGGTCTCGCAAAAGCACACGGCCAGGGCATCGTGCATCGCGACCTCAAGCCCGAGAACCTCTTCCTCTCCGAGGATGAGGAAGAGGAAAGCTTCGTCCTCAAGATCCTGGACTTCGGTATCGCGAAAGCGAGCTCACCGACCACCGGGATGCTGCACCGCACGATCACCGGACAGCTCGTGGGCACTCCCCTGTACATGAGCCCAGAACAGGCCGTCAGCCGCCCCACCACGCCGCAGTCCGACCTGTACTCGATCGCGAGCGTCGCGTACCACTGCCTCACGGGCCGCCCCGTCTTCCACGTCGCCAACATCGCGATCCTTCTCGTGTACCTCGCCACGCGAACACCCGCGCCGCTTCGCCAGTTCCTGCCCGACGCCCCCGAGGAGCTCGAGGCCTGGTTCGTCCGGGCCCTGGACAAGGACCCCGAGAAGCGCTTCGCCAACGCACGAGAGCTGGCGGAAACGTTCGTCCGGGCGTGTCAGACCGCTGGCTCCCTTCGAGGCCTGAGCGTGCCCACCCACGTCAGCGACCCTCGCTCCCACGAAAGCTGGGACGACATGAACCCCGCTCCGGCCCCCCGCTTCAGCTCGCCCGCCCCTGAGCCACCGGCCCCCGCGCGAATGGCCTCCGCACCGGACCTGACTCCCGCACCGATCGGAAGCGACACCCTCGTCGACGAGGGCATCGCCAGGGCCGGCCAGGAAGTCCCCTCCGATCCCCCGCTGCCCGCATCCGCACGCGTCAGGATCGTCGATGCCTCGGGGAACCGTTCCGACACCGAGATGCAAGCGCTCGGGCTAGCTCCCACGATGAAGGACCAGTCCGGCCTGCTCGGCAACATCGTGCGACGCGTCGCGGAGCAGACGGACCCCTCCGCCGCCGCGCGAGACGCTCTGGCGCACGTCCCGGAAAGCGCTCCGCAGCAGGGGGACGCCGCCTCACAGTCCAACACGCTCGGTGCGGCCCTCTGGATCCTCGGGTCTCTGCTCGCCATCGGCGTGGCCGTCGCGGTCGGTTGGTTCATCGGTAGAGCTCTGTAGAACCGGCCGAACGGTCAGTCCACTGGGCCTGACATCATGTAGCTCCACGCGAACGGAGCAATGTGCCTTCCCCTCTCTGTCGTTTGCGGCACGTGCGCGTTATGGTTCTGCGTCTTCGGAGCCAACCATGAAGCACCTCCGCCCGATCTCGATCGCTCTGTTCGCCGTACCCTTGCTCGTCGGCGCCGGTATCGCGCCCTCGCAAGCTCAACCGCCGCTGGCGCAAGCGCATCGACCGCTTCGGCCGCCCGAGCCGCCCAGCACCATCTCCGTCTACCTCGCCCTCGAGGGACGATCCGTCGCCCAAGCACTGCGTCAAGCCGGGGCCACCACGGCCGAGCAGCGACGCGAGATCGCTCATCGACAGCTCGCGTACCTGAGCCAACGTCACAGCGACGTGCAGCGAGAGGTGGAGAACCTTGGCGGTGTCGTGGAAGCAGATTTCAAGCGTCTTGCGAACGCGCTGCAGGTACGCATCGCGCCCGGCCGCTGGTCCCGACTCGAGGCCTTGCCGGGTGTGACCCGCGTCGAGGTGGTCCCGACCCACGAACGCGCCCTCGCGTCCGCCGTGCCCTACGTCGGCGCCGATCAGCTGTGGAACGCTCCCGGCATCGCTGCCACGGGCAAGGGTGTCCGCATCGGGATCGTCGACACGGGCATCGACTACCTCCACGCCCACTTGGGTGGCTCCGGCGATCCCCTCGACTACAAGAACAACGACCGGACGATCATCGAACCGGACTCGTTCCCCACCGCCAAGGTCATCGGAGGCCACGACTTCGTGGGCGACGATTACACCGGGGAAAACGGCACCAAACCAGACCCCGACCCCCTCGATTGCTCGCGCGAGCAGGAACAATACATCGCCGGTGGGCATGGCTCCCACGTCGCCGGGATCGCCGCCGGCACGGGTGTCTCGATCGACGGCTCCTCTTACCAGGGCCCCTACGAAGCCAGCCTTGCCCCATCCCAGTTCAAGATCTCGCCCGGCGTGGCTCCCGAAGCTTCTCTCTACGCACTCAAGGTCTTCGGCTGCGACGGCGGGACAACCATGGTCGCAGCGGCGATGGAGTGGGCCGTCGACCCTGACCAGGACGGCGACTTCTCGGACCGTCTCGACGTCGTGAACATGTCGCTCGGAGGAGCGTACGGGCTGGAAACGTCGACCGACGCGGAGATCGTGCGCAGTCTGACCGAAGCGGGGACCTTGCTCGTCGTCGCGGCGGGCAACGACGGCAACACGTTCTTCGTGACCGGAGAGCCAGCAACGCACACGGAAACCCTCTCTGTGGCGGCGTCGACCGACCAGACGTCGTTCCTCTCGATGCGTGTGGATTCCCCTGCGTCCGTGGCGGGGGAGATGCCCTGCGTGGAGGGTTCTTTCACGAAGCCGCTCGCGGAGGCGGGCACGCTCAGCGGCGTGCTGCAAGCGACTGTTCCCGCAGGGGCCTGCTCGACGCTGTCCAACGCGACGGCGCTCGCGGGAAAGGTGGCGTTGATCGAACGGGGCGACTGTTACTTCGTCGACAAGATTCGGCGCGCTGCGGAAGCGGGCGCGCTGGCTGCGGTGGTGGTCAACAACAGCGGCGACCCGCCCTTCGCGATGGGCGGGGACGGGACGCAGGGAGCCATTCCTGCCGTGATGGTGTCCTTGGCGGACGGCGACACCCTCCGCTCTGCGCAGGACGTGGCCGTCACGATGGACCCGGCGAACATCGTGCAGAACAACGACGATGCGGACCAGGTCGCCGGGTTCAGCTCGCGGGGACCTCGCGCCTCGGATGGCGCGCTGAAGCCGGACATCGCTGCGCCCGGTGTCGCCATCGACTCCGCCGGCGTCGCCTCTGGAAGCCAACCTCGACAGAACCAGGGGACCAGCATGGCTTGTCCGATGGTCGCCGGCGGTGCCGCGCTGTTGCGCGAAGTTCACCCCGATCGCCCCCCCATGACCATCAAGACGATGCTCATGAACACCACCGCCCCGATGGCCGACGCACTCGGCAACCCCACCCCCGTCTCCCTCGGAGGGTCCGGCCGCATGCGCGTCGACGCCGCAGCCCAACGAGACGTGATCGCCGCAGCCGCGGAGCCCGCCGGCGCCGTGTCCGTTTCCTTCGGCAACATCGTCACCTTCGAGCCCGCTTCACGCACCCGCGACGTGGTCATCTCCAACCTCGGCACCGCGACCAAGACCTTCGAAGCCTCCGTGACACCCACCTACGCGCTGCCGGGCGCCACGGTCACCATCACCCCGCAGTCGATCTCGGTGCCCGCCGGAGAGACGAAGACCCTCACCGTCACGATCGAGGTGGAGCCCGCCGCGCTGCCTCTCGAGCAACCGGACCCGCACACGCCCGCCGCCATCGAACTGTGGGGCGGAACGTCGTACCCTCGCCACTTCGTCACGGAGGCAGCCGGCCACATCGTGTTCCAGGAGCCGGGGTCGGACGCTGCCGACGCGCTGCGCGTGCCCTATCACGCGATCGTCCGTGCCGCGGACCGACGTCTGGCTACGCCGTCCCGACGCTGCAAGACCGAGGGAGACGGCCTCCTCCAAATCCCCATCGAGGGTCCAGAAACCCACAAGGAGCCCCTTACCTCCGCGTTCCAGCTCGCCCTCACGCATCCCGAGGACTTTCTCGCAACCGGACCCCAGAAGCAGTCCGACTTGCTCGCCGTCGGCGTCGCCACCAACACCGCCACCGCCGAGAGCTTCGCGGATGCGTCCGTGTACTTCGCGCTCGTGGTGGCCGGGCAATGGCCGACCCCCGCACGGGGGCCCCTGAGCCTCGTCGGCATCGCCATCGATACGAACGAGGACGGTGTGGAGGACTACATCGCCTACACCGAGCCGCTCGCTCGGGAGTTCTTCGCGGACGTGCTGACCGTCACCACGTACAGTCTGAGCACCGGCGAAGCGGTGAGCCGCCGCTTCCTCAACCTGTTCCAGCGCGACGCCCTCAACACCGAGCCCTTCCACAACAGCGTGGTCGTGCTCCCCGTCTCTCTCCAAGGGTTGAACCTGACCGAGCAGGACGCCTCGTTCCGCTTCCGTGGCTTCACGCATTCGAACACGACCTACGTGCGATTCAACACCACGGAATGGGCAGACTACGACCCCACGAAGGCCCCCATCGACACCACCGTGGCAGGCCTGGAAGGCTCCCCCTTCTACCCGGCCCCGCTGCCCGTCTCCGTACGCGTGAATGCCACGGACGAGCCCGTCCCCGACGTGCTCCTCCTGCACCACACCAACGAGCGAGGCAAGCGACACGAGATCGTGAGCTTGTCCACGTTCGAGGGCGTGGACCCCACCGACCTCGTCCTCGAACAACAAATCCCTGAATCCGTTCGCTCGGGCCGACAGACCTCACTGCAGTGGAGGGTCAAGAACGCAGGGGCAACGACAGCCTACGACGTGACCGTGCAGGGGCGAGTCCTCGGGGTCCAACGCGCGGACGAGGCAAACACAGAGGTCGGGTCCTGCGTCGTGGGTACGGACGTGCGATGCGCCCTCGGCGACCTCGAGCCGGGTACGACGGCAACCGTCACCGTGAAGGTGACCGCGGCGCAAGCGACGCTCGTGGTCGATGCCGAGGTACAGGACGGCATCGCGTGCGAATCAGCACCTGCGAACAATGCCGTGTCGGGCACCATCGAGGTCCTTGCCTTGCCGGATGCGGGCGAGCCCGAGCCCCTCTCCGTGGACGGGTTCGATCCGGGAGGCGGATGTAGCTGTCGGCTCGCGTCGAACGATGCACGAAGAGGACTCGGAGTGTGGGCGTTGGTCGGGCTGGGAGGACTCGCCTTGCTGCGGCGGCGCAGCCGACGGACGCGGAGCCAGTGATGGGAGACCGCACAGGGTCGGAACCGAACAGGATCACGCAGAGCCGAAGCCAAACGGGTGAATGCGGAGCCGGCAGCAGGGAACGAGATGCGTCCCTTCAGAATTCCCGGCTCCCGGTCCCCTGCTCACCAGTTTGGCCGTTGGCGCCAAGTCAAGGTGATCCCGACTAGCCCCAAAAGACATGCACTGCTCGAAGAACGTGCTTGGGTTTGGGGCTATCCGAGCCGAAGGCGAGGCGTTTTGGGGTGAGCCGCGGTGAGCGCGGCGAGGGGGCTTTGCGAAAGCCCCCTCAGAAGAACCTAGACCCAAAGCAGCGCGGAGCGCTTGATTTGGGTCTAGCACACGAGGATGGCACAGCGTCCGGCGAGGTCTTCGAGGGAGGTGTCCTGGGCGATCCCGATCCAGGACTGGCAGCGCGGGGACACCGAGAGAAGCCTGGAACGAAGCTCCGGCGAGGCTCCCCACAGCACCACCCGCAGCGTCAGCGGTAACTCCTCCGCCAGCGCCGCCACGGACACGGGTCGCATCGAAGGATTTCGACAGTCCAGCAGCAGCACCGCGCGGCCTCCGGTATCCGCGCCGATTTCCCGCACCAGATCCAGGATTCCCCGAACGACGATGATGTCGACGTTGCCGGAGAGGGACCGCGCCAAGCGTCGCGCGAGGTCTTCTCTCCGGCTCGCCACGAGGACGACCGGGCAAGCAGTGCCGACAGGTGGGTTGGTCGAACGCGTGCCGGCCATGGACAGCGCCGCAGCAGCCCCTCGGGGGAAGCGGCCCGAAGAGATGGGCGGCGCCGACGGAACGGACGGAGCCGACGGAGCCGACGGCGCCGACGGAGCGGGCGCAAGGGACGCGGGGTATCGCGGGGTGGGTGCGGTGCGAAAGCTCGGGCGAGGAGTCGCAGTGCGAGGATGAGGCGCAGGCGCGGTCCTTGCGGTCGACACCGCAGGCATGCGAGGACGGGACGAGGTCCTTCGACGACGGGGCTCGTCGGGAATCACGGCGGGACTCTCGAGGGTCCGACGCGTCTGGCTGGGATCCACGAGCAGGCCGATGATGCGTTGCAGGTCATCGGTCACTGCTTCGACGGGGTCGAGCCCGATCGCCTGAATGAGCGCGTCCCGCAGCGGGCCGCTCACG
Source organism: uncultured Polyangiaceae bacterium (assembly GCA_964488865.1). Taxonomy (GTDB): domain Bacteria; phylum Myxococcota_A; class Polyangia; order Polyangiales; family Polyangiaceae; genus MWCO01. Next base: position 45,308 of record CAZAWR010000044.1, on the reverse strand, counting down.
AAGTCCTGGAGCTGCTCCGGGTCCGTGGGCAGTCGCTCGGCTGCAGAGCAAGCGAGCGCTTGGGAAAGGATGCCGTCACGTACACGCGGGGTGACGATGGAGTCGATCACCTCGCACAAGGCGCATGATACGAGGTCCCTTGTCTCGGAACGGGTACGCGGCGGCATGGGGAATCCCCTCAGCAAGCGTTACATACCGGATGCACTGGATCGAGGCAATCGACGGAACTCCACAATCGACCCAGGCGAGCACGGCAGATCCGTCTCGAACATCATGCCCGGGCCGCACGAGGCGAGGCAACACCAGTTCAGTACGGGGAGTACTTGTAGCTGGTGTCGTTCGCGAGGTCGTCCCCCGAACCATCAGCCTTGGCGCTGGACACAGCGCGAGGCGCCAGCGCAAGGGCGACAGCAACGTCAGTCTCTTTCGTGCCGACGCGGCGGTTCTCGACGACGTAACCCGGCAGAGAGAAGCGCAGTTCCCGAACATCGCCGTCCGCAACGGGCCATTGGAGTTCGCACGGGGTGGACTCGCACAGTCGAGCCTCCCGTTCGAACACGGTGGCGCCTCGCGGGTCGGAATCCAGGCGGACCTTTCGCATGGCATGCGGGGCCTCGCGAACCGGAGGTCTGGGGAGGCAAGCGTGCGCCGCCGCGGAGAGCCCCGACAGGGCGCTCGTTACCTCACCGGTCGGCACCGCGGAGCGAAGATAATGCCACACCCCCAACGCACAGATCATACCCGCAACACCCAATCCCGCTGCCACCAGAGCGGGACCACGCCGGCTCTTGGGAACTTCGACTTCGGGCAGTCCCGGAAGCGGAGGCAGCGACTCCATCGCCGTCAGGGTGGCCTGGTCCGAGGCCGGTGGGAACGAGGCCGGTGACACCGGCGCCTGCGTCGTCCGCAGGTCCACGGGCGACGAGACATAGACCAGACCGCGCACGGGCAAAGGCGACGGGATCGACGAGATGAGCGCTCCGGGACGCACTGAGGCGAGGGACACCCGCTTGGCGCGTTCGGCATCGTCGAGCTCCTTCAACGCCTTGAGTACCGCGTTCATCGACGGATACCGGTGGTGTCTCTCCTTGTGCAAGCACCGGAGCACCAGGCGCTCCATCCCCTCGGAGATTTCCGCGTCAGGCGCCACCTTCTCGAAAGGCGGCGGAGCCTCGTGCACCTGCGCGACGAGCGTTTGATAGCGTGTGGGTCGGTCGAAGGGCGAGACGGCAGTCAGCATCTCGTACATCACGACCCCGAGCGCGTAGATGTCCGTGTGGGCGGAGACGACGTCACCCGTGATCTGCTCGGGGGCCATGTGCTTCGGAGACCCCATGCACAGCCCGGTTTCGGTCACGTCATCGTCCACGAACTCCCCCTCGACGACCTTGGCGAGACCGAAGTCGAGCACCTTCACGAGGTCCGTTTCGCGGGCCTGGTCCACCAGCAGGATGTTGTCCGGCTTGAGGTCACGATGCACCACACCGTGCTCGTGCGCTTCCCGCATCGACCGGCAGATCTGCATCGCGATGCGCCGCGCACGACGCTCGTCAAGACGACCTTCTCGATGGATCTCGGAGTGAAGGGTCCGCCCTCCGACGTACTCCATCACCATGTAGTAGAGGTCACCGCTGTTGCCGTAGTCGTAGAGGGTGACGGTGTTGGGGTGGCGCAGCCTCGCGATGGTGGCCGCCTCGCGGAAGAACCGCTTGTCGAACGCCGGGTCCTTCTTTCCCTCATAGGTCGCGCTCAGCACCTTGACGGCGCACACCCGTCCCATGGGAGCCTGGATCGCCTTGAACACGGCACCCATGCCGCCCCTCGCGATCCGCTCCACGATCGTGAACCGATCGTCGATGCGACTGCCGATGAGCTCGTCCGGCGACTCCAGACCCCAGCGCACGACTCGCTTGCCCGCTGCTTCCACCACAGCTGGCTGCTCCGTGGCCGGTACCGGGTTCACCTCGCTCATGCGGTCCTTTCGACCTCGCACCCCAAGCTTGCAGGTGCCTCGGGGCCCCGTCAATGTCCAGACGTCACACCGACCGCCACCGGTCCCGTCACCCGATCGAGCCGAAGTCGATGACGTATCGCCCGTTTTCCATGATGGGGAGAGGCTCTCCCGATCCGGTCGTCAACACCACACCGAGCACCTTCACCCTCGGCTGGATCCTGGGCACGTAGACCCGGTCGATGTGCACCACCGCCCCGGGGCTGGAAAAGTCCCCGGGACCCACGACCCCACCGAAGTGGTCGCTCCGGCCAAAAGCGATGTGCAACCCCAGCTTCTCGTCCAACAGGATCTCCCCCGTCGGCTGCACGCCGAACGCGTCGAGAACCCCCAGCCCCAGCTCCGCGATGTTCGCGTATGCCGGCTCCTCGACCACCCGTCGCGCTTCCTTGCGCGCCACCTCCGAGCTCTCGGGGTCGAGCACCTCCACGGCCTTGTTCCCCGCCACCCGGTACGTCAGCACATGTCCCTCGAGCTCCACGGGCAGGAGCCCCTCCGACCCGCTCGGGTCCCCCGCAATCTCCCCCTCGTACGGGACGATGTACGTCTCCCCCGACGGCAAGTTACCCGCCACGCCGGGGTCGGGAAACACCCCGCCCGATGCATGCGCCGTGCGGTGTCGCAGGTCCAGACGCAGCTCACGCTCGACCGCGTCATCCACGAGAAAGCGGCACGTGGCCATGACCGCGTCATCCAGCAGGGTCTTGAGGTAAAGGACGCGACGGTTGATCTCTTCGTAGTCGAGTCGCAGGGCCGGAATCATGCTCGCGGCGAAGCCGGGCATGGTGGCTGCACGGAACGGGTGCTTGCGGGCGGCGATCTTGAGCGGCGCCGTGGCAGAGAACTCCGTGGGCGCGACGAGCAGGGGGTGCTCCTCGAAGATGTCCTCGAACGCGATGGACGGATGGCCGGCCATCGCTTCGGCGTTGGAGGGTAACCCCTCCGGGCCCAGACCCGGGTTCACTACCCATGCCGTCGCCGGCAGGTCCCCGTTGTTGGTGTGCGCATTGCGATACAGCACGAGCTGCACACGCAGCGGAAAGTCCGGCAGGCCATGCAATCCGGCCGCCCACGCCGCCACCATACGACGCCGCTCCGCCCACGCGGCGGAGTCCGGCACGACAGCGTCCGGAAGGTCGACGAGAAACGCGACGGATCGCTCGGTCGGACGGGGCTGGAACACCCGCTGGATCAACGCGGACAGCTCTTGCGGCAAAAGGGACTCGGTCACGGTGCTTCCTCCGCGGCGGAGACTACACACGTGGGACCCGGCAGGAAAGACTGTCGCGCATGACAATCAGACCATCTCCAGGATCCAACGGTTGCCCCGCTCCTCGCGTCCCACGAGTCTCACGATGACCCGGTCGCCGAGACGCACGATCGGGTGGCCGTCTGCGTCGCGCCACGACGCACCCTCCGCATCGAGTTGCACGTCAGCCGCTTGCTGCAACGCGACGTGGTTCACGTACAGCTTCACGTCCAGGGGCGGCGTGTCGAGCAGCACGTGCACCTTGCTGCGGGTCAGTCCCATGACGGTCCCGGGGCGCAGCGGACGCTCCTGGGGAACCATCGCGAGGTCTCGGGACAGCATGCGATCGATCACCAACCCGTTGCAGACCTTGTCGAGTTCGTTCTGCACTTCCTTCGCGAGGTTCGCGCGCCGGACCACGGTCGTGCGCAAGGCGTCGTCGCCTTCCGGGTCGGAGGCCGGGGCGGTCCAGCGAGGGGCCAGCGGCCCCCCCATCTCCTTCTCCCATGCCTCCTTGTGAACAAACACGCCCACGATCTCGCGCATGGGCGACGAGAACCGCGCGTACAGTTCCGCGCCAACGCCGTAGTGCTCTCCTGCCTCCTCCGAGAACGAGCTTCGCAGGTTGAGAAGCACCGCCTGACGGTGAATCGCCCGCGCCACCGCCGCGTGCTCCCCATCCGACGGCAGCGCAGCGAGAAACGACGCGAGACTCGTCCCCCTCCCGCGCTTCCACGTCCAGAATGACACCTCGAGGTCGTGGCCCCGGGCCAGCGCGTCGAGCACCCCCTCGAACTCCGCGAGCCTCTCGGGACGAGGCCTCGGGTGCACCCGGTAAATCGGCTGCACGTTGTCGTCGGGTCGGTCCCCGAGGAACAAGAAGCGCGCCCCCTCCATGTTGCAGAGCAAGGAGAGCTGCTCGTTGTACCGCTCCACCTCCCGCCGAAAGTCATCGAGCACCACGAAACGGAGACCGTCCTCGCCCTCCAACCCCACGTCGACCTCGCTCCGACGATAGCGAACCACGTCCCGCTGCTCCGCATCCGCGATCCGCAAGTTGCCGACCTCCCGCAGCAGCGACAGGCTCTCGGCATAGGGCTCCCGACGAAGACCGCTCGCGTCCGGCCCGTCGTACATGCTCTGCACGTCGTCAAAGGTCAGCTTGGCGAAGCTCCGGATGCGCGCGCGAAGCAGTCGCGTCCCCCGGCAGTACCCCTTCGCATCGAGGTCCATCCGGAAGACCGTCGCCCGCCGCGGCTCTCCCGCGTTCAGCGAGATGAGGTTCTCGGACAAGGCGCGCGGCAACATCGGCACGACCAGCCCCGGTAGGTAGAAACTCGCTCCCCGGCGCAACGCTTCCTCGAACACCGCCATGCCCGGACGAACGTAGAACGACGCGTCCGCCAGTGCGTACCATACCCGGTAGCCATCCCCCGCCCGCTCGAGCCAGAGCGCCTGGTCCAGGTCCCGCGTGCACGCCCCATCGACCGTCACGAAGGGTCGCTCCGTGAGGTCCACGAGGTCCGGGTCATCGATGCCAGGGTCATCGAGCAGCATCGCGACCTCGGCTTCGACACGCTGGGGAAACGACGGGTTCAGCTCTCGCTCGACGATCAGGTCATAGATGGCGGCGCGTGCGGAGCCCGCCGTGGCGAGCACCTCCACGACCTCCGAGACGTCCACGCCCTGTGCCACCGAGACGTAGCACCCCGGCGAGATGGGAGGGCGAGATCGCACCTCGAGGGTGCGGTTCTCGGAAAAGGGGTCGACGACAGCGACGGTCGGGCTGGTGGAGAGCACACGGCCGATCCAGGGCGTGGGGGAACTGTCCGGCATGGCAAGGGCAACGGTAGGTCATCGCAGGGAGGAATGCGAGTGACCGGAGGCCCTTGACCCGGCAGCAAGAACGGCGCGAGATAGTCGCCGGGGTATTTGGCGTTCACCTTCACCGAGGGGGCAACCAGGCACCCAATCGCGTCATCTCCCGCGACGCCGTCCGTGACCTTGCAAATCGGCCCCGAAGTCCCCAGGAACTAAGGCACACTATGAAACGAACTGCCATCTTCATCGCGTCCGCTCTCTCTTTGGCCGGGTGCAAGGAAACGCCCGCGCCCGCCGCTTCGACGTCGACCACCCCGGCGTCGACAACGATCGCCACTCCACCTCCCCCGAAAGCCTCCGCCGCGACGTCTCCCTCCCGCATCGTCACGGAAGAAGTCACCTACAGCGCGGGCAAAACCAAGATGAGCGGCTACCTCGCCCATCCGCCCAACGCCAAGGGATTGCCCGGCATACTCGTCGTTCACGAGTGGTGGGGCCACAACGACTACGTCCGGAGCCGCGCGGACATGCTCGCCAGGGAAGGCTACGTCGCCCTCGCCGTCGACATGTACGGCGAAGGCAAGACGGCCGATCACCCCGACGACGCCAAGAAGTTCAGCGCGGAGGTGTTCTCCCGGCTCGACGACGCGGAGGCGCGGTTCGACGCGGCCAGAAAGTTGCTCGCCGAGCACGACACGACCGACCCGGAGAAGATCGCGGCGGTCGGGTACTGCTTCGGGGGCGGAATTGTGCTGCACATGGCCCGCAAGGGCATGGACCTGGACGTGGCAGCGTCGTTCCACGGCAGTCTGGCGACGAAGACCCCTGCGGCCAAGGGCTCGATCAAGGGCAAGGTGTTCATCGCCCACGGGGCGGCCGACCCGATGGTGCCGCCGGACCAGGTGGACGCTTTCAAGAAGGAGATGGAGGCCGCAGGCGCCAACCTGAACTTCCATGCCTACGATGGCGCCACCCACGCCTTCAGCAACCCGAACGCCACCCAGATCGGCAAGCAGTACAACCTGCCCATCGCCTACGACGAGAAGGCGGACAAGGCATCGTGGAAGGCGCTGATGGACCTGCTGGCGGCCGTGTTCCCCAAGCGCGCGGAGTGAACTCCGCGCAAGGCGGGCGCGCAGAGACTTGCCCCCCGCTGCCCCCTCATCCTACGACCATCCCATGCGCGAGCTTCGCCAGGTTCCCCTCGCAACCCTCACGACCCTGCGGGTCGGAGGCCCGGCACGACGCGTCGTCGACGTCGAGAGCGACAAGGAGCTCGAAGACATGCTCTTCGCGTCCGAGTGCGCAAGCGATCCGGTCTTCGTGCTCGGCGGCGGCAGCAACGTGATCGTGTCCGACACCGGGTGGCCAGGAACCATCCTCCGCCCCGCGATTCGCCGCGTCGAAAAGAAACGAAGTGGGGACGACATCCTGCTGCGCGTGGGTGCCGGGGAGGTCTGGGACGACGTGGTGGCAGCGTGCGTCGGCGAGGGGTGGGCTGGCCTCGCATGTCTCTCGGGCATTCCCGGGTGGGTGGGCGCAGCGCCGATCCAGAACATCGGGGCCTACGGACACGAAGTCGGCCAGGTGCTCGCCGAGGTGCGCGCCTTCGATCGTTACGCACGGAAGTTCGTTTCCTTCGCTGCCGCGGAGTGCGCCTTGGGGTATCGAAACAGCCGATTCCGCGGCCACGATCGCCACGTCATCACCGAGCTCACGCTCCGGCTGGGGGCGAACGGCGGCGAAGCCATTCGCTACCCCGAGCTCGCGCGTGCGCTCGGTATCGCAGAAGGCGCAAGCGTGCCCCCCGGTCGGGCGCGCGAAGTCGTGCTGGAGCTTCGTCGCGGCAAGGGCATGGTCGTAGACGAGGCGGACCCCGAGTCGCGCAGCGCCGGCTCGTTCTTCGTCAACCCCGAAGTGGACCCCACGACCCTACGGCACATCGAAGCGTGTGCGGTCCGGCGCGGCGTGGTCGCCGATGGCTCCCTCGTGCCCCGGTACCCGACGTCCGACGGACACTTCAAGGTCCCTGCAGCCTGGCTCATCGAGCAAGCCGGCTTCCGCAAGGGCATGACACTCGGGGGCGTGGGCATATCGCGCAAGCACGCTCTCGCACTCGTGAACCGTGGAGGGACCGCGACCGACTTGCTCCTTCTCGAGGAGACAATCCGGCAGGGAGTACGGGACGTGTTTGGTGTCGAGTTGCGCCGGGAGCCCATCTACGTGCGGTTTGACGACCCGGACGCCTGAGCCGCGTCAGGACGCGTCGCTGCGGTGCTTGTCCCAGATTTCCGCGCCGACCTTGACGACCTGAGGCAACAGCTCCTGTCCGAGCGCGGGGAGGAAGGCCACGGGCTCGTCGCCCTTCTGCTTGGCCTCGTACCAGCGGTCGCAGCCGTACTGTTCCATCTTGTAGGCCACAGGGTCCAGGGATGCGAGCCACGCGGCCGCCTTGTGCTCGGGGGAAGGATCGGACACCGTCACGGCCTCGTGCAACGTGCTGCCGACCCGACTCGCGATCGACACCACGGGGGCGGCGCCGAGGAGCAAGGCGAGCTGGAACTGCGGCACGTAGTGCTGGCACGTGTGGGCCTGCGCGAAGAACCTCTTCTCGACGAACCGCGCATAGCCCTCGAGGTTGCACATGAACACGAAGCCGGAGAGAAGGTCCTGCACGAGACGGTCGGACATCGGCTCCGTGGGATCCTTGCGTGTGCTGTAAGCCATGCGGTCATGAAAGGAGCGCAAGCTGCTCCGGTAAGCGTCGACGAGCTCGGGGTGATGCCGGAACTGGCCGGCGTGCACGAGCTCGTGGGCCATCGACGCCTTCATCAGGTCCAAGCCCGCCTGCCCGAGCACGTTCCGGTCGAGCCAGATCTCCTGCTTGAATGGGTCATACAGCGCCGCGAGCCCACCAAGCACGGTCTGCTGCACGCGTTGTTGAAGCTCCGACCACCAGGGCAGCTCTTCGTCCCCGCTGCCGATCGCGTCCTTCGAGACTTGTTGCAGCACGCTCAGCATCTGGACCGTCTGTCGCACCGCGACGCCCGCACCGACCCCCTCCCAGCCCGTGGCATCCTTCACCCGCTCGCTCACCGCCGCGAACACGTGATCGATCACCTCGTCGTCCACGTCGACGCGTCGCACCTTGCTGAAGTCGTAGACCACGGCTCCCTTGAGCCGGGTGGGCGGGCTCGTGTCGGTCACGACGATCTTCCCCAGGTCCTCCTTGCCGCCTTCGAACGCGAGCCCCGGGAACTCTTTCTGAAAGAAGGCCGACGCATCCCCTTGGTCGGACAGGCGCGACACCACGACGTACAGGTCGGGAAGCGCCTCGTTCTCGAACCAGTCCTGGTTGAACGCCTCGCGCGTGAACGACACGCAGAAGCTGCCGTCGTCGCGTGGCATCCCGACCCCGATGAGGTCATCGGACACGCCGTCGGCATCGAGAACAGAGAGCCAAACGCCCTTCAGGGGCTCGCCCGCCCTGTTCACCAGCTGCCCTTGCACCTCGAAGAATCTCTGCGTCATGCGTCACTCCTGCGTGCGACCGAAGTCATCCTCCGTACGCACCTCGTACCCGCTCTCGATCAACCGCCGCGCAAACACGCCGTCGCCGGGGACCAGGCGCCCCGAGAAGGTCCCGTCGTAGACTTGACCTTTGCCGCAGGAAGGGGATCGCGCCTTGAGGATGGCGAGACGCGCCCCGGACAGCTCCATCAGACGCAGGGCTTCGTTCGCCCCGCGTTCGAACGCCCCGGTCGCGTCGTTGCCGTGCTCCGAGATCACGCGGTCTCCCACGATTTCGTGACGCGGTCGCGGAGTGGGCAATCCCCCCAGCTGCTCGGGACACACCGGCACGAAACGCCGCCCGTCAATCCTCGCGAGAACACCCGCGTTCGGCTGGCTGCCCCCATCGAAGCGGCAAGACACACCCAGAAGACACGCGCTCACGAGAACGGTTTCCGACACCTCAGGCTTGGACTCGTGTTCGGTCATGGGCTCCGCGGTGCTAGCATGGATCCGGCGCGCGGGCGCGACAATGGCGGGAACGACCCGATGACGAAGCAAGGCCCAGGCTACATACTGGCGGATCGCTATCGCATCGAGCGGCGTCTTGGTGCGGGCACCTCCGCCACGGTGTTCGAAGCCACCGACACGCTCCTGGGCAAGCGCGTCGCCGTGAAGGTCGTGCACCACCTTTTCCGCAAGGATCGCACCATCCGCAAGCGCTTCCTGCGCGAAGCCGAGGCCGCACGAGCGCTGAGCACGCCCCACGCCGTCAAGGTGCTGGACGTCGGGCAGCTGTCCCATGGCATCCCCTACCTGGTGATGGAGCTGCTCCACGGCTCGACCCTCGAGCGAATCATCCGGCGCAACCGAGGTGTGCCCGTCGAGCAGGCGATGCTGCTGACGGACCAGATCGCCGCGGCGTTGCAGGACGCTCACGGCATCGACATCATCCACCGCGACCTGAAGCCCGAAAACATCTTCGTCACGGACCTTGGCGGTACACCCTTCGTGAAGGTGGTCGACTTCGGCATCTCGAAGCTGATGGGAAACCGGGAAGCCAGCCAGCTCACGGGTACTGGCGTTCTGGTCGGAACGCCCGTGTACATGGCCCCAGAGCAGATCGAGGGACAGAAGGACCTCGACGGTCGTGCCGACGTGTACTCCTTGGGCGTGGTGATGTTCGAGATGCTGGCGGGGGTATCGCCCTTCGCCTCCGCCAAGGACTTCGCTGGGCTGCTACGCCTACTGCTGGGTGAGCCGCGCAACGTTCGCGAGCATCGCCCGGACGTTCCCGAAGGGCTCGCGAGCATCGTCGCACAGGCGATGGCTCCGGACCGAACGCGACGGCTTCCCAACATGGAGTCCTTGCGTCTGGGCATCGCGCCTTACTGGCGGGGACGACAGAGCATGGCGTCCTATGGAACCTTGTCGATGCCGGAGGTTCGTTCCGTGCCTCCGCCGCCGGGGTCGAGACCGCAGCTGGACAGCCTGTTCGACGAGGAAGAGGACGGGTCGGTCACGCGGCGCAAGGTGGAGCCGTTTCGCCTCGGCAGCCTCTTCGACGAGGAGGAGTTGGATCTGGCGACGCGACGTGAGGCGAACCCGTTTCGAGGAGAGGGCGAGCTCTCGGAGAGTCCCGACGGAAGCGCGCCGCCAGCAC
>CAZAWR010000044.1:3830-34954 GCA_964488865.1 uncultured Polyangiaceae bacterium | reverse complement strand
GCATGCGGTCGGAGGTCCCGCCGCCAGCACGCATGCGGTCGGAGGTCCCGCCGCCAGCACGCATGCGGTCGGAGGTCCCGCCGCCGGCACGCATGCGTTCGCAAGTTCCGCCGCCGGCACGCATGCGTTCGGAAGTTCCGCCGCCAGCACGCATGCGGTCGGAAGTCCCGCCTCCGGCACGCACGTTGCCCAAGCCGCCGCTGCCTCCCCTGCCGCTGCGAGGCCCGGCCCCTCGCCCGTCACGCCCGCCCTCACAGGGAGTCGTTCCAACCCCCGCCCTCCGGCGCCCCCCGCAACCTCCGGCACAGCCCGAACCACGCCGTCGGGACGAGACCGACCTGGTCTGGCCTCCGCCCCGGGATCCGGATCGAGAAGACTCGTAGCGCGATAGCGCATGGAATGACGTGGCGCAGGCGATCGACGTCACGCCACGCGTGGGTGAGGCAGATGGGAAGGGAAGCCCGAAGGGCTAGGGTGGCTACTTGCTCACGTAGCGCGCGCGGTGATCCTGGATGTACGCGAGCTCTTCCTGCAACATGTCGTAGGGCTTGTTGTAGGTCTTCTCGTGGTCCTCGATCGCCTTCTGGATGCACTCCTCGGCCTTGGCCCAGTCATGCTTCACCGTGTGCAGCACGGCGAGGTTGTACCAGTCGAAGTAGTTCTTGTTCGCGTCGCCATCGATGAGCGCGATGGTGCCGTCGACGTCGTTCTTCTCGAGAAGCGCCCAGGCTTCGTCGTGGTATCCGCCCAAACCGCCCACGAACTTCTTCTTGGCCTGGCTGGCCTGGGAGGGGCCTTCCCAAACGTCGAACGCGACGTACTTCTGGGCACAGGCGGACGTTCCGAACGCGATGGCTGCGGCTGCAATCGTAAGGGCAACATGCTTGTTCATGTGACGGTCTCCTCCGTGGGATGACAAGGTTCGAAGGGCCCCGAGTCTACGGAAAACGATCGTCAAGTACCACAGCAATGCGGCGGCAGGGGCGGAACAGAAATTAAATCAGTTATTTCAAGCGGTTAGAAGCGGAGGTAGGCTCAGCAGTTGGGACACTCGCAGGAAATCTCGCCGGAAGGAGAGTCGATGCACACGCCGAAGGGGTCGATGCAGACGGCGTTCTGGAGGCAGGAGCAGGAGGCGTCGTCCTTGCACGCAGGGGGGGTGGGAACGCAGTGACGGTCCGTGGTCCAAGCGACGTTGGAGACGCAGGTGTGAAGGGTCGGGTCGCAGTCGGAGCAGTCGGGGACGAAGCTGCATTCGGCGGCTGGAACGCAGGGGCCCCAGCAACCGCCTTGGACGCTGGGCACCTCACCGGGCGCGCACTGCGGAGGCGGCATGGCACACACGGCCTTGGTCGCATCGCAATCGAAGCCCACGACACATTGGCCGGCCTGGCACTCGGGCGTCTTCATGGGGTCGATGCCAAGCTCGGTGCACTTGTCGACGAAGCACACAGCGGGGCAAGGCTCGACGGTTTCGCCGGGCGCGAGAGCGATGCAGGAGCAGCAGTCGGAGAAGAGGGTGCACTGGGATGCGTCGGTGCACGCGGGGGCGGCAGCGGACCCAGCGGCCCCTGCGGAGCCCGCGGAGCCTGCTTCACCTGAGGCCCCGGCCGAGCCTCCCGTGCCGCCCATGCCGGCCTGCCCGGCGCCACCGCCCGAGCCGGCTTGACCTGCGCTGGCTGCGCTGCCCGCGCTGCCCGCGTTGGCCGCGCTGCCGCCGCTTCCGCCGGTTTCGGCCCCGCCCGTGCCTCCGGTCGCACCGCCTGTGCCGGCAACACCTCCCGTGCCCCCCGCACCTTCCAACTCGTCCACCGACCCGCCACAACCAAGCGCCCCAGCCACCACCACGACCCAAAGAATGGACTTTTTCATCACGTCACCTCGATCTTCACAAGTTAGCTCACACGCGCTCCACGAGCGCAGGAACGGAAACGGGTTGGCGGCCGCACGTCAGGGTTCGACGTCAGCGCGCAACATCACGGGACGGCGATCGCGCTCGGGCGCGTCGACCTCCACGATCAGAGCATCTTCGATCTCACCCGAGGTTCCAGGTGGCACCTGGACGCGGACGGTCCACGCGTAGCTCGACCCAGCCTCGAGCACGATCGGAGGCGCGTCGGTCACCACACTCAGCCCCGCAACGGGTCTCCGCATCTCGATCGCGGAGAGGGTGATGTCGACCTCACAAACGTTCGACAGGGTCACGGAACGTTCGACGTCGCTGCCTTGGGGAAGCACGCCGAAGGAGATCTCGTCGGCCGTGGTCAGACACGCTGCGAACGGGCGAGAAGCGGGGGAAGGCACACCGACGCTCTCCCCGATGAGGACGTCGAGAGGTTTCGATCGGGTGCCGTCGAGGGTTGCCTGCAGACGGACCTCGTCGCCGGGGAGCATGTCGAGCAGCATCTCGAAGCTCCCGTCGGGTGCGGCGATGGTCTCGGAGGGTGGCTGGGAGGTGTCCAGGTTGTAGGCACGAAGGGTGGCGCCTGGGGAGACGGCTCCTGGGGCTCCGGACAGGGAGCCTCCGTTCATGGCGGCGGGAAAGGCCGGCTCGGCGGACAGCAAGGTGGGCACGACGTTGGGCTGGGCGGGGGGAGGCTCGGGCTGGGGCCGAAGCGAGCAGGCACACAGGAAGCAGACCGCGAGCAGGGCGATCAGGGTCCGTGAGAGGTGTGCGACTGCGGGGGGCATGGAGGAAGACTACAGCAACGCACGTGCCAGGGACCACACCCCCGATTTTTGCGGCGAAGGACTGAGCTGTGCCACGGCGCTTCGTCCCATCATGTCCCATCTTGTTGCTAAAGCGTCATGCGTGAGACAAGGTTCCAGTGTGGCCACCACCCGCATCGCCGACCGCTACGACATCCTCGCCCCCCTCGGCCAAGGCGGCACCTCCACCACCTATCTCGTCCACGACCTCGTCGACCACGTCCAGCTCGCCCTCAAGTTGCTCCGGTCCGACCTGCCCTCCCTCATCGAAGCCCTTCGCTTCGAGTTTCGAACCCTCCAGAGCATCGCCCACCCCTCCCTCTGCCCCGTCCATCACTTCGGGTTCCTCTCCCCCACCGTCGACCCCACCCTCTCCCAGGCCACCTGCTTCTACACGGCCGAAGCCATCGTCGGCGTCACCCTCGACCTGCACGCCAAGAGCCGCACCTGGGGCGAGGCCCTCCCTCCCCTGCTCCACGCCCTCGACGCCCTTCGCTTCCTGCACCGCGCCGGCATCCGTCACGGCGACTTCAAACCCGCCAACGTCCTCGTCCGCGCCGACACCTCAGGCGTCCTCGTCGACCTCGGCTGCGCCAGCCCCCTCGACATGCCCCCCTCCGCACGTGTCTCCGGAACGCCCGCGTTCCTCGCCCCCGAACTCCTCCGCGGCGACGCTTCCGACGCACGCGCAGACCTGTTCTCCGTCGGCGTCACGCTCCGTCGCTTGGCGCGCCTCACCCGCTCGCCTCCCCCCAAGGCCCACGCAGACCTGCTCCAGCGCCTCACCCAACCGGACCCCAGCCAGCGCCCTTCCAGCGTCGACGAGGTCCTGCTTGCCCTCGGCGTCACCCCCGCGCCCATCCCGCCCGCGGCCACCTGGCGCGGTCGGTTCGTGGGCCGCGAGCCCCTTCTCTCGGCCGCCCAGCGCGCCATCGATGCCCTGCTCACCGACTCCGAAGGCCCCAGGATACTATCCGTTCTCGGATATGACGGCGTGGGACGCTCGCGCCTCCTCCAGGAGATCGAGTGGCAAGCTCAGCCCCGGTGCCGCGTGCTGCGCGCCGGCTCTCGCTCCCACTCCCCCGTCGAAGACCTGCTCTCCCGCGCTCTCCAAGACCCCGTCGGCCCAGGGCTCCTGCAAATCGTCGACGCCATCCACCATCTCGCCACCGGCCCACACGGCCCGCTCCTGCTCCTGGTCGACGATGTCCACCGGCTTTCCCACGACCAGCACCAGCACCTCCTGGCCGTCGCTCGGTCCCTGTCTCCACAGTCCAGGGTCCTTCTGCTGTGCGCCACCACCCCGGACCATCCCCTGCCGATCGACGCCCAACACGACCTTCGCGTCGATCCCCTCACGCCCACAGACCTGTCCCTGTGGCTCGAGCCAGCCTTCCCCCCCGCCATCGTGACCGCCATTCATCGTGCCACGGGTGGATATCCCGATGCGGTCAACGCTGCGGTCGGTCTGCTCCGCGCCGGCACCGAGTTCGACATCACGCACGTGCACGATTCGGTCGCCCTGAACGACCAGCGCGCACGCGCCGTGATCGCCATGTCTCCCACCGACCAGCGCGCCATCGGGCTGCTCGCCCTGCTGGAAGAGCCCGTCACCACCTCCCAGGCCCAGCAACTCGGGGTGTCCCTCGACACGCTGCAGTCCCTGCGCAGCGCCGGGTTCCTGGACCGGCAGGCCGCCGAGTGGAAGCTCACCCGCACGGGCGAGGCGGTCCCCCTCGTGAAGCTTCTGCCGAACGCGCTTTGCGCAGAGCTCCATGCTCGCGTCGCAGAGTGGTTCCTGGGCGTCCACGAAACAGGCGCGGACGCAGCAGCCGCCGCCCACGCCGAACGCCTGGCCCGCATCGCACTGCACCTCGTTCTGGCCGACCGCTTGCTCGATGCCGTTCGTCTCCTGCAGTCCCATGAGGCCGCAGCCGACCACGCCCCCCGAGCCTGGGCTCGATGTCTGCAAGCCGTTCTGACGGACGGGAGGCTGGACACCACCACACGCTGCGAGATGCTCCTGCTCGCCGCGCGAACCGAACGCACCGCAGGACGAGCTCACGAGGCCCTCACTCTCATCCAGACCGTGCCATCCCACGAAGCCCCCGCGACCATCCGAGCGAGGGTCGAGGCGGAAACAGGCGCATGTCACGCAGCCCTCGGCCACTCCAGCGAAGCTGAACGCTGCCTGCAAGCAGCCCTGGGTGATGCCGCCGACGCAGCCCTTCGCACCGTCGTGCTGGAGCACCTCGCGCGCAGCCTGCTCCACCGGGGCGCCTACGAGCAGGCAAGGAGCACCTGCCACCTGGCACGTGAGACGGGGGAGGCGGTCCCAGAGCTGCTGTGCCTCGAAGCCATGGCGTGCAGCTACCTCGGCCACGCGGAGGAGGCGTGGTCGCTCGTGCAGAAGTCCAAGCAGCTGCTCGCCACGACGGGCCGACCTCGCACGCACGTGCGCGCCATCACCACCCTCGCCCTGCACGACCTTCGGGAGGGAAACCTCGATCGGGCCACGGCAGGGCTCGAGGAGGCGCTGACCCTTGCGCGAAGGCACGGGCTGGCGGACCAGGTCGCAAACCTTTGTTTGAATCTCGGAGTGGCGCTCCACCAGCGAGGCGTCTGGGATCAAGCCCTGCTCACCTACGAGCAAGGGCTTCGCATGGCAACGGCCTTGGGGCGCAAGCCCACCGAGGCGAGCTTGTTGTGCAACCTGGCGAAGGCGCATGCGGACCTAGGCGGTTTCGAGCGCGCAAGACGCTTCGCCGACCGCGCGCGGGGGCTCGCTTCGCGCCTGTCCCTACCCCTGCTCGTCGCCTCCGCGGACGCGGTGCAGGCGGACATCGAGCAGGCGCAGGGACACACGCAAGATGCCCAGGCCAGGTTGCTCGCGGCACGGACCGCGTTCGATGCGTCGGGCAGCGTCGAAGAGCTCGTGGAGGTCGAGCTGCAGATGGCAGAGATCGCGATCGACGGAGGGGACGTCGCGCAAGCGCGCCAGTACGTGGCGAGCTGCGAGGAGCGGACACAGCCGCGGGACGGCTACCTGACCGCGCGACTGTCCCTGGCCCGGTCGCGGGTCCTCGCCTCGGAGGGGCGGGTGGCAGAAGCGTTGGACTCGGGCGAGCGAGCGCTCGCGAGCTTCCGAGCGGCGGGACATCGCGACGCGGAAGCGGAGGCCCACCTTCTGCTTTCGACCCTTGCTTCCGCCCAGGCGGCCCCGCACCTGGCGGAGACCCACCTGTCCGCCGCACGTGCCCTGTGGGAACGCGCCGCCACCTGCTTGCCCGCCGCGGAGCGCACCGCCTTCTGGACGCACCCGCGAAGAGTCCGCGCTCGCCCCGAGGAGCCATCCCCCACGGCTCCCCCCCGCGACCTCGCCGACAGCCGCATGCGACGCTTGCTCGACATCAACAAGCGTCTCAACTCGTCGCTTCGCACGGACGACGTCTTGCGCGAAACGATGGATGCCGCCGTCGAGCTGACTGGCGCCGAAAGGGGC
Source organism: uncultured Polyangiaceae bacterium (assembly GCA_964488865.1). Lineage (GTDB taxonomy): Bacteria > Myxococcota_A > Polyangia > Polyangiales > Polyangiaceae > MWCO01. The sequence goes on along the minus strand of CAZAWR010000044.1, from coordinate 28,743 downwards.
TTCTTGCTCCTGCAAGAACAGGACACCTCGGGACGCCCCAAGCTGACCGTCGCCGTCGCGCGCAACGTCGATCGCGAGCAGGTGGGACGGTCCCACCTCAAGTTCAGCAAAGGCATTGCGCGACGCGTGATCCAGTCGGGCCAGCTCGTCGTGAGCACGAATGCGGTGCAAGACGGGCGCTTCGAGGGGGAAGCGTCGGTGCACGCGATGCAGCTCAAGTCCGTGGTGTGCGTCCCGATTCACTCACCCCAGGGGGTGCTCGGCGCGCTGTACCTCGACAACCGGTTCCAGCCGAGCAAGTTCTCGAGCGAAGACGTGGACCTGCTCATGGCGTTCGCCGACCAGGCGGCTCTGGCGCTGCGCAACGCCCGACTGATGGATGCCCTGGCCCAGCGCAACGACCAGCTCGAGACCGAACGTCGACGGGTGCAGGAGCTGGCGGAAGGTCAGGCAGCAGAGCTCGATCGGCTTCACGAGCAAGTGCAAGAAACCCGAAGGTCCCTCACTCGACGGTTCGACTACGGCGCCATCGTCGGCGCGAGCGAGGCGATGCAGCGCGTGTTCGACGTGCTGGATCGGGTAACGGACACGTCGATCCCGGTTCTGATTCAGGGCGAGAGCGGGACGGGCAAGGAGCTCATCGCGCGTGCGCTGCACCACAATGGCCCGCGGCGCAAACGTCGCCTCGTGTCCATCAACTGCGCGGCGTTGCCGGACCTGTTGCTGGAGTCGGAGCTGTTCGGGCACGTGCGTGGCGCGTTCACTGGGGCGGACCGCGATCACGAGGGGTTGGTCATCCAGGCCGCCGGCGGCACGCTCTTTCTCGACGAGATCGCGGAGCTCTCCCTTCCCACGCAGGCCAAGCTGCTACGCGCCCTGCAGGAACGCGAGGTCCAGCCCCTCGGGGCATCCCACGCACTGGCCGTGGACTTCCGGCTGGTGTGCGCGACCAACCGCAACTTGCAGGAGCAGGTCGCTCGTGGGGCGTTCCGGGAGGACCTCTACTACAGGATCGCCGTCGTGGTCGTCCCGGTTCCCCCGCTGCGCGACCGGACCGAAGACATCCCCGCCCTCACGGAGCACATCCTGCGGCGCGTGGTCCCCAGGTCCCGCGGGGTCGCACCCACTCTCTCCGCGACCGCCATGCGCAAGCTCCTGCGCGCTCCCTGGCCCGGCAACGTACGGCAGCTCGAAAACGCCCTCACAAGAGCCACGGTCCTCGCGCAGGGAGAAACGATCGATGCCTCGGACATCGAGCTGCCAGAGGACACCCCGCCACGCTCCGGAACGTCCGCGGGACGTGCCTCCTTCGAGCAAGCAGAGCGCGCTCGGATCATCGAGCTGCTCGAGAGCCACCGATGGAACGTCCGCAAGGTCGCGCCCTTGCTCGGTTTGCCCCGATCGACCCTGTACCGCAAGCTCGCACGCTACGGGATCGCGGTCCGCGGCCGCCGACGAGATGAATGAACGTACGGCGCGGAAGCGGTGTGAAGAAACTAGGAACTAGGAAGAGGAATTCGAACACGGAACGAAGAATGTTCTGATCAATCAGCAGCGCGCGGCACGTTGCCGTGCCGTATTTGCTGACGCAGTGAGAATCGCTACGAGTTGATCGGCTTCATCGATGAGCGTTGCGAGATGTTGGGTCCGATCGAGCAACTCAGCTCGCGCCGCCAACCTGAGCCAGTACCGTGTCTCACGAACCTCTTTGAGCGCAATCCTCGTCTTGTGGACAAAGTCGGCAGGACTTTCCGCCCCGCGCGCCTCCTCGTAGTTCGAGCCACAGTCGGTCAGCGACGTCGTCGCCCTTTCGCCGACCCATTCTGCATTCCGTGTTCGCGTTCCGGTTGACGTTGTCGCGCCACCACGGGCGCGCATGTGTACCGGCCTGAGCGTGCCTCCACTGGAAGCTCGCCCAGGCATCGGTTGCCCACCGAACGTTCCATCCGAGTGAAGTGGATTCGATTCGAGCACAGCACCAGGTGGGGACCCACGCGGGGAGACCTGTACTATGGTGATGTCATGGCGGACAGCAACGAGAAGACCGACAGAGCCCAAGCCGAGCACCCGACGACCGCATGGCTCGTGGAGCGCCTGACCGGTCCCCGCGGACGAGAGGACTGGGACCGGTTGGTGGAAGCGGGATGGCAGCACTGCCTCGCGACCCCCCTGCGGACCCTTGTTCCCCCGGATGCCGCGCGAACGTATGCGATCACTCACCTCGACCCCGATCGCATGGCCGACCTCGTTCGTCCCGTGGTCCACACCCTCCTCCCTGCGCTTGTCGAGCACTACCGCAAGGACACGGCTCCGCTGGGGCGATGGGTTCCGGACGCCGCGCGCGGCGCCATCGAGCGCATGGTGAGCCGCCCGGGCCTCGTGCACGAAGAGTGGATCCGGGCGCTGTTCCGCCAGCGCGTCGTCGAGGCTGTGATGGCCGACGCGCTGTACCGAGGTATCCGGGACTTCTCCACGATCATGCCACGCCTCGTGCTTAGCCTCATGCCGACGCAACGATTCGCGAAGCTGGGGGGCGCCGGCGCGATCGGCAAGCGGATCGTCGAGGAACTCGAGAAGCGGATCGAGCCAGAAATCAAGGTGTTCTTGGAGGGCGGGACCAAGCGCGCCCTCGCGCGAGCAGCCGACTTCGCCGTGGACCATCGGGACGACGATGCGGCCCTGGCGTTCCGTCGCAACGTGGTGCAGTTCGTGCTCTCCAAGTCACCTTCTTTCCATGCGCATGCGGTGTCCGACGCGATGCTCGCGGACCTCGAGCCGATCGCGCAGAGTGTGGCGAAGCACATGGCGGGTCGTGAGGAGTCCAAGCGATTGGTGGAGGAAACGATCGCGGAGGTGGACCGAGCCTATGGGGCAATGCCTTTGGGCGAGGCCCTTCGGGCAGTCGGGCTCGAGAAGCAACCGGATCGCGAGGCGTGGGCGGCCGTGACCTGGCCGGCCGTGGTGGAGTGCGCGAACGCGCCGGGCGTGCGCGACTGGCTGGACGGCCTCGTGAGAGAGCTGCTGGAAAGACACGAAACGAGCGCTCCCGAAAGCCCGTGAGGGATCGTCATGACGTTGAGACATCGCTTCCCCGCAACCATGCTCGCGCTCGCGTCGGCGTTGGTCTGCGCCTTGGCCTGGGCCGACGTCGTCCTGCTGTTGCCGCCGCGCGGACCGGCGCCCGAGGACCGGATGGCTTCACTCGGCAGGGAGACGCGCCTTGCGATCGTGGAAATGGGTCATCAGCTCGTGACCGAAACGGACGGGCAAGCGGCGATGGCCCAGGTGCGTGACGGGCAGGCGGACGACACGGAGGAGCTCGACGAGCTTGCGCGCACCACGAAGGCGGGGTGGGTGCTGGCACCGGTGGCCCGCAGCGCGGGAGCGGGGGTTCGGCTGGAGCTGACGGCCTACCATGCTGCGACAGCGCGGACCGAGAGCGTGTCTCGCGACGTCGACCCGGCCAAGCTGCAGCCGCAGGTACTGGAGATGCTTCGGGTATTGTTGCGGGAGGAAGGGGTGGGCACGGGGGCGCTTCCCTGGGAATCGAGCGCGCCGGTCTCCCCCACGCGCCGCACCGAAGAGTCGACGCCCGACGAGGGGACGAAGCCGGGGACGCGGGCGACGCCGGATCTGCAGCCGTTGCTGGGGCTGACGGTGGGGTTCTCGACGGCAGTTTCGCGTCCCGAAGACGCCGCGGGAAGCGCCGCTGCGTTGCAGGGTGGGCTGCGAGCGGGAGTTCGCCTCGGCAGTCCGGTCGAGGTGGCGCTCGGCTTGCGATCGAACATGACGGGGCCGAAGGCCACGGGCCTCGACGTGTCGGGACGCTACTGGGTCGAGGTCACCGACGGGTTTCGTCTGGCTCCGGAGCTGGCGCCCGGAGTGTTCTTCCAGGGGGGAGGAGCCCAGGACACCGCGTTCTCGCTGCGTTTCACCGCCGTAGGCGCGCTCGACGTGGCTCCCGGCATCTCGGTCGAGGCGCACGTGGGCGATGTCACGTGGGTGCCGAGCAGCAGTGGCACCCTCGTTCTTGGCGGGGCCACGCTCGCGGGCGTGGCGCGGTTCTGACAGCCATCCGATCGTTGCAATCTCCTGGCGGTTGCGGTTCCATCCGAAGCCATGCGTTGGTCATCTGCCATTCTTGTCGTTTGTCTCGCTGGCTGCGGGGGCGCGCCGGCGCCCGCGAGCACACCTGAGCCGTCCAAGGCGGCGCCCGAGGCCCCGTCGACCGAGCCGGCTTCGCCGTCGACCGAGCCGGATGCAGAAGAGGAGTCCGTCGAGCTGCCGACGGCGTGTGCGAACGACAGCAAGAGCCCGTGTGTCATGCCTCGGGCGTTCGTCAAGCGGCTCTGCGCGGGCGCCCACCCGGAGCTGGCCCTTTACTTCTTCGCCAAGGACTCCCCCTGGACGCGCATGTACGTCTCCGCGCGTCAGGTTGAGCCCTTCAATGGGATGGGCGGCCCCTCGTCGGACAAAAACCTCGAGTTTGACGAAGAGCTGCTCGTGCTCTCAGAGAACACACCGAACCTTGGGGGAATGACCGTGAGCGGTGTGGGCAACAGCTACGACGTGCTGCGCTGGGACGGGACGTGCGCCACCCTGCAAGCGGGAGAAGTCCGCGCACAGCGTCCTCCGAGCCCCAAACATGCCAACATCGACTGGAAGCGGCTGGACGAGGGCGTCCGTGATGCGCTGAGCGCCGACGACAAGATTGCAGAGATGTCGAAGCAGCGACGCAAGGAATGCAAGGGCGTGACGATGGGCGAGGTGTCGGACAAGTGTGAGAAGGCGGATGGGGCGCTGCGGTCCCGGGTGGTCCAAGCGATCCGGGATGGCTTCCCGTTGCCGCGTCCTTCACGCCTTCCGTGACGCACCGAGTTCACCCGGCCACGTGCCGGTAGAGAACCACCAGCGCGGCCGCGAGAACGACGAGGTTGATGCCCCAGGCGAGGCGGGCCCGACCCGCGGAGCGGGCGCTCAATCCCTTGCTGGAAACCCGGGTGAGGAGCACCACGGAGTACGCCTGTAGCACGACGGGACAGAGGAAAATGCCAATGATAGAGGCGCGAAGCGCCCGCGAGACCGTGTCCTCGTCCGGGTTGATCGGTTCGTATTCCGTGAGGTCATCCGGGGCTCGCTCGGCGAGGGCGTCGTCTTCCGCAGGCTCGCGGTAGGGCTGATCGGCCAGGTCCGCGTCCCCCCGCAAGATGCGCGCGGCGTCCTCCACGTCCTGCTCACGAACGAAGATTTTCACGCCACCGAGAGCCAACTCGAGATGCGGCATGACGCTCACGGTGCTCTCGTCGACGATCTTGACAGGGATCTCCACAGCCCGAAGAGCATTGGCAGCCAGGTGCGCCTCGTGGGGGGTGGGGAAAGAGTCGAGCAGGACGAAGTCTTCGTCTTTCACGTCGGTTCCTCGGTTCACGGTGTCACCCGGCCGTTCACTCCCATGGGCGCAGGACACCCACGCCCGCCAGCGGCACGAGGGACGACGAATCCCCTTCTGTACCTGAAAGCCGATAGTAGTCCGCGCCTGCGTGCAACGTGGGGCGGAATCCCAGCACCTCGGCTGCGTCGATGTCCACGAAAGCCCGACTTCTCACCTCGAGTTGGGACAGCACGAGCGTCTCGTCGGCGATCGTGGTCGTGCTCCCCGCTGTGACGCTGAATCGGTCGCGCGTGAGCTTGAAGTACGAGGCATCGCCGCGCAAGCGCAGGGAGAGCGTGTCAGGGAGCGCCACCCATCGCAGGTCGAGCCTCGCCACGCCCCGAAACGTGGTGTTCTCGTCGTCCGTGAGGCTGGCCTGTCCAGCCCCCACGGTCTCGTAGTCATACCACTCGACCTGCACGCCGCCACCCACCAGTGCGGAGAGGGAGAAGGCCTCTCCTGCACGCCAGTCGACCCCGGCCAGGGCGGTGCCGCGCCAGACCCATGAGGTCTGATCGTTCCAGGGTCCTGCCCCGGCGCCTTCCGGCGTGTACGTGGAGTCATAGCTCGCCCCGCCCGCCGTCAAGCGAACCTGTGGACGGGCCGACCAGGTCGGATCCCCAAAGACCAGCCACCCCTCGGCGTCACCGTCGAGCTTCGTCGTTTCGATGCGCGCCACCGAAGTGACTTCATCATAGGCAAGCGTGTTGCCCCGGGCTCCCAACCCCCAGGTTCCGGTGGAGTAGCCGAGGGCGCCATCCGCGGCCAATCGGTATGCGTCGCTCTCGACGCGGGCGGCACCGAGGTTCGCGTCGACCAGCCAGCCGGAGCCTGGCGGTTCCGACGCCTCGCCCCCCCGAACAAAGGCCATCAGCACCAGCACCCCACCCAGCGAGCACAGGTATCGAAGTCCGGAAAGGTTCGTGCGCATCCGGGCTGCGAGGGTACACGAGGGGACGGGTGTTCACCAGGCGGCAGATGGCCACCTTCCACCGACGCTTGCGCCCGGCGACTCGGCCAGCGTAGGACTTACCGCATGGCCCCCACGCCCTATTCCTTTCAGATTCGTTCCATCGAATGCGAACGATGCGGGGCTCCCCTCGAGGGGTTGCCGAGCGGCGGGCAGGTCACTTGCTCGTACTGCCGCAGCACCTTGCAGATCGCGGGTCGCGTGACCGAGCGAAGGCAAGAAACGCGGATCGACGAACCGTCCCGCCTGGCGGGTCTGCGGGCACAGCTTTCGGCGCTCGAGGAGCGGGCCATCATCCGAACGCCGGCAGGACTGGAGCACTTCGCGGGCATGCTGGACAACCCGGCCACGCGCGCCGCCGGGCTCGAAGGGGTGCGGCAGGGCTGGGAGAAGACCCGCGCCGTGATCATGGCGAACCCAGGGGCAAACCCCGCAGCGGAAGAGCACCTGTTCCGCCTCGCCATCTTCATCGCCGAACGCTACCGCGAAGTAGAAGACCACGTGCGCGCACGCGCCATGCTCGAAACCGCCCTTGGGCTCCTCGCGGACCAGGATCTAAGGGACATGCTGCGGTGTCGTCTGGCCCGATCGGCAGCCCTGGCGGGGGATCGGGACTCCGCGTGCGCATGGCTCTCCGACGTCAACCCGCGCCCTATTCACCTGGAGCCGGACATCGAGTACCGCACCGCTCGCGCGCTGGCGGCGCACCTCGAAGGGCAACCGCAGTCCGTGCTCAACCTCATCGGCAGGCAGGACGGGGAGCTTCCCCTCCCGGGATCGGTCGTGCTGTCGTGCTTGCGCGCACACGCTCTTGCCGCGCTTGGAGACACGGCAACCGCCCGTTCGGTCATCGCGACCGCCACCTTGACGTGGGGCAAGCGTGCGACGAACGCCCAATGGCATGCTTTCCCGGGAGCCTCCACGCCGTTCGTCGAGGACGCTGCCAGCGAAGCCTGCGCTGCGCAAGAGAAGCAACGAGTCCGCATGGCCAGGAGCCTCCTCGCGATCCAGGGCGTGCTCGTGGCTCTCGTCGGCGGGTTCGTCTTCGGGAACTGCGGGACCCCGGCTTGCCTGGCCGCCACGACATGCGGCGACGATGGGCTGTACGAGTTGACGTTGCGACGCCTCAACGAGTGCGACGCGGCCAAGGCGCTGCTCGGGGACGACATCGGCTGGGCCGTGGGGCTGAACTACAGCTCAGGGGAAGGGAACGAGGGATGCAAAGACGGCTGTGGGCTGGACTGGACCATGGCCGTGGCGGGGAGCAAGGGCGCGGGTAGCGTGACCGTCTCGAGCACGGACTGGAACGGCGGACGTCATCTCATGGGTAAGCTCACCACGCCCAGAGGACGGGTCGACCTCGCCAGATGCAAGCCAGAGTGAGGGGCAATCCATTTCCGGTGTGTCGCCATCCCAAGGGTCGAGGAGAACCCCCGCTCACTCCAGCGCATGCACGGACGTCACAATCTCCGCCGAAGACGGGTCCTTCCATCGGTCGGTGACCAGCAATAGCCCGTCGCCTTCGTCCACCTCGGTCGCGTGCTGCACGAAAACCTCTCCCTCCAGCACCTCGGACCATGTCGTCTTCCCGCTCGCATCCAACAACCACACGCGAACGTGGGAGACCTCGCCGGAGCGTCCCGTAATCACGTACAGACCATCCTCCGGGCCTCGGACCAGGCCCAGGAGCACCACGGGGTCCTTCGAATCCGGGTCCGACGGCACCTCCCACTGCACCTCGACCTCCCCGTCCGCACCGAGAACCTCGACACGATCCCCTCGGCCCACGGCCACGCGGTCGCCCATCAGCAGCCAGGCGGCGATGCTCTCCGACCAGGTCTTCCGCCACCGCACCGTCCCGTCGCTCTGCACACGGTACAAAGACCCGCGAAACCCATCCACCTCACCACGCACGACGAGGTCCCCGGTGTCGAGCACCATTCCCGCGGCCAGTCGCTCGTACTCACCGGGCAGAAGCGTCCACGCCGTGCCCGAGGCCGTGACCCCTTCCAGCACAGGGCCCAGGCTCGAATCACTCTGCACCGCCACGGCCACCACGTCCTGCCCCATCGGCATTGTGGCGAGGATGTCGAACTCGTCCGCGGCTTCCCAGCCCCACAACTTCTCGCCACCGCGCGCGTGAACCTGGACGCCTTCCCCGGGTCCGGTCGTGGCCACCGTGGTCACCGCGATCGCAAGGTCACCCAGTCCCGCCGGCGTCATCCGCAACGCCACGCCCACGCGCTCCGGATCGAGCAACGCCAACTCGATCTCCTCCCCATCCGAAGAGACCTCCACCAGCTTGCCCGTCTGCGGCTCACTCACCGCCTTCTCGCGCGTCGTCGCCACGAACGACTCCGTGGATTCGTCCCACCCCAACGCCAGGTACGCGCGCGACGGCATGTCCGATGGGGCATGCCAGAGCCAACTTCCCGTCTCGTCCAGCAAGGACAATCCCGTCCCCGGTTCGGATGACGTCGTGCTCTCGTGCAACACAGCCACGTTCCCGCCCGGGGCACGCAGAGCCCAGACGGGAATCAACCCGGTCGGCGATGACACGTTCCACTCCAGCTCTCCGCGGACCCCGAACGAGTGGACCTCGTCGTCGTACAGCACGATCGTCCGGCGCCCGCCGATCGGAAGCACCACCGCGTGATCCGTCTTCGGTCCCGGCACGGACATGCGCACATGCGTGGCCGTCACTTGCAGGGTGCCCGACGCTTCGTTTCCAGGAAAATCCTGCACGGACCAGGCGAGGTCACGCTTCACGGGGAACACGTCGCCCGGGTCCAGAGCCACTTGTGCACTCCACGCAGGAGCCTCGATCGCGTAGCTCGCGCCCCCGACCACGCTCACGGTGCCATGAGCCAGCCCCGCTGCATCCGCCGCCTCGAGAGCGAAAGGCACCACGAACGGGGGAAGCACGCTCGCGCCGTCCTCGGGCGCCACCGAAATCACCGCCGGAGCTTCGTTGTCCAGTGTCACCTCGACGCTCGCCTCGGCATTCCGACCGTCGGCCCATCGCGCCATCGCGCGGATCGTGTGGGCCCCGTCCGCGGTCGATCCAGGCTCGAGCGACACACCGAACGGGGGCGTGAGGTCCACTTCGATCGGTGCCGCATTCCCATCGAGGTGGAAGCGCACGTCGATCACACCGTCCGCGGGGTCCGGCACGGCCTGCACCGAGACGGTCCCTTTCACCGGCGCCGCCGGCGCCTCCAGCACGACCGTGCCTGCCCCGGGTCCAGCATCCACGGCCGGACTCCCATCCGACGGCACGCCGTCTTCGTGACCGCCGCACGCCAAGAGAAACAGCCCCACGATGCAGAGGTGCCGCTTGCTCATCACGGCACCAAACCCAGGACGACGGCCGCGTGGGACGTGTCACCACCGCTCTCTTCCAGAGCCGTGGGGGCGGGCCCAAGCAAGACGCCCCACGCCTCGGACCACGCCATCACGGAGATGGATCCACCCAGGTTCGCGGGCGAGCCTTGTCGGTGACGCCACCGCAGCTCACCTGACGCGCGATCCCGCGCCTCGTACACTTGGTCGGCGCCGCCAGCAGCAACGTAGGCGCACACGATCAGCTCTCCCAGCTCGATCACACCTCCCACCGACTGCGATGGAATCGAGTGCTCCCAGACGCGATTCCCTTCCGCGCCGAACATTTCCCACATGCTCTCCGTGGCCTCGGTGTAGCTCGTGAGGGAGTGCACCGACACTGAGCCGTCGGACAGGACCAGCGATCGATCCAGGTAAGGGAGGGCGAGATCGACTTGCCACAGCAGCGTGCCATCCGTGCCGAGGGCGATCAGCTGCCAGGTCTCGGCCCCGGTCATTCCCGTGAGCACGAGGGAGGAACCGTGATGCCCTACAACGCCTTCGTGCCCGTTCGGCGCTCCAGACCAGAGGACCGCGGCCCCACCCGGCGTGTGTCGCGTGAGGGCCGAGATCGCATCCTGGTTGGAGGCGAACGCAAACACGGTGGCGAAGCCCGACCCCACGCTGATCCACTGCGGATGGGTTCCCACGAGGGGTCGCTCCCACACGAAGGTCCCGGTGGCCGGGTCGATCAGGGCGAGGGCGGAGTCGGGCGGTCCTCCCTGCGCTGGAACCTGCGTCTTCACCACCACGCCTTGGTCCTCCACCGCCACGATGTCCGACACGGGGTTCCCGCTGGGCGGAGCCCACGCATCCACCAACGCCCCGGTCCCGGCGTCGAACACATGCACCGCCGAGGTCGAAGCTTGCGGGTCGCCCGCCAACATCACGATTCGATCGCCCAGCACCGTCGTGTTGGAGATCGGAGGCATCGACGAGTAGCCCGGCATCAACGCCGCGTGCGCCTTGTCGAACACCTTCACACCACCCGCGTCATAGGCCACGAGGTGCATCGTCGATACCGTGGGATCGGTCCACACGGCAAACACTCGACCGTCCTCACGCCTCCAGGGGTGAACGGCAGGCTGCTGGTACGATGCGCCATCGAGCGTGACCAACGCCTTCGGCGCGCCATCCAGGGACGCATGGTACAGCGCCCAGTCGCCCTGGTCCGACCCGAAGAAGTACAGGTCCCGACCACTCAGCACCGCATTGGCGGGTATCGGGTCCTCGATCACCAGCTCGGCCTCCGCCATCGAGGCAAGGGTGTTCATCACGTACAGCGACCCGTCACCACTCGAGCTGTTCTGGCCGATCTGAAACACCGAGGTCCCGTCGTCCGCCATCATGATGCGAGCAAGCATCGGCATGGCCCCGCCGAAGTCTCGCTCGAACCGTGATGCGAGGTTCGTGGGGGTAACCTGCACCGTTCGCGCGGTCTCATGACCGAACGCATCGGTCGCGCGAAACTCGAGCTCGAGGGCCGCGTGCGGGAAGTCGGTGCCCGTGGGCAGCGTCACGCTCACCGAGCCATCGCAGGCTCCCAGATCGAACGACGTCCCCTCGAGCGTGACGGACACCGATTCCACGCCGTTGGGGTCCGACACGGCGCACACGGGTGCGAGCGTGAACCCTTTCGACGGGGAGCCAACGAGGAAAGCGTCTTCTTCGGGAGACTGGATGACGAGGTCGGGCGGGTGGTTGGCAAGCTCGGTCGCGAGGGTGGCGGTCAGGCGCTCCGCGGTCTCGGCAACGACGCCGACGGCCTTGAGATCGATCTTGCCGTCGGGGTACTCGGCGGTGTCGAGCGAGAACGAGAAGGGAGGCTCCTCGTCGTTCCCGACCTTCGCCCCTCCGAGGGATAGCTCCACGCCGTGAAAGGCGGAAGGCGGGGTGGCGTCGACGACCACGTTCACGGTCCCGGACAGGAAGGAGGGGTCTCCTTCGACACGGATCGTGATGGCGAGGGCATCGCACGCCTCGCCGGTGCAGGCAGGGGTCGCGTCGGATTCGCTCTCGCCGCCGCAGGAGGCGACGGAGACGAGTGGCCAGCAGAGCAGGGAGAACGCGCGGGTGCGACGGGACATGGGCAAGCTCCTCGGTCGGAGACGGATGGGGAACGTCCCTCAGGAAAGAGGTACGGACACCGCCTAGCGCGAAAGAGGGGCAGCGGCCACTGGAAAGCGGTTCGGGGGTCCACCGTGCGTGAACAGATTCAACCTCCGCACGATGGCGTCATCGTTTCTTGCGGGGACGGGTCCGGTTGCTCCGGCAAGGGCGTAGGGGAGACCGTCTCCTTGCCCGGGGTCTCCGCCGCGGTGCCTCACGTACCGTTGGAGCCGTCCGGTCCGGCGTCGACGGTTCCTGCATCGGTCCTGGGCCCGTCGTCAGCGTGAATGATGACCGTGCCGGCCAGGGGAACGTCGCCCGCCGTGGCGCCCGACAGGCTGAACTCGAGGTCCAGCATGACTTCATCGCGATCGTCGGTACGGTTTTCGCGGAGCGCGAACGACGCGAGGTCGAGGTGGCCCGCGGCCACCGTCCACGGGGCTTGGACCCCGGGAACGGCGCCGGAAGAGTTCACCATCAAGTACGCCTGGCCGGAGGGGATCGTGGCAGGCCCGCGCAGCAGGACGTCCTTACCCGTCAGCGGCACGCTGGCCGGCGCGGTCTGCGACGGGCTTATCGCTGCAAGGAGCGACGGCTGTGCGGGAGAGTCATTGTAGAAGTCGGTCCCGAGCCGCACGAGGAGCACGTCGGTCGACGACTGTCTCCTCAGGTAGGCTTCACACAGCCGGTACTGCGGGGCGTCGGCACTGACTTGGACTTCACAATGGGCGGCGGTCCAGTAGTGATCGAGTGGCGTCTCAGAAGCGCAGGCCACGAGCGCCATGCAGGACGCGACCAGGGTGACAATGCGCTTCATGGTTCACCTCCCTCATCGAGGTCTTCGGTGGCACGGACGATCGGTACGACGGGCTTCCCGGTCTCTGGCACGCCGACGATGAACTGGAAGCCAAAGACGTGCGCGTAGGGCAGCGGAAGGAACGTCAGGGTCTCGGGACTGTTGTAGCTGTACGAGGCGCTGACGCTCACTGGCCAGCCGATTTTGTGCCGCTTTGGCGTCCCGAGCGCGAAGCGAACGAAGGTGTCGCCGCTGAACTGCGCGGAGTCCGCGCGCGAGAACGCTGTGGCTCTCCCGGCGAAAGTGAAGCGGTCCACGTCGCGGTACCACCCAAGTTCGCCTCGGCGCAGCGCGAACGACGGCGAAACTCGGGTGACCAGGTGTGCGCGAAGGCCCTCCCTGAAGAGGTCGTCCGAACCGAATTCGAGCTCGTACGGTGTTTCGGTGCTGGGGAAGGTCCCTGCCAGGTCGGCGGACTGGGCATCGGATGGGCGAGTCGGGTCGCCCTGGACATCGCCGTAGTAGGAGCGGAAGCTGGCCAGCTTCTGCACGGCAATCATGGGCAGACCAGCGGTCTTTCCAGCCCACCGGGTGAGCGGCTGCAACTGGGCGCGGACCTCCGCCAGCTTCCATTCGTCTTCGATCATCGTGCGAATCACGACCAGTGACGCGCCGGTCGAGTGGTAGGCGGAGAAGGCTTGGGTTCGTCCTTCGCCCCCTTCCTCGCCTTGGGCCTCGGTCGTCGGGAAGTTCCCGAAGAGATCGTGCGTGAAAGGCGCACGGGCAAGCTCGCCGTAAGTGAGCTGGAATCCATGCAGGCCGAGCCCGAGGAAGAGCAGTCCGTTGGCTGCCACGTGTTGGCCCTCGAAGGTTCCGGGCACATTCCCACCTACGATGTCGACCCACGCGCCGCCGAAGACACTGAAGTCGCTCGGCCTGCCGAAACCAACGCCTATGTTCTGGTTGAGTCGCATGAAAGCCGTGCGGCCCGTTTGGCCGTCGTTCGTCGCGAGTCGTACCGGGGCGACGCGATAGGTCAGTGCATAGTAGGCAAGAGAGGTATCGTACTGGTCTTGATTCGCGAGGAACCGTGTGTGGTCCCTCATGATGTCGAGGGACTCGGAGAGCGCCTCGTCGACCTGATGGAGCGTATACGTCTGCGCGTCCGCCGTCTTCGCCACTACAAGCACGGACATGCCTATGACCGAGGCCCAGGGGTGCTTCAGACGCATCGTGTTCTCCCATGGTCACGCGAAGGCATGAGCCGGCGGGTGTGCGTACCTTGGAATCCGCGATAGGGAGCCCCTGTTTCTGGGGCGAGCAGGACAGTCGCGCGCCGCGAACTCACTTCTTGCCCCCTTCGGCCGCGGGCTTGGTCTCCTTCGCCTTGATTCGGAGGAGACGCTCGGTTTCTTTCAGCACGTCGCGAGCCATCTGCTCGCATGTCTCGTGGCTTGCAGCCTCACACTCGATGACCATGGCTTTGGGGAGCTGGCGCCATGCGTACGTAACGCCTCGGCAAGTCCCGGTGGCCTCTGTCATGAGTAGTCCGCCGCCCGATTCGCGATACTCGCCGTGCGCAGCCGTGCAGCCCAGCGAGATGGCTCCGAGGCGGATGTGGACCATCAGGTCCTCCGACGAGTCCGTCGGAAAGATGACGGTCGAGTTCGACGGACCGCTTTTTGGATATACGCTGATGCCGAAGCGCAGCTGGACACCAGGCCCCGATACGGCACCGTCGCTCGGCGTTTGCTGCAATTGGTACACGGCCCCGACGTGGCCGTGGGCTTCCAGGTAGGGCCAGAGGAAATGGGTTACCCCCACTCCGGCTTCAAACGCTCCGGGTCCACTGCCCCCTTTCGTCTCGTCGGGAAGAGGGCTCCCATTCGGGTTGACGCGCGGGGCGGACGGGTCCGTGGGGGCGGTCAGGCTCCCCGAACGAGGGAGCAGCACTCCGCCACCGAGCCGCAGGTTGGTGTCGTCCGAAAGGCTAACGATCTCGAAGTCTCCGCGAAGCTCACTCCCGCTGGCATTGCCGCTCGCGTCGCCGATGCTCGTGTGTGATTCCGAGTAGCCCATGGAGAGGCTGCCGCCACGATCGAAGTCGAAGATCACGCCGACCGTGGCGCCGAGCGTGGTGCCCATCCCCTCGACGGGCTTGATCGGGCTTGCGGACGGCTCGCCAGCTTCGTAGCTCGTCTTGGGCGTCACATTGGCCCACCCCTCCGCGTAGACCCCCATGCACCCAACGTGAAGCGGTGCAAGCAAGGCCATCGTGAGCCCCCATGCCGCAAGCTTTGGCCCCCCACCCCTTTCTCCTACCGATCGGCCTACGGGCTTCGGATTGCGGAAGTCGCCAACACACATGGGGTAGCCTTTCCATCACCCCGCGGCTCGATGCCTCGCGGGGGCTGACGTCTGGTGTGCCATGCATCGCGCTCTCTCGACAATCGCATGAACATGCGATGCGTGACCTTGACAGACTCCTTGCCGGAAGGCGAGGCTCGCGCTCCTCCCGCAGACCCAATGACGAAGACTTCACACTTCCCGCGCTCCGTGGCTGCAGCCGCGATCTCGGTTCTCCTGTCCTCTGCCGCGGCGGGGGCAGGCGAGGCAACGTTCGATGAGCCCGCCGCCGGGAGCGACGATTCGGCGAGCCCCCCGCCGCCGGTCTACTCCTCCGAGAGCACTGCCAAGCCGGTGCCCCCGGCGCAACCGCAACAGGTCGTCGACGTCCAAATCACCGGCACTCGCGTGGAGGCTCCCGTAGGCGACGTTCCCCAGTCCGTGACGGTCGTCGGCCGTTCCGTCATGGACTCCACGCTCGCGCGACGGACCGATGACGTGATGCTTCTCGTCCCAGGCACGCAGCTGGGACCGGGCTACGGCGGCACGTGGGACGACTATGTGATCCGAGGGTTTCGGGTCTGGTCAGGGACCACCTACCGCAACGGCTTTCTGAATGGCTACTCGGGGGCCAACGCGACCGACACAGTCAACGTCGAGCGTATCGAGGTGATTCACGGTCCCGCGTCGGCTCTGTACGGCCCTGCCCTGCCTGGCGGCTCAATCCGGTACGTGACCAAGGAGCCCCTAGCGGAGCCGCATTCCCGCCTGCGGCTGATGGCCGGAAGCTTCGGTACCCTGCGTGGAGAGCTGGACGCCACCGGCGCGCTCGACGATCGGGACCACGTGCTGGCACGTATCACAGCAGCCGGAGAGGCGAGCGACGGGCATCGTGACTTCAACGAATGGCAGCGGTGGATCGCGAATCCGGCGTTGGCATGGAGACCTGACGCCAAGACATCGGTGCTTGGCGAGGTTCAGGTGTATCGCCAGCTCTACCGCGCCGATCCCGGGGGGGTTCCTGCCCTCGGCGGGGATCCCTTCGCCCTGCCCGTGCACCGTTCGTACATCGAGCCTGACGCGCCCATGGCCAGCACCTTCGGCAGCCTGCTCCGTGTGCAGGGTACCAGGAGCGTGTCCAGCCACACTACCCTACGCGTCGCGGTCCAGAGCCAACTCGGCGCGTACCAGGAAGTGGCCGTGATTCCCATCGCCTTGCTCGACGACCGCCGGACCCTCGTCAGACTCATCCAGAACTGGGAATCTGGCAGCCGCGACATTGCGCTTCAGGCAAGCGTCACGGAGCGATTCTCGACCGGATCGCTTCGTCATCTTCTCGTGGCGGGCTTCGACATGTCGACCGAGCGAGTCGATTGGCGCGTCGCGGCGAGCGACCCGGCGACTACGCCGTATACGATTGACGTCTGGCAGCCGGTCTACGGGAGTCCCTTGCCGGAGGTCCCTCTGCCCGGAGGCGACTCGAATCGGTGGTCCAGCACGTTGGCAGGCCTGTTCGTCAATGACCTGATGACCGTGCTGCCGCGTCTTCACGCCCTGGTCGGCGCGCGCGTGGACGGATGCCGGCAGACGAGCAAGACGGATACGGTCGATGAGACGGAAGACGAGTGGGCGCTGAGCGCGCGTAGCGGGCTGGTCTACGAGGCCGCGACGTGGATGTCGTTCTATGGCAACGTGAGCAACGGCTTCTGGCCAGTACTGGGCGTGACGTCGACGGCGCGATTGCTCAAACCGGAGCACAGTCTCGCCTATGAGGCTGGTGTACGCACGGCGTGGGAGCGGGATCGGCTCACGGCAGACGTGGCCGTCTTTCACCTCACCAATCGCAACATCTCGGTGCCGGACCCCGATCGACCCGACTTCCAGGTGCAACGAGGTGCAGCACGCAGCCGAGGGGTGGAAGTGCTGCTGAAGGCACATCCGTGGCAGCCCGTCCGCGCCATCGCGAGCTATGCTTGGTCTGATGCAACCGTGTCGGCAGACACGAACCCCGCGTTAGTCGGCAAGCCATTGGCGTTCTCGGCCCGCCACAGCGGCGCTGTCTGGGCGGAGTTCGGCGTGCTCGGCCCTCTCCTGGCGGATTCGGGCGTCGCGGCGGGGGCCGTATTCACGAGCAAGCGGGCGCTTCTCGACGGGTACGAGGTACCGGGCTACGTTCGATTCGACGCAGGGGTATTTCACCGTGCCGGGCCGGTACTCGCGACGATTCGTGCGGAGAACGTGGCGGGGACCCGCTACGTCAAGTCGGGCCACGGAGAGTTCGCGTTGCTCCCGGGAGCGCCCCGCAACTTCATGCTGGCCGTGCAGTACGACCGTTGACGGCTCGCCGTCCGCTCACGCCGCCTCGGGCTCGGCTTGGAGGCGGATGCCGAATTGCAACGGGCAAACCGTCTCGATGCTCGTCCCTCCCAGAGGCCGCGCGCTGAGATGGATCGCACCGCCCAGATCGACAATCCGCCGCTCCACGATCTGCAGCCCCCGACCCGACCCCGTCTCCGGCGTGCCCGTCCGACCCGTGCCGTCATCGTCGACGCGCATCAACACTTCACCTCGCCGGCCCTCGATGCGGACCACCAGCTCCCTCGCGGACGCATGCTTGATCGTGTTGGTGACACACTCCCGAACCACGCGTCGCAGGACGTGTAGCTCGAACGGCGCGACGAGCGGGCAGGTACCATCGGTCGCGCATGCGAACTGCGTCTCGACGTGGAAGCCCGCGGCCAGTTTCTCCACGTCACCGCGGAGCGTTCGCGTCGCCAGGTCCCAAGGTTCCGCTGCGCCTTCCGCCACCTTCATCAACCCTCGCGCCTCGTCGATTGCTTCCTTGACGGCCTCGCGAGCCCGCTTGATCAACTCGGCCCTGGTCGGCTCGGCCTCGGCAGCGGCCAGCAACACCCCCGCTCGCCCCAGCGCCCCTCCCACACCATCGTGAATCTCGGCAACGAATTGTTGTCGCTGTGCGTCGAGCGCGGCGCGACGGCTCCGTGCGCGCGCTGCGGCTGTCCGGATCCGCGCCACCAACTCGGCGGCCGAGAACGGCTTCGTGATGTAATCATCAGCCCCGGCGCACATCCCCGCGGTGCGCTGCGTTGCCTCCGCCAGCGCCGACACGAAGATGAACGGGACGGCCTCCATGTCGCGCCTCCCGTGTACCTCCCGCAGCAAGTCATAGCCGTCGCCGTCAGGCAGCATGATGTCGCTCACGATGATCTGGGGAGGCTCGGCGCGCAATGCCTCGCGCGCTTGTCGCAAGGAACCCGCACAACGAACCGAGAAGTGATTCTCGAGGAGCGAGCCGAGCAGCCGCTGCATCTCGACGTGGTCTTCCAGCAACAACAGCGACTCTCGAGCGCGTTGCGTTCGAACACGCGCAGGCATGGGTTCGTCCGCATCGACAAGGACAGAAGCCTGGCTCGCGTGCGTCGTTTCAGCGAGCGGTTCGGGTTCGCCTGCGGGAAGCTCCACGCGAAACGTGGTCGCCGGCGCATCGTCGACGAGCACGAGTCGTCCACCATTGAGCTCGGCAAGCTCGCGTGCAAGCGGAAGACCGATGCCCGATGCCACACTCCCTGCGGCGTCGAACGACGCGAAGCGCTCGAAGATCTGCGAGCGCCGCGCGGGCGCAATCCCAGGGCCGGTATCGCTGACCTCGAGGGATATGCGCTCGCCGAAGCGGTCGATCCGCACTCGCACGTCGCCGCCGGTGTGATGCACCTGCCGCACGGCGTTGTCGAGCAGATTGGTCAAGATGCGACGGACGTGAGCGGGATCAGCGTGCACGCCGACGCCTTCGGATGCGGGTCCGTTCTCGACGGCGATCGAGGCGCCAGTGGCTGCGTTCGAGAAGTGGGCAACGAGTTCACTCGCGAGGGCGGTGAGGTCGAAGTCACGCGGGGCGGTGGGTGTGCGGCCAGCATCGAACCGAGCCAGTTCGAGCAACTGGTCTGTGAGATCGGCGAGCGCCGCCGCCTGGAATTGCACACGCCCTAACGCTGCGCGAGACGCGGGAGCGGTCAGGGAACCGGCGAGACGTTCGGCTTCACCGCGGATGAGCGCGAGCGGCGTGCGGAAGTCGTGGCTCAAGTTGGTGAACAGCCGGGTTCGTGCGTCTTCGAGCTTTCGCAACGCGTCGTTGGCGGCTCCAAGGCGGAAGCGACCGACGAACTCGTCGGCACGCAGCTTGTCGAATGCCCGTACGGACGCGCCAACGACGGCGTAGATGATGGCAAGTACGACGTGGTCCGAGAGATCGACGTCCCAGTTGGCGCGGACGATGGTGACCGCGGCGCCCACGACCCACGTCCATGTGAAGAGCGCGACCGTGGAGCGCCACGAGAGCATGGAGGCTAGGGCGATGACCATCTGTCCCCACTCGAGGGTGAGGGTAAAAGGCATCACGCAGGAAGGGTAGACGACGAGAATCGCGCCCCCGTGGGCGAGGACGAGGAAGCACCAGGTGAAGAGAGAAGCGGACTCGACGGCGCGCAAGGGGCGGGGCTTGCGTAGGTAAACGACGACCCCGGCGCAGGCCGCGAGCTGGGCGAGGCGATAGGCGAGGGAATGGGTGCGCGTCGGGAAGATGTCGCTCTCGTACATCAGGAAGTGGCTGAGCCAGATCAGTCCGGAGACGATTGCGACATACCGTGCGCGAGTCCGCATCGGTTTCGCGCGTTCGTCTTCGAACGCGCGGAGCTGCTCGGGCGAAAGCGCGAAGCCCGCGGGTACCACCTGCGCAGTCTCGTCCATGGGCGACTGAAAAGCGAGCGCTTCGCGGCCATCGTGCGAAACAGCGAATTCGCGACGTCAGCGTGAACCGGGGACGAGTCTACCCGAGTACCAGGCAACCGCCTCGGCCTTGGTCGAGATATGCAGCTTTTCGTAGATGTGACGTACGTGCTGGCGTACGGTGTTCACGGTGATATCGAGGGCGCTGCCGACCTCGGCGTAGGTGGCTCCGCTGGCGAATAGCTCGATGACACTGCGCTCCCTGCCGGTCAGCGGGGAGGTCCCTTCGGGCTGTGACGTGCCGCAGCGAAACCGCTCGAGAAGCCTGCTCGCGATGCGGGGCGATATCGGCGCGCCCCCTTGCAACAGGGTCAGCAGCGCTTCGCCGACCGTCGCCAGCGCATCGTCCTTCAGCACGTAGCCCCCTGCGCCCGCGGCTATCGCGTCGAACACGCTGGCGTTGTCCTCGAACATCGTGAGCACCAGCACCGCAATGCGGCGTGCCCGCGCCTCCGGGATGAGCGAAATCGCATTGCCATCCGGCAAGTGAAGGTCGAACAGCGCCAACTCCACACCGGGCTCGTCGAGACCGCGCCGCGCGCCCGCCAGATCCACGGCCTCTGCCACCACGCACAAGCCCGGTGTGGCGCCCACGCGTCGGACGATCTCGGAGCGCATGACGTCGTCGTCCTCGACGACCAGTACCCTGGTAGGGCCCATGCGCGCGATGATACACATGGCCACCGGCAATTCCCAGCACGCACTGGGGGCCAAGGAGGAAGCCGGCTACAACCCGGACATGCCGGGACGGGACGGAGGATTGAACTCCCCGCCCTTGGCAACGGTGACAAACCCCTGGGAGACCAGCTTTCCCAATGCGCTACCGATCTTCTCGGCATCCGCCTTGTCCTTGCCGGCATCCGGGAAGTAGTCCGTCTCGAAGTCCTTCAGCTTCACCACCGCAACCTCTTCACCCGCACGATTCACCAGGGTCATTTCGAAGCCGGAGCCGATCGACGGCAAGTAACCCTTGGCCCCCTTGCCGTCGAAGAAGCGAATCATCGGATCACCCGAAATGACCAGTACAGCATCGACTCCCAGCTTGGAGGCGAGCGCGCCCAGGTAGGCCTTGTCCGGCGTTCCCACGTATCCCCCTGGCATCATCGGGTCGATGCCATTGGCGCACACCCGGTTTTCACCGACCGGGCGGGAAGGGTCCGCGGTGGTTGCAAGTGGAGTCACCTGCACACCTTCCCAATCCTTGGGCAGAGAGTTGCTGATGCTTGCGGCGATCGGGTCGAGGAGGATCTTGGCCCCGTCCCCCGGAAAAGCTGCGACATCCTGCGTTCCGCGCAGCGCCGTCAGGGTCTTCTGCACGCAGATGCCAGCAATGGCCACCTTACGAGTGGACTGCATCTTGCCCGTGTCGACATTGGCGCTCGTACCGCCAAAGCTGCATCCGACAACCGCAAGCAGTCCCATACACACACCTAGCACACCGCTCGACGTCTCCATGTCACACTCCCTCTGCTCCCCTGGAGCTGGCCCACGGCACGCGATCGGCGCGCCACAATGGAAGTCGTCGGGGGACTCCCAATCGATTGATGGATTCACCAATAACGAGTTTCCGTGGAGGAATCAATAGCCACGTTGGCTGCGGCGATGACTACCCTTCTTACTCTCGAGAAACCTCGAAGCGAAGCAACCAAGCCAACACCATCGCATGTTCATGCGATGGTGTTCAGCCTGGCTACATGGGAGAATGAATTGCCAAGCACATTGTCGATTGCGTGCTATCGCTCAATCGCAGCCGGCTCATGGTTCGCGGGCGCGATCGCAATGCGTGGGAGTTGCCGCGGCACCGCCACGGCGCCTGTCGCCCCTCCAAGCCCCAACGCAGGTCAGAACCGTCGGGTCACACCCACTTGCGGCATCAGCATCCAGAACGGCCCGTAGGCGCGTTCCCCTGCGATCGCGTTGGTGTGCGGGGCGCAGGACGGGGCGCCCGGGTCGGCCGACGTGCACCGCTCGGGGGTCGTGCCCATCTCCCCGTGCGGGAGGGCCGGCCCCTGCAGCGGCGCGAACAGCATGCTCATCGTGGCCGAGACGCTCCAGGGGTCACTCTGCCACTGCAGCCCCAGCTCGGGCATGACCACCAGCAGCGTACTGGAAACGGACTTGCCCGCGTCTGCGATGACGAGCGGGGCATCCCCCGAGCGGCCCGTCAGCGTGTCCGACGTCTCCGCGAACCACGCGCCAAAGGTCTGCCGCGTGAGGAGCGCGAACTGATCATCGATCCGGACACGAAAGGACGCGCCGGCCGCGACGAAGGGACCTCGAATGCGGAGCGTGTCCTCCAGGTCGTAGCTGACGGGGTAGCGCGTGCCATCGTGCACGAACGAGCCATCGACGCGTCGCTCGATGCTTCGCCACAGGGACATGGCCCCCGCGGTGACTTCGAGCGAGAGCAGAGCGGGGAACTGGTAGCCGCCGCGCGCCGCCACGAGGAAGCCCGTGGCCGACGGGGCATAGCGACACTGGTCGGGACACAATCGCTCCGGGCCGCTGCCCAGGCCGCTGCCGAGTCCCCATCCTCCGAAAGCCCCGACCCAGAAGTGCCCGGGCTCCGGTCGAGGCCAGCGTGGGTGGTCGGGGTCCACGCGCAAGCGAAGCAGGACATCTCGTGACTCGTGCCTTCCGCCCTCCACCTCGAGGGTCCGCGTCAACGGGAAGTAACCGTCGTCCTCGGCGGTGATGTCGAACGTCCCCTGGGGCAGATAGCCGTCCCAGCGGCCGTGCCCGACGGCGGCCCCGTCCACCTTCACGGTCGCCGAGGGCGGTTCGGTATCGATGCGGTGCCGGGGTCCGAGGGGACGTGACCGAAGCCGCACGAGCGCCATCTGGTTCTCCGTCACGATCACCTGCACGGGGGAAGACCCTTCTTCCATCGAGCGGGTCTGCACGGTGTGGGTCCCCGCCCCGAGCGTCCCTTCCCAGGGGGCCTCCCCCACGATCGCACCGTCGATGAGGACCTGCGCGCGGCCGGGGGTGTCGTCTTCCACGCGCAGGCCACCGGACCGACCGAGCGGTGCGAGGGCGACTTGCACCGTGCGTTCGGTTCCTGCTCGGATGTCGACCTCGAGCTCGAACGTGGCATAGCCCGAAGCCAGCACGCGAATCCGCCGCTTACCCGGGGCGACAGCCAGCGATGCATTCGGCACCGTGCCCCGGTGCTTGCCATCGACGACCACCCTTCCCATGACGGGGCTGACGAGGCGGAGAATGCCGACGCGAGATTGAAGACGTCGTGCGGCGGTTTCCGCGTCTTTGCGATCGAAGAGGCTCGCGGCCTCTTGGTACAGTTCGAGGGCCTCATCGAAGCGTCCGAGTTGCTCCAGGCAGGTGGCCGCGCTCAAGGTGTTGCTGCCCATGGCGAAGGCTTCCCGGGACGCAAGGAACAGCGCCAGAGCTTGCTGGACGTTTCCGGCTCGTTGTTCTGCGAGCCCTTGCCGGAACAGGACCGTCGCTCCTTGCTGAGCCGCAGCAGCTTCGCGTCCGGCAGGTGACACCTCACTGCCGCCTTGGCCTGACCCATCCGGATCTTCCTGGGCCGAGGCAAGGGGCGTGATGAGCAAGCACGCAGCTAGGGCCCGGGTCGCGCGGCTTGCCCGACGACTTGCACGACCCATAACTGGCCTAGACCCCCTCATTCCGTCGAACCACCCCGCTCAGCGATCGATCTCGGGAGCGACGACGTCGAAGCTCGAGATGAGGGCGACCATGTCGGCCACGAAGAGGCCGGGGCTCTTGGGCTCGATGATACCCATGGCCGTGAAGGAGCCCGTGCGGAAGCGAACGCGGTAGGGTTGTTCCTGGCCGTTGCCGATGATGTAACAACCGAGGTCGCCCCGCGCGCTCTCGACGTGGGAGTAGACCTCGCCTTCGAACTTCAGCTTCTTGGGCAGCTTGCCTCGGATGTCGCCCTTGGGGTGCTCGTCGATGCGTTTGAGCGCCTGACGGACGATCTTGGCCGATTCGCGCATTTCCTCCACGCGGACGATGAAGCGGTCGAAGCAATCTCCGACGGTACCGACCTTACCTGTGCCGATGGGGATCTCGAAGTCCAGCTCCGGGTACACGCTGTAGGGGTCGTCGCGACGCACGTCACGGGGGACGCCGCTTCCGCGGAGGTTGGGCCCGACGAGGCCCCAGTCGATGGCCTCCTTGCCGGTGATGACGGCGATGTTGGCGCAGCGCTGGACGAAGATCTCGTTGTAGCTGATGAGCCGATCGAACTCGTCGACCATGGGCAAGAAGTGCTCGACCCACTCGAGGACGCGGTCCTTCCAGACGTCGCTGGGCAGGTCGTGGGACACGCCGCCGATGCGGCAGTAGTTGTAGGTGAGGCGAGCCCCGCAGAGCTCCTCGATGAAGTCGTTGACGAACTCACGCTCGCGGAGCGCCTGCACGAACGGGGTGAAGGCGCCGAGGTCCATGGCCATGCACCCGAGCCCGATGAGGTGGCTGATGATGCGGTTGAGCTCACCGGTGATACACCGCAGGTACAGGGCCCGCTTGGGGACCTCCACCTCGAGCAGCTTCTCGGACGCCGTGGCCCACACCTCGTTGCAGAACATCGCCGCGAGGTAGTCCACCCGGTCCGTGTAGGGCATGAACTGCGCAAGCGTGTGGCGCTCGCCGATCTTCTCGATCGATCGGTGCAAGAACCCCACGTCCGGGACCGCACGACCGATGATCTCACCGTCCGTGTGGAGGATGAATCGCAACACCCCGTGCGTCGACGGGTGATGCGGTCCCATGTTCAGGGTCATCTCTTCGCCGTCGGGCGCCTTGGTCACAATGACTTCAGCCATGGTCTCAACTCGGTTCGTTTCCGTTGATGCGGTCGGGCGCAGGGGTCATCGGGACGACCTAGCTCTCGTCACCGGGCTTGGATTTCGCGTCGTCCTTGGCGGTGTCGTCCTTGGCGGTGTCGTCCTTGGCGGTGTCGTCCGGCGTTGGCTTGTCCGCGGGCTTGGCTTCCGCCTTCGGCTCCCCTTCCGCCTTGGGCTTGGGCTCGGCCTTGGGCTCGGCCTTGGGCTCGGCCTTGGGCTCGGCCTTGGGCTCGGCCTTGGGC
>CAZAWR010000044.1:0-3730 GCA_964488865.1 uncultured Polyangiaceae bacterium | reverse complement strand
TTGGGCTCGGCCTTGGGCTTCGCCTCCGCCTTTTCGGGCTTCTTGATCGTGAGCAACTCGAGAGGGTTGGGGCGCGTGGTGGGAATCCCCTGGTACGACGCCTGCTCCTTGTAGTCCTTGCGGAGGGGATGGCCGACCCAATCGTCGGGAAGCATGATGCGACGCAGGTCCGGGTGGCCTTCGAACAGAACGCCGACCAGGTCGAAGCACTCGCGTTCCTGCCAGTTGGCGGCGGACCAGACGGGGCACAGGGTGGCGACCCGGGGGTCCGAGCGGGGCAGGGAGACCTTCACGACCGCGCGGTGCTTCTTGGCATAGCTCCGGAGGTGATAGACCACGTGGATCGT
The DNA here is from genome assembly GCA_964488865.1 of uncultured Polyangiaceae bacterium. GTDB lineage: Bacteria > Myxococcota_A > Polyangia > Polyangiales > Polyangiaceae > MWCO01. Next base: position 3,383 of record CAZAWR010000044.1, on the reverse strand, counting down.
GCCCTTCTCAGGGTCCTGTGCGGGCTCCGGCTTCACCACGGGAGCGTCGGGGTAGTCCACACCCGACAAGCACTCGAGGTAGTCGAACCCGAGCTTGGGATCGTCGCGCAGGTACTGCGCCACCTCCACGAGGTGGTCGGGGGAAACGAAGAAGTGGTCGTCGAGCGTGGCCAGCTTGGGCGGCTCGTATGCGTAAACCACGTTTTCGCCGAACTTCGCCTGAAGGGCTTCGAAGATGCCTTTGGAATCCATCCGTCGTTCCGTGTGCGGAGAGGAGCTCACCTGGAGTGTTTGGAGACGTTGCGGGCTGCCCCGTAGCGTTCCTGCAAGTACTTCTCGCTCTTGATCTTCTGCTGGATCTTGATGAGCCCTTCGAGCAGAGCCTCGGGTCTCGGGGGGCAGCCGGGGATGTAAACGTCGACGGGCAGGATCTGGTCCACGCCCTTGACGACGGAGTAAGCGTACTGGAAGAGGCCGCCGCAGTTGGCGCAGGAGCCCATGGAGATCACGTAGCGGGGCTCGGACATCTGGTCGAAGAGCCGTCGGACGCGCACGGCCATCTTGTAGGTGAGGGTGCCGGCGATCATGATGAGGTCGCTGGAGCGGGGGCTGGGGCGCGGGGCGGCGCCGAAGCGCTCGAAGTCCGAGCGGGGGCCGCCGGTCTGCATGAGCTCGATGGCGCAGCAAGCGAGGCCGAACAGCAGGTACCAGATGCTGTGCGAGCGACCCCAGTTCAGGAGCCAGTTGAGGGTCTGGTCCACATTGGTCTGGATGACCGAGCCGACCTCGCCGGCGTAACGAGCGTCCATGCCGGAGGTCGGAGGCTTGGGGGAAGAAGTCACCTAGGTCTCCTGGGGTGCAGCGTCAGGCAATGCACGGGTGTTCTTGGCGTCGGTGCTGCGAACGTCCTGGGGTCCGTTATGGTCGGGGCGCAGGGCTCGGATCCACTCGAGGTCGCCCTTGATCCAGACGTAAGCGAGGCCGAGCAGCAGGATGGCGATGAATATGAGCACTTCGATGAAGGCGAACCACCCCATGCCCTGGGCAACCCACTGCTTGAAGACGGTGGCGACGGGGTAGATGAAGGCAATTTCGATGTCGAAGATGATGTAGATGAGGGCGACGACGTAGAAGCGCGGGTTGAAGTTGAACCACGCCTGGCCGACGGGGGCCTCACCGCACTCGTAGGTTTCGAGCTTCTTGCCGTACATGCGGTTGGGGCGAAGCAGCCTTCCGAACAGCATGGCCCCGAACACGAAGAGAATCGCGACCAGAAAGAACGCGCCTACGCTCGCGTACTCGAACAGCATCCGATCATCCTTCCACGTCCGCGTCTCGTCGAGCGCGAACCTGTACGGCCGGACTCGTCACGAGGGCGTGTCGGCTCGACAGGGAACTTAGGGGAGAGCCGGGCCGAGGGTCAAGAGAAGCCGCAGCGGTTCTGGCCGACGGCAGCGTGGTTGGAGGGGCGGGGCGGATTCTTCCCGGTTTCTTGGCGGCAGGCCCGCTTGGGAACCGGAAACGGGACTCGTGCTGCGTGCCCGAAGTCTCTGGGGTGACGCAGGCGTAGGTCCTCTGTGGTTCTCCGGGCGCGGGCTTTCGAGTTGCGCCCGCGGGCCCACCACGCCTATTCATGGATGGCCATGTCGTCCCCTCGTTACGCGGTGATCATGGCCGGAGGGTCCGGTACCCGCTTCTGGCCTGCGTCCCGTCACCTCAACCCCAAGCAGTTCCTGCCCCTCGGCCCCGATTCCCGCGAGCCGCTCCTCGTGGGGACCGTGCGACGGATGCGGGAAACCGTGCCGATTTCGCACATCGTGGTCGCCACGGGGACCCACCTCGCCGAGGCCACGCGGAAGCTGCTGCCCGACTTGCCCCGAGACAACATCCTTGCGGAGCCCATCCCGCGCAACACCGCCCCCTGCATCGCTTGGGCGAACGCAGTCATCCGAAGGCGCGAGCCGCGCGCCGTCGTCGGGGTTCTCTCGGCGGACCACGTGGCCGAGGACGAAGCCGGCTTCCGAACCGCCATCGAGCAAGCGATGCGGGTCGCCGAGGGCGGCGTCATCACCACCGTCGGCATCCGCCCCACCCGACCGGAGACAGGCTACGGCTACATCGAGCAGGGTCCCGTACGCGCCGACGGCGCCCACGACGCGGTTCGTTTTTTAGAGAAGCCGAACCGGGAGCGGGCGGCCGAGATGGTGGCGTCCGGCCGCTTCCTCTGGAATGCTGGATTTTTCTTCTTCCAGGCGGCCCAGATGGCCGACGCGGTGCGGACCCACTTGCCGTCGCTCGCCCAAGGGGTGGACGAGCTCGACCGCGCCGCCGAGCAGGGGACCGAAGCCGAGGCCCTCGGTCGCCTCTTCCCCACCTTCCCTTCGGTCAGCATCGACGTGGGGGTGATGGAGAAAGTTTCGCCGCTCGCCGTGGTCCCCGCGAGCTTCGGCTGGAGCGACGTGGGCACGTGGCAGACGGCGTGGGAGCTTGCCCGCAAGGATGATCGCGACAACGCGGCGCCAGAGGGGACCATCGTTGTCGATTCCGAGGGGAACCTCGTGGCAGACTGGACCGCGCGGAAGGAAGGCGACAAGGTAGTGGCGCTCATCGGGGTTCGGGACCTGGTCGTGGTGCAAACGGACGACGCGCTGCTGGTGATGCCACGGGATCGTTGCCAGGATGTCCGACAGGTGGTCGATGCGCTTCGGGAGCGAGGCAGGACGGACAAGCTTTGACGGATACCGACGGGTCGTAGTACCGAGAAGGACGAGCGCGCAGAGCGAAGACCCTGAACCAAGCGGGCGTGAGCCCGCGAGCCTCGGGAGGAACTTGATGCACGGCAGTGGACGGAATGCAGGGACCAGGACGAAGGTGGGACGTTGGCACCGCTCCTTGGGGCACGTGGCCGTGCTGGGTGCGTTCGCGCTGGTCGGTTGCCTGGGTGCGGCGGGGTGTTGCGGCGGCAAGTCGCAGGACTGCAACAAGCTCATCACCGTCATCAACAAGAACGGGGAATCCATCAAGACCGCGACGGCCAAGATGAACGCCGCCAAGGAAGACACGAAGGCGATCGAGGAAGTGGCGTCGACGATGGAGACGGCGGCCAACGACATCAAGGGGGTCGAGGTAAAGGACGAGGAGCTGAAGAAGCTGGCGACGGAGTACGAGGAGATGCTGCGCAGCGGGGCTAAGGCAGCGCGTGACATGGTCAAGGCCGCCAACGACAACGACTTGCCGGGGCTCACCAAGGCGATGGGTGAGATCAGCAAGGTCGAGACGACCGAGGCGAACCTCGTCAACAAGGTCAACCAGTACTGCTCGGATTAGAACTAGACCCAAATCAAGCACTGTTCGAAGAACGTGCTTGGGTTTGGGGCTATCCG
>CAZAWR010000043.1:24272-71222 GCA_964488865.1 uncultured Polyangiaceae bacterium | reverse complement strand
GGCCTTCGGCGCCCTCGCTCCGCTGGCATTCGTCGTGCCTCCGGATCTGGGCCCCGGCTCACCTGTTGTTCCAGCGACCCAACGGCGGCTACACTCCGCCCCCATGCACATCCCGAAGACACCCCCCTCCACGTTCGTCGCGCGCCGCAAGGCCTTGCTCGCCAAGCTGCACACGCCGGCTCTGATCGCCGCTGGTGCACCCCGCTCGCGCAACTACCCCGCGACCACGTACCCGTTCCGCGCCACCAGCCACTTCCTCTACCTACTCGGCGCGGCCATTCCCTCCGCTGTCCTGTTGTTGCACGAGGGGCGAACCGTCCTGTTCGTCGAACCCGAAGAGCCCGGCGCCGACCTGTGGGACGGGCCGAAGCCTTCGTTCGATGCGCTGCGAGAAATGCACCAGGTCGATGCCGTGAAGGCCCTCGCCGAGCTCGAGCAGGCCGTGACGCCGTTGCGCGCGTCCGTCGCCGTGCTTCCCACCCAGGACACGTCGTCCTGCCGCCTTCTGTCCCGGTGCATGGGGCGCGAGGTGATCCCGGGCTCCGGGGCCAAGCTCGCGCAGGACACTCCGGACGCCGCCTTGGCGGAGGCCATGATCAGCTTGCGGCTGCGGCACGACGACCACGCGCTCGAGCAGTTGCGCTGGGCGGCTCGGGTCACGGCGCAGGCGCACCTTGCGGGGATGCGTGCCACGGGCCGAGCCCGTTCCGAGACCGAGGTCTTCGGAGCCATGATGGGCGTATTGCGTACGGCCGGTCACGAGGACGCCTACGGCCCCATCGTGAGCAAGAACGGGGAGGTGTTGCACAACATTGCGCACGACAACCCGATCCAGGGCGGGGACTTGCTCCTGGCGGACGTGGGGGGAGAAACGCCCGAGGGCTGGGCCGGGGACATCACGCGCGTCTGGCCGGTGTCAGGGTCCTTCTCTCCCACCCAGCTAGCCATCTACGAGGTCGTGCTGGCGGCAGAGCGACGAGCGATCGATCGCGTACGCAAGGGAACGCGATACCGCGAAGTCCACGAGACGGCGAAGCGGGTCATCGTGGAGGGGCTGCGAGACCTGGGGATTTTCCGCGGAGAGGTGGACGGGTTGCTCGAGCGTGGCGCAGCAGCCATCTTCTTCCCCCATGGCGTGGGGCACTTGCTGGGCCTCGACGTGCACGACATGGAGGACCTGGGCGATCGCGCGGGGTACGGGCCCGGCCGGACGCGATCGAAGGCATTCGGGGATTGCTACCTGCGCCTCGACCGGGACCTCGAGCCGCGCATGGCGGTCACCATCGAGCCTGGTTTCTATCAAGTCCCCGCCATCCTCGCGAGCCCCGAGTACACGGCGGCGGTCGGGGACGACCTGCGCCGGGACGTGCTGGCGAAGTTCTCCGACGTGCGCGGGATTCGCATCGAGGACGATGTGATGGTCACAGAAGGGGAGCCGGAAGTGTGGACCGGGGACGTGCCGAAGTCGGCGTCGGAGGTGGAGGCGCTGGTGCGGTCGGGAATCTGAGAGGGCTTTTCGTGAAAGGCAGTTCCGGCGGGCGAGACCTGGGCTCCTTGCTCTTACAAACCAGTGAATTGACCCATCGGGTCCCCGCGTGGTAACAGCCGCGCGTTGGACCAACCGAAAGGGAACCTTATGATTCGCAAGCGTCTTCCCCTTGCCGTGGTAGCAGTCGGAGCCCTCTGGCTCGCCGCATGTGCATCCAGCAGCGTGCAATGGTCGCCCACCCAGCCGTCGCCTCGCCCGATGGAGAAGCGGGCGGTGTCGAGCGTCGAGGTCTTCCAGAACCAGGCGCCACCGAGGCCGCACATCGAAGTTGGGATGCTCTCCGCGGAGAAGGCGCGTTCGACGAAGACCGACGTGCGGGCCAAGCTCACGGGGGACATGCAGAAGAAGGCGGCGACCCTGGGGTGCGATGCCATCCACGTTCGGGACGTATCCCAGCCGGAGATTCCGGGTTCGAAGAAGCAGCCGCCGATGTCACTGCAGGCGGGTTGTTTGATGTGGACGGCGGACCAAGCCCCGTTGGTGCCGGCGCCGCCCCCTGCGCCCGTGGCAGCGCCCCCCGCCGCGCCGGGCTGCACCAACGACATGGATTGCAAGGGAGATCGCATTTGCGAGAACGGGCAGTGCGTCTCTCCCCCGTCCCCGACCGGGGCGCCGCCTGCGGACGCTGGCACCTCCCAGGTCAAGTGTGACAGGGACACGGACTGTCCTGGCGAAGACATCTGTCAGGACAAGATGTGCCGTCCACCTCGCTGAGAACGACTTGCTGTCGGCCCGCAACCTCGCCGCCTAGCGCGGCAAAAGACCTAGATACTGAGCGGGACAACCGCGCAAGACACCTCGAGCTCCCGTGAGGCAACGCGGGACCACGCTTGCAAGCGCGGGGCGTTCTGGTAGGTTCCGCACACCTCATCATCACGGGGCGGTTCGCCTCGGGGAGGACGGAATGATCCGACGGCTTGACATGGTTCTGTCGTCGATCGGGAAGAAGGAGCTGATGGCCCTGACGGGCCTGGGGTTCGTGGGCTTCCTGGTCGTGCACTTGGCGGGCAACTTCACGATGTTATCGGGCGCGGCGGCGTTCGACGGGTATGCGGAGAAGCTCGAGTCCCTGGGGCCGCTGATTTGGGTAGCGGAAGCGGGGATGGTGTCGATGGTGCTGGTCCACGTGTTGCTGGGCCTGGCGCTGGTGGTGCGCAACATCCAGGCGAGGGGGCAGCGTTATGCGGTGAAGAGGGCAGAGGGTGGCCGGACCCTGGGCAGCTGGACGATGTGGCTGACGGGACCGTGGATCCTTGTGTTTATCGGGATTCACCTGGCGCACTTCACGTTGCCGCACAAGCTCGGGGAGGAGGGGCCGGCGTTATCGCAGATGGTGGCGGAGCGTCTGGCAGACCCGATCTGGGCGGGGTACTACGTGGTCACCATGCTGCTTCTCGCGCTGCATGTGAGTCACGGGTTCTGGAGCGCGTTTCAGACCCTGGGGACCGCCCCGGACAAGAAGGGCCATCTCCGGGACTCGGCGGTGCTGCTGGCTTTCGTCTTCGGCGCGGGCTACTCGCTGCTCGCCTTCTTCGTCTACTACATTCCCGACCTGCTGAAGTAGGCCACAGGAGCGATTCGACATGACGCAACTCGATGCCAAGGTTCCTGGCGGCCCTCTCGAGCAAAAGTGGGAGCGCCACCAATTCGAGCTCAAGCTCGTCAACCCCGCCAACAAGCGCAAGTTCCAGGTGATCGTGGTAGGAACTGGCCTCGCCGGCGCCTCCGCCGCGGCCACCCTCGCGGAGCTGGGATACAAGGTCAAGTGCTTCGGTATCCACGACAGCCCCCGCCGCGCCCACTCCATTGCTGCCCAGGGCGGCATCAACGCCGCCAAGAACTACCAGAACGACGGCGACAGCATCTACCGCCTCTTCTATGACACAGTGAAGGGCGGTGACTATCGCGCAAGGGAGGCCAACGTCTACCGCCTCGCCACGGTCAGCAACCTCATCATCGACCACTGTGTGGCCCAGGGAATCCCCTTCGCCCGCGACTACGGCGGCCTGCTCTCCAACCGCTCCTTCGGCGGCGCCCAGGTCTCGCGCACCTTCTACGCCCGCGGCCAGACTGGACAGCAGCTGCTGCTCGGCGCCTATGCCTCCCTCAACCGCCAGATCGACCTCGGCGGCGTCGAGATGCTCACGCGCCGCGAAATGCTCGACCTGGTCGTCGTGCAGGGTCACGCCCGCGGCATCCTCGTGCGCAACCTCGTCAACGGGGAGCTCGAGCGCCACGTGGCCGACGCCGTCATCCTCGCCACGGGCGGCTACTCCAACGTGTTCTTCCTCTCGACGAACGCCCAGAACTCCAACGTCAGCGCCGCCTGGCGCTGCCACAAGCGCGGAGCGTTCTTCGCCAACCCCTGCTACACGCAGATCCACCCCACCTGCATCCCCGTCCACGGTGACAAGCAGTCCAAGCTCACCCTCATGAGCGAGAGTCTCCGCAACGACGGGCGGGTCTGGACGGCCAAGAAGAAGGGTGACAAGCGCGCCCCCAACGACATTCCCGAGGCAGAGCGGGACTACTACCTCGAGCGACGGTACCCGAGCTTCGGCAACCTTGTCCCCCGGGACGTGGCCTCCCGCGCTGCCAAGGAGCGTGTCGACGCCGGGCACGGTGTGGGCTCCACGGGCTTCGCCGTGTATCTCGACTTCAAGGATGCCATCGACCGGGTGGGTCGCCCGGCCATCGAGAAGAAGTACGGCAACCTCTTCGAGATGTACGAGCGAATCTCCGGCGAAGACCCGTATACCACGCCCATGATGATCTACCCCGCCCTGCACTACACCATGGGGGGACTCTGGGTGGACTACAACCTCATGAGCACGGTCCCGGGCCTCTTCGTCCTCGGCGAAGCCAACTTCTCCGACCACGGGGCCAACCGCCTCGGCGCCAGCGCTCTCATGCAGGGGCTCGGCGACGGATACTTCGTCATCCCCTACACGCTGGGTGGGTATCTCGCGAGCACCAAGCTCCCGAAGGTGGAGGAGTCCGCGGACGCCTTCAAGCAGGCGGAGGACGCCGAGCAGAAGCGGGTCAAGAAGCTGCTGAGCATCAAGGGCAAGCGGACCCCGGCGGACTTCCACAAGGAGCTCGGACTGCTGCTCTGGGAGAAGTGCGGCATGGCTCGCAGCGCGGAGGGCTTGCAGGATGCCCTCACCAAGATCCCGAAGATTCGCGAGGAGTTCTGGGAGAACGTCATGGTCCCCGGCAACGCCAAGGACCTCAACCAGACCCTGGAGCGCGCCAACCGCATCGCCGACTACCTCGAGTTCGGCGAGCTGCTCGTGCGCGACGCCCTCGAGCGAAAAGAGTCCTGCGGCGGTCACTTCCGCGAGGAAAGCCAGACCGACGAAGGCGAGGCCCTGCGCGACGACGAGAACTTCTGCCATGTCGCTGCGTGGGAGCACGCGGGTGACGACGAGGCCCCCACCCGGCATGTCGAACCTCTGACCTTCGAGCGCGTTCCGCTGACGCAGAGGAGCTACAAGTAGATGAACCTCACGCTAAGAGTCTGGCGTCAAGCTGGCCCCACCGCATCGGGCAAGTTCGAGGAATACCAAGCTCGCGACGTTTCCCCGGACATGTCCTTCCTCGAGATGCTCGATGTCGTCAACGAGGAGCTCATCCTGCAGGGCAAGGAGCCCATCACCTTCGAGCACGACTGCCGCGAAGGCATCTGCGGCAGCTGCGGCACCATGGTCAATGGCAAGGCCCATGGCGGATTCGAAGGCACCACGCTGTGCCAGGTCCACATGCGCCACTTCAAGGACGGCGACACCGTCGTCGTGGAGCCCTGGCGCTCTCGTGTCTTCCCCGTCCTCAAGGACCTGATGGTCGACCGCACGCCCTTCGAAAAGATCCTTCATGCCGGAGGCTACGTCTCCGTCAACGTCGGCGGCGCGCCCGACGCCAACGCGATCCCGATCAGCCCCGCGGCCCAGGACACGGCCATGGACGCGTCGCAGTGTATCGGCTGCGGCGCCTGCGTGGCCGCCTGCCCCAACGGCTCCGCCATGCTCTTCGTGAGCGCCAAGGTCTCCCACCTCGACGTGCTCCCCCAGGGCAAGGTCGAGACCGTGCGGCGCACCCGCGCGATGATCGCCAAGATGGACGAGCTCGGGTTCGGCAACTGCTCCAACCACGCCGAGTGCGAGATGGCCTGCCCCAAGAAGATCTCCATCACCCACATCGCCCGGACCAACCGCAGCTTCTGGCGCGCTTTGTTCTCCAGCGAGACCTGACGATTCCTCCCCTCCTCTGCGGCACTCGCGCGTGTACACTGCACCCATGCGCTTCGCCCGTGCTGCCTCCTTCGCCATCCTGCTGACCGCCTGCGGCGGACACGAATCCAACGACGACCCCCTCCCCCAGACCGACGCCGGCGCCGATTCCGCGCGGCCCGACGTCGTGCAGGACAGCCCGATTGACCAGGCCACGGACGACAGCCCCGAAGCTGAGGCCGAAGCTGAGGCCGGCCCGCCCGTCTGTGGCTCCGGCAATCGTCCCCTGCCGGACGGTCTAATCGAAATCGCCTGGGACGACGGTCAGCCCGTGGGCAGCCTGCGTGACCAGGAATGGTCCATCGAAGTCAACGGCAACACGTACGTCATCAACGACGAGGTGCTCTGGGAAGCCGTCCGGTTCGACCTGCCCCACCCTGCGCGCATTCACGGCTTCTCGGTCCAGTGGGCCGGGCTTCCCGAGGACGCCCCCCCCGACCACGAGGTCTTCGCCGGCCTGTACCCCGACTTCGGCTACAACGGTTTCGACTTCTGGCAGTGGGACCCGCTCTGGTCCGGCTCCCGCTGCCGCGCGGACATCTCGGAAGGGGGCTGGGTCCACTACGTCTTCGACGCCCCCGTGGACGTCCTCCACCCCGGTCTCGTCTACGTCGCCCACCGCGCCGAAACCGCACAGGACCCTGTGTTCCTCTTCGACGGAACCGAGGGCGGAACGTGCGAGAAGTTCACCGAATGCCACGGTGCCATGAACCTCCCCCACGCCGAGGCCACTGCCTTCTACAACGGCGTGTCGTTCCCCTTCCAGTACGACTACCTCGTACGCCTGCACGTCGAGTACACCGAACAGATCGAGCCCGCGGACCGCGTCTTCCAACCCGTCACCTTCGCCCCGAGCGGACACGCCTCCTTCGGCGACTTCGACAACGACGGCTGGGACGACCTGCTCGTCGAGGGGCCTACGCTGTATCGCAACGACGGGACCGGGGGGTTCGTCGACGTGACGGAATCCGCCGGCCTGTCAGGCGTCTCCGGCACGGGCGGTGTGTTCGGCGACTTCGACAACGACGGATGCCTCGACCTGTTCGTCTACGCGGAATCGACGACGGAGGCGGACTCGCTCTTCCGCTCGAACTGCGACGGGACCTTCGAGAACGTGACGGAGGCGGCGGGCATCGTGGACGAGCAGACGTACGAGGACTGCGGGGGAGCGGCCGAGAACGTGCGGTCCCCCACGGCGGCTGCGGCATGGGTGGACATCGATGCGGACGGCTACCTCGACCTGTACCTCGCGAACTTCATCTGCTGGAGCAAGGAGACCTATTACATTGACACGGTGTTCCATAACCTCGGCGACGGAACGTTCGAGTCTTGGACCGGAGAGCATGGGTTTCTGTCGCAGAAGCGGCCGTCGCGCGGCGTGGCACCCGTCGACTACGACGCCGACGGCGATGTGGACTTGTTCGTGAACGCTTATCGGTTGAGGGCCAACCAGCTCTTCCGCAACAAGGGCGACGGCACGGTGGAGGAGAGCGCTTTCGCCGCGGGCGTGGCGGGCACACCGACCAGCTCGTACTTCGGTCACACCATTGGGGCTGCGTGGGGCGACCTCGACGGCGACGGGGCCTTCGATCTCGTCTCCGCGAACCTTGCGCACCCGCGTTTCTATCACTTCTCGGACAAGACCGAGGTGCTACTGCAGAACGCCTCGCACGAGTTCGAGGACGTGTCGGGGGACTGGCCGAAGGCCAAGAGCGCGGCAGGGTTGCGGTACCAGGAGACGCACTCGGTCCCCGCCCTCGCGGACTTCGATCACGACGGCCACTTGGATCTCGTCATCACGAGTGTGTACGACGGCCGACCCACGGACTTCTACTGGGGCAACGGGGATGGCACGTTCCGTCTGGACGCGTACCACGCGGGCATCACCACGGAGAATGGCTGGGGCGTGGCGGTCTCGGACGTCGACAACGACGGAGACCCCGATGTGTTCGCGCACGTGCCGTTCGTGAACACACTCCAGGACAAGGGAGCGTGGTTGCAGGTGCGCGCGATTGGCAACGTGGCGTCGAACGGGAACGCGATTGGGGCGACGGTGCGGGTGCAGGCGGGCGGGGTGAGTCGGATTCGGCACGTGCAGGGGGGGACGGGCAAGGGAGGGCAGGATTCGCAGTACCTGCACTTCGGGTTGGGCAGCGCCACGGAAGCGGAGCGGATCGAGGTGGTGTTCCCCGGGGGGGAGACGGTGACCTATGAAGGGCCGTTCGCGGCAGGTCAGCGGGTCTGGGTGTTCGAGGACGGGACGACCCACCTGGGGTGGTCACCTCCCTGAGGAGATCTCATGTCGGCGGGACAAAGAGCGCACTTGATCCTCTCGGTGGTGGCCACGGACGCGACGTTCGTCCGGCAGGACGTGCGAGGCAGTCCTGCGTGGGTGGGCCGCTGCATCCACTGCAGAGCCAAGCTGGTCGTTCCGCTCGACGGCGCGGCGTCGCCTGACGTGACGGTGGAGCACATCATGCCTCGCCACCACGGGGGGACCAACGACCCGAGGAACCTGGCGCTCGCGTGTGCGCGGTGCAACGCGGAGAAGGGGCTTCGTCACGACCATCGCAAGGCGAGCGACCCGCGACGGCAGGAGGTAGAGGAGGCGTTGATGAAGCGGCGGGAGGAGCGATGGCGGGAGCCGGGCTCGTCTTGAGAGGCAGTCCCCTACGGCACCCAGCGCACCGTGAATCGGTTCCCCCCGAACTGCTGAACAGGCTCGTAGAGCGGAGGCGCAATGTCGTACACACCGGTTTCGTTGACCAGGCTCGGTACGTCCGTCCATCGGAAGGCGTCGTGCATGTTGACTTCCACCTCGATCGCCCCGCCCGATGGCTCCTCGACGTGCAAGTCGACGGGAAAGTAGACGACCCAATCCCCGTCCTCGACGAAGGCCTCTGCTTCCGCTGTCGAGGCGCTTGCCGGCATCTCCAGGGTGCCCTGGTACGCAGTCGCCTCTCCGGAAGCGACGAATTCGTGCTCGTAGGTGCCCGCGTCGTAGGTCTTTCCATCGTACGAGGCACCGTCCGACGTGGCCTGAAACACATGCAGTGTTCCGGGGGTCGATCCGGTCAGCTCATGCAGCGTGGCGGTGACGTCGAACCGGGACCAGTCCTGAACCAGGCGTCCCTTCACGTACCGGCCTGGACGAACCTGCTCGGCCGGGAATCGCGCAAGCTCCGTTCGTGCTGCATCATCGTAGCTCACGGCCTTGTTGCCGGGACTCTCGTCCATCAGCAGCCAGCTTCCCCCGGCGTCGTCGATCAACTCGAACCGTCGAACTCCCGCCGTGACCGCGTGGGTGGTCTGACCGGAGAGTTGATCGTCGTGCGGGAAAGGCGACGTGGTCGCGACCATGATCACGCGGACGTCAGCGGCCTCCCCACCCGCTCCGCCGGTACCCGCTGTACCCGCTGTACCCGCCGTACCCGCTGTACCCGCAGTGCCCGCAGTGCCCGCAGTGCCCGCAGTGCCCGCCACGCCGCCCACGCCGGCAGAGCCTCCGCCTCCCGCGCCAGCGGTGCCTGACCCACCGCCTGAGCCCGAGTCCCCAGCGAAGCCTTCACCGCTGCACCCAAGCAACCACCATCCGCATAATGCCAGCCCCACGCACCCGATCTGTCTTGCTCGTTCCATCCCGCGCCTTTCAGCAACGACCATGCCACGCTGAACACCGCCCATTCTACCATCGACACGGGAGCGGGTGTGAACCCGAGGGGCCACCGTGGAGTGAACGAAGCGCGACGGCCGCTGCGGAGCTATGCTGCTCCCATGACGGGACTTCGTCGATCACTCGTTGGTTTGGCCGCAAGCGGCTCCGTTCTGTCCATGGTGGCCTGCACGCCAACTCCCGCTGCCCAGGACCTGAAACCTGCTGTCGTGTCGTCCGCCCCCACCGAGGCGTCCCCTGCCGCATCCCCCGCGACAGAGAGCCCGCGCGACCTGTCGGTCGACCCAGCCCCTTCGGATGTCCTGGTGGCAGAGCCGGCAAGTGGGGCCATGACCGTGCCCCATCTCATTCAACCCGCGCGAGCAAGGCCGCTCATCGAGGCGGAGACGGCGGCGCTCGAGCGACTGCTGGCCGCCACCCGTCCGAGCGCTCCGGATCGCGCGCACATCCTCCACCGACTTGCCGTCAACTACGTCGACCTTGCATCCGCTGCGGCGGCCACGGGTGACGACACCGCAGAGCGAGCCGCGCACAGCAAAGCGGTGGAACGCTTCACCACGCTCCACGACGACCACCCGTCGTGGCCTCGCCTCGACGAGGTGCTGTATCAACGCGGCAGCGAGCACCTCGCTTTGGGCGCGCGGGCTCGGGCGCGCCAGGACTGGTTCGAGCTCGTGCAGAAGTTCCCGCAGTCCAAGCTCATCCCACGCGCGTACCTGGGTTTCGCCGATCTCTTCTTCGAGGAATCCGGTGGCGACCCGAGCAAGTTCGAGCTGGCCAAGCAAGCCTATCAGGAGGTGTTGAAGCACCCGCCGCCGGACAACACGGTATGGGGATACGCGCAGTACAAGCTCGGATGGGTCCATCTGAACCTGGGTGCCTTCGAGGCCGCCCTCGCGGCCTTCGTGAAGACCGTCGAGTTCGGCCAACGTCACGCCGCCCTCCCCGGCGCCACGAAGCTCGCCACCGAAGCAGCCAAGGATGTCGTCCGTGCCTATTCGCGCGTGGGCCGCCCCGAAACCGCGTGGGCGTTCCTCCACCGGGTGAGCGGCGACCGGGGCCAAGACGATGCAGGCACCGTGACGCTCGTAGCACGCCTCGGCGAAGCCTATCTGGACGATGGGCGCTCGCAAGAGGCACTGCGCCTTTGGGAAGACGTCGCGACGGGGCACGCCAGTCCCGCGGCCTGTCGTGCACTAGCGCAGGCTCTGCAGCAGATCGGGCAGGACGCCCACGTTCCACCCGCGGCGGTGTCGCGACTCGAGGCAAAGGCACGCCAAGGGTGCGGCGGACTCCCTTGAGTACCTCGCGCGGCGGATTCGCCCTTGCTTCGGGCATCACTCGCGCTGCCAACCTCCGCACCAACCCTCCACCCTTCTGTGGTCTCTGCGTCCTCTGTGGTTTCTCCTCCTGCTCGGGCTCGGGCTCGGGCCTCGGGCTCGACCCGAACGGGTACCAACTTGCGGGAACCTGTACTAAGCCCGAGACATGTCTCCCCAAGAAGAGCGGGTGCTTCGAGCGCTTTCGAGCCGGGGCGCCCTCACCCGCGCAGCCCTCAAGGCGGATCTGCCCACGATCCGCCGGCTGGTCGACGAGGGGATGGCCGAGGAGCTTCCCGCCGTTCGCAAGGGAGCGTCGCCCAGGTTTGTGATCTCGGAGGCGGGGAAGCGCGCGTTGCTCCCCACCGTCTCGGCCGAAGGCCCCACCCTGGCCGACGTTCTTCGGGAGGTCGCGGCGCTTCGCGAGGACCTGGGGACCCTGCGGACGGTGGTGAACGAGATCGCGACGGTGTTGGGGGCGGAGCGCGTCCCGCCTCCCGCGCCCGTCGTGGCGCGTCCTTCCGCAGACTTGCAGGCATTCGCTCGCAGCGTCCGAGAAGCCTGGCACCAGCTCGGAACGAAGAGTGGGTACGGGACCCTGGTTCCCCTGCCGCGCCTGCGCGAGTCCCTCTCGCCCCTGGGCATGCCCAGGGACGCGTTCGACGACGCCATGCTCGCGCTCGAGGAGGAATACCTGCTCGACCTGAAGGTGGCGAACGATCCGAGCCGGCTCGCGGACCGGGAGGCGGGCATCGAGACCCAGGACCGCGGGCTGCTCTACTTCGTGGTGCTTCGATGACTCGCCGGGCCGCCAACGACGAGCTGGAGCGGGTTCTCGCCGAAGCTCCTAGTCCCTTTTCGGATAGTGTTCTCACCCACGCTTTCCGTGACCCGCCGGATGCCCCTGGCATCCACGCGACCGTCCGTCAGCACCTGCTTCGCCTCGTCGGCCCCTCGGTGGGCGAGCGCGAGCCCGTGTTGCAGGTCATCACGGGAGACCCTGGGGAAGGCAAGACCCACCTGCTTTCTTGGCTTCGACAGACCTCCGACGCGAGCCTGCGGGCCCCCGAGGGCAGCTTCTTCGCCGTGGCGCCGATCGAGCCCATCCGGTCGACGGATCGGATCTTCCACCACATGCTTCACGAGACGGTCCGGAATCTGGCCAGGCCACTATCCCTCACGGGACAGCTTGATTCGGCCGTCGGGTCTCCCCTCTCCGTGATCGTCCTTCGCGCGCTTCTTCGCGTGGCACGCCTGGTCCGCTGGGCGCCCTGGACCAGCCCGCGCCTGGTGGAGGTGCTCGACGACGTGATCCCGAACCGGCCTTCGTTCTTCCTGGGGGCGTTCGCGGAGGTGGCGGCCGCGTGCTGGAGCGAGGTGGAGCGAGACTTCGTGCTGTCCGCCCAGCGTCTCGACGCGCTGGCGGGGATGGATCTCGAGCTGTTCCGTGTCGTGGCCGGGTATCCCCACCCGGACCTTCGCCAGGACCTCGTGGCATGGCTCGGCGGGGCGTCCCTGTCTGAAGAGAGCGCGACACGGCTCGGCACGCGGGTCGTGCTGGACGGGGAGACGGACGCCTGGCGGGGGTTGCGGCTGCTGGTGGATCTGGCAGGGCTGGCTGACGTCCCGTTGGTGCTGGCTTTCGACCAGATCGAGGGGACGGAGAGGCTTGGGGACGAGGCGGTCGCGGCCTGGCTCGCTGCGCTGGGGGAGCTGTACAACGCGGGGGGCGCCACGGTGCTGCTCGTGCTCTGCCAGACGCAGATATGGCCGCGGCTGCGTCAGCGGGCCCAGCAGCAGGTACGGGATCGGTTGGAGGCCCGGGCGCCCATGCCGTTGCTGGCGCTCCGGCCCGAGGAGGCGGCTGCCATCGTGGACCTGCGGATGCGACGGTTTTGGCGCGGGCTCGGGTATGCGCCTGCGAGCCCCGCCTACCCGTTCGAGCCCGAAGCCCTCCTCGACATGATCCGAAGCAACCGCCTTCGGACACCGCGAGCCGTGCTCCGTTTCATGCGCCAGTGGTTGGATGACAGGGCGGGCGGGACGGCGGTCCCTGGTTCCGAGCCTCAGCCCAACGGGACGAACGGAAGGCAGCTGTCCGAAGTCCGTAGAAGGCTGGACGCCTTGGTCGAGGAAGAGCGCAGGCGCCCGCCCCGTATGCCTGAGGTTCGCGAGCAGATCGTCCAAGGCGCCATGCGCGAAGCGCTGGTCGCTGCGTGGATGAACGGGCGGTCCGTGGCTGGCGCGAAGGTCGAAAATGTCGACGTTCCCTCAGTGCGCACGCGCTCGCGGGGCGGCACCCGCGTGACGCTCGTGCAATCGGGCAAGCGAGCTCGATTGTACTTCGAGGCGAACAACAGCGCGCACGGCCAGTCCGTGGCGGCGGCGATCAAGCGCATGCGCGACGTACTCCGCGACGGTCAAGCGGACCGCGCCATGCTGGTGCGGGAGACGGCGCTGCCCCTGCCGCCGGCGTCTCGCGAGATGCTCGCGCGCCTGTCCCCGCGCGGCCTGGTGTTCTGGCTCGAGCCCGAGGCGGTGGGGCCTCTGGCCGCCTTCGAGCAATTGCTCAACGCGGCTGCCGCGGGGGACGTACCCGTGCCGGAAGAGGACGTCCGGCGCGCCGCGTTCGACATCGAAGTGGTCGACCGGGTCCTGCAGCGGACGGTGGAGACCGCGTTTTCCGACGGGGTGGTTCCACGCGCGGGCGCGGCCGCGTGGCAAGGCGAGGTGCTCGCCTTCTTGCGCACGAAGGGAGCCATCGTTCCCTTGCCACGGCTTGTGCAGCTGCTCGAGGCGCCGGCCGAAGCCGTCCACGAGGCGACCGAGGCCCTCGTGGCGTCCGGGGTCGTGCACGTCACGCTCGATCGCAAGCGCGTCCCCGTCGTCCTGCTTCGGCCCGAAGGCATCGAGGCGAGATCGTGACCGCCATGCGCCTCGGCGAGGTCGTGATCGCTGCGCGCTGCGCCCGGCAGTTGGTGCTGAGCCGCGAGGGACACCCCGTGGAGCCCGAGGGCGAGGCCACCTTGCACGTCATCGCCCAGGAGGCCTTGGTCCATCTCGCGTCGGAAGCGCCGCGTAGCCAGGAGATCATTCGCCTGCTCGGTCCTGCCGCGCCCGACGCCGGAGCGCTCGGCCACGCTTGCTGGCGCATGGCCTACGAGCACGCTTACGCACGAATGGCGCAGCTCGCGTCCCGCGTGGACGGGGAGTCTTTGGGCCGGATCGATGGGGTGCTGCGGAGCGCGTGCACGACCCTGGCCGAGCTGCTTGTCGCGGCGCGGGCGGTGGAAGGGACCGCCGAGGAGGCGCTCGGTCGAGCGATTCACGCGGCTGCAACGCCCCTGCACGTGCAGCTCGGGGACCTCGAGATCGAAGGGCGCCTGGGGGTCCTTTGCGAGGACGCACCGACGTCGACGCCCTGGGTCTGGGACGTGGAGTCTCGAGCCCAGGGGGACCGGCCGGGGCGAGTGCATGGTTGGCTGTGTGCGTTGGAGCTCGAGGCGCGCGGTTTGGGCAACAAGCTCGTCCTGGTCCATGCCCTCGACGCCTCGGTGGGAAAGCGCGAGGTGCAAGGACCCGGGCAGGATGAGCGAGAGCAGCTCGCAAGTTGGCTCTCCGGGCTGGTCGACGGGCAACAGGGAGACGCCCCACCCCCAGCGGAAGAACTCGACACGTGCCGTGCCTGTCCTGCCCAGGAGCCGTGCTGGGCTCGCTGGGGTCGCACGCTCCCCGACGTGGACCAGATGCCGAGGCGAAGCGCCCTCGCCCCCTCGGCCCGCCCGTTGCCTCGCAGTCGGCCGGTCGCTCCACCGGCGGAGCCGGGCGAGCGCAACTTCACGCCACCGCTCGTGTGGCTCGGGGAAGAACGCGGGACCGGACGGGCAGCGTGCCTGGAACCGTCCGACCTGACGAGGCACGTGGCCGCACTGGGTGTGTCAGGCTCGGGAAAGACGTGCCTGGCGAAGAGCATCCTGGAGGAGGCTGCGCTCGCAGGCGTGCCCTCGATCGTGATCGACCTGCGGGGTGATCTCGCGCAGCTCGCCGCGCCGGGGCAAGGAGGCGGCGAGACGGCGGAGTTGCGTCGTCGTGCGTGGGTGGAGCGGGCGGAGGTCCGCCTGCTGACCCCGGGCTCGGATGCCGGGCTCCGGGTGTCTCTGCATCCGCTCTGGGCCCCGGACGTGGCGCTGGACGAGCCAACACGGCGTCTGTGTCGGGTGGCCATGGCGGAGGCGCTGCTCGGGGGCGTGCGGGTGCCGGACGCGTGGGGGGATCTTGCGAGGGAGTACCTCGCCCAGGTGCTGGACACGCCTTCCGGGGCAGCGAGCCTGGCGGGTCTGATCGCGCAGGTGAGGCAGCCGACGGAGCTGCGGGTCGAGCCGTTCGTTCGCTCCCGGACGCGGCGCGACGCGCTGGCCGAGCTGCTGCGCACGCTTCTGGAGGGGGAGCAGGGTCACTTGTACACGCAGGGGCGAAGGCTGAGCGTGTCGGACCTGGTGGAGCCCACGCCGAGCGGAAAGGTCCCCGTCAACGTCCTGTGGATGCCGGGGCTCGGGGACGCGCGCACGCAACACCGGTTCGTGGTGACGGTGCTTTCGGACGTCTGTGCGTGGATGTCGAGGCAGGGGTCGTTGGCGCCGAAACTCCTGGTTTGCCTCGACGAGATCGGGCCGTTTCTCCCCCCTATGGGGGAGTCTTCGGCGAAGCAGCTGGTGTTGAGGATCCTGCGGGAGGGCGGGCTGCACGGCGTTTGCGGGGTATTCTGTACTCGCAACTTCACCGAGGTGGACTACAAGGTCCTTGCCCAAGCCGGAACGCTCGTGCTGGGCCGTCTCGGGTCGACGCTGGACAAGGCGCGTGTGCGCAAGATGCTGCCGTCGGGAGGTGGGTTCGATGCGGCGGGAGCGGCGGAGATGCTGACGACCACGGGGGTGGGTCGGTTTCTCGTGTCCAACGTGGACCGGTTCGGCGCCCCGCGGGTGCTGCAGGCGCGAATGCCACTTACACAGCATGGCCGTCCCTGGGGGGAGGACGAGGTGCGAAAGCACACCACGGAAGAGATGCGACGGGGCTGGTGCTGAGTTCGACTGCAAGCAGACGGTACGTATCCCCCTCTGCCGGGACTCGTGTCAGTATCCCGTGCATGCGTACCCGCTCGTTCCCCCTGTTCGCCCTCCTCGCATCCCTGATTCTTCCAGCCTGCGGTTCTGACGACACCTCTTCCGGGTCCAAGCCCGCTGCGGACGCAGGGTCGGACGTTGCCGACGACACGGCACCCGAAGCGGGCGACGACGCACCCACCGACACGTCGCCGGACACCCACGGGGATGTGACCGCAGACGCCCCGGTCGATGCCCCTGACCCGCGCTTCGACGCCATCGCGACCGCCCTCGAGAAGGAGCGCAAAGAGCTTGGCGCCCCCGGCGTTGCCTTGGCCATCCTGGAGGGAGGCGAGGTGACCTATGCCGCAGGGTTCGGCAGCAAGGACCCGGGCGCGGATGACCCAGTCCTTGCCTCCACGTTGTTTCGCATTGGCTCGGTGACCAAGGTGCTCACCGCGACCGCCGTGCTCCAGCTCGTCGAGTCCGGCGACGTCGACCTGATGGATCCGATCACGACGTACTTGCCCTCCCTCAGCTTCGAGAAGGACCCCGCCTGGGCGCCGTCCATCGAGGTGGGTCACTTGCTCACGCACCAGTCGGCCATCGTGGACTATCTCGAGGTCGACAGCTCGCCAGCGTCGGACGCGGACCTGGCCTCGGTCATGCTCGGCCCCTTCCCGAAGGAGGCCTACCTGATGGCGCCCGCGGGCCGCATGTACAACTACTCGAACCCTGGGTACATGTACGCTGGCCTCGTCGCGGAGGTGGCGGGGGGAGAGCTGTACCGCACGCTCATGCACGACCGGGTGTTCGCGCCCTTGGGCATGGACCGAACCTTCTTCCTGCCTTCGGAGGTCGTGGCCGACGGCGACTTCGCGTTCGGGAAGACCGTCCATTGGAAGACCGGGGAACCGCTGGTCGCGGGACCCGAGACGTACGACAACGCGTGGGCGCGCCCCGCGGGTTACGCATGGTCGTCGGTGCTGGATCTTGCCAATTTCGTGCGGTTCTTGCGCAACGGAGAGAACGCGGTGCTCCATGACAGCGTACGCGAGGAGATGATGAAGCCCCAGGTGAACACAGAGGAGTTCCTGGATCGCATGGGCTACGGGTATGGGCTGATCGTGCAGCAAGGCGTCTTCCTCGGGTCGTTCTACGACATCCTGATCGTGCAGCACGGCGGGGCGATCCCGGGATTCGCCGCGGACATGTACTGGGTCCCCGCTTGCGACCTGGGCTTCGTCACGCTCGCGAACACGGACGGCGCCTACTTCATTGACACGCTCGTGACCGCCCTCACGACACTGTGCACACTCCCGAGCCCGAGCACACCGCCCGACCTGACGGTCGACCCGTCGAGCTTCGGCGCCCTCGTGGGAACGTACGAGGACCCGTACAACGTGGGGACGGTCGTCGTGACGCAGGACGGCGACGACTTGAAGGTCGAAATGCCGTTGTTGGACACGATGCAGATCCCGTACGAACCGGTGCTCGAGCCCACGCTGCCCAACAACTTCCTGCTCGGAGTCCAGGGGATCACGCTCCCCGTCACGTTCCTGCGCGACGCGCAGGGCGACGGGGAATACTTCCGCACGCGGTCTTTCGTGGCTGCAAGAGGCAGTGGGGATGCGGGGACGTCACCCGCTCCTCTCGCGAGGAGCCTGGATCGAAGCGAGCTGGTCGCGCGCTTGAAGCGGACGACGTGGACACCTGGTCTGGTCCCAGGCAGGCGGTGATGCGCTCGGCGCGGACTATCCGCAGAGGGATTGCACGCGTTCTGCCACGGTGCGCCCCAGCTCACGACAAGCGAGTAGGTCCTGGTCCGTGGGAACGTACTTGACGCCCAGGGGCTCACGCACGATCTCTACCTTGATCTCCTCGAGCGCCGCGTTCACCTGGTCGAGCGCGGCGGGGCTCCAGCCGTAGGAACCGAACGCAGCCCCCACGAGCCCCTTGGGCTTCAGTCCCTTGAGGTACGTGAGCACGTCCGCAACGGTCGGGTACATCTGCCCGTTGAGGTTCGGGGACCCCACCAGCAGCGCGCCCGCGTCCAGGAGCTCCGTGGCGATGTCGGAGCGGTGCGCGGTATCCAAGCCCATCATCGCAACATGCATGCCTCCGGCGGCAGCGCCCTCGGCGATCGCACGCGCCATGGTCGCCGTGCTCTGCCACATCGAAGCGTACGTGATCACCACCTTGCGTGTGGGCTTGCGCTCGCCCCAAGCCTCGTATCGACTGAGCAGGTCGTCGATGCCGGTGCGCCACAGCGGCCCGTGATCGGTGGCGATGATCTTGACCTGCCGGATGACGGGCGCGAGCTTCGCCACCACCTTCGACACCGGACCCGCAAACGGCATCAGGATGTTCGCAAAGTACTTCGCCGCCTCCCGGTTCACGACATCCGCAGGCAGCTCGTCGGTCCACCGCTCGAGGGAGGCGAGGTGCATGCCGAACCCGTCCTGCGAGAACAGGACGTCGTCTCCCTCCAGCAGCGAGACCATGCTCTCGGGCCAGTGAAGCATACGCGTATCGTGGAACGTCATGCGCACGTCCCCGATCTCGGTCGGAACGCCCGGCTTCACTGCCTCCACGGGGACGTCGAGGGAGAAGTGTTGCGCGAGAGCGTCAATGCCAGCCTTCGAGGTCAGCACGCGCGAAGGCCGAACGACCCGGGTCAACTCGGGAAGGCACGCGGAATGGTCCAGCTCCGCGTGGTGGGACACGATGGTGTCGATGGTGGAAGGGTCGACCACCGACGCGATGCGCGAGAGCATCTCGTCGTAGAAGGGACGCTTGACGGTGTCGACGAGGACGGTGCTGTGTTCGCCCTTGATCAAGAAGGCGTTGTAGGTGGTGCCGCGCTCGGTGAGGTAGCCGTGGAAGTCGCGAATGGACCAATCGATGGCGCCGACCCAGTGCACGCGGTCGGAGATCCGGATGGCTTCGAAGGCTGTGGTCATGGCGTGGGTCTCCTTGGTTCTCGGAACGTTCGCCCCCGCAGGCGCTCCGATGTCGGAACAGGCCATCGGGTTTCCCTCGGGGACACGTTGGTTGGGGCCATAGCACAGCATCCCCACAACGGGGGTGGTTCGTGGCCACTGCACGTGCCGGAGCGCCTCGAATGACCCCGCCGCCGCGCCCGGCGGGTGCACTCGCCCTTCGCGTGGGCTAACCTCTGGCGACGGTCATCCCCCTGCCGCGAACGTCGTTCCCAAGGCCCCCAGATGAAGCTCGGATCCGGCGAAAAGACAGTTCTTCTCCTCGCAGCCTTCGTCATCGTTGTGGCCGGCCTGAAGGTCGCCGGCCCACTGCTCGTCCCGCTTGCCCTGGCCATCGTCATCACGGCCGTGTCCGTTCCCGTCGTCCGCTTCCTCGAGCGGCTGCGGGTGCCGCCGTCGGCGGCCATCTTGCTCGCCGTGCTCCTCGACCTGAGCGTCGTGGGAGCGTTGATCTCTCTCGTGGGCAACTCCTTGGGCGGCTTCTACGGGGCGCTCCCCCGCTATCAGGACCGACTCGTTTTCGTGCTCCGCGAAGATGTCGCCTGGCTCGATCGCCACGGTGTTCACCTCTCGCGGGAGTTCAACGATCACCTCTCGTCGGTGGGAAGCGTGATGCCCATGGTGGGGTCGCTGCTGTCGAGCGTGGCCTCGGTGGTGTCGACGGCGCTGCTGGTGCTGCTGTTGGTGGTGTTCCTGCTCTTTGAGATCAGCCGATGGCAGGTGAAGATCAGGTACGCGATGGGGGACCCGGCCGCAGACCTTCACCGGTTCGCAACGGCGGCGAAGGAGCTGCAGAAGTACCTGTTCGTGAAGACCGCGATCAGCGCGGTTACGGGGGTGCTCACAGGCACGTGGGTGGCCGTACTGGGCCTCGACTTCCCGGTGCTGTGGGGACTGATCGCGTTCTTGCTCAACTACATCCCGACGATTGGCAGCATCCTCGCGGGGGTTCCGCCGGTGTTGCTGGCCTGGGTGCAACTCGGCCCGGGGGCGGCCTTCGCGGTGGCGGTCGGGTACCTCGTGATCAACACCGCGTTGGGAAACGTGATCGAGCCGCGCGTGATGGGACGAGCCCTGGGACTCTCCCCGCTGGTGGTGCTGGTCTCGATGGTCTTCTGGTTCTGGCTGTGGGGCCCGATCGGCGCCCTGCTGTCGGCGCCGTTGACGATGGGCGTGAAGATCGCGCTGTCGAACACCCCGGACATGCGCTGGGCGGCCATCTTCCTCGGGTCCGCCCGCTGGGTCGAAGAAAAGCAGCGGGAATGGGAACGCGCCAAACCCGTCCTGACACCCCGCCCCGGACAGTTCTGCATTCACCCGCCCGGCGCCGGCTCCGGCGGCACGCAACGCATCCACACGCCGCCACAGCCCGTCGACCCGGCCGCCCCCGAACACCGAACCTGATGGCTCATTCCCGCGCGACGGGGGGCTTGCTCGGTCTGAAAAACACCGCCCCCA
Organism: uncultured Polyangiaceae bacterium; assembly: GCA_964488865.1. Lineage (GTDB taxonomy): Bacteria > Myxococcota_A > Polyangia > Polyangiales > Polyangiaceae > MWCO01. Next base: position 50,833 of record CAZAWR010000043.1, on the reverse strand, counting down.
AGGTAACCATCAAGCCCGACGCTGCCACGCCCCGGTCCACTCGATGAGCGCTACCCCGTTCTCCGCATCCTCGAGAGGGGCAATCATCTCCGGGCCGAAGAAGAACGACACCAACTCCTCCGCCTCGGCGCGCGTCGCGAACAGGTAGTCCGTGCGCAGGACCGTACGTGCGAATCCGTCGGCTTCGAACATGCGATAGAGCGCTGCCAGCGACTCGTTCGGGGCAGCCGGCTCCCGGGTCCCCGTGCCCAGCGTCTCCAGGATCGCGATCGGAGCCCCAGGCTCGGCCACCCGCGCGAGCTCACGCAGAACCCGTCGCGCTTCCTCCCGCCACGTCGTCGGATGAAACCCCGTGAGATGCCCCACCGCCCAGCCCGCCGTCACGGCCGCAAACCGACCCGCCTCGAAGGGTAACGATCGATAGTCCGCAACGACCGCATCCGGCGCGCGGCGCTCCCCGAATTCGTCCTTCCAGTGCTCGCCAAGCTCGTCCAGCATCGCCACCGACGCGTCGGTACAGACCAACCGCACCTCGGGAACCGCGCGCGCGATCAACCCGGTCACCCGGCCCGTCCCGGCGCCTACGTCGAGGACCTCCCCACGCGTCCCCCGCAGCACCTCCTCGAGCCAGTGCCCCACCCGGCCCTTCACGTCCTCGGCCGCAATCAATCGGTGGTAGTCCGCCGCACGCTCCAGGTAGATCCGCTGGAAGTCCGTCATTCGCCGTCTTTGCCCTCGCCCTGCTCCATCCCCTCGAGGACCCCGTCGGCGAAACCTCCCACGATGCGGTTGACCCCACGGATGGTCCCGTACACCACGGTCAACATCGCGTCGTGCGCGACCCGCACGCCCCGCGTGGGAATCCCGACCACCGGAACGGCCTCCAAGATATCGAAAGGCCTGCTCGCCACCACGCGATGCACCTGCTCTACGGCCGTCGTCCCGTGGTGAACGCCATCCTGCACCAGGTCCTTGAGTCCCTTGATCCGGCTCACGTCAGCCTCCGTTCTGGCACCATGCCCGAATCTGTTCGTAGACTTGCGGGTCTCGCGCGAGGCGCATGTGGTGCATGCCTGGGTAGATGCGCACGTGTTCTGGCGGGAACCCCTCGATTTCGGCGGTCGGCTCCGCTGGCTTCGTGGCGCTCCGCAGCGGCACCATGGCGTCCCCGAACAGCTTGCCCATCAAGTGGTTCTCGTTGCGAGTCAACGTCCCGGCCACGATGTGGTGCCGGATGCCCTTGCGCAGCGGCACCGTCGTGCGACACCCCGTGAGAACGTCGTCCGGGTCGAGGCCGGCCCAATCCTCGTCTTTGATGTGACCATGCCGGAGGTCCTTGATCCCGATGCTGCGACGATTGATGAGATCCCGGGCGAGACGGGTGAAGGGGTCAGGAACCGCGCCGAGCACCGCAGCCGCCACGTTGCCGACTTTTTCCAGCGGCGCCCCCAGGTGGGGCGAGCCGATGTACAAGGCGCGCTGGAGGCGGTCCAGCCACGGCATGCGTTCCTGCTCGGCCACGAGGCACGCGCTGCGAATCACCAGCCCGCCCATGCTGTGACCCAGCAAGGTCAGGTCTTCGACCCGGACGGGATAGACATCCATGAGCCGAGTCAGCAGCCCCGCGAGGGCGCGCCCGTTCTCGGAGATGCGCAAGCCCGTGTTGTAGCGGAGAAACACCGGAGTGAAGCCCAGCTCGTCCCGCAACAACGTGCCATAGCTGGTGCCCGGGGCGGTCGGGAACTCCCAAAACGCTTCCGTGCAGCACAACCCGTGCACGAGAACACACACCTTGGGCGTGGCCTTCGGCACGGAGTGCGCGAACACTTCCTCCGCCAGAGCAACCGGCTCGTTTCCCTGCACCACGACCATGGGTGTCGCCAGGGTGTTGCCTCTCTCTACGAGATAGTCACCGAGTACGCCGTTGAGGGCGCCGATGGTGACGTCGACCCAGGTGGGATGGGATGATGTGGTCACGGCTCAGGCCGTTCTGCGAGCGCTCGCGCTCACGTGAGGGGAAGGTGGCGGGAGTGTAGCGTCGCCACCAGGCGGGTCAAGCTCCGCCTCAGATCTCCTCCACCGCTTTACCGTTGCACTTGAGCCTCAGCCGTTTGACCGGCGCACGGTTCACCTCTGTGACGGAGGCGTCGTACCAAGCGGAGCTCTTCGTGCTCCACCGCACGAACACCACCGAGCACTCCCCGAACCTTGCGCTGTCGAGCCTGCTCGTGTGATATCCCGGCCGGGGGTCGGCAAGCACGCTCGTCTGAAACGCGGAGTCTTCGCTCTGGGCCGTGGGATTGCCCCGCGTCGTGTGCTGGAACGCCACCTCGGTGATCTGCCCCGGAACGGGCCCCACCTTTCCGACCACGGTGAGGAAGAACTCGGCCCCCTGCGCCATGGGCTCGTCCCGGAGGCTATCCACGGTGTCCTCGGTCACGGCGATGGGCCTCGGCTCGGCTCGCATGATCTGCGGCCCCGACGTCGTGGAAGGGGGAGGCGCCGTGGCAGGTTTTCGCTGGATGTGCCAGTCGAAGAACTCCGGGGCGGCGCTCATGGGCTGCCGAATCCCTAGCTGCTTGATCAAGGCGGCCTCGATGACTGCTTGGTAGACCTTGAAGCCGTTGCGATCCGGATGGGCGGTTCCGTTGTAGTCCCCCTGGCTCTGGATGGATGTCTTCGGGGTCTGGAACATGCGCTTGTTGCCGGCGCAGTATCCGTTGCGTTTCGTGAAGGCCTCGACCTCGACGAATTGCCACGCAAGCTCGCCCGCGATCCGCCTTCGCTCCGTGTTCAGGGGTTGCAGGAGGTTGTCGTAGATCCAGCCCGCCTCCGTGCGGGAAATCTCCTTGACCGACGCGCCCGCGATCGCTCCCCACACGGGAGAGTTCTCCACCCCGGGGATGGCAAGGATCTGGTAGCCCTCGTCGTAGCCGTTGCAGTAGGCCCCCGTGCGGCTCCGCAGAGGGTCGGGGTAGCCCGTCAGCACGATGGATCTGGGATTCAAACGCTGCCGTATGGCGGTATCGACCCGGGTGAGGGCTTCCCGCATGGCGCGAATGCCGATGACCTCAGGGTTTCTTGGGTCCCCGCGCTGGATGAGGTTCGCAAGCCCCGTGTCCCGGTTGCAATTCCCCGGGGTCATGCACGCGGTCACCACCTTCGCGAACCCGACGTCATTGCCCCCCACCGACATGACGAGGGCGTCGAGCCTCCGACCGGGGAACTGGTTCATCCACGTGCGGATCTGCTCCACCTGCGGCTCGTAACGGTAGGCCACGTTGCCCGGGCCGGAAGGGCGGAGGGCAGCCACGCCGCGGTATTCGCCAAGAAGCCCGTTGCGAATGGTCGCACCGGAACAGGACACGTCGACGAAAGCGACGGAGTCCGGCCCGAGCCGGGCGGCAAGGGCGTTGGCGGCGGCATGGCGACCGTTCTCCCGCGAGCGGTGGCAGCCTTCGTCCGACCACTTGGGGGAGGGACTCTGGGGTGCACCTTCCCCGGATGCGTAGGAGTCCCCCGCAAAGGCGATGAGGTAACGCGGACGTTCGAGCAAGGGGGACGGGGCCCCGGGCGCGCGGGTGACGGTCGGAGCGGCCTTGGGGACTTGGGCCCGAAGGTCGGTCTGCGCATGACCTGGGAAAGCGCTCAGCACGGTTGCGAGAAAGAGGAAAGCATACACATGTTTGAACGGCATGCGAGCGCTCTGGTGCTGGCCGGCAGGACCGTCAAGAGGTGGCGTGTTGCGCCCCCACCGTGCCACTCCCCCCAACCTCCCACCGACAGCAGGCTCCGACCCCGCCGCGCCACTCATTCCACCCTCCCCTCACTTCCCACGCGCGCTCGACACGACCGCGGGGGCAGGACCAGGGGCCGCCGGCAAAGGCACCAACACCGGCCCTTCGCTCATGAAGGGACTCATCACGAGCAGCACCGGTCGCGCAGCATCGGAAAACGCCGCCGCAGGCAAGCCGAGCACCACCGTGCCCGACGCGCCCTCGGCGAGAATGTCGACCCCGGTCTCGGCCCGCGTCACTTCCGGCCCCTCGAACGCAAGGAAACGCGGCTGAGCCGTCTCCCCGTCGTCACGCGCCACGACCATGTTCCACCCAAGCCCCTCCCCCAAGGAGGAAGAGAGACTATCTCCGCCCAGGTTCCGCGTCTTGAGCGTGAGAAGGCATACGATGGGGGGCTGCGCCCGCAACCGCTCCTCTTGCTTCACCGCGTACCCCTGAACCTTCTGTGCATTGCAGTCCAACACCGCCGTCCCGACCTCGTACTCGCCACGGCCATAGCGAAACGTCACCGGCTTCGCCGGCTGGGACGCATGCTCCTTCACGAAGGCGAGCCGGTCCTCCTGCATCGCCGCCAGGATGCGAAGCCCCAGGTCCCGCCGTCGGATCACCCGCGGGTCCGCCCACCCCACCCAACCGGACAGGTCGTTCACCGCCCGCTGCATGCTCGACAACACGGGCTGCACCCCAAGGGTAGAGTCCGTGGGGTCCACCTTCATGTCCTCCACAATGCGCTCGAGGGTCTGGTCCGTGTTCGCGAGGGCCTGCTGCAACTCACTCTCCACACTCTCCCCTGCCACGGCTCGACAGGCGAGGTCCGCTACCGCGTCCTTCTTCTTCAAAGGAAACGGGGGCGCCACGTGCGTCGTGCCCATGTCGTCGAAGGACTCCCCCCCATCGCGATCCAGCAAGTGAAACCGCCAACGCTTGCGCGCCGAGCAGTCCACGAGCGGAACCGAAACATGAACGTGAGCGTGGTCCTCAAGCCCCCGCGCCACGATCTCATCGCCCTTGTCGAGCGTGACACGCACATTCATGTCGGCCGCCCCCGTGTTGAACAGCATCTTGAAGAAGCCCGTGTCCACCGCCTTCAACCCACGGACGGAACAGACCACCAGGCACGGGCTCGGACCTCCGTCCGCGGAAATGGGCGACCCGCCTTGTTCCGCCGCTTCGAACAGCCGGACCTTCACGTCTCCCGCGAGTTGCGGCGCGTAGCCGTCGCGCTGCGCGAACGCCGGGGCTGCGGCCTTGCTCTGCGCAGGCGACGTCCAGCTCGCAGGCGGATCGTCGCTGCCTGGCTTCATCTCGATCACACGCTTCGGGGGAGCCGACGCGATCGGAGGACCCAAACTGGGCCCCGTCGAGCCGCTCGACCCCTTGGGCTTGCTGCAGCATCCCGACGCGAGCAGCACGGTCGCGAGCGTGACGGCAACAGCGCGGGATAGGGTCATCATCGGGAACTCTTCGGGGAGTCTACAGCGGAGGAAGCGCGCCCAACAGGGCCTTGGCCTCCTTGGTGCCGGCGCCCGACGGCGCCTGGAGAAAAGCGAGGACCCCAGGGGCCACGCGCCCGCTCTTGCGCGCACGACCGAGCAGCGTCGAGGCATCCACCGCCTCCCCTTGCACGGCACGCACGGCAAGCTGAGCGGCAGCGAACACGATGGCGCTGGGGTGATCCTGCCCGAGCGCGCGTTCCATCAGAACCTCCAGGCGAGCGAGGAGCTTGCCCATGCGCGAGTACGCCTGATGCCTCCCAAGTCGAGACACCGCGCCGTAGAGCACGTCCACCTCTTCGGGTGCGGGCACGGTCCCTTCGAGCGACGAATGCACCTGTTCCATCGCCTCGGCCCAGGTCAGGTCGTCGGCGCGCTGAGGCCAATTTCGGAAGACCCCTGCCAGCAAGTCCGCCCTCGCCAGCGGCGCCTGCTCGCGCGACACGGCCGAAAGCGCGAGGTCCACCAGCTTCCCCGCGTCCGCTTGTTTGCCGGTCGCGCGCGCCTGAGCCACGGCGTCAAGCACCGCGGACACCAACTCGAAGTGCAGCCCCCCTTCGGCCAGAACCTTCGCATCGTCCAGCGAGATCGGTCGCACCGTACGCCCCTCGCTTGCTTCCAGTCGTGCGCGCACGCGATCCACCAAAACGCGCTCGACCTGACCTGCCGGTCGAAGCGTTCGCAGACGCGCACGCCCCGGACTCGCGGCCCCTCGGTCCACCTGCGCAGCCAGCAGAACCCAAGCCCACGACGGCATGGCATTCGCCCCCGAACCCGACGGGATCCCACGCATCGCGCGCACGTCCTCCTCCGTCTTCGCCCCCCAGGCGGATCGCACCCAGGGCCCCGCGGCCTCGAACCCGAGCGTCTCGAGCGAGGACGGCGCATCGGGTTGATCCTGCAACAAAGTCTTGAGCGGACTCTCCCGCTTGGCGTCGACGACGCGGACGAGCTGATCGATCACATCGGCACACGCCACGTGTCCTCGTGCGCGCGCGACGGCCGCCCCCCACGCGATCTGCCCCAGGGGTGCTTCTTCCTTCGCAGCGTCCAGGGTCAAACGATCGGAGAACCCGACGGTCACGTCGTTCCCATGCAGGAAGCGCCGGGCGATGAGCACGGCCTGGCCGAGGGCCTGGTGAGCGGCGCGGTCGTCGGACGCGCGCAAAGCGTAGGCCGCACGCGTGAGGTGGGTGGCGAGTTGCAGGTCGGGTCGCGGACCGAGCACGGGAAACGCCGTACAGAAGAGACGGTCCTCGTGGTGTGCGCCCCCGAACCCCACACCGGTCTGGAAACTGCCCGTGGGCTTCTCGCCCCGGAAGAAGAGCCGGTCCATCATCTGGTGGGCATCGGCGGTGAGGATGATGGCTGGCCGGTCGGACCGAAGGCGACACTGCAGCTTGCCTTGCCCGGAGAACAGGGCCGTTCGCTGCAGGAAGAGCTCCAGGGAAGCATCCGCCTCCTTGTGCTTGCCGAGCTTCTCCGCAGCCCAGGCGCGGTACGGCAGCAACGCGTCGACCTCGTGCGGAGCACCACACGTGCGAGCCTCCTGTCCGTACGCAAGGATCTCTTCCACCACGGAGGCGGCGCCCGCCGTGTCTCCCCCGTGGTGCAGCACGGCCGCTTCCACGAGCCTGGGAAGATAGGGGACATTGCGCGGGTTGGCGGCGAGCCCGGCGGCGGCGCGAAAGTGCGCTGTAGCCTCGTGGGGGGCGGCCTCGTGAGCGCCCACCCCAGCCGCGATCTCCGCCACAAAAGCCAACTCTGGCGGATACGTCTTCGCTCGGGAGGAGAGCTCGGCCGCCCAACGTTGGCGCGTTGCCTTGTCTTCCACCAGCCGACGCGGCCCGCCCCCCGCATGCGCGAGTTGAAGCGCGTCCATCAAGACGGCGAGGAATCCTGCCTCCTTGGCCGAGGCATTGCGCAAGGCCAGACGCTCGAGCGCCGGCTGGGACGCCTTGCCCGCCGCGTCGAGTGCCACCGCCCACCGAGCGTCATCGTCCTCGGCGAGAAAGAGCCCCGCGAACGTCGCGCGGTGCAGGGCGGGCAAGAGGTGCAACGCATCGAGACCGTCGCGCCTCTGGGGGAAGTCGCGCATCGCATGGTCCACGAGTCGCTGCAGCGTTTGATCGCACAGGGCCATGTCGGCCTCCACCGACGGCTTGGTCCCCTCGGGAAGCGATGCGTGCAACGCCAGGTCGAGCGAAGCAAGGCGAGCGAGGTTCAAGCCGATGGACCACCACCCGCGCTCGTCCGCTCCCGGACTCAACGCCTCCCGCGCCCGCGACAGCATGGCCCCAGCTTCCTTCGCGTTGCCTTGGGCGCGCGCCGCACCCGCCAGGTTTCGCAGCACCTTGCCCATCGCCTCGGCGTACTGCGGCACCCCCTGCGCCTGCAGGAACAGGCTCACGTCACGCTCCACCACGCGGTCCAGACGCTGCGCCGCCACGTCGCGACGGTCCGGGTTGTCCGAGGACTCCACGGCCACCAGCAAGGCGTGCGCGATGAGGTGAACCGCCGGCGCATAGCCCACCAGCGCTGGGCTCCCTGGGTCTGCGGCCTTCGGCACGATCGGGTCCAGGCGACGGATCGCGCCATCGATGACCCATGCCAGGTCGGCTCGCTCCGCGGTGTATCGGTCGATCCCCGCGAGCAAGATGCCGAGAGACGCGTCGAGAACCACGTCCTCGTCCGTCGACCCGAGCGAGGAGCGAGTTCGCCGCATGGCGTCCCGCAGCGCCATGCCGGACACCAGAGCCGACGGAATGCGCTTGTCGAGCGCTGCGACTGCGATCTCGAGCGCGGCGAGGCCGAGGGCCTGGAGGGTGCCGAGCTTGCCGTCCGGCCCCTGGGAAGACCTGGTGAGGACGGCGTCGGCCACGTCCGAGAACTTTTCTGGAGGCCCGCACACGGCCGCACCTCGGAAGAGCGCCATCATGCGAACCACGTTGCGCGCATGGAAACCGTCGCGACGATCCGACGTAATCTCCGCGAGGATCTCGCTGTGCGCTGTGCTGCAGATGGGGGCGAGGACTTCGGCGTTCTTCGGGGATGGCGAGGCATACTCCACCCCTGCCAGCGCTGCCGTGAGCGCGGGGACGCGGATCCATCGACGGTGGGGCGGCGCGGTCCACGCGATCACGTCCTCGACGCCCTCCGCGACGATGCCATCCTCGCCGAAGCGGGTGCGCAGGGTAGGAAGAGCGAGGTCGTCACGTCCCGCCGCAGCGAGTCGACGTTTCGCCGCGTCCAGGGCCTTGGTGGTGCGCGAGGGGAAGTCGGTGTCGCAGGCGCCGCGCGGCGTTTCCGTACGGGCGATCATCTCGTCGCGAAGGGCCAAGAGCAGATCGCCACGACCGTCTTTCCAGCGGGCGGCGAGGGCATCGGTGTGAGCAAGGTAGGTGGAGCGCCCTTCGGCGGACAACCACTCTCGTGGCAAGGCGAAGGACTCCGTGCCCCGGTGGGCCTGCAGCGTGGAGAGCTGATGGAAGTACTCGCGAAGCTCCTCCTCCGACGCCGCGGCGGTCTTCAAGCACCCGTTGCGGAGGTCCTCGAGGTGGGCGTTGCCGACGCCGGCATAGGCGGGCCCCGACAGGGTCCAGCGGAGGTAGTGCAGAGGTCCCAGCGTACGGCACGCAGCGGCATCCTCAGGCAGAGACTCCACCCCATCGCCCAGCAAAAGATAGGCTTGCGTGCGGTCCCCCTGCCGAAGCGCGCGGTCCGCCTTGCCACACAGCGCGGCGGAGGCCGACGCGGAAGGTTCGAAGAACACAGGCACCTTGGCAATGCGCTCGAGCAGAGGCGCCGAGGCGATAAGGTGGGTTTGGCCGTCGTGCTCCCATGCGACGGCGGGGGATCCGGTGGCGAGAGCCAAGGTCATGGCCAGCTGCCGGCCAGCGAAGGGACCCTGCCCGGAAGGCACGGAGAGGTCGACGGCAGTCTGTGGCGACGCGGTCAGGCGTGCGTTGCCAAGGACGAGCACGTGGCCCTTCGGAGGGAGAGCGTCCGTGGGGGGAGGCTGATTCGCAAGGGTCTCAAGAACACGCTGGGGGGCCCACGCGGCGGGGGCGAGCCACGCGGCGGCGCGGGCGACCGGGACCGCTTGCGGCTGGGGCAGCCAGTCGGTCGCCAGCGTGAGCAACTGGCCCACGGTGGCAGTGTCCCCTTGCTCCGCGGCCGATGCGATCGCCTGGGCGCAGGCGTCTTGGGTGGAGGCCTGGACACACGGCCGCGCGAGGTCCGGCATGCGGGACGCGCGGGAGGATCCCGCGTTCTGACAGGCAAGGGAGAGACACAACGCGAAGAGCAGGGCGGGTCGCATGCGACGCAGTGTCGCAGGCCCCCAGGATCTTGTCACCGCTCGTGGGGGGGCGGATCGCTGGCGGTCGACGTGCAGCAGGCCGGGCTGCAAAGGGTCGAGACGGTTCTGACGAAAGCGGGCGGATAGGCGGGATGATCTACACAGGAGGTCGATGGCGCGTGGGGGGTCTGGACAACGGTATTCCGGCTGGGGCTCGGGCTGAAACTATCCTCGCAAGGAGCCAGAAAACACCAAACACCCCTCTGCCTTCTGTGCTCTCTGCGACCTCTGTGGTTTCTCTTCCGGCTCGGCCTGTCTCGGACTCGGTTCTGAGACGGCCTCTTCAGCCCGCGGAAAGGGAATCCACAACCGCCCGTGATCGCGCCCGCGCCCTTACCCGTCAGTCTTGAGCGGCTGCACACGGCCTTCCGCGTCGATGTGCAGGGCATGCAGACCTTCGGACGTTCTCACGAGGAGCACGGCGAAGCTGCCGCGCGCGAACAGCCTCACGTCGGCCAGCGTGCTCGTCTTCTGGACCTTGCCGTCCTGCACGAGGTCGTCGAACAGGACCTTGTCGGGTGTATTGCCGAGGTCGTCGAGAGGAGCGAGGCGCATCCGCAAGCCGCCGCGCTCGCCTGCCGTCCACACCACGAGGATCTTGCCGTCGACCTGCGCGAGCAGGGGAGCCGACGCGGGGGCGAGCCCGAACGTACCCTTGAACATCTCCTCGAGGGTCAACTGGGAAGTCTTGCACGCGGCGGGGGTGCACCGTTCCACCACGATGGACGACTCGAGCATGCCGGCCCCGGGAGGAGACTCGAAGCGGGTGAGCCAGGCCTCGACGCGGCGGCACGACAGATCCCCTCCCGTCCGCGCCGTCTTCACGGGCTTGGTCCACTTGTCGGAGACGAAGAACGAGAGGAAGTCATGGCTGTCGCCGCGCACGCGCACCATGCGGGACTTGTCGGTCCGGCACCCCGCGAAGGGCAAGTCGGCCTCGTTCGGCGGACGGTTCGCCCCCGACTCGGGCAGCATGCCCACGTCGACCGGGGCTTCGACGCCCGTGGCGCCCGGCTTGATGCGGGCCGCCGCGAGCCAGGTCTCGTCGAAACGGTTCGGGCCCCGAAGCAAGACATGGTCCCAGATCACGTGAACGTCGCGCACAGGCTGGACCACCTTCAGCTTCTCGTCGAGCTTGACCTGCGCGGACTTCGCTTCCTCCGCGCCGGTTTTTCGCGTGAGCGAGATGCGCTTGCCGCCCTCGTCCCAGCCGAGCACGGCAGCCGTATCCTTGGTGGCATACCCACCGAGCGCCGTGGTGGCCGTGATCTTGTCTCCGCCGACGATCCTGTAGACGCCTTCGCTTCCTCGGCTGCCTGCGAACAGAAGCGGGGCGGCGTCGTCCTCGCCGGTGCCGAGCAAGCGCATGCCGAGCTGGGAGGCAGGGATGGTCGAGGGAAGCGGCTCGCAGCGAATGACCTTGGCATCCGGGGCGAGGGAGCACCACAGGGTTTCTTCCTTCTTGGCGTCCTCGATCACGAGGTTGAGCACGGGTCCGGGATGCAGGTCGGTCTGCACGCTGTCCAATGCAGGAGCCTTCTTCATGAGTGGCTTGGCCGACTTCAACGCGTCCAGCGTCATGACCTTCGCGGGCAGAGGCGGTTCCGGACCCGAGGGCTGACCCTTGTCCCGCGCCATGCCTTCTTTGGCGGCTTGCTCCCAGGCCGCATCGAGCATCTCGCTGAGATCCGCGGAGGCGGCGCCTGTGGCAGACAACGCTCCCGCGAGCTTGTCGGCCCAAGACGCAAGGCTCTTGTCGGTCGGCGTGCCGGTCGTCCCCACCAGACCGTCTCGCAACGCATGCGCGTGCGCTGCACAACGCACAGGCCATTGCGCCTTCTCGTTGCCGGCTTCGGCCACGGACACCGACAGCGCCGCAAGCTGCACGGCACGGAACCGCACGCTGGGCTTCTCGCCCTGGGCAAGGGGAGCACCGAGCAGACATTGGTCCAGCGACGCCCACGCCTGCGCAACCTGCGTTTGTGACTGCTCGACGGAGTGCTTGTGCAGGAAGTATCCCCCCACGCCGAGGACCGCCACGAGGCCCACGGCGCCCATCGCGAACCGCCGGCGCATGGCCGCAGAAGACTGGGCCACGAGCAAGATGGTGCGTGAGCCCTCTTCGAACTTGTTGAACCAACTCATGCGCGGATCATCTCGGAAAGTCGCAGCCAGGGCAAGCTTCGTGCGGACGTCGACGATTCCAGGGTTTGCGCTGAACCTGCCTACTTCCCGTAGGGGTCCGTATGGCTATCGTCATCGACATCGTCCAGCGATCCATCCGCCGGAAATCTGATTCCTACCGTCCCAGTCCCTGCGGGGCAAGCGCTCGATCGAATCGGAAGACGGTCAGAAGGGTGATCCCGAGTCCGTCCCCCCCGGCGTCGCCGTTGGCCTGACGGGCGGTGAGACCGGAGGCTTCGGCGGGGAAGAGGCCGGGGGCTTGGCGGGCGGCGACGTGGTTGCGGGGGCCGTCTCGACAGGTGGAGCCACGGCCGTGGCACCGACCGTGGCGGTGGCCGGCGGAACGATGGCAGTCCCGCTCCCGGCGGGCGGGACCGAGCCCGAGGGCGAAGCGGAAGAGGCCGGGCGCGGGGACCTCTCCCGATCCCTTCTTGTAGCGGGCTCGGTTCTCGGCACACCGTCGTCGAGGTCGATCTCGATCGGCACGTCAGGCACAAGGGGCTCGTCCGGCTCGGGCTCAGGCTTGTTGGGCGCCGGCGTTGTGGCGGTCGCGACGGGTTCCGCTGATAGGGTCGCCGACGTGGTCGGTGGCTCGACGGACTGTCCTCGGAAGAGCAAGCCGCCTGCGAAGCCGAGACCCGCCATGGCCATGCCGAAGGCGACGAAGATTGCGTGTTTCCAGGGAATGCGGGACGCCTTCTGCAAGTAGACGGTCGGGGCTTCGGGCGCGTCCTCGGGATTGCGTGGGGGCGCCACGCTAGGGATCTGTTCTCCTTCGGGGGGCGCCTCGCCGGGATGGCGCAGGCGGTGCTTGATCCGGGACACCAGGGGTCGCGCGTGCACGGGTGCGAAGGGCGCCAACGCGACGGCTAGCTCGCTTACGTCAGCGAAACGGTCCTGGGGCATGCGCAGCAAGCAACGATGCACGACTTGCTCCAGCGCCTCGGGGCAGGAAGGGCAATCGTCCCGCAAGGGCGTCGGTTCTCCATTGAGCACGCGCGCGCAAAGCTTCTCGGTGGTGCGCTCGGCGAACGGCAGCTTGCCGGCCAGAAGCTCGTGCAGGATCACGCCAAGGGCCCAGATGTCGGTGGCCGCGCTCACCTCCTTCGCCGAAACCATCTGCTCGGGCGACATGTAGTGGGGCGACCCCATCACCACTTCGGTTCGCGTCAACGACCCTTCGTCCCCACCACCACCCAAGATCTTCGCGATGCCGAAGTCCAGCACCTTGATGCAAGGGGATCCGTCCGGTCGATGCGTCAAGAACATGTTCCCCGGCTTCAAGTCCCGGTGCACGATGTCCAACCCGTGCGCCTCCGCCACCGCTTCGCACGCCTGGAGCAGATATTCCGCGGCTTGCTCGACCCGCAAGGTCTTCTGCACGCGCAGCAGGTCGGACAGGTCCCGCCCCTGCAAGTACTCCATCACCATGTAGGGCGTGTTCTTGACCACGCCCGACCCCAGCATCCTCGCCACGTGCTCGCCTTCGAGCCGTCCGATGACCGCCTTCTCCCGTTCGAAGCGCTGCAGAATCTCCTTGTGGCGCGCAGCCTTCTTGAACAGGAACTTGATCGCCACACGCTCCGACACATCGATGTCGATCGCGGCAACCACAACGGCCATGCCCCCCGTCCCGATGACGCGCTCGAGCTGGTATCGGCCGTCGATGATGTCGCCTGCTTTGACCGGTGCGTCCATGAACCTCTGACCCGCGCCCTGTCCGTTCGAACGCGCAGACGACGCGGCTCCACGCTCCCTCGAATCCTAAGGGATTCGGGCAACGATGGCCAGAAAGGCCTGGCCGCCACGTCCCCGTGGACGGGTCGGCACCGATCTCGTATGTTCCCTCCCCCATGCGGGATCGGAGGGTGACCGCGGCCGTGCTACTGGGATCCATCACCTGGGCGGAATTCGCATCTGCCCAATCCGAGGAGCCCATTCATCTTGCCTACGAATCCCTCTCCCCTTGCCCCTCCCAGCCCGCCTTCGAGCAGGCCGTGCGGCAAAGAACACGAAGCTGGACCGCGGTCGCCAAGGCTGTAGCGCACCGCACGTTCTCGGTCTCCCTCTCGAACAACGGGGCGTCGTGGACAGGACGCCTGCAGGTCGACAGCCATGGTCAGGCACCCTCGACCCGTACGGTCGCAGGCGATTCCTGCGAGGAAGTGGCAGAAGCCATGGCGCTGGTCGTCGCGGTCGCCATCGACCCGCGTGCGACGCTGTCCGTTGCTGAGCCCGAAGCGCAGACGGAGCCGGCCGCGATGTCCGTGCGAGAAGCCGAGCAAGAACCCGTGGTCGAAGCGGAGCCGCGTGTCGAGGTCGTTCGCAAACCGCCGGACGTGCCGACAGCGCCTTCGTCACGCTGGCGGGCGGCGCTCGGTGCCCAGGTGGCTCTTCAGCAGGGCCAAGCCCCCGGAATCCTCTGGACCTTGCCGCCCTTTCTTGAGTTGCACCTCGAGGGTCCCAGCGCCCCAGACCCGGTGCTGCGTCTGTCCGTGGGCCGGGGAGCAGACGAAGAAGCCTCCGCGCAAGGGGCCACCGCACGGTTCACGTGGACCTTCGCGCGAGCGGAAGCCTGCGCCGCGTGGGATGCGGGGGTCCTTCGCCTCGTTCCCTGCGTGATGGCGGAAGGCGGGGCGTTGCGCGGAGCCGGCGAAGGCGTGGACAGCCCGCGCGCCGAGACGCGACCGTGGTTCGTGCTGGGTCTGGTCGGACGAGGGCAGTGGTTCCTGACACCGGGGCTCTTCCTCGAGGCCCAGGGCAGCCTGGGCGCCCCGCTGGTACGCGACCGCTTCTACCTCGAGCCCAACGCCACCGTACACGACGTCCCCTTCCTGACGTGGGGAGGAGCCGTCGGGCTGGGCGCGCATTTTCCGTGATCGATTTCGGTGGCTCGGCCCATCATGCCACAAGACTTGTCCAGCGAACCGAACACGGCCGGCTCCACCTCAGGCGTTCGCCCGCGAGACGGCCAGGTTGCGGGTTCCACCCACGTCCGCCTCCGCACCATCGCCGAGGCACACTACGACTTCATCTGGCGCCTGCTCCGACGGCTCGGGGTCTCTGCGGACGCAACGGACGACGCAACACAGGAGGTTTTCATGGTCGCCATGCGCAGGGTCGAGGACATCCAGACCGGCGCGGAGCGATCCTTCCTGTTCGGTGTGGCGCTGCGCGTTGCCTCCGACCGTCGTCGTGCCCAGGCGAGGTGCCGCGAGGTGGTGACGGACGTGGAGCCGGAGGGTCGCGCGTCGGCTCCGGGGCCCGACGAGCTCACGGATCAGCGGCGAGCGCGAGAAGCCCTCGACGGATTGCTGGCTGCGATGCCGGAGGACCTACGGGTGGTGTTCGTGCTCTACGAGTTGGAGGGAATGACGACCGGGCAGATCGCGGACCTCGCTGGCATCCCGATCGGTACGGCTGCGTCTCGGCTCCGCCGCGCGCGAGACGAATTCCGACAGCTGGTCCAACGCTTCCGCGCGAAACGCGACGGGCTCGGGGGTGTGCGATGAGAGATCCCGACCGGCTTGTGGACGGCGGGGAGGGCCTGGAGGTCGCCCTGTTGCGTTCGGCCTTGCCGGATACGCCATCGCAGGGTTCGAAGCGCAAGATGCTCGTGGCCCTGGGGATCGCGAGCGGCGTGGCGACGGCGTCTGCGGAAGCCACGGCCGCGGGAACGCTGGCGAAGGTGGGTCTCGCGGGGCTTTTGAAGTGGGTAGGGATCGGGGTGATCGGCGGGGCGGCGATGGTGGGTGTGGTGGAGACGGTGGCCCCGCAGGCCGCGCCGGTATCGCGCGCGGAGATCGTCGAGCCACCGCCGCTGCCGAGGACGCCCTCGGAACAGGCTCCACTGACGGTCAAGGAGGCTCCTGCACCGCCCGCCGCGAGCGAAGAAGTCGTGTCCGCAGAACCCTCGCCCCAAGCGGCGCGATCCCAGGAGCCCGGCGCGAACACGACCTCGCTGGCGGACGAGGTGCGCGCGCTGGATGGGGCACGCAAGGCCCTGGCCGGCGGCAACGCGAAGGCGTGCCTCGAGAAGCTGGATAGCTACCGGGTGGAGTTTCCGCGGGGCGTCCTCGGTTTGGAAGCCACGGTACTGCGCATCGAAGCCCTCGCCGCGTCCGGAGCGCGGACCCAGGCACGCGACCTCGGGACTCGGTTCCTCGCGTCTCATCCGGACAGCGCCCACGCCGCGAGGGTCCGCTCGGTGATCGGGGCCGAGACGATTCCGTGATCGATCCCCGGGGTATGCTTCCATCAGGTGGCAGGAGGAACGAATGAAGACGCGAATCACACTTGTTCTTGGGCTTTTTGCGATGGTGCTGGGTGCCTGCAGCGATGACGTCCCACTCGGGGGCAACGACGACGCCGGGACCGGTGGCTCCGCGGGTTCCGGGGGAACCTCGGGCGGGCAGTGCACGGAAGCGGCAGAATGCGCTGTCATCGAGATGTGCATGCTCTGCACAGACGGCACCTCGGTGTGCCCGAGCGCCGAATGCGTGAACGGACAGTGCGAAACGGTCTATCCGCCCTGCGCGGCTCCGGAGTGCTCGGCGGACGCGGACTGCCCGATGGTAGGGGCGCCATGCCAGGTCTGTCCGGATGGCACGACGGCGTGTCCTGGCGCGGCCTGCATGGGCGGACGATGCGAGTACACGTTCGAGACCTGCGGTAGCTACGACGCTTGCGCCGAGAAGCCGTGCGGAGAGGAATGCTCGCTGTGCGACCCGGAGGACCCGAACTGCGTCGCGCCTTCGGTGGTGATGTACTGTGACGAGGTCGGCCAGTGCGGGATGGCGTTCCCCGCGTGCGGGGGGGAGACGTGTGCGAGCGACCAAGACTGCCCCCAGGTGGGCGCTCCCTGCACCATGTGCCCGGACGGGACCGCGTCGTGCCCGACCTCCGCGTGCGTAAACGGCCAGTGCGAGGTGTTTTTCTCGCCGTGCGGTGAGTACGACCCGTGTGCGGGAAAGGTGTGCGGCGAGGGGTGCACCATCTGCGACCCGAACGACCCCACCTGTGTGGGCCCAGCGGTCGAGATGTACTGTGACGAAGCTGGTTCCTGCGGGATGGCGTTCCCGACGTGCTCCGGCGGTGAGTGCAACGCCGACCAGGACTGTCCGCAGATCGGCGCTCCCTGCTCGCCGTGCCCCGATGGGACCCAGTCCTGTCCGACGGTTGCGTGCGTGAGCGGCGTGTGCTCCTACGGGTGGACGACCTGCGAAGGATACGACCCCTGCCAGGGAAAGGCGTGCGGGGACACGTGCACCCTGTGCGACCCGACCGACCCGAACTGCGCGGAGACCGGTGTGGTGAAGTTCTGTGATCCTGCGGGGTCCTGCGGCATGGCGTTCCCGGACTGCTCCCCGTGAGCGAGCTTTCCCCCTCTTGACATCCCCGGCCCGTACCGGAGGTGGGAAGATGCGGGGGCGTACCACCGCCCTTCGGACATTCAGGCTGCGTTCAAGCTGCTGTTCGCTCTACCCATGAAGGAGTGGCTCTAAGGGGTGTATGTGACGGTCACCCGGCGTTGCCGCACTGTTGTGGCTCGGTCGGCGCCGTCAAAACGATGGGCCGCGCAGACGCGCTCACCGGCTGGGGAGGATGCGGGAGGCCGCCCTGCGGCGTCGCATCAGGGCGAGCCCCGCCAACAGACCCAATGCGAGACTCGCGGGGCCGGAAGCCCTCGGTGCGACCACGCTGCAGCTGCATCCTTCGTCCTCGTCGGGCGCAGCGCTTGCTCCGCTCGAGCCGCCGGTCCCTGCGCTGCCGCCGGTCCCAGCACTTCCGCCGGTTCCCGCGCTGCCGCCGGTGCCCGCGCTGCCGCCGGTGCCCGCGCTGCCGCCAGCTCCCGCGCTGCCGCCGGTTCCCGCGCTGCCGCCCGTCCCGGCACTTCCGCCGGTGCCCGCGCTGCCGCCCGTCCCGGCACTTCCGCCGGTGCCCGCGCTGCCGCCCGTTCCCGACGAGCCGCCTGCGCCCGCTGCGCCGCCGCCCCCTGCACTGCCACCGATCTCATAAGCGCCGATGTCGATCGTGCCGACCGTCGCGCGTTGCTCGCTCCCGGCCGGATGGACGTAGTGGTACGCCGGAGTCAGGTCGTAGCCGGCGCCCGTACCGGGATCCACCCCCGCGTTCTCGGCCGAGGAACCGGACGTTAAATGATAGTCGTACCCGGCTTGGTTCACGAACCCCGGGTCCCCTTGGAAATTGCCACCAACCTCCGCACTTGCCTGGGTGACCAGGGTGCCCGGCCCGACAAAGATGTTGTTCCGGACCACAGCGGGCACGGTGACCGCGTGCAAATTGATGAAGGTTCCCCCATTCGTGCGCTCGTTCACGAACGTGTTATTGACCACGTACACGTCGTGCTCCGGGTTGTCCGCGTGCGCGCCCTCCGCCTCGTAGGAGAATATCCCGCCGTTGTCGGTATTCGGCCCCTGGTGAATGAGGTTGCCGATGACGTACGTGCGGCCCCCGTTGGGGATGTCGATCTCGTAGCTTGCCGTGCCGTTTTCCCCCGTAAGGCGGTTGTACAAGATGTGATTCTCGGCCGCGCGCGACTTGAGCAGGTGGCCAATCTTCGCATCATGAGAGTAGTTGAACTGGAAGATCAGGCGTCCGACATGGCCAATGTACAGGTTGTGCGTCTGGCCATCGCCACGGCCGTTGTTGGCGAATTCGCTGTACTCGATCAGAATCTCGCTCTGGCTGTCGGCGCTCGTTAGAATGCCGTTCTCGTTGTCGTGGAAGTAGCAATTGCGTACGGTCAGGTTCCGGCCTTCCTGCCGAATGCCAGCGCCGTTCTGGTCGGGCACCGCGGCGCCGGTGAACTCGAGGTTCTCCACCACCGTATTCTGACCGCTGATCACCCATATGGCCTTTCCACCCGAGTTCTGGCCGGCGGCATCGAGCAGGGCCCGCCCATTCACGCCCCGCAGCGTCAATCCGTTCTTGCTTACCCCGCAGACGTCGCCCGCGTAGTCGCCCGCGGCGTCGATCTCGATGATGTCGCCGTCCGCGGCTGCTGCGATAGCGTCACAAGGGGCGCCGAAGGTCTGTCCGGGTCCCACGTGCAGGGTGTCGGCCCACGCGCCCGAGGTCGCCAGCAGGCCCGCAGCGCAAACGGTAGTCGTGATGTTCAAGCGCATCGAAGGTTCCTCCGGCAGGTCAGGGGGGCGTCGATCGACCTCGCATCCTGCACTCATCACCGATAGCACATGCCGTGCCGACCATGCGCCGCCACAAAAGGGCTAGAAGTAGAGCCTCCCTGGTGCGGGGGGTGCGACGTTCTTGCCGCACCCCTCCCCCGATCCGGGCCGAACCTGGATCCGAACTGTCGCAGCTCACCCAAGGGATCTGCCGTCTGCTATTCGTAGCCTCATGACCGCACCCACGCGCCACCCCGCCCTCCTCGCCCTCGCGCTGGCCGCCTGCCAAGCCGCCCCCACGACTCCTCGCCCTCCGGCGCCAGCGGCTCCAGCCGATCCAGCCGCTCCAGCCGCATCGGCCGACGACCCAGTGGCCGCTCCACTCCCCACCCCCTCGGCCTCGTCCCCCGCAGCGACCCCCACCCCGCAAGGAGCGCCATCCCTCCGTGCAACCACGGCCATGCGCGTGGAGGGCGTCATCCAACCGAAACCCCTGGTCGACGAAATCAACCGTCAGACCGATTCCATCTCACGGTGTGCCGAGCTCATCCGGGCGACGGACGCGGTGGTGGGCAGCCTCAACGTGCAGGTTTCGGTGCAGAGCAGCGGAGTCACCTACGACCTGCAGAGCCCGGTGAACCCCGAAGCAAAGCGGTGTCTGCTCGACGGCATGAGTCGTTGGTCCCTGATCGCAGCGGGACCAGGCCGGGCCTTGGTGCTGCTTTCGATCGACCATGCCGAGCCCCCCCCTCCGACGCCGCCCGCGACCGGATTGTCGTGCGACCAGGACGCAGACTGTGTACTCACGACGTTCGCGGGTTGTTGCTCGTGCTGCCCTTGCGCTCCCCTACGGGCTAAGCGCGCGGACGTCGATGCGAGAGAGCGCGAGATGTGCGCGGTCATCGATTGCCGGCCGTGCGTGAACGTCAAGGTCAAGTGCCACGCGTGTCAGGACCCGGAGAAGGAAGGCATGCGGGCACGCTGCATCGACCGCACCTGCACGCTCGTCGAGACCCGCAGGTAGAGTGTTGGTAGCACGGGGCTATCGCGTGGGCCGTCACTTTGCGGGCGCACCCAGCGCCACCTGCACGCCGAGGCCGACGGAGTGGAACACGGATCGATCGGCTGGCTCCCCGTCGCGCACGCGCGGCATCCATCCACCGCCCACCATCCCGAACACCCTCGCACCGTGAAAGGGACCGTCGAATCGTCCGGCGAAGTCGAGCGCGATTCCCATGTTCCCCGCGGGGTAGATCCCCGACGCCTCCACCTCCGCATTCGGCTTCGATTCGCTCGTGCCGAAGTCCCCGCACTGCAGGCCCGCGCCATCCTCTCCGGCGCAGTACCGGCCCGACGCGTCCATCGCCGTCGCGGCGAGAGCAGCCGTCCAGTGCACCTCGACCCAATGGCTCTCGGGGGTGAGCCGAACGTCGGTGCCCACCTCGAGCGCGGCGCGCTTCGCTTCGTAGGAGGCTTCGTCCGAGGATCCCTTGTGCATCGCTCCCCACCCCACGACGCCGATGCCTGCACGCCCTTCTTCATCCATCGCGGTTCGATAGCGAATCATGGGCTCGATGTGTCCACCCTCGTCGCCCCCCCCGACCCACCGTCCCCCCGCGGACAGCCCCTCGAGCGGGAGTAAGTCGCCCGGCTCGAACAGCGCCGCAAGCTGCCGCTGTGGCGTGCCCTCGCCTTCCGTCGTCGCCGAGCTCAGGTAGTAGCCGGGGACCGCGGCTGCCTGCGCTTCCACGTTCGTTCGGGGGTTCGGGGCCGAGCGTGGTGCAACCCGTCATCGCCACAAGAGCCACAAGAGCCGCAGTGCTTGAAACATAGGTTCTCAGCATCGTCATGACGGTCTCCGGGAGCAAGGCGCATGCCCGGCCCCAGCGTACCGTCAAAAGCAGTTTCCCTGCGGATTTTCGTATCTCGTCGCACCAGGGGGCTGTGGCACCCCCCGAACAGGTGTATCCCAGAATCACGGCCGACCATGCCCCTGTCCCTCTTCCACCCCATCGTTCAGTCCTGGTTCCGTGACCACGTCGGAATCCCCACCGACGCCCAACAACAAGCCTGGCCCGCGATCTCCTCCGGCAAGCACCTGCTCGTCGTCGCCCCCACCGGCTCCGGCAAGACCCTCGCCGCGTTCCTCTGGGCCCTCGACGGGCTGCTGACCGGCCGCATCCCCGGCGGCGCGTGCCGCATCCTGTACGTCTCTCCCCTGCGCGCCCTCAACAACGACGTGCAGCGCAACCTGCTCGCCCCGCTCGCCGCCCTTCGCAACGCGTTCTCTCTCGCCGGCCAAGGGGCTGCCGACGTCCGCGTCATGACGCGTTCGGGCGACACCCCCGCGGACGAGCGCCAACGCATGGCGAGGCGGCCTCCCGAGATCCTCATCACCACACCGGAGTCGCTCAACATCCTGCTCACGTCCCAGCGCGGTCGCGCGGCGCTCTCCGGCATCCGCACGGTCATCCTCGACGAGGTCCACGCCGTGATCGGGTCCAAGCGTGGCGTGCACCTCATCACCGCCATCGATCGTCTCGTGCCCCTGTGCGGCGAGGTGCAGCGCGTGGCCTTGTCCGCCACGGTCCACCCTCTCGAGCGCGTGGCCGCGTGGGTAGGAGGCTACGAGAATCTCGGCGACGGCGCCGAAGGCCCCTACCGTCCGCGCGATGTGATCGTGGTTCGCTCCACCGTGCGCAAGCAGTACGCGGTGCGCGTGGCCTTCCCTTCGGCGAAGGCATCGTCCGCTGCCGGAGCTGCCGGAGAAGAGCCCGAGAACGTCTGGCCTCACGTCACCCGCGAGATCGTCGGCGCCCTCGAGCGCAACCGCTCGACCCTTGTTTTCGCCAACAGCAAGCGCATGGTCGAGAAGCTCACGCGCTTCGTGAACGAGACCGGGGCCGAGCGCGTCCATGCCCACCACGGCGCGCTGTCCCGCGAGACCCGCGCGGTGGTCGAACAGCGCCTCAAGGACGGCTCCACGCGGGGCATCATTGCCACCAACTCCCTCGAGCTCGGCATCGACATCGGCATGCTCGACGAGGTCCTCCTCGTGCAGACCCCTCCTTCCGTAGCGTCCGCGGTGCAGCGCATCGGACGCGCGGGGCACGGCGTAGGCGACGTCAGCCGCGCCACGTTCCTTCCGCTCATCGGTCGCGACGTGCTCGACGCGGCGGTGATGGCCCGGGCCGTGCTCGAAGGCGCGATCGAGCCCGTGAAACCGGTACTGGGGGCCCTCGACGTGCTGGCTCAGGTCATCCTCTCGATGACGTCGGCCGAGGCATGGACGCCCGATGCGCTCCACGCGTTCCTTCGCACGTCGGCCCCGTACCACGCTCTGTCGCGACGCCAGCTCGATTTGGTGCTGGACATGCTCACCGGGCGCTATGCCCACGCGCGCATCCGGGAGCTTCGCCCGCTGCTGTCCCACGACCGCGTGGCCGGCACGCTGCGGGCCCGTCGCGGGTCCGAGCTGCTCGTCTATCTCTCCGGCGGCACCATCCCGGACCGCGGGCACTTTCGTCTACGCCACGCGGATTCCATGGCGCTGATCGGCGAGCTGGACGAGGAGTTCGTGTGGGAGCGATCCGTCGGAGACACGTTCACGCTCGGCGTGCAGAGCTGGCGGGTGGAGCGCATCACCCACAATGACGTGCTCGTGAGGCCGGTGAAGCGGGGCGCGGCGATGGCGCCCTTCTGGCGCGGAGAGTCCCGGGACCGGTCCTTCGAGCTGTCCGATACGATTGCCACGTTCCTCGAGCGAGCCGACACCCGCCTCGACGATCCGGTGTTCTTGCAAGAGCTTCGCACGCTCCACCATCTGGGCGACGACGGGGTCGCGGCGTTGGTGCGCTTGCTCACGCAGCAGAAGCGCGCGATGGCGGGCATGCTTCCGCACCGGCACAGGGTGGTCGTGGAGCACGCGGTCGACCCTTCGGCGCAGGGGGCCCGCGGCATGCTCATTGTGCACTCGCTCTGGGGCGGCGCGGTCCACCGGCCTTTGACCATGGCCATGCAGGCTGCCTGGGAGCGAGAGCGCGGCGTGGCCCCCGATGCCACGCACGACGACGCATGCATCGTATTCGACACGACGGAGCCAGTGCGAGCAGAGGAGCTCTTCTCGCTCGTTTCTCCGGAGACCGTGGAGGACCTGCTTCGCTCGAGGCTGGAGCGGACGGGCTACTTCGGGGCGCGGTTCCGCGAGGCGGCGGGGCGCGCACTCCTGCTGCCCCGGGCTGGCTTCCGGCACCGCAATCCCCTCTGGCTGTCCCGCGCCAAGGGCAAGAAGCTCCTGGCCGCGGTCTCCACCTTCGAGGACTTTCCCCTCGTCGTCGAGGCGTGGCGCGAGTGCCTGCAAGACGCCTTCGACCTGCCCGCGCTCCGCAACGTCCTCGAGGAGGTGCGACGGGGCGAGATCGAGCTGCACACGATCACGACCTCCGCCCCCTCCCCCTTCGCTCGCAGCGTAACGTGGCAACAGACCAACCAGCTCATGTACGAGGATGACACCCCGGAGACCGCCGGCACACGCCTCCGAGGGTCGTTGATCCAGGAGATCTTGCACACATCGCACCTCAGGCCCCGCGTGCCCGCGGACCTCGCGGCTCGATTGCAGCGTAAGCTACAGCGCACCGAGGAGGGTTGGTCTCCTCGCACCGAACCCGATCTGCTCGACTGGATCGTCGAACGGTTGGTCCTGCCGGAGCATGAGTGGGAATCCCTGCGCGAAGCAGTGATGCGCGATCACGCGCTCGCCCTCGACGACCTCGTGACCGGGCTCGGCAACAAGGTGGTACGGGTGCGCGTGGGTGCCAATCCGTCCTTCCTCACAGCGGCGGAGTCGATCCCTCGCTGGCGGTTCGCGACCGGGGGCAAGCCGCTCACCATCACCAAGCCCGCGAGCCAGGATAAGCCCTGCGCCCCGGCCAAGGTCGCTCGGCGGGCCGCAGCAGACAAGGAGACAGAGGACTCCCTCTCGGACCTGCTGGCGGATCTGCTTCGGTTCCACGGGCCCGTCTCGTTGAGCGACGTCGTCGCGCCCCTCGGGCTCGCCCCGGACGACGTGCGCGACGCACTGGAAGCCCTCGTGGAAACGCAGAAGGTGGTGCTGGACCGAATCACCGAGGGCGCTGCGGACGAGCAGGTGTGCGACGCCGAAAACCTGGAGCGACTGCTACGCATGATGCGAACGGGGGCGCGGCCCGCGTTCGAAGCGCAGCCGGTGACGCGGATTCCGGGGTTCTTGGCGTCGTGGCAGCGCGTGGGGGCGCGCAAGCGGGGGGTCGAGGGGCTGCAGGAGGCGCTCGACCGGTTGCTCGGGCTTCCCCTTGCGCCAGAGCTATGGGAGACAGAAGTGCTCCCGGCCCGGGTCGACGGGTACTACACCGCATGGCTCGACGCGTTGTTCGCCGAGACGCCGATCGCGTGGCTGGGATCCTCGGAGCGCAAGGTGGCGCTCGTGCTGGCGCCTGACAGGGAACTGTTCGCACACGACACCGGGCCGAGCGCGAAGGAGCGCGGGGTCCTGGATGCGCTGTTCCCGCACCCGGCGGGCAGGTTCACGCTCGACCAGATGCAGTCCTATACGACGGAGTCCACGCTGGGGTTGACACAGAAGCTCTGGTCGCTCGCCTGGAAGGGACGCGTGACGACGGACGGGTTTCTGGCGGTGCGCAGGGGGGTGGACACGAAGTTCGGACAGGGCGCGGGAACAGCGGAGCTGGCTGAACCGCAGCGCGGGTCACGACGGAGCAAGCTGGGACGATGGGCCACGAAGCAGTCGTCACCGGGAAGCTGGTACGGGTGGCCGGACCTCTCGGCACCCGGCAACGCGCTAGAGCAAGACGAGGTGGACCGGGACCGTGTACGTGTGTTGCTCGATCGATGGGGCGTGCTGTTCCGTCAGTTGCTCGACAGGGAGGCGGGGCCGTTGCGGTGGGGCAAAGTCTTTCGCACGCTGCGGGTCATGGAGCTGTCCGGCGAGGTGGTATCGGGACAGTTCTTCGAAGGGGTGGAAGGGGCGCAGTTCGCGTCGCCGGCCGCACTGCAAACGTTGCGTCTACCCACGGACGCGGATCGGCTGGTGTGGATGAGTGCGGCGGACCCGGCCTCCGCGTGCGGGCTGGGTCTTTCCGGATTGGGCGAGCTTCCGCGACGCGTTCCCGGCAATCACCTGGCCTTGCAGGGCGATCGCGTGGTGGTGGTGTCCGAAGGCAGGGGCAAACGCCTGACGATTCACCTGCAGCCGGACGACCCTGCGTTGCCTTCGTGTCTCGGATTCTTGTCGAACCTCATCGGTAGGCAAGTGCAGCCGGCGCGGTGTGTCACAGTGGAGACGATCAACGGGGAGCCTGCGTCGCGAAGTGCGTACCGTCCGGTGCTGGAGGGGATGTTTCACGCGGTGAGGGATCGGGGGATGATGAAGCTGATGCGGCGGTATTGAGGGGGCTCTCGGCTCCTCCCAGGTGTATCCTTTTCCCATGTCCCCACGAACTCCCCTCGCCGCCTTGCTGGTCCTCGCGTGCGTCCCCTTGCTTCATTGCAGCACCGACGCGGAAGACAACCCCGACTGGTGGAAGAACAGCGCGGGCGCGGCAGGGGCCACGGGAGGTAACTCCGGCACCTCGGGCACCGCGGGCACCGCGGGCACCTCGGGCACCTCGGGCACCGGAGGCACGGTCTCCACAGGCGGCACCGGCGACCCGGGAGGAAGCGGCGGCACGGCCCAGACCGGCGGTTCGGACCCGGGCGGCAGCAGCGGCGCCGGCGGATCCGCCACCGGAGGTTCCGGAGGAACCGTCCCCGACCCGGGGCAGGGCGCCGCGGACGTGATCGGCTACTGGGTCTACACCAAAATCGTGCAGGACGGCGTGGTGACCCTCGAACGCGAGCAACCCCTCGGCAACGGCCAGGGACTGCACAAGTTCGCCTTCGCCGCCGACGGCCGGGCCTTCTACATCTACAACGCCCCCACCCTCTCCGACTTCGACCACCCCGGCACCTTCGAGGTCGCCGGCAACCTCCTCACCTACCACGAGATCATGAAGTACTCGTGCGCCCACCCCCACCCGGAAGACGAAAACAGCAACGCTCTCAACCCGGCCACCACGTACTCCCACTTCAGCAAGGTGGGAGACGACGAAGTCTGGTTCAGCGTCGAACGCACCACGGGATTCAACAACACGCCGTACCACAAGTCCCTGCCGTCGGCCGCGCCCTCGACGGATCAGGGCACGTGGATCGTGTTCCAACGGATTAGCGAACAGGACTTCTTCGGCATGCACATGATCCGGGTGTGCCAGGGATCGCCCACGTGTCCTTGCCATGCGGACTGCACGTCGAATGACCTGTTGCGCGCGCCGGCGCCCCTCCCCGCCTGCACGGACACGTGGCCCTACTCGTGACGGCCGAGACGCCGAGCATCCTCGTTGCTGGGCTGATCAACATCGAGACGGTCACCCGATCTCTTCCTCCAGGCCAATTCCCTCTTCCCGGCTCCCGGTTCCCAGCTCACCAGTTCAGGTCCTCCTTCCCCACTCACCCGATCTCTTCCTCCAGGCCAATTCCCTCTTCCCGG
>CAZAWR010000043.1:0-24172 GCA_964488865.1 uncultured Polyangiaceae bacterium | reverse complement strand
GTCCTCCTTCCCCACTCACCCGATCTCTTCCTCCAGGCCAATTCCCTCTTCCCGGTTCCCGGTTCCCAGCTCACCAGTTCAGGTCCTCCTTCCCCACTCACCCGATCTCTTCCTCCAGGCCAATTCCCTCTTCCCGGCTCCCGGTTCCCGGTTCCCAGCTCACCAGTTCAGGTCCTCCTTCCCCCTTTGCTCTTCGCCCACCACCCTCTACGCTCTCTCCCATGCGCCGCTCGCCCCTCCTGCTCCTCGCCCTGTTGCCCACCGCATGTGGCGACTCGTCCTCGTCCTCCTGGTCCTATCCCTCCAAGGATGCCGGACCCGACGCGGTCACCGAAGCCGGCTCCGACACCGGGGACGAGGCAGCTGCGGACAGCGCTGCGCCTGACGCTGCGGACGACGTCGTGCAGGACAGCGAGCCCGACGCTCCCGTGATGACCTCGTGCAACTTCGGCTACGAGTCCGTTTTCGTATACGGCGGTGTGGCTCCCTTGCCGATACCCGGGACGCAAAGTGCGAGCCCGACGAAGGAACCCGGGGCCATCGCCCACCACGAGCCCCCCCCGCCGTTCACCTACCGACTCGGCGGCTGGCGCGACGTCGACCCCGAGGACCTCGTGATGCCGGGCTACAGCGACGACATGCCGCTGTTCGAGCGCGCCGGCGACTGGACCGAAGGCACGCGATGCTTCGAGACCCCCCGGGGCGTGAAGATGCTGTCCGAAGCCGAGGCGTACGACCTGTATCGCGCCATCGCCGAGAGGACGACCGGCGTGGCGATGACGCAGACGCAGGAGGTGCGGACGGTCCTCGGCCTGCGTGGTTCCTATCCCGGGCAGATCGCGTGGCACGGCAACAAGCCCAACCGATTCAACGACACCCTCGTGCTGCTCTGGGTCACCCAGGACGACGCCAAGCACGTACGGGAGTTCCCGGTCAACACCGACACGGGAGCGCACGACTTCGGCTACCACAGCTCCTCGTCCCTGCGCCCGAACCGCCGCTATCGCTACGACAACAGCTGGCACAACACGTACAACGCCCTTCACGTCGACGAGAGCGACTACCGCGTGCGCGACGACGGCAACAAGAACGGGCACTGGGACAGCGATCGCAATGGCTGGCTTCCACCGGCGGGAGCCGAGGATCACGATCGCACGGGCAGTGGCCACAACATCCACATGGGTTCGGTCGACGGGCCCCTCGGGTCCGCCGCCGTGGACGTCTGGTCGGCTGGCTGCCAGGTGATCCCGGGCATCGCCAACTGGACTGCGTTCATCACCAAGGCGTGGACCGAGATGAACGCGAAGGTCGACTACTTCCTCGTGGACACCCGCGACATCCCATCAGACGTATGGGCGCCGTGCACGCCGAACGGCTCCCATGCCTGCCCTTTCCGCATCGAGAGCTTACCCTTCTCGGATACCCGGGACACGGCCACCGCGGGCGAATCCACCTTCGACACCTACAGCTGCTCGTCCTCGGACGAGTCCGGTCCGGAGCTCGTCTATGAGCTTCACGTGGACGCCGTGGCCACACTCCACGTCTCGGTGGAATGCCAAACCCCGGTGGACATCGACGTTCACTTGCTGGACGGCGACGATCCGAACGCATGCCTGGCGCGTAACGACGCGTCGTTCGAGTACGCCATCACGCCGGGCAGGTATCTCATCGTGGCGGACACGTTCGCGGAAGGGGGCGTTGCCCTTTCGGGAACGTACACGCTGCACGTCTCGCTCGAATGATCCCGAAAGCGGCTGGCGCGCTTGGCCAGGAGCGAGTACGCCTTGGATCATGCGCGAAGCCTCTGCTCCGGTTCTCTTCGCTCTCTTCGCAGCCACGCTCGGCTGCTCGGCTTCCAGTGGCACCTACGCCGGCCAGCCGGACACCGGAACGGACGGCGGCGCGGACGCCTCGCAGGACGTCGTGCCCGAGACGGCGGACGAAGACGCATCGGAATCCAGCGCTCCCGATGCCTATCCGGATGGGGATACGGACGTCGTCGACCTGGACGCGGTCACGGGCGGAGGCGAGCTGATCAAGCGGTCCTACGTGGGCCCCGAAGGCACGCGCGAGTACTGGCTCTACGTCCCCGCGGGGTACGACGGCACCCCCCGGCCGCTCGTCTTGGCCCTGCACGGCTGCAGCCAGTCTGCCACCCACTTCGCCTACGTGACAGGGTACAACCACCTCGCGGACCAGGAGGGCGTGCTCGTGGTGTGGCCCGAGCAGACGATCGTGGCGAACAGCACCCTGTGCTGGAACTGGTTCTTGCCGGGGCACCAACGACGGGACGTCGGCGAGGCTGCGATGCTGGCGGCGATGGTGCGGGAGGTGGCAGGCACGCACGCGGTGGACCCGAAGCGCGTGCACGCCGTGGGCATCTCGGCGGGCGCGGCGATGTCCCTGGTGATGGCCGCCGTGTTCCCCGACGTCTTCGCGTCCATCGGCTCGGTGGAGGGGTGTCCCTTCCAGGGCACACCGTGCGTGGGTTCCGCGAGCTTGCTCCCCGCTGCCACGCTCGCGGGCTACGTGGAAGATGCCATGGGGGCCTACGCGCGCCCCGTGCCTCTTTTTGCAGTGCAGGGCACGCTCGACTTCAACGTCCCCCCGGCCAACGGCGATCTGCTCGTGAAGCAGTGGGTCCTGGCCGCGGACGCGGTGGACGACGGCCTCTCGAACCAGTCCATTCCTCCTTCGCCCGATCACACGGACAGCGGAGTCGCGGTCAACGGGCATGCCTTCGTCACGGAGGTCTATCTCGACGCGGACGAAGAAGTGTTCATCGAGTACTTCAAGGTGGACGGGCTCGGGCACGCGTGGCCGGGTGGCGCCCAGGCGATCTTGTATTCGGACCCGAAGGGACCGTCGGCCACGGAGGAGTCCTGGCGGTTCTTCGAGGCGCACCCGATGCCGTGAAGAGGGGAACCTCCACGGATACGTGCTGTCCACCCGGACATGCCCAGCGTAGCCTTCACGAGCCGCATCTCCTCCACCCTGCTTGCCCTCGGCCTCGCGACCTCATGCACGGGGCACGACCCGTCCGACCCGCTTCCCCCCCACTCCGACACCTCCGTTTCCACTGCGGTTTCTCGTGCGTTCCCCAACCCCTACCGCGGGACCATCGACTTCGACGCGACCTCGAGCGCCTCGATGGCGCTGATCCAGGGGTCCGCCCTGGCGTTGGACGACGACGAGTCGAAGGTGCTCGCTCGCAACGGATTCGTCCTCTCCGACCGGAAGACGTTTCCCAGCTTCCTCATGGCCTATGCGGAAGTATACCAGAACGACCTGCCGGTCTACGTCAGTGCCGACTCCATCCTTCACGCCCTTCACAAGTCCTACGACTCGATGCTGCGCGAGGTGGAAAGGACGATCCTCGCACCGCTGTTGGGCACCGTGCTTCAGGACCTGCGGAGGCGTCTTGCCACGCAATCGGGGGATGCACGATCGCGCAAGGATCTCGATCTTCACCTCGCGGTAGCGCTGTCGTTGCTCCTAGACGAGCCCGTGGCCCCGGTGGCGGGCGCCACCCGGTCCGGCGTTGCGGGGTTGTTCCAGAGGGCCCGCGGGCAAGAGGGCATCGTCGACGTGGAGGTGTTCGGCTCGTCGCGCTCGGTCGACTTCTCGCAGTTCACGCCCCGGGGCCACTACACCGAAAGTGAGTCCCTACAGCGCTATTTCAGGGCCACGATGTGGCTCGGAAGGGTCGACTTTCGCCTGCTGGACGCGGCCTGTGCGGGCGAAGGGGTCGTGAACCGACGCCAGCTCGAGGCGGCCGTGCTGCTCTCTTCCCTCGTGCGCGGTCCCGTCCGCGAGCGGTGGGAGGCCCTCGACACCATCGTGACCACGTTCACGGCGGAGCGCGATGCGATGGATCTGCGGGACCTCGCCTCGCTGGCGGAGGACCTCGGCGTCACCGGCCCCGCGGGCTTGAGGCGCATTCCGGATGCCCGCCTCACCGAGGCTCTTTCGCGAGCGCCCCGGCCGCGGATCGCAGGTCACCCTGCGGCCGCGTGTGGCAAGTCCACACCCGTCGCCCCGCCGGCCAGCTTTGCCTTTCTGCCTCAACGCTATACACCCGAGTCGGAGGTGATGACGCGCGTCACCTACGATCGGGTCCCCGCCAAGCGGTTGCTGCCGAGTACGCTCGACGTGGCCTTTGCCGCTTTCGGAAACGACCAGGCCGCGGAGCTTCTCGCGCCCGAGATCGAGCGATGGGCCTACTCCGATGCGTTGCTGTCGGCCCGGGCCGGGTTCGCGCTGCCCACCGACACTGGCTTCTACCGCGGCTGGCTCGAGGCGATTCGGGCGCTCTCCGTCGAACAGGGCGAGCTCGACGATCTCCCGTCGGTGGCGCGAACCGACGCGTGGGGACGGCGACTGCTCAACACCCAACTGGCCTCCTGGGCGGAGCTTCGGCGGGACACGATCCTCTATGCGAAACCGTCCTACGGGAGCATCCTGTGCGAGTATCCCGACGGGTACGTGGATCCCTACCCGGCGTTCTTCGATCGCATGATCGACGTGTCGGTGGTGGGGCTGCGCATGGCCGACCGGGTGGACAAGCTGAAGTCGGTGGTGGCCGGTCCCGAGTACGAGCCGCGCGGACCTCTTGCGGACCGAATGAGGTCCTACTTCGAGCGTCTGGAGAACACGTCCGCGGCGCTGGGGGAAATGGCTCGCCTCGAGCGGCAGGGCAAGCCGCTGCGTGAAGACCACGTGGAGTTCCTGAACCGGGCCGTCAGCGCCTCGTATATTTGCGGCGGGTTCGTGACCGACGGTTGGTATGCGGATCTGTTCTTCGACCGGGACACGTCGACGGAGTTCAAGCCGACGATCGCAGACGTGCACACGGACCCGAACCACCCGCCGAGTGTGCTTCACGTGGCGACGGGGGCGCCGCGATTGATGTACGTGACGGTGGACAGCGGAGGCGACCGCAGGACGTACGTGGGACCGGTGTCGTCGTACTTCGAGAAGGTGGAAGCGGGGCTGCAGCGGTGGACGGACGAGACGTGGAAGCGAGCGTTGCTGGATTCACCGCCGCCGCAGCCGTCGTGGATGAAGGACATCGTGGTACCAGCGCGATTCGAGGTGCCCGAAGCGCCGATGTGCAGGTACTGGAACGACGTACTGATGGGGGACGAGGACCTCCGCGGTCAGCCCCCCAACTGGCCGTGGCCCATGCTCGAGACGCCCTGACGTCAGTCAGTAGCACACGGGATTGGATGTCTCCCATACGCCGTTGTTACAGACGGCCAGTGAGAATGCCCTGTGCCCAGTGCGAAGCGGCGCTTCCTGACCCGTCCGCCGATTCGTGATAAGAACGCGGGGCGCCATGTTGGACCCTCCGCTCGAGCCAGGCACCACCATCGGGGATAGGTATGTCGTCGAGAAGCTCATCGGCAAGGGCGGCATGGGGATCGTGGTGAAGGCGCGCCACGAACAACTCGGCCAGACCTTCGCCATCAAGGTCCTGCGGGAAGGCATCCTGGAAAGCGGAGAGGCCCAGGCTCGGTTCCTGCGCGAAGCCCGCGCCCTCGCCCGATTCCAAAGCGAGCACGTGGTCCGCGTGACCGACATCGGGCGCCTCTCGTCTGGCACGCCCTACATGGTGATGGAATACCTCGAAGGCACAGACCTCGCGTCGTTGACCGCACGGGGCGCGGCGCTCCCCATGGAGGAAGCCGTCGATTACGTGGTTCAAGCGGCCGCCGGACTCGCCGAAGCCCACGCCCAGGGACTCGTCCACCGCGACCTCAAGCCCGGCAACCTCTTCTTGACCCGAAGAGTCGACGGCACACCCCTCGTGAAGGTGATCGACTTCGGCATCGCCAAGTCCCTCCTGAGCAAGACCGTGGTCACCCAGGGCGAACGCGTCCTGGGCTCACCACGGTACATGGCACCCGAACAGCTCAAGGCTTCGCGCAACACGGACACCCGCGCCGACGTGTGGGCTCTCGGTGCGATCCTCTACCGCCTGCTCACCGGGCACACGCCCTTCGAGCAGCGCGACATGCTCGACCTCATCCGCGCCATCACCAAAGAGCCAGCCCCACTCCTGCGGACGCTGCGCCCGGACTTGCCCGAAGACCTCGAAGCCGTCGTGGCTCGCTGTCTGGTCGCGAACCCAGAGCAGCGAATCTCGAGCGTCGGTGAGCTTGCCCGCGACCTGGCCGACTTCGGCACCGAGCACACGAAGTCACTGGCCCCTCGCATCCTGCGCGTGTCCAACCGCCCGCCTCCACCGGCCCCCGAATCCGTACGCGGCGCGCCGAGCGAGGACGTGGATCGCGAAGCCGCCACCAGAGAGGAAGCGGCCGTTGCCTCGAGCCGGTCCCCGGATTCGCTGCAACCTAGCGAGTCGTCGCCCTCCTACTCCCTCCCCGGGGACGCGCCCGACCCCACCCTCACGGACCCCGGCGCAATCCCGCCCCAGAGCACGCGGAGGGTCGCCCCCACCCAGGCCATGACCGTTCCCCTCGGACCGGCGCTTCCCCTCGATCCCCGCCCAGCATCAATCGCTCCACCGAACGGAACATCCGCTCCTCGACGCACACCGTGGCTCGTCGCAGCCGGAATCGTCGTCGTCACCTTAGCCATCCTGCTGATCGCGATGATGGCAACAGGCTCCATGCCTACCCCATGAGGCAGCCACCCGAGGCTACCAATCCAACACGTGGATCTTCCGAAGCACGGGCTTGCCGATGTCCTTCGGGTCGAACACCATGAGTATCAGCGCGTCCTTCCTGTCGTCGGCCACGTGGCTCGCGAGCCTCTTGTCCATGGCGTCCCGCTTCGACGCTGGGAAGTCCTTCGCCTGAATCACCCCGAACAGGGCGTCGCTCCGCAGCCCTCTCGCCGTCAACACCGATGGATTGATCCACCCCTTGCGCGCTCCCTCGGGCCCGCAACGGTGGAAGCTGACGCCCACGTCGCCGCGATCCCGGCGCAGGAAGAAGCCGCGTAGCTGGCTCGGCCAGGTGTAGGAGCCCGCTCGACGAACCTCGAGAGAGATGTCGTCGCCCGTGTCGAAGGCGTCGTCTTCCGCGGCGCTCGTCACCTCGAAGCGGTCCTTGGCGAGAACACGAAAGCGGAAAGGCCGTCCCCACCCGTCGTCTTCGAAGTTGGCGACAGCCCATCGCATGCCAGCCGTCTTGTTCGGTCCGGGAAGACCGACCTGCGCGCGCACGGTCGCAAGACTCTCGATCTCGGGTGCGAGAGAGCACGCGAGGGCGTCGCTGATGAGCCCATGAAGGATGGCTTGGGTCGCCAGCCGCGGGTGGGCGAACGGGACGTCCGGAGCCATTTCCACCGCACGACTGACTCGCGGTGCGCTCGCCGAACCAGGCGGCCCGGTGCCCTCCGGCGCAGACTCCCGCCCGCACGCACCCACGGCAAGAAGCGCCGCCGACGCCAGCACTCCAAGAAGCCGAGGCGAGCCACGGTTCATGCGCAGAGCGTGGGCCATCCACACGGCAAGCAGGGCAGCCGTCGCCACGAGCAACACAGCGAACACAGGGAAGCCGTCGACAGGCGGGGCCATCGATCCGGACACGACGCCCGTGGGTTCCCGCAAGGCCTCCGTCAGCTTCAACGCCTGCGCCATGTCCACCTGCATCACCGGCTCCTTGTCCACCGGCACGATCGCCGCCGTCATCGACACCGGCGCCGTGACTTCCACGTAGGCGGACATGTACCCCGGGTGGAGAAACGTGTCGGCGACCTCGGCAATGCTTGCGTTGAATATCTCCATGGGGGCACCTCAACAGGAAAGAGAGTCCGTTGCCGTGATGGTCAATCGTGGGTCACGCCGCGCCGCGAGCCACAACGCCCGCAGGTGAATCTTCTTCAGCTCTTCGCAGTGAACGGAGGGCGCCCATGGCCCGAGCCCCGCCGCAATCACCTCGCCCCGGCAATCCCCCGCACACCACCGACGAAACACACACCTAGCGCATCCGTCGTAACGCTCCACGCGGTACGTCTCCCGAATGCCACGCAAGACCGGGGACCGCGCTAGCGTCGTCGCAAGGTCCCCCTCCAGCAGCGAGCC
The DNA here is from genome assembly GCA_964488865.1 of uncultured Polyangiaceae bacterium. Taxonomy (GTDB): domain Bacteria; phylum Myxococcota_A; class Polyangia; order Polyangiales; family Polyangiaceae; genus MWCO01. The sequence continues at coordinate 16,119 of CAZAWR010000043.1, read as the reverse complement.
CACCCGCATCGCCGGGGATACGTGGTTCGGACAAGGGTACAGGGACCCGTCGGCATCCACGAAGAGGACTTGGTCCCCCACGCCGCAGCTCGCCCGCTTCGTGGACCGCGCGCATTGCTTCACCAGGATCGAAAAGTAGTCGCGCCCAAGCAGAGAACGCAGGTCCGGACGGCGAGCCGCCACGTCGAGCAAGTGATCGAATGCCACGGCTTGATCGGGCAGGAGCTCCCGGTGTGCCGTCCCCTGCCCCACGAGCCGCAGCGGGATGAAGCGGGCCTCCTGCACCCCCAGGCGCCGAGCCATGTCGAGGTAGGCCTCGAACCGAGACCACGTCCGTGAGGAGTACACCATGCTCAAGATCGTCGGCACGCCGGCTGCCACGAGGTGCCGTATGCCACGCAAGGATCGCTCGAACGCCCCAGGCCCACGCACGCCGTCGTGCTCGGTAGGGTCCGGACTGTCGATCGAAACTTGCACTTCCACGTGCCGTGTCGCGAGCTCCTTCGCGTGCTCGGGTCGAACCACGGTGCCGTTGGTCGACACCAGCACACGCGGCCGAAACAGGTCGGAAGCCCCGTCCAGAACCTCCACGAGGGCGTCGAATCGCACGAACGGTTCTCCCCCGAGAACGATCAGGGAAGCGCTGTCCGACAGGGTACCGCGACCGCGCCGCAGCGCGCCCATGACCTCGGCCGCGCTCGCCTCCCGGGTCTTGCGAAGACCGTTGTAACACCACGCACAGCGAAGGTTGCAGCGATTCGTCAGGTTCATCGTGACGTTGCAGATGCGCGTGGCGTCCGTCGCGAGGTCCTTCGTCGGGGCCGCGCCCTCGACCAAGCCACGACCCACGAGCACTCGCCAGATGGCCGATACGCTCTCGCGCAACCCAGACACCTCTCCCAACCCGCGAGCCGCGGCCTCGCTCACGGACTGGTCGAGCGTCCTGCCCGGTGTCAATTCCGTCAACAGCGCGGCACAACCCTCATCCACGAGGAGCCACTCGCCCTGATCGCCCCAGACCAGCAAGTGCTCGCGTCCCTCGACCGCATGCAACGTCGGGGCAATCGCGCGCCCGTGAAGGCTCGGGAGGTTCATGCTTCCCTCCTACGAACAAGCGGCACTGCGGCGGCCAGGCCAACCGCCATGATTCCCATGGCGACAGCGACTCCGAACCGGGCCTGGTCGAAAGAGAGGTGGTGCACGACAACCCACCCGTTCCAGAGCGCGTGCACAGCCACGGCCCACAGCACCGAACGTCCGGCGAGAGCGGCCCCACAGCACAGAAGCGAGAGCACGAACATCGGCCCAGGAGCACCGAAGGGGACGTGCGCCACGGCGAAGAGGACCGAAACGACCACCACCGCCCAGAGCGTGCCCAGACGCTCTCGCAGAAACGCGAGCAGGACGCCTCGAAAGAACACCTCCTCGGCGAGGGGCACAACGGACAACAGCGCGAGCGTGTCGAGCGGACTCGCTTCGAAGCGTGTCGGCGACGGCGGCACGAGCAAGCCGAAGGCGGCCACCACGCCCCCAAGTGTCGCGACACCCAAGCGCACCGCCCACAGCCAGCGGGCCGATCCCGTCCCACGCGAGGGCAAGACGGAGCGCGCACCAATCGCGCATCCCAGCCACAAGACGACTGGAGAAACCCACGCACGCCAGGCGTCGCCGTCGGCAAACCCCTGGCACACCCGATCCGCAATCCGGTAGGCGAGGAAGATTCCAACCAGAACAACTGCCCGAACCATCGCGATGAAGAAGCGACAACGACGGAGGCAGTTGGTTCCCGCGACGTGGCGTCGGCAACCTACCTGCGGCTGTCCTCGGGCGATCGCCTGCGTTTCATGTGTCCCCGTTCCTCGGCCGGGAAGCTCGGTCGAGAACGACGTATTCGAGGAACGGCCACCCGGTCCCGGCCAAGCGCTCCTCCGTACGCAAGAAGAACAGGTGCACGATCATCGCGTCCTGGTCGTCAGGGACCCAGAGCCCATCGACTGCGTAGTACCCGTCGGGCATGGGCACACGCCGCACGCTGTCGCCTTCCGTTCGCCACTCCATCGGGTCGTAGCCATCTCGCAGGCGAAGCTCTCCGCCTGCGACGTCCAGTCCGAAGCGGACGTGCGAGGCAGCACGTTCGACGAGGTCGACGGGGGGTGCGCCACGCCAGACGTGCACCACGTAGTCGAGTTGTGGCGAGCCGGTGCCCAGCAAAACGACGCGTTGGTCCCGATCGACCAATGTTTGCAGAGGAACAGCCAGGTTCTCATCCGCGGGCATGTAGTCGTGGCCTTCCTCGAGCAGCGCCTCGACAACCGGCGAGTACAGCATCAGGCCGAGACCGAAGGCGTGGAGCTCGACGGTGAACGGGTCGCTCATCGGTGTGAGAGCAGCGCTCATGACGACTCTGGGGTGTCTTGGTCCAAGGCCTCGCGCACGTCCGCGCGGCCCAAGCTAAGCAGACCGTAGAGGGAGAAGGGAATCAGACAGATCGTGGCGACGGACAGGAGCCAGTACGCGGAGGTGCTGCTGCGAGCCCAGGGGCGTCGGTTCCAGAGTCCATAGGCGTTCAGAGGAGTCCATACAATGCCGACGGCGGACCAGAGCGCCACGGCGATGATGGCGATCACGTTGCCGACGCGCCGGCCCTGGTCGAAGGCATCCGCCGCGTAGGGTCCCCAGCCAGCGTCGCCGTAGAAGAAGAGCACGGCATTGACGACGGCGCTGATGCCGAGCAGCAGGTGTCCAACGAGCATGAGGATCTGCAGGACGAAGTTCGCGACGATGTGAGGCCGCGCGGAGGAAGACGGATCAGGCATGGCCGGTATGGGGACCTAGCACGGTCCCTTCGTCCCGCCCATGGGCGCATTGGCGAGCCGGATGCGAGCATCGACGACGACGCAGCCGCGGCAGGCGGGGAGGATCTTGACGGGGTTCAGGTCCATTTCGATGAGCTCGGGAAGATCCGTGAGCATCTGGCTCACCCGGGCTAGAAGGTCTCGCAACGCCGCGACGTCGGCAGGGGGACTTCCGCGATAGCCCTTCAGCAGGTCGTAAGCGCGCACCTCTCGGATCATCGAGTCGATGTCGTACTCCGTCATCGGGTGCAACCGAAACACCACGTCGCGCATGAGCTCTACATAGGCACCCCCGAGCCCGAACATGATCAGGGGACCAAAGGCCGGGTCGAGGGTCGTTCCGATGACGGCTTCCACGCCCTCGCTCAGGTATCGTTGCACGAGCACGCCCTGCACACTGTCTTCGAGGCCAGCAGCCCGCGCCTTGGCCACGATGCTGTCGAAGCCGCGACGCACCTCCTCCGGGTCCCGCCGATCGAGGATGACCCCCCCCACGTCGGTCTTGTGGATGATGCGGTCGGATACGACCTTGAGGGCGACGGGGAAGCCCAGGTCCGCAGCGATCTGCGCCGCACGCTCGGGCGATGTCGCAACCGCGCTCTCGGGGGTATGGATGCCGTAGGCACTGAGCAGCCGTGGGACGTCGGAGGCGTCGAGCCACACGGGTTCTTCCTCGGTGCTGAGGGCGTCGCGGCAAGCCTCGACGGTGGCCGAAGCGAGGCCGACGTCGACCTCCACAGTGGGGATGGGGCTATCCGCCACGGAGAGCCAAGCGGAGTAAGCGACGGCGCGCCGGATCGCGCGTACCGCGGACTCGGGGAAGCGGTAGGACGGGATGCGAACGGGCACTTCGCCTTTGGTCCAGAGACCGTCGGGAAAGCCGTGGGTGCCCATGTAGCAGGAGATGACGGGCTTGTTTGCGTTGGCGGATGCACTAGCGATGGCTCTCGCAACGTCCCTTGTCTCCACCATGAGAGGGGGCACGAAGATCACGAGCAGGGAGTCCACGCTCGGGTCCCGCAGCAACGCGCTCACCGCGAGACCGTAGTGCTCGGCCGTGGCGGACGCGATCATGTCCACCGGGTTGCGGAGGCTGGCTTCCCTGGGCAGGAAGGTCTTGAGCGTCAGCACGGTCTCGGGCGCCAACGCGGGGAGTTCGAGCCCGAAGTTCTCGCACGCGTCGCTCGCGAGAATGCCAGGACCACCGGCGTTGGTGATGATTCCGACCCTTCGCCCGCGAGGCAGCGGCTGGAAGGCGAGCAGCATCGCGGTGTCGAACAACTCCTCGGTGGTGTCCACCCGGATGACCCCTGCCTGGCGGAGCAACGCGGCCACAGCCACGTCGGTACCGGCAAGTGCCCCCGTGTGGGATTCGGCTGCGCGCCTCCCCGCCTTGCTCCGACCGCTCTTGACCGCCACGATCGGCTTGGTTCGCGCGACGCGCCGCGCGATCTGCGTGAACCGCCGGGGATTGCCGAAAGACTCCAAGTAAAGCAGGATCACACGCGTCCGGTCGTCATGCTCCCAGTACTCGAGCAAGTCGTTGCCGGACACGTCGCACTTGTTGCCGAGGCTCACGAACGACGCAAAGCCGATGTTGCGGCGCGCCGCCAGCTGGAGCACGACCGCACCGAGCGCTCCACTCTGGGATGCGAAGCTCACCGGGCCTGGCTTGGGAAAGCTCCCCGCGAAGGTGGCGTTCAGACGCACGTCCGGCGCGGTGTTGAGAAGGCCGAGGCAGTTGGGCCCGAGCAAGCGCATGCCGTAGCGCTGGGCCGTGGCGGCGAGCGCTCGCTCTCGCCGCGCCCCCTCCTCCCCGGTCTCCTTGAACCCCGCGCTGATGACCACCGCAGACCGAACCCCTTTGCGTCCACACGCTTCCAGCGCCTCCACCGCATGCTCCGCAGGCACGGCCAAAATCGCGAGGTCCACCTCGTCCGGCACGTCGCCGATGCTCGCATAAGCGTGCACCGACTGAACCACATCGGCCGTCGGGTTCACGGGGTACACGGGTCCTGCGAACCCGCTCTGAAGCAGGTTGCGGAAGAGGACGCCTCCCACGGTCTCTCGTCGCCGAGACGCACCGATCAACGCGATCGAGCGGGGTGCGAGCATCGTCTCCATGCTGTTTCTCATGGGTGCCACGTCTTTCGAGGCCAGCCTCGCCGGCCCTCGGGTTCCATCCATCGGCGTTGCGTCCCTCACTCGCACCGTATCCGATGAGCCACGGTCTCCATTCCTGGTGCAGGCCATCCTACACCATGCGGCTGGACACGCCAGGACGCGTGGGTGAATCGAACCTCACCGGCTCGACGCGAACCTCAAGCACCCGCCCCCCCGCCTCGGTGGCCTTCCCACCACCCGAAGCGAAGCGTATTCTCAACGGCCATGCGCAAGCTCACTCCCCTTGCCGTTCTCGCTGTGTTCGCCTGCGGCTGCGGCGGAAGCAACCTCACCCCCTCCGCGCCCGCCTTCACCCCCAAGGACCAGACAACCTGCAAGGTTCGCAAGAGTCAGTCCACCCCCCTCATCGTCGAGTGGCCCTCCGCCGACCGCGCCTCGCTCGAGACACGCTCCCGGCAAGGTCTCGTGGTAGTGCGCTACGACGGGTGCGAGCTCGAGCTGCTGACCCGCTGCCATGCCCCCGGCAGCTATCGGTACACGTCTGTCTCCCCGAAGAGTGACTCGTTGCGCATCCGCAACGAAGACGAACTGTGGGCGTCGATGCCCATTGGCGCGGCGTCGCTCGAGGGCAAGCTGCGCAGTGGCGGAGAGCTCGGGGTCAACATGACGCTCGTGGGCACGTACCAGTCGGACCGCATCGAGGTGGCGAAGAGCGAGCTCGAGGGGCTGTGCGATGGGGCGACGCACATCTTGGGGGGATTGAGCGTAGGCGCGTTCGAGTTCTTCTCGGCGGCTGCCGGAAGCCAGGGTGGAGGCGCGAGCGTGGCGGGCGTAGGGGCCTCGGCGACATCGTCCTCGAGCCAGGAAGTCCTCGCCACGGACGGAAGATCGGAAGCCTGCGACGCAAGCTCGTCGAAGGACACGGAGCCGCCGGATGGGTGCGCGGCGTTGCTGCGAATCGAGGTGATCCCCCTCGAGGGCGACCGTGTGGCGGCGCGAGGCGAACCGTCGCGCGCGGCGGGCGATAACCCCGCGGCGATTCCCTCCCCGGCGACAGCCACGGCCGCGAATCCCGCTCCCGCGACCCCGCTGACGGCCCCCGATGCCACCGTCCGGCGCTATCTCGAGGCCGCGAACGCCGGCAACACCGCCGCGCAGCAACAGCTCGCGTCAGCCGACTGCTGGAAGGGAGAGTGTGCGTCCTTCGCGGGCCAGGCAGGGCGCAAGTTCCGCGTGGCCCGGTCCGGTCCCGTGAGGACCAAGGCGCTCCGCGCGGTTGCAGGCGTATCCGTGCTGTGCCCATCCACCTCCTTCGAGCCCTCCCCCCGGTCCGAACGGAAAGTCCATCGTGGCCCGTGGATGGCATTCCCAGCGGCTCCCCTCGGCGGCATGAAAGCCGCGCCGGTCCAGCCATCGGAGTGCGACTTCGCCTACCTGTACCTCGAGCATGGCGAACAGGGATGGAGAGTGGCCTGGATCGACGAAGATGCCGACCACGCGGACAAGTATCTGGCAGGACTCGCCCCCGCGAAGAATCCTTGACGCCCGTCAAGCCTAGCCTCGAGCACCGCAACGCCGTGCCCACGCACGCCCCCTCAGGTTCCCAAGACCTGCTCACGTCTCACATCAACGGCTTGTCCCACGGGGTCACGGTCCGCATCGCGAGCAGGATCGCATCGCCCACCAGCGGCGACAGCACGTATCTCCGCCCCGCCCCCGTACCCAAGGTCGTTCCCACCAACTCGGCCGTTCGCAGCAACTCCAGCTTTCCCACGTCGTCGCCCGCGACGGTCGCGCCAGCAATCGCGAAGCCAGTTCCCGACGGGCTCAGGCCGAACACCACGGGACCGGAATCCACGTCGCCGCCCCACTCTTGCCCCTTCGGGTACTCGCGAATGCCATGCACCCCCCCGAGCACCCGACTCCCCATCATCGCCTGAAGCTGACGGTGCTGTTGCTCCGCAAAGCTCTTGCTGGCGTAACTCAGGTAGAACACGCCCCACGCGACCCCCGACCCGCGGCTCGCCTCGATCACCGCGCCGTCGCCCGCGATCCGAAACACCATCAGCCCCGTGCTCGCGTCGAGATAGTCCTTCTGGACGCGTCGAACCCACGGCTCCGAGAGGTCCAGGCGGTCATCGGGGTACAGGCGCTGCGCGAGCGCGAGGCAAGCCACCACCACCGTGTTGTCCGCCACGAAGGTCTGCCCCGGATAGGTCTCCGCGTGAAGCGAAGGGCTCGCCATCATGCGACGATGCAACGCCAGGGCTACGTCCCGAGAGAGCTTCGCGTGCTCGGAGCTTCCCCCCACGTACTGCTGGGCAAGGAGAACGACCTCGAGGTGTCCGAGGTACCCGATGTGCCCGTTCGGTCCGTCGAGGGAGGACAGCGGGTCCTCGTTCCACAAGGCCGCGTCGAAGCCCCTGACGTCTTCTCCCAGCATGGCGTGGGCGAGCCGGTCGATGGTCTCCCTCGCCTCACCAACCCTATCGGGATAGAGGAACGCGAGGTTGGCCATGGCTATCGCCGTCATGGAGTACGTCACGGCAAGCCATTCGCCCTTGAACTGGTCCGGCAGGTACCACGGCATCTCGCCGGTCGTGAGATCTGCGACGCGAAAGGCCAGGTAGCGACCCCGGGCCGTGAGGTCCTCCCGCACCTCGGGGTGCGAGGCTGCCACGTGGGCAGGGCGGTATGTAGCGTAGCTGCAAGCTTTCGGACCGACCACGAGCGCCAAAAGGGCGACCGCGACGAGCGCACGCCGCTGGTTGCGGCTCAGACGCGCGATCGCGGACTGGAGGCCGACGGGAATCACGGCCCCACGTCCTCCGGGCATCGATGGGAGCCAAGGACCGTGAACAGCTCACGCTCCGCCGCTTCGGCGCGGAGCCTTCCCCGGTCGATGAGACCCAGCAGCGCCGCGTCCTGCTTGCCATACCTCTGCGCGATGTACGCAAAACGCGTCGTCAGGTCGACCACCTCGTCGTGCATCACTCGCTTGTCAGCGTAGTAGACCACGAAAGATTCGTCCACGGGGTGCGGGTCCGGCAACCGCACGTGCACCCCCACCAGATACGCCAACTCCGGGTAGCCAAGCTCGAGCAGAAGTGTTCGCCCCTCCGCGTCGTGACGCCGAGGCGTGCCCAAACACGGGGTCTTCGCAATGTCGTGCAACAGCGCGCCGATCTCGACCGCGCGTCGGTCGAGCACCACCCCCGCCTCCTCCAACCATCCCGTCAGCGTGAGCGCAACCTCGCAGACGACACGGCTGTGATCCCGAATGTTGTCCAGCATCCCGAAACGGTCCCAGAGCATCGGCACGTCGTCGATCGACGGAAGCATCGAGGTGCCTGAGAACGAGATGGGGTTCATGAACAACGGCAACGATAGCACCTCGTCGGTTCGGATTTTCACAGCCGCACCCCGGTGTTACCATGTTTCCCGTTCACTTCTGGCGAAACGTACATGACATGGGACTCCCGTCGATGCAGTTGCGCTTCCTCACCACGCGGGTCCCCCTCCGCGGGGAAGAGTCCGTCATCGGCCGTAGCGACTACTGCTCGATCGTGATTGCACACGCCTCCGTGTCCCGCCTGCATGCTTGCATCACGCTCGAGGCAGGCCGGATGCTCATCCGGGATCTCGGCAGCAGAAACGGAACGTACGTCAACGGTGCGCGAGTCGGGACAACCCCTGTCCCCGTGAAATTGGGCGACGCCGTGCGGATCGGGAGCGTCGAGTGCACGCTCGAGGAGGCCGCGGAGCACGCACTGTCCACGGCAGACCTCGGGGGCTTGGGGGTCGGCTCTCCCAGGGTGGCCTCCTCGAATCCACCCCCAGGGTCCGACCATGATTGACCAGCCCGGAATCCTCCTGTGCGAGAGGGACTCGGAGGTGCTCTTCGTGGTCCCCCCGTTCCTACGGCGCACCGGAAACGTCCACGTCGCAAGGAGCATCGTGGACGCCTTGGTCGTCGTCCACTCGTTCCCCATCCACGTCCTGGTAATCGGAAGTGCCCTGACCGCCCAGGGCGGAGAGGAGCTGCTCCAAGCTCTGCGAGAACGCGAGCCCCACGCCCAAGTCATGGTGCTACGGGAGCGAGACGGCGAAGACATGCCCACCGCGTTCCTCGCGGAAGGCATCGGAGACGTGCTGCTCAAGCCCTTCGACGTGACCTGCCTTCCCCGCCGCATCCGCATGCTGCTCGAAGTGAAAGACGAGCTGGCACGTCGCGCCCGCGCCCAGAGGGAAGCCGAAGTTCGCATGCGACACGCGGACCGGATGGCCCTGCTAGGAACCCTCGTGGCCACCGTCGCTCACGAGGTCGCCAATCCGCTGTCCGTGATCGTGACCAACGCAAACCTGGTCACCGAGGTGCTCGGAAAGGGTTCCCCCTCCCAGCAAGATCTCGCCATGCTCGAGGAAGCGACCCAGGACACCCTGTCGTCGACGGCCATCATCCACGACTACCTGTCTCGCATCCTCCGGTTCGCCCGTCGCGACAGCGCTGCCCATCAGGAAGCGGACCTCGCAAGCACCTTGAAGACGGCCTTGATCATCGTTCGAAGCCGAGCGCGGGACAAGAACGTTCACCTCCACACGGACGACGCAGTGACCGCTCCCCCGGTGCCCCACCATCCCACCGCCTTCGCCCAGGCCGTGGTCAACGCACTGTCCAATGCCATCGACGCGGTGGGCGAGCGCGGCAACGTGTGGTTGCACGTGGAGGCCAAGGAAGACTGCGTTGCGGTCATCGTGGACGACGACGGTCCGGGGTTCGCGCCGGAGTCGGGACGACGGCTCGTCGATCCCTTCTTCACGACCAAGGAGACGGGCACCGGGCTGGGCACCGCGGTGATCCGGCAAGTGATGGCGGAGCACGACGGGATCTCCGAGTGGCTCCTTCGGACGGAGGGCGGCATGCGGGTTCGTCTGGTGCTGCCGAAGCAGCCTTTCTGCGTGCGGTCGTCCTCCCCTCCCAGAGCGGGCTGACCACCGGGCGAGGCTACTTCTCAGGCATCGAGAGGAACGCCACGAGCGACTCGGTCACGACCTGGAAGAACACGCGGCGCGTATCGGCTTCTTCCCACCGACGGGCTTCCCGCGGGTCCCAGGCATTGTGCGTCTCCACGATGACCGAAGGCATCTTCGGCTTGTGCAGCACGTAGATCCTCTTGCCCGGGGGATGCCGGTCGACGAAGACGCCCGGCACCACGTAGTCGCCTTCGTACAGCTCGTATTCCTCCCCGGGGTACGCGAGGAACCCCGCCCGCGCCATGTTCGTCGCCAGAGTTCGCGCCAACGTGCGACGCCGCGTGCCCTGTTCGCCTTCGTCCGACCAGAGCACGGAGAACCCTGGCGCGACCTCGCTACGGGGACACTGCTGCCCCCCATCCGGATCCCAGATCTGCATCTGGCCCCGGACGTCGGAGTGCAGGCTCAAGAACACGTGCGCCTCCCATTGCTCGGAGGAACTAACCCTATCGGGATAGGGAACCGGGGCTTCTCCCTGACGGCTCAGCTCCACGTCGAAGTGCCCCGTCCCGCGCAGGTGGTTCGCCAATTCCTCCCCCAGGGCCATCGTGAAATCTTGCTCGTCCTGACAGAAGCTCGACAGGTTTCCCGTGTTCCCTTTGGCGCCGTGCCCGGGATCCACCACCACGCGAAACACGCCGAAGCCCTCTGGGAAGGTCGCAACGGGCCCCTGAAGGAGTGCCGCCGGACCAGGCCACTCCGATGGGTCCGAGGGCTGCGCATCGACGAGCATCCGCTCGACCTTCTCGCGAAGGGCCTCATCCCGCCCGGTCGCGTGCAGGTACGCCAACCCTCCCCCCAGAGAGAGGAGCGCGATGCCTACGACCCAACCTGACCAGCGCACGTGGTTAGTGTAACGCGCTGGCGCGGCGGACCCAACATCCTGGGTCTAACGGCAACTTCGGGGGAAGGCGGTCCTGGTGGCCGCAGATTCCGCAAACAGCCGCAGATGACTTTGGTTGTGTTCGCGGATCTGAGAATCCGAGCGGCAAAGGCGGTGTGAGACGGGTGGCGCGGCCACTCCGGGATCGCCTCCCCCTGATCCGGAGCGAAGCGACGGCCGACGGCGGGGGAAGGCTGGGATGGGGGGCTTAGCCGAGACAGCAAAGGGGACTGTGGCTCGGGCAGCACGCGCCGTGCCTCCGGATCTGGGCCTCCACTCCCCTGGTGCGTACCACCATCCCCTGCCGTATCCTGGATCCATGCGCGCCCATCCCTTCGCCTTGCTTGCCTGCCTCACCGCCGCCGCCGGTTGCTCCACCAGTGACAACTCCCCCAGCTACGGGTCCGGCAACAGCGACGCGTCTGACACCTCCATGCCGGACGCTGCCCAGGACACCTTGGCCGACTCCGCGACCGACTCCGCGGCCGACTCCGCAAGCGACGCCGGAAACGATGGGTCGCAGGACGCTGTCAGCGACACGGTCCAAGACACCGCGTCCGACACGGAAATACCCACCGACGCACCAACGGACGCGATTCCCGTGGAGGTGGGGCCGGACGGCTCGTGCCCGGGCATCTCCGCGGCGTCCGACGTCGACCCCTGGCTCATGCGTTCCACGAGCTCAGGCTTCGGAGGCATCGAGACGGCTTCCAGCGGGGGGCACCAGGACGTGTTCCTGCGCAGCCCGGGCAATCTCACCCGCATCGGCGTCCGGCTCGACTGGGGCGGTACAGTCGTGTTCTACGGACTGAGCGCCGACCCGGGCTCCAACGTCATCGACGCGAATGACACCGGCCGCGAGCTGCAAATCGCCCTGTACGACCCGAGCCGCATCCGCCAGCCGTGCGCGTGGAACGCATCGTGCCAGACGTCGACGGAGTCCTGCGGCAACTCGATCACGTTCCTGGGCTGGAACCCGGTGCAGGGCGGCGACGAGTGCAATCGTGGGGCGCCGGTGCTCTCCCACGGGGCGTCTGGGGACAGCCTCGAGGTGGTCATCCAACCCCTTCAATGGAATCCCGATTGGGACAAAGCAGACTGCACGCAGACCCCGTGCGGAGGAGCAGGCCGCCCGGTCGACGTGACGTACCGGATGCAGTACCGGTTCCTGTCGGAGCACGTGGTCGAGATCGCCACGGAGGTCTCGAGCCAGGAGGCGATCAGCCACCCGGTGACTGGGCAAGAGTGGCCCACCTTGTACGTGTCGCACGGGCAGGGCGGCCCCGACCTTCCGGTCTTGCTCACCGCGGCAGGCCAGCAGGTCACGATCGACGTGCCCGCCAACGACGGGTTCTTCTACAAGAACTTCGATTCGCCGGCGCCTTGGGTGTCCTTCCAGAACGCGGCGAGCAACTACGGGGTCGGCCTCGGCATGGACCAGGGAACGCTGCAGTACCAGGGCTGGTACGGTAATGGATCGACGGCGCCTTACTTCCACAACGTCCGCGCGCAGGTGGCCTTCGGACTCGACGCAGGAGCGGTTGTGCGGGGCGTCTCTTACCTCGCACTGGGGTCGTTCAGTACGGTGAAGGCCACGCTGGAAGCGGCGTTCGCGGCGCGTGCGCCCTTCGGATCGTTAGACGAGCCGGCAGCCAATGCCGTCTTCGCCTACACCCCCGGCTCCCCCATCACCGTGCGCGGATGGGCCCTGGACAACGCTCCGGGCACGCAAGTTCGCGTGGAAATCGACGGCGTCACGGCCGCCACAATCCCCTTGCAAGGGAGCCGCCCGGACGTGTGCAAGGTGTACCCGGCCTATCCCTCTTGCCCAGACGTCGGGTTCCAGGGCACCGTCGCGACCACCGGGCTGGACGGGTGCGCCCATCTCTTGCGCGTGGTGGCCGTGGACACCCAGGGCAACGAGCGGGTGCTTGGGGAGCGGGTGATCGTCGGGGGATAGCGTGACATCAAGTCACAAGGAGAATGCCGAGCAACGATGAACGACACGACCTGGCTGTGGGTCCCCGGCGTATGCGTGGTCGGAGACGGTGGCGTTCTCCAGGCGGGACCTCTCGTGGGGTGGCGCTATCCGCGGGGCATCGAGGACTGGAAACGAGAGGTCACGGTCTGCGAGAAGTTCCGCTGCGACAACCGGATCAAGAGCAAGGGCCACATCGTCTTCCCCGAGGAGCGCATCGATGCGCAGCGATTCCCCCACTTGCACGCGGTTGCGACGCGCTGCCCGGTGATCGCGCTGCCAGAGAACGCGACCGTCGGAGCGTCGGACCTCCGCGTGCTCGAGGTCATTTGGCACCGCGTCTCGAACGGCGGGTCCATCCTGATGCGGGGCGGTGGTGAGGAGACGCTCGGATACGGTGGGGAATTCCCCGGGAAGTATCGGATCGAAGCCATGTCCCCCGACGAGGCCACCGCTGTGGTGCGATATCGCGAGAGCACCTGGGGCGCTGAATTCCCCGACGACGAGCAGTTCAACCTGGAGGTGGAGTTGCTCGTCGCCGGCCGTGGTCACGAACTCGAGGACGACCGGCGTCACCTCCGCCCCACGGTGGCTCGATTGATCGCTAGCATCAGCGAGGGAAGGATCAGCGAGGAAGCGGTCGAGCTCGCCACGGACCTGCTTGATGTCGCCGGTGACCAAGCTGCCATGGCGCACTGGGAGACCTGGTTGGTCCGTGTTCTCGAGCAGGCCGAGCCGCTGCGGTGCGACGCGGAGGCCATCGTTCGAGCCATGGAGCAAGCTTCTGGGGATGCGGAGGTGTACGAGCTCGACGTTCCTGTGTTCGGCAAGATCCAGAGGGTCGTGCGGCCGGCGCTTCGCATGGCCAACACGGACGCCGAGACGGAGGAGTACCCGATTCGCCTGCCAACCGAAGTGGTGTTCGTCGTCCACCCCACACCGAGCGGAGATGCGTGGGCGCTGCTCGGCTGCCACCTGCCCATGTCCCCGCGCACCCTGCCTGCGCGGTTGCCGGCAAAGGTACCGTGGGTGGCGGTTATCGTTCTGACGGTCGCCGTGGTAACTGCGTGGTTCGCCTTGCGGTGAAGGGTAGAAAGGAGGGTGCTTGCTGTAGATCGTTTCGTCCGATTGCGCGTATTGTCTCCATCATGCGCGTGAATCGTCTGACCAGGGTCGCGGTCCTGCTCTTTGCCTTCTGCACTCCGATCGGGTGCGCTCACAAGACGCCACCCACAGCGCCGGTTCCGGGGTCGACGCAAAGCGCCGAGGACGCCCCACCGGTGTTCGCCCTGGCCTCCGAGGTCGCCTCGGCCGACGACGTCAAGAACGCGGTGTCGTCACGCATCACCAAGGTTACGGTCTATTCCGACCGCGCCCTCGTGACCCGCGAGGCGAGCGTGCCTCTGACGAAGGACGCCGTAGTACATCGTTTCCACCGTCTGCCTGGGTGGGTGGACGACGGCTCCGTCCGCGCGTCGACGAGCGCCGGCAGGATCGTCGACGTGAACGTGGAGCGACGGTTCCTCGCCCGCTCGACGGATGCGGGGTTCCGCAAGGTCGAGCAGCAGCACAAGGACCTGGAGCAGCGACTGCAGGCACTCGACGACGAGCTCGCGATTCTCGAAGCGCAGAAAGCCCACGTCGAGTCCATTGAGATGTTCTCCCTGGACAAGCTGTCGACGGACGCGGTGATGCGGGACATCAAGGTCTCGAGCTACGGAGAAGTGGTCGACTTCGTCAGCGGGTCGCTGCGCGCCACGGCAGCAGCGCGTCGCAGGACGGTAGCCGAACGCGAGCGCCTCGCGCCCGAGGTAGAGGCAAGCAAGCGAAACCTCGAAGAGCTTCGACGCCTGACGACCCTCGAGGAGACTTCCGTGCTCGTCACGTTGCAAGGGAGTGCCGACGGGACCGCGAACGTCACGCTCACCTACGCCACGCCTGGCGCAACGTGGGAGCCAATGCACGAGCTGCGCGCGGAATCGGCGAAGCCAAGCACGGCCGAGCTCACGTCCTTCGCCGTCGTCACCCAGACCACGGGGGAAGACTGGAACCGGGCGGAGCTCTCGTTCTCGACCCAGTCCGCGTCGGACCCGGACCGCATCCCCGAGCTCGAGATGCTGGCCCTCGGCCAGACGGAAGAGGCCACGCGCTCCGTCACGAAGCGGGAGACCTCCTTCCATCGCGCGCAGCAAGCCTACACCGAGCAGAACATGCATTGGAACCGCATGAACCAGGCTCCCTCCCGGCAACGAGCGGAGGTCGAACGCTTCGAGAAGTCCTATACGAGCAACCTCGAGTACTTCGAGCGCGTGCAGAGCAGGACGGTGGAGATCTTTCAAGGGCTGCAGCAACGTGGCACCCACGCACACTTCATCGCCCCCACCCCCGCCATCGTGCGCTCCGATGGCCGTCCCATCCGCTTGCGCATCGGAAGCCATCGCATCAAGGCCCAGGACAAGATCATCGCAGCGCCCGAGGAGTCCCTCAACGCCGCCCTCACACTCCAGATGACCAACAACAGCCCCCAGGCGCTCCTGCCCGGAAGCGTCGCCCGCTATCGTGACGGGGCCTTCCTCGGCATGACGGACGTCGACTTCGTGGCGCAAGGAGAAGACTTTTCGCTGTTCTTCAGCGTCGCCGACCAGGTCAAGCTCATGCGCAGGCTCGACCGGAAGCACAGCTCCCTGGTGCGCCGGGCGCGCAATCGCATGCAGCTCTCGTTCGTGACCACGGCCAAGAACCTGTCGGGTCAGGAGGTCGAGATGGTCCTGGCGCAGCGGGTGCCGGTCTCGGAGAACAGCGAGATCGTGGTGAGCAACGTCAAGATCACGCCTGCTGGCAAGCCCGACGCCGAAGGAATCGTACGTACGACCTTGACCCTGAAGCCGCAAGAAGAGCGCGAGCTGCGCGTCTCCTACCAGATCGACTACCCACCATCGCTGGTCCTCGACGTCCAGCGGCGCCGCTCCCAGCCCGACGCTCCCAGCCCGGCGGCGGCCCCGAGGAAGTACAACCTCGAGGACCGCATCCACGACATGGAGCAAGCGTTTTGAGCTGCGGCGGCCGGACTCGGTCTGCCTGGATGATTTGGGGCTAACCGAGCCGAAGGCGAGGCGTTTTGGGGTGAGCCGCGGTGAGCGCGGCGAGGGGGCTTTGCGAAAGCCCCCTTAGAAAAACAGCGCGGAGCGCTTGATTTGGGGCTAACCGAGCCGAAGGCGAGGCGTTTTGGGGTGAGCCGCGGTGAG
>CAZAWR010000042.1:17370-74336 GCA_964488865.1 uncultured Polyangiaceae bacterium | reverse complement strand
GCGCGCCTTGCTGCGGGTGTCCGGGGGGGGCCTTGGGGGGACCGGGGGGCGGCGGTGGCGGGGCACCGTAGCCTTGCTGGGCCGGGGGCGCCGACCGGGAAGGGGGAGGCGGATATCCTGGGGGGCCACCGCGCTTGGGAGGCGGAGGCGGGGGAAACCGACCTGAACCACCTGGAGGAGCGGGCGGAGGGGGGCCGCCGGCGGGGGGACCAGGGGGCTGGGGTCCTGAGGGCGGTCCCGCGGGCCTCGCCCGTGGAGGGGGCGGAGGAGGCGGCAGGCTCCCACGCTTGGGGGGCGGAGGAGGCGGGGGCATACCCGGTCCACCGGGGAGAGGCGGAGGTCCGGGAGGGGCTGCCATGGGCGGCGGCCCAGGGGGAGGCGGGGGGCCGGGCGGCTGCACCGGCGGCCCCTGAGGGGGCGCGACAGGACCAGGAGGGGCCTGTCCGTCTGCACGCCCGGGGAACGGAGTCCGTGAGCCATAGCTACGCTGCCGCGCGTACTGCTTCATCGCCTCGTTGACGAGGTAGTCGATGGAGCACTCGAGCTCGCGCGCCATTTGCTCAAACGTGTCCCACAGGACGTCTCTGCACTGGAATGTGCGGGGGCTTTTCTTGTTCGGGTCACTCATGGATGCGCCTTGATCGTACCGCCCTCACGCCTTCGCGTGAAACTTTTGCCTCGTCGAGCTCACTTCTTGTCCGTCGCCGTACCCGCCCCACCGGGGTCCTTCTTCTTCGCAGGGTCCTCGGTTCGGTCCTTGATGGTGGGGACGATGCAGTACCGAACGTACTCGCCGATGTTGGAAGCCTCCTTGGCCTCCTTCTCCTCCGGCTTGCCCCCCTCTTTGTCCACGTAGCAGGTCCAATCGCAGTCGGTCTGGTTCGCCCCGCACTTGGGCAAGGGTCCCTTGTCCTGGTGAAACTGCTCCAGAAAGCCGAGGTCGTTCTTGGTTCCGTGACCGTAGAACCATCCGAGCGCACTGGTTCGCACCGCACTGTTGGAGTCCCGGAAGAAGGGCTCTAGCTGCGGGCGGGCGTCCTTGCCCTGCACGGGCATCCGCTCGGGATTGCCCATCCAATCCCCGTAGCTCAGAGCCTCGGTCATCGCGAACACGGGCGTTCCCCCCCTGGGCAGGTGGCCCAGGATCTCGGGGATGTGCGACGTGTTCGACATGCGGATGGCGTATTGGGCTGCGACCCACCGTGCCTGCCACCGTTCGCTCTTGAAGATCTCGTAGAGCTTTCCGATGACCTTCTCGCGACGCATCTCGCCGGCTCGACGGAAGGCGAGGTCGCGGACTTGGTCAGGGGTGTCATCGGCGGCGGCGAGGGCGAGGATACGCGCGACATCGTTGGGGTTCTGCTGATCGAAGTTGCCCTCGAGAGCAGCCACGGCGAGGGCGCGACGGTCCGCGGAGTGGTCTTTGCTCGCGGCGAAGGTGAGGCAGAAGTCAACCGCCGCGCGGCCTCCGACCTGGCGCATGGAGCCGAAGAGGCGCTTGAGCTGCTCGTCTTGCAGCGCGCTGAGCTGTGCGGTGAACTGCGCGTCGGTGGGCTTGAGCTTGGCGGCCCGGTTGGCTTCCTCGACGGTGGCCTTGACGGTGTCGAGCCACTTGGGGGAGGCGGTGTGGGAGGCCACGGCGACGATGCGTTTGGAGGCCTCCTCCTTGGTTTCCTGGTCTCCGTTGGCGGCGATGATGCGCGCGAGCTCCTGGATCTTGCGTTGGTCTTCGCGGATCAAGGGAGGCAGCAGCTTGGCTGCGGGGGCACCAATGAACTTGATGACCTGCTCGACGCCGTACATTTGCGAAGCGTTCTCGAAGCGGTGCTCGAAGTCAGTGGTGGCCCAGAGTGCGAGGGCCTGCATGATCGCCTGGCGGTGTTGCTCCTCGGACACGAGCTTGCCCATGGTGGGGTTCTCGCGCATGAGCAGAGCGAACGCGGCATCCTTGAAGGGGATGGTTCCGTCCGGGGGCACAGGTTGGTTGCCTTGTGCCACGGGTGCAGGCTTGCCGATCTCCGCCACCAAGGTGGGAACCATCCCACCGACGATGGCCTTTCGCATCTCGGCGTCGGTGAGCTGCGCGATCGCGTCGACCATGATGGGGATGCCGACACGGCGCCCGCCTCTGGGTCTCATGCGCACGAGAGCCAGCGCGGCTTCGACGCGCAGAGCGGGCTCGTACTTGTCGTGGATGATGACGGCGACAAGCTTTCCTGGTCCGCGCTCGGTTGTCTCCCAGCGCTGAATGTCGTCCTGATCGACGCGGCACCCAGACGAGCTTGCAGCTGTCATCATGGCGATCGCCAGGGCGGTCAGGCCCCAGCACGACAGACGGTTGGTACGCATCGTCTCCCTACTTGGCTCCAACAGGGACTCGCATGCTACCCGACAAGGCGCGGAAGTCTCAAACGAATTCCCGTTGCGGCCATTTCGAGCCTAATGGGGGCCCAGGTCAAGCCTCGGAGCGTCGCTGAAAGGGGATTTCGGGGAGGCCGTGGGGGGAGCCGCCGGTTTTTTGACCCCCCCGGGCCAGGGGGATAGGTTCGCCCTGCTGTCGACATGGCATCTTCCATGAGTGCACCACGGAGCGAAGCGCCCCGGATGGAACGAGCTGGCGAGTCTCCCGCCAGTCGGGAGAGCCGCGCGTTTCGCTATGGACGGGAGGCCGCCTCCCTCGTCCTCGTCGCCAGCGCAGTCTTCCTCACCTTGGCCCTGGCTTCCTTCTCGAATGACCCCGCCGTCGCGGAGGTCACCGGAGCCAACTGGGTCGGCCCCGTCGGCGCCGCGTTCGCCAACGCCTTCGTCTCCACCATCGGCCTCGCCGCCTGGATCATCCCCGTCGAGCTCGTTCTCATCTCCCTGCCCCTGTTCCGCGACAAACCAAGCATGGCCAGCGTGGCCCGGATCGGTGGCGACACCGTCGTCATTCTCATCGTCGCCGCCCTCGTCCACGTCTCCTTCCCGCAGTCCACCGCCTTCGGCGCGATGGCCGTGGGCGGCTCCGTCGGCGAGCTGTTTGGCGAGCTCATGCGGTCGCTGTTCTCCAACGCCGGCTCCTACCTCATCGGGCTGACCTCCATCGGCCTCGTGCTCATCGCTCGCGCGTCCTTCTCCTTCATCGCCTTCGCCCAGCGCGCTGGCGAAACCACCGGCCAAGCCGCCACCCGAAGCGCCGACGGCCTGCGCGCCCTCAAAGATGCCTGGCATCGCGCGCGAGCCATCGAGCGCACCCGCGCGGGCCATGGCCCCATTCGCATCACCACCGCCAACCGAGACGACGTGATCCTGGCCGTCGACGCCGAGATGGAGGCTGCGTCGGCGCAGGCCCGGGAGCGAGCGACGGCGCAGGCGGCGGATATTCTCGAAGCGCTGCATCAGGAACCGCCGAGCCCCTTGGAGGACTCCGATGGTGGGATCTTCCTGGACACGTCGACGGATCTCGACAGCGAGCCACCGCCCGTAGCGGAACCACGGATGGCGGAGGAGATGGCGGAGGAGACGTGGGACGAGCAGCCGGAGCCCGCGCTCCCGCAGGCTTCGGAGCAGACGCCGGAAGCGTGTGAGGCGGAGGTCACCCCGCCGCCCGCGCGGGCGAGCAAGCGCAAGGCGCAGGGGCCCAGGATCGTGGACACTTCCGCGGCGACGGAGGTCGAGAAGGTGAAGGCGAACGCGTCGCCATCGACCGAAGCGGGCTACCAGATGCCGCCGTTCGACCTGTTCGATCAGGGAGAAGACCCGGCGGTGGTCATCGACGAGGCGCTGCAACAGCAACTCAACGACAACGCCGCGCAGCTCGTGACGACGCTGAACCACTACGGGGTTCGCGGGCAAATCCGCGAGATTCAACCGGGTCCGACGGTCACCACGTACGAGCTGGAGCCGGAGGCTGGCACCAAGGTGTCGAAGATCGCGAGCCTCGCGGACGATCTCGCGATGAGCCTCGGGTGCCAGGTGCGCATCATCGCCCCCATCCCTGGCAAGAAGCGGGTCGGGTTCGAGGTGCCCAACCGGGAACGCAAGACGGTCAACCTGCGTGAGCTCGTCGAAGACCGACGCTTCCAGGAGATGAAGGCCCCCCTGCCGGTGGTCCTCGGCAGGGACATCGTGGGCAAGCCCTTCTATGCCGACCTCGCGTCGATGCCTCACGTGCTCGTCGCTGGCGCCACGGGCGCCGGCAAGAGCGTGGGCCTCAACGTCATGCTCGTCAGCTTGCTGTGCCGACGGTCGCCCGAGGACTTGCGGCTGCTCATGATCGACCCCAAGGTCGTCGAGCTTCAGTCCTTCGATCGCATCCCGCACATGCTGCTGCCCGTCGTCACCGACACACGCCAAGCCGCCAACGCGCTCAAGTGGGCCGTCGACGAGATGGAGCGGCGTTACCAGCTTCTCGCGAACGCGGGCACGAAGAACATCACGACGTACAACGCGTGGGTGAAGCGCGTGCACAACGGGGAGGTCCGTGGCTACGAGGTCCCCAAGCCCACGGTCGTCGCCTCCGAGGACGGCTCCGTCGTGGAGTTCGGCGTGGAGAAGGAAGCCCCCAAGCTGCCCGAGAAGCTCCCCTACATCGTGCTGGTCGTGGACGAGTTCGCGGACCTCATGATGCAGCAAGGCAAGGACGTCGAAGCCTCGATCGCGCGGCTGGCGCAGAAGGCACGCGCGGCCGGCATGCACGTCATCCTCGCCACCCAGAGGCCAAGCGTCGACGTGATCACCGGCATGATCAAGGCGAACTTCCCGTCGCGCATCGCCTTCAAGGTCACACAGCGAAACGACAGTCGGACCATCCTGGACGAGCAGGGCGCGGAGCACTTGCTCGGTCGAGGCGACATGTTGGTAAGGCTCAACGGATCGAACGAGACACGACGCGTGCAATGTCCGTTCGTCAGCGAAGAGGAGGTGGAGCGCGTCACGAGCTTCCTTCGACAGCAAGGCGAACCCACGTACGACGACTCCATCCTGTTGCCGCGCGACGAGGACGGCGAGGAGACGGGGGAGGATGCGGAGCAGGACGCGAAGTACGACGAGGCCGTACAGGTGGTCGCGGAGACGCGCCGGTGCTCGACGTCGTGGCTTCAGCGCAAGCTTGGCATCGGGTACAACCGCGCTGCGAAGATCGTCGAGATGATGGAGAAGCGCGGTCTCGTCGGACCTGCGCAGGGGGCCAAGGACCGAGAGGTCCTCGTCGAATCGCTATGAAGCACGCAACATGCCAACGCATTTTGGGGATTGACTTGGTGGACAGAAGTGACAAGACAGCTGCCGCTGTGCTGATTGTCGCGTCGAAGAACCAAAAACTTTCGCCGCATGGGGAGTCGGGGTTGGACGAACAAGAGCGAACGGAGCTCATCGCGACCATCGTCTCGATCATCAAGCGTCGGGGGGTTCCGCCTCACGTGCATCAGGCGGCCCTGACGCTCATGGGCTGGCTGGCCCGGCGCAAGATGTGCGAGCAGCCCTGCCAGACCGGGGTCGTCGAGGCGAGGAAGCAGTCGTTGCGAGTGACGCCGGGGCGGCGCTGACGTCGCCGCCCACCGGACGCAGCAAGGGGGCGTGAGCTCGAAGAGCGGTGGGGGTGACCGTCGTGGGTCGGTCGGCTTGCTGGGGTGTCTCTGAGGGCGGCGGACGTTCGCGCGCGAGAGGCTCGCGGCGGATTGCTCGTTGACGTCGACTTGGCACACAGCCTAGCTGGGGGGTGTGAGCTCGGAGAACGTTCGGTTTGCTGTCGTGGCCGGCGTGGTCGCTGTCGTGTTTCTGACGGCTGCCGTGATCAAGCAACGGGCCGCGAGCCGACCCATCCCCGAAGCGCTCCGCATCCTGCCCCCCGGATCCTGGGTCGTCGCTCCCGCCTCCTCGGCCCCGCCGCTTCGCGCCGCCGACCCCGAGGCGCTCGTCCCCGACGGCCCCCCGCGCATGTTCCACCTGGACCCGGCGCACCGCAACCGCAGCCCCTTTCGCGGTCCCGCCTCCCCTTCCCTCTCTATCCTGGCTGACTTGCACGACCCCATCCAAGCCGCCCCCGCCGTCCTGCCCAACGGCACCGTCGTCGTCGGGACCCTCGGCGGCAACGTGCACGGCGTCCGCACCGATGGCACCCTCGCCTTCACCACCCGCCTCGACGATCGCGTGTACGCCAGTCCCCTCGTCGTCGGCGACCGCATCTACCTCGGCAGCGACGACGACCGCTTCGTCAGCCTCTCGTCCACCGGCAACGTTCTCTGGTCCCTCGCCACCGACGGCGACGCGGACACGGCAGCCACCCCCACGCCCGATCACGGCCTCGTCTTCGCCGCCAAGGACACGCTCTACTTCGTCCGCAAGGACGGCACCGTGGTGTGGCGGGTTCGCTCGAAACGCAAGATCTACTCCTCCCCCGCGGTCGGCCCCGACGGCACCGTGTTCGTGGGCGCCCAGGACCGTCGTGTCTACGGCATCCGTCGCACGGGGACGGTCCGCTTCGCCACCAGCGTCGATCAGGACGTGGACTGCGCGCCTTCCCTCGGCGAGCACGGCACACTGTACGTGGGGACCGACGGCGGCTCGGTGCTGGCGCTCGAGACAGAAGCAGGCAAGGTTCTTTGGAGAGTGCCTGTCGGGGGTCACGTGCGCGCGGGGCTGACGGTGACGCGTTCGCATGACGTCGTGGCGGGCGTGTACGGTCCCTCGCCGCGGGTGGTGTGCTTGCGAGGGGACACGGGGGAAGAGATTTGGAGCTTCGCGGTACCGGGAACGGGTGCGCGAGAGTTTGGCGTGCACGGGTCGCCGGTCGAGGACGCAGAGGGCAACCTCTACTTCGGTGCGCAGGATGATGCGGTCTACTCGCTCACGAGCAACGGTGAGTTCCGGTGGAAGGTCGCTACGGGAGGGGACGTGGATGCGCCGGTCGTGATCGTGTCCGACGGCGTGCTGCTCGCGGCGTCGGACGACGGGAAGATATATCGGATCGAAGAGCGGGTCGGGGATCGGTAGGGCTGGGTCACTCGTCCTTTTCGAGGTCCCAGTGGAGCTCCTGGTTTCCTTGGGCGCCAGCGAACCGCAGGCCAAACCATCGAGCATTTTTGGAGATGGTGGGCTGGCCTTCCGGCGTGTTGACGGGGAAGCGGATGCGAAACACGCGGCGCCAGGGCGACGTGTAGGGGAAGTACGTGCGCTCGATCGCGCCGGGCTTTCGGATGGCAACGATTTCTTCGGGCGCGGTCTCGCTGCCCACGTCGTCGATGAGGCGAACGATCCACCCGGACTCGGGCTTGTTGAGATCGGTCCATCGCCAGTTGGTGCCGTACAGGGCGACGTAGAACTGGTGGTGATCTTCGGCTTCTGCGAGCGTGCTGTCGAGCAGTCGCCTGCGCTGATCGACCGTGAGGCGATAGTCTTGCGCGTAGCGAACCACGTAGGCCCAACGAAAGTCGTAGGACTCGAAGGTGGCGGTGACGGTGAGCAGATCGTCGAACTCGGAGAGCGTGAGCAGCTGACCGGTTCTCGTCCACTTCTTGAGGACGGGCAGGTAGTCGGCGGCGACGTACTCGCGGGGTCCGCGGTCGAGGCGAACGGAGGTCGAGGCGCAGGCCGCGAGAGCGCTCGTCATCAGCGCCACGCCAGCGATCCACAAGAGCATGCGTCGACCGTGTTCGAGCATGGGCAAGATTGTGCCACGGATGGTGGAAAACGTAAGCGTTGGTTGCGTGCTCGACGCGTGTGCGCCCGGAAGACCGCATGCGCAAGCCTGGAACGGTGTGCGGGCTCGCAGGTTGGTTCGTCGCTCGATCATGGGGAGAACGATCTCTTCTTCACGGTCTTGCGAAGCCGCTTGTCTCCGAGAACGGTCACGCCCGATCCGAAGGAGCAAGCCCAGCTGGCCGCGAGTCGCAGGGGGACGGGACCGAAGCGAACGTCGAGCTCCCCGTCCGTGCGAAGCACCATCAACTGGGAGCGATGCCACACGCAGTGACGGAGACGATCGGTCAGCGAGGCGTCGAAGCGCACGTGCACGTCGACCATCGCGTCGTCCCCTGGCGGGGCTGCGCAGAAGGGCAAGTCGATGAGTTGGTCGAGGGTGACGTCGTTGAGCCAAGGGGGTGGGTTGCGGTCGATCGACTCGAGAAGATCGGGCTCATCGGGGAGTCGATGCAACTCGATGGAAAGGGGCTGGGTCGGGGCCTTGGCGTCGCACGGCAACCCGACCAGGACGACACCTGCGTGTTGGTGGATGACGACACCGAGGGGCCAGAGGTTTGGGTTGATGGCGAAGTCAGGGACGCGTAGTCGCAGGGCCTGGGTTCGTGTGCGGCTGTGGTCGGCCCATCGTCGAGCGACGAGGGCTTGGTGCCGGCCGTAGCGGGGCAGGCTGGGGAGAGCGACGATGACGGGTCGGGGCGTGGGGGGTGCGTCGTTGGGGAAGAGGGCGTGAAGGAAGGCCTCGTGGAAGGGGTCGACGTCTGTGTGGGGGACAACGGGAGGGGAGAGGATGGCGCGGACGAGGACGCGGTGTTGGGGGTCGCGGGACTTCTCGATGGGGAAGCCGAAGAGCTGGGCGGGTTGGTCGAGGTAGTTGCGCACGGAGCGCACGGTGCAACGGGCGTGGTCGGCGAGTTGCTGGTAGGAGAGCGGCTCGCCTTGGGCGAGGGCTTGGTGGAGTCGTTGGAGGATGGTGGCGGAGACGGCTCGTCCTGTGGTGGCCCGCATGGGGCCATGCTTCACGGACGGGCGGGGTTTCGCAAGGGGAAGATGGAATAGGGAGCGCGGGACGAGCGAGGGGACGCCATCCCGCGACGGAATCGGACGGAACGAGGCTAGCGCTTGGAGTACTGGAAGCGCTTGCGGGCGCCGGGCTGTCCGTACTTTTTGCGTTCCTTCTCGCGCGCGTCGCGCGTGAGGAAGCCAGCGCGCTTGAGCATGCCGCGACGGTCGGGGTCCTGCTCGATGAGAGCGCGGGCGATGCCGTGGCGGAGCGCTTCTGCCTGGGCGCTGTGCCCACCGCCCTTGACGGTGGCCCAGACGTCGAAGTTCTCGATGGCTTCGAGAAGCTCGAGGGACTGTCGGCAGATCATGCGGGTGGTCTCGCGCTCGAAGTAATCGTCCGCGAGGGTGTTGTTGACGATGAACTGCCCGGACCCATTGCTGAGCCAGACGCGAGCGACAGCGCTCTTGCGTTTCCCGGTGGCGTAGATTCGATTGTCGGTGGGCATGACGCTCAGATCTCGAGGGGTTGCGGTTTCTGCGCCGCGTGGGGGTGTTCCCCCGTGGCGTAGACCTTGAGCTTGCCGATCATCTGACGCCCGAGGACGTTCTTCGGCAGCATGTTCTTGACGGCCTTCTGGATGGGGAACTCCGGCTTGCGGCCGATGAGCAGGCGATAGGACTCTGCTCGGAAGCCACCCGGGGCACCGCTGTGCCGGTAGTACTGCTTCTTGTCGAGCTTGGATCCAGTCAGCCCGACCTTGGCAGCGTTGATGACGATGACGAAGTCACCCGTGTCGACGTGGGGGGTGAAGGTCGGCTTGTGCTTCCCACGCAAGATCTTGGCGATCTCGCTGGCGAGACGCCCGAGGGACTTGCCCTCGGCGTCGACGACCCACCACTCCCTGGAGGCGGCGGCCTCAGCGGGTTTGGCGGAGAACGTTCGGTTCATGGCCTGGTGCCTTTCGTACGACTTCAGCGCTTCCGGATGGCGTCATCCGGATGACGAGCACGAGGATTTCGGCTCAATCAAGAATGGGGTCGCGGTTTTTACAGGGAGGGGCATCGGTTGTCAAGCACAGCTAGTGATCTTCTTGCACCTGATCACGCGTTCCGATGTCGGCACGCCCGAGGAAGGGTCAGGGCAGGCCGAGGAGCTGGTTCATGGAGGCTTCGTCGGCAGGCGTGAAGGGGTACTGATCGAACTCGGCGCTGGTGGCCCAGCGGAAGGCGTGGACGTTGCGCGGGCTCGGCTCGCCGCGGGTGAGGCGGCACTCGTACAGGTACAGGTCCACCACGTAGCGCTCATAGGGGTGGGAGACAAAGGAGATGAGCTGCCCGACCGAGATGTCGACTCCCAGGCGGTGTCGGACCTCCCGCTGCAACGCGGCCGTGTCCGTCTCTCCCTCCTCGACCCGACCGCCCGGGAACTCCCACATCAAGGGAAGCACCGCGGTGGGCCGACGCTGGGTGATGAGATAGCGGCCGTTGTTCTCCACGACCGCCGCGACCACACGAATGGTTTGGATGTTCTGGTGATCCATGGTCTCCGACCCTCCGATGCGCGCAAGCGGACCTGGGTGGCTGGGATCGCGTCGTCTTCACGCAACCGCACGGTCTGTCGTCGAATCGAGAGGATCAGAGGCTGGCGCGAAACAGCTGCTGACCCATCAAGAGGATGTCGCCGTCCAGCACCTCACGCTCACTCGTCAGACGCACGAACGAACCGTTGGAGCTTCCGAGGTCGGTGAGGAAGACCTCCCCATCCTTGACCATGAGCGAGCAGTGAAGCCCGGAAACGTAGCCATCCTCGGGGAACAGCACATGACCACGCTCGCGCCCGATGTGAACGCCATGCTGGGGCACTGGGTACGCATTGCCGTCGGTGCCACGACCGGTCACAAGGACGATGCGGCCGATGTAGCCGGTGGACGGGCTTCCCATCTTCTCGACACCCGCCACGGGCGCGTCGGGGTGAAGCTTCTCGAACCGGATGATCTCCTGTCCGATGCGGAAGAACTGCCCGTCGGCCACGAACTCGGAGATGTCGCGCTTGAGCTTGATGTACGTGCCGTTGAGGGAACCAGCGTCCTCGACGAACAGCTTGCCGTCTCGCGCGGTGAGCTTGGCGTGCTGGGGCGAGAGGTACGAATCGCCGCCGAAGATGCCACCACTTTCACGGCCCACCAACGTGATGTTCGAAGGGACTTCGTACGTTCCTGCGTCGGTGCCGTCGGCGCGAAGCACGGTGAGCTTCCAGCTGACGGTCACGCCGGCGGCGGGGGCAGCAGCAGCAGCGGCAGCAGCAGCGACGGGAGCGGGGGCAGCAGCGGCAGCAGCGGCTGCAGCGGCCACCTTGGTGAGGTTGTAGCCGCAGGAAGCGCAGAACTTGAAGGCGGTGGAGTTGACGTGGCCGCACTGGGGACACGTGACCGTATCGCCGCCAGGTTCGGGCGCTCGGGCGGGAGCCGGGGCAGGCGCTGGAGCGGGGGCAGGAGCCTGCTCGGCCGCCGGGCGAGGCACCGCGGACACGGGTGGCATCGGAGCGGGTGCAGGGGCCGCCATCACCGGCGCGGGGGCAGGTGCAGGTGCAGGGGCGGGGGCCACGGCCATCGCAGGCGCACTCTTCCCACTCGGCACGGCCTTCATCCCGTGCGGGGGCGTGCGCGGGGCGAACGGCTTGGGAGCCGCATCACGGGGAAGCTCCGCCCCGCATCCGAGGCAGAACTTGTAGTGATCCTGGTTCTCCTTTCCACACTTCGAACACGTGATCACCGGTTACCTCCTGGTCGCTTGCGCAAATGCGCCCTCACTGGTGCCGTCCACGACACTGGCTGAAGACTCGGCCCGTCCGATCCGAAGCCATCGCGATTATCGCCGTGCGCGTCGACAGGTCAAGGACGCTGCACACAATCGTCGGTCTTCAGCGGCGAAGCAAGGCCAAAGCTTCCCGAATGACCTCGCCAATCGACTGATCTTCCACGGATTTTCCGAGCGAGGAGACCGCCCACTCGGCCTCCGAGAGCTTGAACCCCAGGCGCGTCAACCCTTCCACCACCTGCTGGCTCACCGGCCCCAAGACCTTCGCCTCGGACCCCGGCGCACGCGCCGACGATCCCCCCATCGCAAACCCCAGCTTGTCCTGCAGCTCCAGCAGGATCCGATCCGCCGACTTCTTCCCCACCCCAGGCACCGCCACCAACGCCCGCGCGTCCTTGCCCTGCACCGCCCTCGCCAACTCCGACGCCGGCAACACCGACAAGATCGACAAGGCGAGACGCGGACCGATGCTCGACACCCCAAGCAACGTCCGGAACGCCCGCCGCTCCGTCGCCGAGCTGAACCCATACAGCACCAACGCGTCCTCGCGAACGTGCGTATGCACGAACACCATGATGCCTTGCCCGTCGGCCGACACGCTCACGCGCCCCAGCGTGCCCTGCGGCACCGTCAGCTCGTAGCCCACACCGTGCACGTCCAGCACGATGTCCCCGTCCGCGTCCTTGTCGACGAGCACCCCGGTGAGTCGACCGATCATGGCGGCGGTTATCGACCATTCCGCGCCCGTTGTCAGCAACCGATCGTCCCTTGGGAATCACCGTCACCTTCGCGGCTTGCGACGGATGACCGACCCAACGTACAACCCGGGTCCAGTCCCTTGTCTCTGGAGGAATCGATGACTCTTCGAACGTTCGTGGTGGCCGTGGTCGCGGCCCTCTTGGCCGCGTGCGGCGGAAGCGGGAGCGAGACACCGCCCCCTGTGGAGCCGACGTCACCGGTTCAGCCGGATCGACAGACGGAGCGGCCGACGGTCGACAGCGTCGAGGCGGAGGGCACGACAGCGGGCACAACGGAGGCCGAACCGCCTTCCCCGCCGCCGGATCCTGACGCGGAGTGACGTACGCAGGCCCGGACCCGGAGCCACCGGGGTTGGCCGCAGATTCCGCAGAAAACCGCCGATCGTTTCGTGGCTTGCGCAGGTGGGTAGCTGCGTAGCGACGAGTGGTGCGTCCGAAGCGACCCATGCTGACCCGCCCGCCGCTTCGCTTCGGATCAGGGTCTCGCCTCGAGCCTTTCGGCAGACGTCGCTTCGGGGTATGGCGACGGCACGAAGGATCAAGCCGAACCAGGTAGAAGGAGAAGGTTCATGACGCAGTCCGTGTACATCGTCAGCGCAGCTCGTACGCCCATTGGAAGCTTCCAGGGGGCCCTCGCGTCCGTGCCTGCGCCGCGCCTCGGGGCCGTGGCGATCCAGGCAGCCCTCGAGCGTGCGAAGCTTCACCCGGAGGACGTCGGCGAGGTGTTCCTGGGCAACGTGGTCAGCGCGGGGATCGGGCAGGCCCCGGCGCGCCAAGCCTCCATCTTCGCAGGGATTCCGGCGTCCGTACCGTGCACGACGATCAACAAGGTATGCGGCTCGGGCCTGCAAGCGATCGTCTTCGGCACCAAGACGCTGATGCTCGGCGACGCGGACATCGTGGTGTCCGGCGGGATCGAGTCCATGTCTCGCATTCCGTACTACCTTCCGGCGGCGCGCGACGGCATGCGGATGGGTGATGGCAAGGTGGTGGACGGGATGATCTTCGACGGCCTGTGGGACCCCTACGGGAACCAGCACATGGGCATGTTCGGGGAGAAGTGCGCGAAGGAGTTCGGGTTCACGCGCGAGGCCCAGGACGCGTTCGCGGCGGAGAGCTACAAGCGCGCGCTGGACGCGCAGAAGAACGGCAAGTTCGACGCCGAGATCGTGGGCGTCGAGGTGCCGCAGAAGAAGGGCGACCCGCTGGTGATCAAGGTGGACGAAGAGCCCGGACGAGGCAACCCGGCGAAGATGTCGCAGCTGCGCCCGGCCTTCGCGAAGGACGGGACGATCACCGCGGCGAACGCTTCGAAAATCGACGACGGTGGGTGCGCGATGGTGCTCGCGAGCGAGAAAGCACTGAAGGAGCGGAACCTCACGCCGCTGGCTCGCGTGGTGGGGTACGCCGGGGTGGCTCAAGACCCCGCGTGGTTCACGACGGCGCCTGCCGCGGCCATCGACAAGACGCTCGCCAGGCTGAACCTGAAGACCGACGACATCGACCTGTTCGAGATTAACGAAGCCTTCGCCGTGGTGACCATGCATTCGATCCAGGCGTGCAAGCTCGACCCGGCCAAGGTCAACGTGCACGGAGGCGCTGTGTCCCTCGGCCACCCCATCGGCTGCTCCGGCGCTCGCATCACGACCACGCTGCTGCACGCCATGATCGATCGGAAGGTCAAGCGCGGACTTGCCACCCTGTGCATCGGCGGCGGAGAAGCGCTCGCCGTCGTCATCGAGACCGTCTGACCTGGTCCGCCTTCGGCCCTGATCGGGAGCGAAGCGACTGGCCGAGAGAGCAAGCTCTGGAGCTTGCTCTGCGAATGCCGAGGTGGTCTGCCACATGAGGTGGGCGGGGCGTGCGAGGGCTCCTTCCCCCGCCGTCGGCTCACCATGGGTGGCTTTGCAGTAAGTGCTCGCGATTTCGTGCGTCTCGCATCTGACGGCGTGCATCAGGTCACGAGCCGAACCGCGATGCATTTTCTTCGCAACCGATTGCTTGGGTGGCCACGGTACTGGCTCAGGTTGGCGGCGCGAGCTGAGTTGCTCGATCGGACCCAACATCTCGCAACGCTCATCGGTTGCTAACAAAATGCACGCCTCGTCAAAGCGTCTCGTCCAGGTCCACGTCGTCGTCGCCGTCAAGGTCCACGTCCACGACAACGCCGACGGCAACGATCACGCGAGTCTCCCGGGCGACACGAGACTGCCCCGTGAGCGAGACAGCGGCCGGGGCGGGGGGCCACGCGGGTGCAAGCAGTGAAAGCGAGGGGAGGCGCTGGCGAGCGACCCGCGAGTCCTGACCACCTTCTTGCGGGGCCCTGCACCTAGGGAACCGCCGTTCTAGTTTCTTCACACCGCTTTTCGGACGGCAGCAATAGGGCCGCAAGAATTGCCCGAGCAGCTCGCACCTTCCTCCACCATGCAACCGCGGTCGCGTTTGCGAAAATTCAGCCCGAAGAATGAAGATTCCACCCATGGTGAGCCGACGGCGGGGGAAGGGCCGGGGATGGGGCGTGCCTCCGGATCCGGGCGAGGCTTGTTGGTGCGCTTCGACCCACCGGGATACACTCCCCGGCCGGAGAACCTCCGTGATCGAAGAACCTGTCGAGATCAAGCTTCCGCCTCTCTGGAAGTCCTTGTTGCCGGTCGCGTTCCTGATCGGCGCACTCTGGCTGTCCGTGGTCCACTACGCCGCACTTGGGCTCACCACGCACGTGCCGCTCGTTCTGGCCACGGTGGTGGCGAGCGTGGTCGCACACAGCACGGGCCTGTCATGGCGTGACATCGAGGAGGGAATGGCCAAGGGCGTATCGTTGGCCTTGCGTGCGTGCCTGATCCTGCTGGTCATCGGCCTGCTCGTGGGCACATGGATCCAGGCTGGCATCGTGCCGAGCATGATCTACTACGGCCTCGAGCTGCTCTCGCCCTCGATCTTCCTCGTGGCATCGTGCGTGATTTGCTGCGTGGTGTCCCTGGCCACCGGGTCTTCCTGGTCCACCGCGGCCACGGTGGGGATCGCCCTCATGGGGGTCGGAGAGGGACTCGGCGTACCCAAGCCCATGATCGCCGGCGCCATCATCTCCGGCGCCTACTTCGGAGACAAGCTCTCCCCCTTGAGCGACACCACGAACCTCGCCCCGGCCATGGCGGGCTCCAACCTGTTCGAGCACATCCGGCACATGCTCTACACGACCGTGCCGAGCCTGCTCATCGCGCTCGTGCTCTACGCCCTGCTGGGGCTCGGTCACACCGGCAAGCTCGACACCACCCAGGTCGACGGCATCCTCTCCGCGCTCGACCAGGGCTACCGGATTAGCCCCGTGCTGCTCGTGCCGCCCCTGCTCATCATCGCCATGGTGGTATGGAAGGTCCCCGCGTTGCCCGCGCTCATGGGCGGCTTCGGTATCGGCGCGCTGCTCGCCTTGCTCGTGCAGGACCAGTCTTTCGGACAAGTCCTCGCCGTCTCCTACGACGGTGTGAAGCTCGAGACCGGACACGCCCTCGTGGACAAGCTGCTCTCGCGGGGCGGGCTGTCGTCGATGTTCTCCACCGTGGTGCTCATCATCTGCGCCTTGAGCTTCGGCGGCGTGATGGAGCGGGCCGGCATGCTCGCTGCCATCGCAAACGGCATCCTGCGCATGGCACGGGGCGTGGGCGGCCTCGTCCTTGCCACGCTCTGCACGTGCATCGGAATGAACGTGCTCGCCTCCGATCAGTACCTGGCCATCGTGGTGCCCGGGCGCATGTACCGCGCGGCTTACGAGAAGCAGGACCTCGCTGCCGTCAACCTGTCACGTGCCCTCGAGGACGCCGGCACCTTGACCTCCCCGCTCATCCCCTGGAACACCTGCGGCGCCTTCATGATCGTCACGCTCGGCCTCGAACCGTGGACGTACGTGCCGTTCTGCTTCCTGAACTTGATCAACCCGCTCGTCTCGGCCTTCTACGGGTTCACCGGCATCACCATGGTCAAACGGCTGAAGCCCACACCTCTGCCGTGACTCGTACCGGGTGCCGAAGTGAGTACGGGGATCGCAGTCCAGAGAACCACAGTGGACGCAGAAGGCATAGAAGGCATAGAAGGCACAGAAGGGTGGTGCGCAGGTAGGCCGTGCGTGTTGCGCCTGACTCCGCCCGTTCCTGGTTCGAATTGACTGCGCCTTCGGCTTCGTCGTCCTACGTGTACTCCGGCCAGCAAAGCTAGCCTCCGTCCACTCCGGGTCGCATTCCGTGTTCTCAGCTCCTAGTTGATGTCCGTCATCCGCCCATTGTCGTAGCCGGGCCTCAACCCCGTAGGGACTTCGGGCACGCAGCGCCCTTTGCCGGCCCCATCCCCATCGGCTACCGTCCATCCCCCATGCCACGTTCCCCTGAAGAGCTCGCACTGCACCTCTCGCTGCTCACGAAGATCATGACGGAATGGGTGCCCTTCAACACCTTCTTGGGGCTCCGTGTCGAGAATCTCGCGGAAAACCATGCCGTGATCGCACTGCCCTTTCGCCCGGAGCTCGTCGGTGACTCCGCACGCCCCGCGCTGCACGGCGGCGTACTGTCCGCCCTCGCCGATACCTGCGGCGGCACCGCCGTCTGGACCGCCGTCGGTCCCGAGGACCGCGTGTCCACCATCGACCTGCGCGTCGACTACCTTCGACCCGCTCCCCTCGAAGAGCTCCTCGCCACCGCCGACGTCCTGCGCGTGGGCAACCGCGTGGGCGTCTCCACCATCCGCATCGTCGCCCGCTCTCGCCCCGACCAGGTCCTCGCAGAAGGCAAGGGCGTCTACGCGGTGCGGCGTGCCGACGACCGTTCGGGCATCTGACATGACGGGCCCCAGGCACCGAATCGTCGCATGGACTTGGCCAGGGATGGTGATGCTGGCATGTAGCCCGAGCCCACCTCCCGACCTCCCCGCCCCACCCCCTGCAACGGCCCCACAGCCGCCCCCTCCGTCCGCCGCTTCTGCCGCCACCCCATCCCTCGACCCTCCCGCAGAACCGCCCCCGGACCCGAGACCCCCACCGCTCGACCACCCGGACCCCTTCGCCTTTCTCCCCGTAAACGGCTTCGGGGACGCTGTCGTTTCCCTGCCCCTCGGCACGCGCGACCCGCGTCCCATCGTCCTCGCCACCCACGGCAACTACGACACCCCGGAATGGCAATGCCAGGTCTGGCGAGACATCGTCGCCAACGACGCCTTCGTCCTCTGCCCCCGCGGTGCCGCTCGGGGGGATTCCCCGTCCCCCAGCGACATTCGCTACCAGTACGTCTCCAACCAGCGCCTGGAAAAGGAGATCGATGCGGGCGTCGAGGCACTACGGGCCGCGTATCCCGCCTATGTGGACGATGGCCCCCTGCTGTTCACAGGCTTCTCCCAGGGCGCGATCATGGGCGCGTCGATCATGGCGCGACGTCCCGATCGCTACCCGCGCGCGGTGCTGATCGAAGGGGGGCAAAGGGCGTGGTATGCGGCGAGCGCGAAGGCTTTCTCCGAAGGCGGAGGGCAGCGAATCCTGTTCGCTTGCGGCCAGTGGGACTGCAACCGTCAATCTCTCGACGCAGGACGGGTGCTGGAAAAGCATGGCGTCGCGTCGCGCGTGATCTTTCGCAAGGGAGAGGGGCACTCCTATGGCGGCGGCGTGGCGGAAGAGATCGCCGTCGCCTTCGACTGGGTGATCGAGGGCGACGCGCGCTGGTCCCATCGCGGCAAGCGGTAGTCACGCCGCCGAAACGTCTGCCTTGATCCACATGGCGCTCTGCTTGCTCTCGTAGGCGACGTCCCCTTCGTGGCGGTACTCGAACTCGTACGTCACGAAGATTCGCTCGCCCATGAAGCGGGCTCGCAGCTCCTTGCACGAGCAGAGAAGCGGCTTTCCCGGGGGCACCAGCTTGCGAAAAACGGCCCGGTGCACGTGCGTTCCATACCCGGTCCACCCATCCGCGTGCCGAAGGCCGAGCATGTAATACACGTGGACGAACCCCAGCATCCCCGTGACGTGCACCATCGCCGCCCCGGACACGTGGTGCGGATGCTTCACCGGGTGCGTTCGCTGCGCATCCGTGAACGGCATGGGCACGTCCGTCGGCATGCGGCACACGATCGTTCGAGCCCCCTCGTCGAAAGACTCGATCCGATCGAGCAGCAGAGCACGCGGCTCGTAGGGCAGATCGTCGAGGAACGCCTGGTCGAAAGCGTAGGGACAGTCCATTTCGGTTGCTCTAGGTGTATCATGCCGCACTCCTCCCCATGCGACCCCCTCGCCGAGGAAGCCCCGTGAACACCACCGAATCCACCCGGCCGAGCGACAGCCCGCGTCTTCGCATCCCTCAGGCGCGCGCGGACGCAGGCGCACTCCGGCTCACCGTCGAAAAACTCCTGGCCGAAAAGCTCCTGGCTGGCGTGCTCGAAGCCATCCCAAGCTTCGCCATGGTGCTCAACGAGCAGCGTCAGATCGTCGCCGCCAATCGTCGCTTCCTCGACGCCGTCGGCGCGAAAACCCTCGACGAGGTCACGGGGCAGCGCCCGGGCGATGCCGTCCACTGCCGCAACGCGTGCCGTGCCCCCGACGGCTGCGGCTCCACCGCCGCATGCGTCTTCTGCGGCGCGGTCCAGGCTGTCATCCTCAGCCAACAAACGCAGTCCACGCAGGTCCAGGAATGCCGTATCCCCCTCGCCAACGGTCGCGAAGGCGCCATTGACGCCGAGGTCACGGCGTCCCCCATCACGGTGGGCGGCGCGACCTTCACGCTCGCGACCATGCGAGACATCAGCTCCGAGAAGAGGCGGCGGCTCCTCGAGCGCATCTTCTTTCACGACGTCCTCAACACCGCCGGCGGCATGCGGGGCCTGGTCGCCATGCTCCGGGACAAGCCCGCCCCCGAAGCCGAGAGCGAGTACGTGGACCTGCTGGAAGAGCTGTGCGAACGCCTCGTCGAAGTCATCAGCCAGCAACGTGAGCTTCTCGCCGCCGAAACCGGTGAGCTCACCACCCACCCGATGTTCGTCTCCGTCCCCAACCTGCTCGGATCCATCAAGAAACTGTACGAGCGTCACGACGTCACCGGGGACCGACTCGTAGCACTCGGAAACACCCCCGACGTCGACGTGGTCACGGACATCAACCTCGCCCAGCGCGTGCTCGAGAACATGGTGAAGAACGCGCTGGAGGCCAGCCCTCGCGGCGCCACCGTGACGCTCGACGCCGAGGACCTCGGCGAGGAAGTTGCGCTCCGCGTCCACAACCCCAGCGTCATCCCCGAAGCGGCACGGCACCAGATCTTCCAGCGCTCCTTCAGCACCAAAGGCAGCGACCGAGGCATCGGGACCTACAGCATGCGGTTGCTCGGCGAGGGCTACCTCGGCGGCGAGATCGCCTTCACCACCCACGAGCAGCGTGGCACCACGTTCGTCTTCCTCATCCCCAAAACCTGGAAGGGTCGCAGCTCCGACGGCGAGTGGTAGACCACGCAGGGGACGGGTTCGGTCCGCCCCCGACTTCTGTCACAATGGAGCCATGAGCCTTCGTCACCCGCTGGTCGCCTTGCCCAGCTTGATCACCTCCGTCGCCCTCGTCGCCCTCGTCGCCTCCGCCTGCGGCTCCGATGAAACCGCCTCGTCGAGCCCCTGCAAGCAAGGTGAGGTCACCTGCTCCGACGACGGCTACGAGCTGAAATCCTGCGCGGGGGGAACCTGGCAGATCACACACTGCATGCGCGACGAGATGAAGCTCTGCGAGAGCGGACAGTGCGTCGAGCCCTGGAAGTACGGCGCGCCATCGTGGCGCAAGTGCGAAGCGGAACCCTTGGCCACCCCGGAGTCTCTCGGGCAGAAGGCCAATGACTACGAGGATCTCGCCCGACGCGTGCACGTCCACCCCGACCTTCGGTGGATGTCCGGCTTCCAGCTCCCATGCAAGACCGTGCAATGCCCTCCAGGGCAAGACCCGCCCTGCACGGATTGCACCCAGCCCGCCGTCGATCCCAACGACGCCACCTACCAAGACGTGGAGCAATGGCTCTCGGGCGAGAACGACGGCCTCTGGAGCGCGCTGTACCTCACGTCCCAGGCCTTCCGCTGGGCCGTGACGCGAGACCCGCAGGCCCTCGCCATGCTGAACACACTCCTCGACGGGCAGAAGACGCGCATGGGAGTGACCGGCGTTCCGGGAATCTACACCAGGCAGTTCGTTCCCCCCAACGTCCCCGCGATTGCCTGTCCCGACGACCTCACGCACTACATCCCCGACGTCGAGAAGGATGACAACCAGTGGGTGCGGATCGGGCAAGACGGTTGCGTGCAGACGGTGGACCCCGAAACGATGCAATTCGTTTCCTCGACCCATTGCGGGCTGGAGGCCTACAAGGGGTACTGCTGGCTCGATAACGTCTCCATCGACGAGTACAGCGGGCACATGCTGTCGCACGCGGCGGTGGCGGCGCTGGTGGACGATCCGGGGGTTCGCGCGAAGAACGCCACGCTGTTGCAGCAGATCGGTCGCCACTTCGTGGACTACGGCTTCGAACTGCAGGACTGGGACGGTCGCCGCACGGAGCACGGCAAGGTTTGGGCCGGCAACGTGCTCTCGGGCTTCATGGCGGCCATGACCTGGGGGTTCATGAAGGCGGTGGCGGCGGGCACCGAAGACCCCGAGTTCGCTCGCTACATCGATGATTGTCTGCTCCTCCGCTCGGAAACGGGCGAGCCGTGCATCGACAAGCTCGGGGTGGCCACGAAGGGCTACGACCAGCTCATCGGACAGTCGGGCGTGTTCCTCGGGTGCATGTCGAACTGGAACAACTTCTCCATGCACATGCTCTCGCTGCAAACGCTGTTGTTGCTCGAGAGGGACCCCGCGCTGCGCGAGGTCATCCAGGCTGCACTCGACCAGGACCTCTGGAACAACCCCTCCACGGACTTCCCTCTACGCGTCCAGCACAATGCCTTCTGGGACTTCTTCTACGCGTCGAGCAAGAAGCTCGGCCCGGGGTCCGACGGGCCTGCCCTCGACGCGGTCGAAGACGCGTTCTGCATGCTGCGCCAGTTCCCGTCGACCCAGGCGGATCGTAGCGTGCAATGCCCCCCGGACAAGTGCACGCCCGTGTGCGAAGACCGCTTTGACCGGCCCATGACGAACTACGCCCGCACTGCCGCCGAGCGCTGCGCCGCCACCTTCGTCTGGTGGGGATCCCCCTACTCCATAGCCGAATGCGAAGAAAACGCCCGCGTCATCCGACAGCCCGCCGGATACCTGCTCCCCTACTGGATGGGACGCTACTACGGCTTCATCGCCGAGAACGATTGAGACGTCCGCAGCTACGGACCTACGGACCCACGACCACGTCGAGAAACCGCAAGGCCCCTCGAGGCGCCGCCGGAAGAGACGTCGTCTCGGCCCCGTTCTCCCACAGTTCGGCGGTTCCCAGCGCTGTCTCGACCCCGAACCTGTCCCCGTATCCGACGAAGTCCACCGGCAACAGCGCGTCCAGGCACGACGTGTCCGGAGCCGCGTCGGGGTCGCGAACGTGAGACAAAAGGATCTGCATGCCGCAGGGCATCTTCTCGGGATCGGCCATGCGTGGTAATAAACATCTCGCTCGTAACGCGGCCATGCCTCGATCGCCGCCAGCAACCTCACCCCGTTGTGCGAGGTCGCGAGCAGAGAGTCGTCGAGGGCATTCGCCTCCTCCAGGGTCGGAAGCTCGTCCGATACCAGCTCGCTGAACGTGATGTTCCTGCTGACGATGTGCGGCAGGGGTCAAGGACCTCTCAGCAATCGAACAGGCCCACCTCTCGCGAGAATTCGCCGAACGGGTCCACCACGCCACGCAGCAAGGCGCGAAGAGGTGGGTGCCGCACGTCCGCGGCAGACCTCCAGAGCCAGTATCGCGCTTCACCCAGAGCCAACCCAGCCACCGGCGTGTACACCAGGTCCTGCGCCGAGGGCCGGACCCCATTGGCCTCGAACCCGTACTCCCACACGGCCGCGCTACCGGCGGCAAACGCGAACGAACCGGCCCACCCGAACCGGCACTGCCGCGCGCGCAGGTACGCCTCGCTGCCCATCAATCCGTGCCCGATCACGTTGATTTGCCAGCGGTCGCCGTCCCACGAGAACGCACGCTGGTCCGGGTCGAACACCGGTGGACGGGTAAAAGCCTCCTCGTAGTGGCTTGCCCAGACCTTCGGGTCCGTCTCCGCGAAAGGCTCGGGCCACAGGACGGCCTCCGCTCCCCGCACCACCGTGAGCATCGTCAGCACGTGCACCGTCGGGGGAGTCCACGAAGGCGGCACGTCGACGCTGGCTTCCTGCCCCGCAACCTCGCCATGCTCCTCGGCCAGCCCGACCGGCTGAGCAAGAAACCCCGAAACAAGCAGCGCCATCGGACCCATCCGGGGTTCCTACTCCGGCGCGGTGTCCGCCGCACCTGACGCC
This sequence comes from uncultured Polyangiaceae bacterium, assembly GCA_964488865.1. Lineage (GTDB taxonomy): Bacteria > Myxococcota_A > Polyangia > Polyangiales > Polyangiaceae > MWCO01. The sequence continues at coordinate 51,644 of CAZAWR010000042.1, read as the reverse complement.
GGCCACAATCGCAACTCACCAAGCATCTTCCCCAAGATCTCGAATCGCCAGGCCCGGTCGACGTCGCCCAGGGTCCTGCCGGACACGTTCAACGCGTAGAAGTGAGTGTCCTCACCCCGCTCGACGTACCCCACGACCCACCCGATCGTGTCCTGACCTGGACCGTCGCAGGTGCCCGTCTTCGCGCTGAGCACGTGGTCACCGCTGCGCTCGTGAACGAGGATCTCCTTGACGATGCGTGTCGACCGCGACGACACACCCAGCTTCTCGAAGTAGAAGTCGCGGAGGAATCGCACCTGCTCGTCGGCAGAGATCGTAATGGCCCCATCGATCCAGAAGGAGTCGAGGCTCGGCCCGGTCTGCTCGTTGCCGTACCGAAACTGGCGCACGTACCGGCCCATGGCGTCGGCCCCGATACGCGTGGCGAGGGACCGATAGAAGGGCACAATCGAGTGGGAGAACGCGGACGAAAGGTCGTGCTCGCGGTCGGTCCACGACGCAGGCCACCACGACTCCTTCGGATATCGTTCGTGATCCCATGGGATCACGGAACGGGCATCCTGGATCAGGCCGGTCTCTAGCCCGATGATCGAGTTCGGGATCTTGAAGGTCGAGCAGGGGGAGAATCGCTGCGCACAGCGCTCGCCCCCCGCTCGCACCAGCGCGTCCCCCGAGGCTCGGGCCACGTGAAAGCAGGCGGGCTGGCCGCGTGTGTACGAGAGCAAGTCAATGGGGGGCGGGTCTTGGCTCTGCCGCGCGGGCACAGCGCCCGGTGCGACAGGCCTCGATGCACTGGGTGCAGAACCGCAGGCGAGACTGAGCGACGCAATGACGAGAAGCGGGAGACGGTAGCTCATGGTGGGAGGCAACGGCTTGTGCTCCGGGCCCATTCCCAGGCGCCTGACGCTCCCCCTCGGGTCCAGTCTGAGTCCAGAAAACCACAGAGGCCGCAGAGAGCACAGAAGGGGTAGGGGTTGGTGCGGAGGTTAGCAGTGCAGGTGATGCCAGAAGCGAGCTCGACCCCAGGCCGGTACAACTCCGCCGACGTAGGGACTCGACACCGTCGAGTCCAGCGTTGGGCGCGGCACCGCCGCGCGTGAGCCCGTCCCGATTGGGTTAACCCACGTGATCAAGATCTCCGGCTAGAGGTCACAGTCGACGGCGTCGATTTCCTGGCCGTCGGGCAGCTGGACTTTCCGGGCGCGGTCGGTGTCGAGGGAGCACTGGTGAACCTTCGAGACCTGCGAGTACTGGACGAGCGCGGAGTCGATCACGTTGCCCTGGGGCGCCCACAGGAAGTCCGGGGCCGTGCTGCCGCCGCTGTAGCCTGAGCCGACATCCCATTCGCCGCCGATGATGTAGCCGTTGGCGTCGATCTCGAGGGAGTAGCGATAGGTCTTCGAGGTGATGCTGGAGCCGTTCTCCTCGGTGTAGTCGACATAGGGGCCCTTCTCGAGGCCGTAGAAGACCTTGGACTCGATGCGCGCGATCTGCACGGTGCCTTCGGCACGGAACGCGGCAAGCGGGTCGGTGATGTCAGCCACGTTCTCGACGGCCGTGATGGTGCTCTCGAAGCCGTAGACGGGCTGGTTCCAGACCTGGTCTTCGCGGGTGACGTCCATGACGAAGCCGCGCTTCTTCTCGGTGGTGTTCATGTCCGAGAGGTACTGGACCAGCGTGAGGTGGAAGGAGCCGGCGTTGGTGTCGCGGCACTCCTTGTTGTACAGGAAGATGCTCTCCTTCTCGACGCGCTGGGCGCTGTAGTCGTTGATGGAGGCGTAGATCTTGACCACGAAGGCGCCCTTGGGCTCCTCGGCGTTTTCGGTCGCCTGCAGCACCTTGATCTCGGTGGCGTCGACGCTCTCCTTGTAAGTCAGCAGGTGGTGGCTGCCCCAGAAGTTGCGGTCGATGTAGATGGTGCTGGCGGTGGCGGTGTCGGCCTTCTTGGCGGCGTCGGCCTGGCCGGCGTACACGGTGCCGTCGACGATGCGTCCGTTATCGTCCTTGATGATCGTGCGTGCGTTGCACCGGGTCCCGAGGAAGCGCGTCCCGCCGGAGGTCCCGTTGCTCGCGTGGGCTTTCGTCAGCAGACCGCGGATGTCCCCTTCCGTGAACAGGACCTTCTTGCCCTCGATGTTCGCCATCACGCTGGCCTTGGGGGTCTCCTCCATGTAGGCGGCAGCGGCCCACCCGTGGCAGTGCCCCATCCAGCTCCAGCTGTACTCGTAGTCCTTGTACGAGTCGTACACGTCCCAGCCCTCCTTGGTCATGGAGAAGCTAGTGTCGCCCACGAGCAGGTCGTACTTCTCCGCGGGGGAAAGCTGCCAGGTGGACTCGTAGCCGGTGCCGGTCGACGCCTCGGTCGCGTTGGCTAGCTGGGCGTCGAAGGTGTCGAAGTTGTGGGTGCCGATCCACCGATGGGAAAGGCCCTTCTTGTCCAAAGGCCAGTACGTGTCCGCCCAGGGCTTCTCCGCGAGGTAGCCCTTCTGGGCCTTCTCTTCCTGAATCTGCGCCAGCTTCATGCTCGACAGCCCGAACATCTCCGGCGCGTTCTTGTCGTCCCACGCCTCGGCCTTGCCATAGTTCGGGTCGTTCTCTTCTCCATCCTGACCCAGCCCATCGTCCGCCGCGTCACTGCAGCCGATCGCGAGAACGGCGGTCAGGAGGGATACCGGGGTGGCAAGGCTTCGGATCGTGCGAGAGAGCGACATGGTGAGGTCCTTTCTGGTGACCGACGGGATGCAAGCCGAAGGAAGCGTCTCCGTCTCGATGTGCGACAAGGTAGTCTTCTGTGCCCGGCCACTGAGCAAGGATGGTACCAGGTCACATTGTAAGATACATGCAAGCTATCCTATCGAATTAATTGACACCAACAATCCTCGCCCGGTGTGGGACATGGGATCCATTTGTGCACAGTGAGAAGGAAGTGCTCACCCCCATGGAACCAGATGGGGACACTAGACCCAAATCAAGCACTGTTCGAAGAACGTGCTTGGGTTTGGGGCTATCCGAGCCAAAGGCGAGGCGTTTTGGGGTGAGCCGCGGTGAGCGCGGCGAGGGGGCTTTGCGAAAGCCCCCTAAGAAGAACCTAGACCCAAAGCAGCGCGGAGCGCTTGATTCAGGACTAGACGGGGGCTGATGAAAGCGGAGCCAACGCTCCAGGGGACTGGGAAGGGTTACATCGCCGTGGGCGGCGCGGGCTCGTCGGGGGCGCCGGCGTTCGCCACCGGCTTGAAGATGAGCAGCAGAGCAAGGCCCACGAGGACCACGGGAGCAAGCCAGTTCGCGCCCCCCCACACGATCGAGGGGAACGGACTGTCGGTGAAGAAGACGTAGCCCGCGAGGACCAAGCCCATCAACGCCTCCCCAGCGATCAGCCCCGACGCGACCAGCACGCCCGTGTTCTCGGTCCGCGCCTTCTGCGCGTCGTTGAGCTTGCGGTGCTCGACCAGCTTGTCGGTGAACCAGCGGATGATGCCGCCGACGAAGATGGCGAAGGTGGTCTCCAGGGGCAGGTACATGCCGACGGCCACGAGCATGGGGCTCTTGACGCGAACGAGCACGAGGGCGAGGCCCATGATGATGCCGACGATGACGAGAGGCCAGGCCATGTCGCCACCGACGATGCCCTGGGAGAGCACGGCCATGAGGCCGGCTTGGGGAGCGGGAAGCTTGGGGTCACCGAAGCCCGTGCCGCCCTCGGTGATGTTCGAGGAATGAAGGATGTACAGCGGGAAGAACATGACCGCGCCGGCCACCACGATGCCGAGGATGTCGCCTACCTGCATCTTCCAGGGCGTACCACCGAGGATGTGACCGACCTTCAGGTCTTGGAGCATCTCGCCGGCCACGGCGGAGGACACGCACACCACGGTCGCCACGCCGAGCACGGCCGCGACGCCCGACATGCCCTCGGCCCCGACGATGACCATCAGCAACGCGGCGATGATCAGGGTGGAGAGGGTCAGGCCGGACACGGGGTTGTTCGAAGATCCGATCGTTCCGACGAGGTTGCCGGACACGGCGCCGAAGAAGAATCCTGTCACGGCCATGACCACGGCGGCCACGATGGCCGGAACGATCGCGCCAGCGAACCAGTAGTACACGGCGACCATCGCCAGCAGTACGAGGATGAGGCCGATGAACACGACCTTCATGTTCAGGTCCTTGTCCAGTCGACCGGCCTGCGCGTCGTCGCCAGCCTGCGCACTCTTCTTGAGGTCCGAGACCGAGCGGCGGATGCCGGTGGCCAGGCTCTTGCGCATCTTGAACAGGGTGTTGGCAGCGCCCACGAGCATGCCGCCCACCGCGATCGGGCGGACGATGAACTTCCACACGAGCAGCGCCTGGCTCGACCAGTCCACGGCTTCCCCACCGGCCGCCGCATGCTCCGCAAGGAACGTCGGACCGAGCAGGTACATGAGGATCGGGACGAACAGACCCCAAGCGAGCAGGCCACCGGCGAAGTTCAAGGCGCCGAGCTCGGGACCGATGATGTACCCCACGCCGAGGTACGCGGGGCTGATGGCCGGCGCAGAGAAGGTCGCCACACCGCCCGCCTTGATCGTCTCCGCGGTCTTCTCGATGCCGAGACGAACGGAGCTCTTGCCGAGCTCGCCCACGTGGATGACGAAGTCACGAGTCGCGGTGAAGACCTTGACCGCGCCTAGCAGGTAGACGCCGGCTCCTGTGGCCATCGCCACGAACAAGTGCTTGGCCGCGCCCGCGCCCTTCTGCCCCGCCTTGTGAATCTCCGCGGCCGCCACGGACTCCGGGAAGGGCAGGTCCTTGTCGTTCACCATCACGCGCCGCAACAACGTCACGAAGAAGATGCCGAGCAAACCGCCCACGATCATGAGCGCCGACGCCTTCGCATAGGCCTCGAACGTGCCGAAGTCGCTGTCCCACGCGCCCGAGATGACGAACGCTGGGATCGTGAAGATGGCGCCCGCCGCGATCGACTCACCGATGGATCCCACCGTCCGCGCGATGTTCTCCTCCAGGATCGACCCCTTCAGGATCTTGAGCACCGCCATGCCGATGATGGCTGCCGGATAGGTCGCGGCGATCGTCATGCCGGCTCGCAATCCCAGGTAGGCATTCGCCGCACCCAGGATCACCGTCATGACCAGTCCCAAAAGCACGGCCGCAACCGTGAACTCCCGGAGGTTGGTCTTCTCCGGCACGTAGGGCTTGAATTCGTTGGACACAAGTCCTCCGATCGTCGTGGTGGTGGGTTGACTCCGAACCGACTCCGCTGAGCTTTCGCTAGCCTTCGGCTATCCTCGTGGTTGCCCCCAGAGGGGCACCCCCCCTTTACCATCACGCCATGCCAGGATTCAAACCGTCGGCATACGTTTCGAAGCGGAAAGTGGCCGCGGCCTCCGTGGCAGCCCTCGTCCTCCTCGCCCCCTTGCTGCTTCTCATGTTCCTCGAGTCCACATTCATCTTCTTTCCGTCCCGGGACATTCTCGATTCCCCCGCCGACTACGGTCTCGCCTTCGAAGACGTCGCCCGCACGACATCCGATGGGGTTCGCGTGCATGGATGGTTGATGAAGCCGGAAAACGAACCGGTCGCGTGGCTCCTGTTCAGTCACGGAAACGCCGGGAACATTTCCGGAAGACCCGCGATCGCACGCCCCCTCGTACAACGCGGGATTGCGGTGCTGCTGTACGACTACCGGGGCTACGGCAGGAGCGAAGGGAGCCCCAACGAGCAGGGAACCTACCGCGATGGCGAAGCCATGCTCGACGAAGTCCTGGCTCGCGCGTCGTCTCCCCGACACGTCTTCCTGTTCGGTCGCTCCCTCGGGGGCGGCGTGAGCCACGAGCTCGCCGTCCGTCACCCTGAGCTGGGAGGGCTGATCACCGACGCCACCTTCACGAGCATGCCCGAAATGGCGCGCCTGGTGTTCCCGATCCCGGGCGTATGGCGGCTGGTGCGCAATCGGTACGAAAACCTTGCGAAGGCGCCCCACGTCAAGATCCCGCGGCTCGTGATGCACGGCACCCACGACGAGATGATCCCGTTTTCCATGGCTGAACGCCTTCGCGACGCCACCTTTCCTCCCGCGCAGTTTCATGCGATCCCCGGCGCGGGACACAACGACACCTATGCGGTGGGAGGCAGCGAATACGCCGACGCGATCCGTCGTTTCATCGACGAATGCCGGCAAGGTCCGGGTCCCGGCTGACGTTTGCAGCCGTTTCGCTGGGATTTCGACAAGGCGTTGTCCGTGCGCTACCGTCTGCGGTCCACGATTCTCGAGCCATGAAGAGCAACCTCACGCAGTTCCGGATCAACGAAGGCGCGGGATCGGTGCGCGAGGTGTTCGCCCTTGCGGCTCCCCTGATGATCGCCCACATGAGCCAGTCCATGATGTGGGTGGTCGACACGTTCCTGATGGGACGGGTCGGAAATGCGCAACAGGGCGCGGTCGGCCTCGGGGGCGTCCTGTTCTGGGCCGCCGTCTGCTTCTTTGCCGGCACCATGACCGTGATCACCATCCTCGTGGCGCAGGACTTCGGCGCGGGGAAGACCGACCTGGCGCGTCACGTCCGCGCCGGCCTGGTCCTCGTGGTCCCCATGAGCGTCGCCGTCCTCGCCCTCGGCCCCTTCGTGGCCGATGGGCTTGCCGTGATGAGCATCTCCGACGAGGCGCGGCCGCATGCGGAAACATACCTTCGCATCCGCCTTTGGGGCGCACCCCTGCTGCTCACTGCGTTCGCCTTGACCAGCTACCTGCGCGGCATCGGCGACACCGTGACCCCGATGCTCGTCGCGCTCGCATCCAACGTCTTCAATGCGGTGGTCTCCGTCATCCTCGTCTTTGGCCTGTTCGGGCTGCCCGCCATGGGGGTGGCAGGCGCGGCGTGGGGGAGCGTCGCAGCAACGTGTCTCGAAGCCCTGCTCTACGCGATCGTCTACGTGCACAGCGCCGCCGCCCGGACCCACGGCTCCCGCTCCCTTGCCTTGCCCACCCGCGCCGACGTCTCCCAGTTTCTGACCCTCGGCGCCCCAATCGGTGTGGCCTGGCTCTTCGAGATGGTCGCGTGGACTGCCTTCACCGTCTACGCCGGCAGCCGCCCGCCCGAGGAGCTCGCCGCTCACACCGTCCTGTTCCAAGTCACAGGCTTCTGCTTCATGCCCGCCATGGCCATCGGCATCGCCGCGTCCACCCTCGTGGGACAGTACCTCGGCGCCCAGCGCAAAGACCTCGCACGCAACAGCGCCTTCCACTCCGCCCTGCTCGGCGTCGCCTACATGCTCATCGTGGGCGTCGCCCTCGCCCTGCTGCGCGAACCCCTCATGCTCGTCTTCAACCAGGACGCCTCCGTCGTCGCCCTCGGCGCCACCCTCGCCCTCATCGCCGCCCTCTACCAGCCCTTCGACGGCTTCGGCATCATCGCCCAGGGCGTCCTTCGAGGGGCCAAGCAGACCGCCATCCCCACCTTCATCATGCTCGGCTCCGGCCTGTTCGTGTTCATCCCCCTCGTCTGGCTCCTGGGATCCCACCAGGGCATGGGGATTCGTGGCGCATGGATCGCCGCGGTCGTACACGTCGTCGTCGTTGCCGTCTTGCTCGGCATCGCCGTCCTGAGAAGCAAAATCTGCAGCGAGACCATTCCCCCCGTGCCGTCGACGGCGTGACGCTCAGTGCACGATCAGCAGCGTGAAGGCCATCACCGCCATGCCAGCGAGCAGACCGTACATGGGTAGATGCCCCTTGCCGTACGCGTGCGCGTTGGGAATGAGCTGGTCGAGCGAGATGAAAACCATCACCCCCGCGACCCCCGCCTCGATCACCCCCATCGCGTGCTCCGGCAGCACAAAATATACTAGCGCGTAGCCCGCCACCGCCCCCAAGGGCTCGGAGGCCCCCGAAAGGAACGAGTGCGTCAACGCCTTCCGCTTGCTCCCCGTCGCATAATAAATCGGAACAGCCACGGCTATCCCTTCCGGGATATTATGGATCGCGATCGCGATCGCCACCGACACGCCCCGCGCCGGGTCCGACATCGACGCCACGAAGGTCGCCATGCCCTCCGGGAAGTTGTGAATGCCGATCGCCAGCGCGGTCAGCATCCCCAGCCGCAGGAGACGCTGATCCCCAAGACTTCCCCGCGGAGGCGGCCCCTTGCCGTCGTCCAGCAAGACCGCGTCGTGCGGGTTCTCCGGTCCAGGAATTAGCTTGTCAATCGTCGCGATCAGCGTCATGCCCGCAAAGAAACCGCCGACCGCGATCCATCGCCCGGGACCGTCGCCATAGTGCGAAACCAGGGACGCCTCCGCCCCCGTCAGCAACTCCACGAACGAGATGTAGACCATCACCCCCGCGGAAAACCCGAGACCGAGGGAAAGGACCGACTGGTTCGAGCGACGGGACACGAACACGACGAGCCCACCCAACCCGGTGGACAAGCCAGCCAGCAGCGTGAGCACCAGAGCGAAGGCGAAGTTTCCCGTCATGGCCGGGCTCCGGTCAGCGGACCCTCAAAGCTACTTCGAGAACATCCGGCATTCGTGGATGGGACCTCGCTTGGCTTGCTCCACACACTTCTGGAATACAGCCTTCGCATCCCCGCGGCGACCCATCTCTTGCAACGCCGTCCCCTGGTACAGGTACAGGGTCGCGTCCTCGGGATGCGCCGAGATCGCCGCCTGCGCCATCTCCGCCGCACGCGCCCACTTGCCTTGCTCCAGCGCCTTGAGCGACTCCTTGCGCGCGTCCACACCGTCGGGCACGACAGCCACCGGCTCCGGCGTCGACACAGCACCGGCTTCCGGCTCCTGGGCCGCACCGTCCAACCCCGTCACACCGGCGTCCCCATCCACGACCGACGCCTCAGCCTCCGATGACGCGTCCGCCATCTCCACCGCGGCTTCGTCGGCAGCGGCAGCTTCCTCGGCAGCATCCCCGGCAGCATCCCCGGCAGCATCCCCGGCCGCCACCGCGACCGGCACGTTCACCACGGGACCGGCCGACGACGGCGCCAGAGCCGGCCTCACCGTGACGGTCGCCACCGGGCGGTTCGACCCAGCCGCCGCACCCCCGCCGTTCTTGTACGACTTCACGCCGGCGATGACCGCGATCAACACGGCCGGGGCCAGCACGTAGCCGACCACACGGCGCATCTTCCGTCGACGCTCCGCGGCGTCCTTGGCACTTCGCACTGACACGAGGTGGGTTTGTCCCGTATCCTCCAGCCGAGATGGCTCCCCTCGGGCAAGAGCCATGTGCTGCTTCTCGACCTCCTCCCCCTTCCGGAAGAAATCGTCGTGCAATCGATTGTACTCCGCAGCTTCGTCCTCGGCACCCGCATCCCCCTTGCGGTCCTCGGGCTCGTCCTCTCCCTCGTCCTTGGCCTGCGCCACCTCGTCTTTCGAGGCGCCTGGTTCGGGATCCGCACCATCGTCCTTGGCTGGTTCCGGCCTTTGGTCCTGCTCCTTCAGATCGGCTGGCTCCTGCTTCGCATCCTCGGTTGGGCCGGCCGACGACTCCTCTTGCCCCGATGATGGTTCCGATTCGTCCGCCTTGTGCTCTTCTGGCATGTCGAAGAACGGGCGCTGCTTGGACGAGCTCCGGGATGCCTTGGGTTTCGTCGAGCTGGCTTCCTGTTCGTCCGACGAAGCCACGGGGGGCGGCGTCTTCGACAAGGAGCTGGCCGGCGCCTCCGACAGGGGTCCGGAAGCTGTCGGTCCGCGCTTCTTCGAGCGCTTTCTGGCCATGAACGCTGTGCTCCTGGAGTGCGACCGTGCGCGGCAGGCCCGCCCAGCTCAAGGGGCGGGGGAAGGGTGAACGGAAAGGGGCCTGTGCGACGATCGATGTACCACGTTCTTGTGCCGAATGCCGCCCGACTTCGCAAGGCCCGAAAGGGCTTTCAGCGCACAAACCGTCGCTAATTATCGACAATTCTCGTCGCGGGGGAACGGACACGCGCGCGAACGGCCCGTTTGCTGTGCCCTCACTGTACCCGAAACGGCTCCGAGCGGATCTTCGCGGTGGGAAAGGTCCCGAGCACGTTCCGAAGGCGCTGCTTCTCGCCGTCATTCAAGTCCCCCGTGGCCTGCAGCACAGCCCGGTCTCCCTCGGAACACACACGCAACGTCGCGCCCGACACAGGACGCTGGCCCAGCACGTCGTTGAAGTCCCGTACCAGCCGTTTGGGAGCGCGCCCCCGCAGTCGCACGATCCGACCGCCCTCGACGCGCGCCTTGAACAGCAACGTGGCGTTGCGGTTCATGAGAATGAGCGCGCCCAGGGCCGCCGCTGCCATCACCAGGATCACGACGGTCGTCACGGCCCCATCTTCGCAGAATCACGGCGGTTGACTAGCTCCCTGAACGGGCCCGGCCCCGCTCCCTACGAATGGCGGCCTGCCACCGATGAGGTGGGTGGTGCTCCGTTCCCACGACGCGGGTCAGCATGGGTCGCTTCGGACGCACAACGTCGCCACGCAGCTAACCCACATCCGCACAAGCAACGAAACCATCTGCGGTTCTCTGCGGAATCTGCGGCCAACTCCGATGGCTCCGGATCGGGGCCCCCCGCAGGCGCTTGACCTCATGGCCGCTCGCTGCCACAAGGCGTGTTGGAATTGAACAGCGTCCCTGAACCCACCGCCCAGATCTCCGCACCCCGCACGTTCGGTCGTTATCACCTCTTCGATCGGATCGGCGCGGGAGGCATGGCGGAGATCTATCTCGCTCGCGCAACCACCGAGCTCGGCGGCGCTCGCCTCACCGTCGTCAAGCAGATCCGCCCCGAGCTGTCCGGCAACGAAAAGTTCGCCGAAATGCTCACCGTCGAAGCGAAGCTCGCCGCCCGCCTCAACCACGCCAACGTCGTGCAGGTCTTCGACCTCGGCCGTCATGAGGGCGTCCTGTACATCGCGATGGAGTACGTGGAAGGCTTCGACCTCAACGACCTTCTGCGGCGCTGCGCACGCGCACGCATCCCGTTGCCCATCGACTTCGCCCTGCTCATCGTCATGGAGGCCTTGCGAGGCCTCGGCTACGCGCATCGCCTGACCGACGACAACGGCGCCCCCATCGGTATCGTCCACCGCGACGTCTCCCCGTCGAACGTGCTCATCAGCTTCGAGGGCGAAGTGAAGCTCTGTGACTTCGGCATCGCCCGCGCCAACGACATGGCGGACCTGCTCTCCGACGAAGTCATCAAGGGCAAGGCGGGTTACATGAGCCCGGAGCAGGCCCGCGGGGAACCCCTGGACGCACGCGCGGACCTGTTCGCCGCCGGCATCGTGCTGTGGGAGCTGCTCGCGGGAAGGAAGCTCTACCGAGCCCCCAAGGAAGGCGTCCATCCGACGCTTCTCGATCAGGCACGCGCGGCCGAGATTCCCGAACTGCCCACCCGCGGCCTTCCCGAAGAGGAAGCCCTTCACGGCATCGTGCAACGCGCCTTGTCCAACCACCGCGACGCTCGCTATCCGTCCGCGCAGGCGATGCTCCGTGACCTCGAGGAGTTCGTGGGAAGATCACGGCTCATGGCCAGTCCCATTCGCTTCGGGGAGTGGCTGCGCGAGAACTTCGGCGAGAACGTGATCGCGCTGCGTCGCTCGCGCGAGCGCGCGGCCAAGGCCATGCACCAAGGCCCCGTCGCCACGATCGAGGCGTATGGGACACCTCCGCCCCCCGCGGTGCTGCCGCTGGCCAAGAGTCAAGCCAAGAGCCCCGAACCCCAGCCCGACAAGCCCGTGGATCCAAGCGCCTCTCGCGTTGATTCGATCCCTCCGCAGCCGCACTCGAACATCATGCTGTTCGCCATCGTGGGCATCTTGATCGGTCTGGCCGTCATCGGCGCGGTCTGGGCGCTGACCTGACGCGCGTCGCGTCCCCCACCGTCACCTGTGCTAGCAGTGGGGTGTGTTGCTCGCACAGGTAGCCGTTCCCGTTCCCCTCGCCAGGGCGTTCACCTACCGGGTGCCTGATGCCCTCGCCGCACGAACGGCCCCGGGAATGCGCTGCCTCTGCAGGTTCCATCGACGCCCCGTGGTCGGTGTCGTGCTCGACGTGACCGAAGCTGAGCCTCCCGCGGGAGTGAAGCTCCTGCCCATCGATGATCTCGTAGACGACGTCCCCTCCGTTCCCGAAGAGCTGCTCCGGTTTCTGCAACGTCTGGCTAGCTATTACATGGCGCCCGTCGGAGAGGTCTTGCGGTCCGCGTTGCCCGTCCTCGAGCACAAGCGCGCAGAACAGCTCAAGGGCCGACTCCCACTCATGCCCGAGCCGGCGCATCCCGTGGGCCTTCGCTTCCTGCTGGTGGCCCACCCCACGGGGACTTCCCCCGGTCCCACCCTTCTGCGCGGCGCAAGCGCTTCCGTCCTCACCCACCTGCGAACCGTCGGCCCCACGCCCGTGGCTCGCCTCGGTGACACCTACCCAAACGCTCGCGCGGCCGTGAAGCGTCTCGTGTCTCTCGGCCTCGCAACCGTCGAGCGCGAGCCACTGCCCGCGGACCCCTTCTTCCAGGACTCGGTCGCGCGCGACACCCCTCCCGTTCCCACCGAGCCCCAGCGCCAGGCCATCGAACGCATCGTCGGCGCCCTCACCTCGAACACTCCCCAGGCGTTCCTCCTGCACGGCGTCACGGGCTCGGGCAAGACCGAGGTGTACCTGCGAGCCATCGACGCGTGCTTGCGGAGAGACCGAGGAGCCTTGGTGCTCGTGCCCGAGATCGCGCTGACCCCCCAGCTCGTCGGCCGCTTCCGCGCGCGGTTCGGCGACGGGGTCGCCGTCGTCCACAGCGGGCTGAGCGACCGAGCGCGCCACGAGATGTGGAAGGCGCTGCGCGAAGGGAGGCTGTCGGTCGCGATCGGCGCACGTTCGGCGATCTTCGCTCCCGTTCCGCGCGTGGGGCTGGTTGTCGTGGACGAAGAGCACGACGGGTCTTTCAAGCAAGAGGAGGGCGTTCGTTATCACGGCAGGGACATGGCGTTGCTGCGGGCGCACCTGGCGGGTGCGGTGTGCGTGCTGGGGTCGGCCACGCCCAGCCTCGAGTCGGAAGGGCTGACGCAGCAGGGGAAGCTGACGAAGCTGTGGTTGCCGGGGCGTGCGACCGCGGCGTCGTTGCCCACGGTCGAACTGGTGGACCTGCGACGCACAGGGGCTCCTCCCTCCGGGCACGCGATGCTGTCGTTGCCGCTGCATCGCGCGATCGAGCAAGCGCTGGCGGCTGGGGAGCAAGCCATCATCTTCTTGAACCGCCGGGGCTTCGCGCCGAGCATGCAGTGCGAGGGATGCGGAACGATCCTCGAGTGTCCGACCTGTTCGGTCTCCACCACGTTGCACCGCACCGGCGGCTTGCGCCTGCGCTGCCACTACTGTGATCGCGAGGCGCCTGTGCCCGCCACGTGTCCCGCCTGTGGCTGTCCCCGCTTGGCCATGCTCGGCCTCGGCACCGAACGGCTCGAGGAGATCCTCGCGATGGTCTTCCCGCAGGCTCGCGTCGCGCGCCTCGATCGCGACGTGGCCCCCGGGGCGCGCAGCGAGGCGGTGATCGAGAGGATGCGACGCAAGGACGCGGACATCCTGGTGGGCACGCAGATGGTCACGAAGGGACATGACTTGCCGGACGTGACGGTGGTGGGGGTGATCAACGCGGACGCAGCACTGTCGTTGCCGGACTTCCGCGCGGCGGAGCGGACGTTTCAGTTGCTCGTGCAGGTGGCCGGCCGGGCTGGCCGCGCACAGCGCCCGGGACGGGTCCTTGTCCAGACCCGCATCCCGGAACACCCTGTCCTGGTCCACGCGAAGAACCACGACGTCGTGTCGTTCGCCAAGGCCGAGCTGAAGAACCGTAAGGAAGCCGGGTACCCGCCCTACACCAGGCTGGCGCTCGTCCGGCTTGACGCGGCCGACCTCGACCGGGTCGTGCAGGAGGCGGAGCGACTCGCCACCGTAGCGCGGGCGGCTGCAACCGCGAGGCAGGTCGAGGTGCTCGGTCCCTCTCCCGCGCCCATCGAACGGCTTCGAGGACGCTACCGATTCCGTGTGCTCTTGCGGGCCACCCAGCGTCCGGCTCTGCGCGCGGTGGCGGCAGCGGTTCTTCAGGCACGTGAAGGGTCGGGGGGTCTGGTCCGTGTCTCGGTCGACATCGACCCCATGCACATGCTCTGACCGGTCGACCTTCTCCGACTCCTCTCGCCCATGCGCCGCTCCTGGTGTAGGTTGCCCCCGTGCGCAGGTCTTGCTCGCTCGGTTGCCCGCTGATCCTCACAGCCCTTCTGACGCTGGCTCCCCGCGCCCATGCCTTCGAGCGCCAATGGCATGCGGGTCTGGACGCAGGGCTCGCCGCCGTGTCTTGGAACGACGAGCTCCGCAGCGGGCTCGGAGGCGGCTTGCACGTGGCCTACGGGCTCACGGACTCCTACAACCTGATGCTCGAGATCGGAACGTCGGCGCACTCCATCTACGCCGATCGACCGGACCTGCGCGCCAACCACGCGGCCCTCGGCATGGCTTACACGCTCGACGTCATCAGCTGGGTGCCGTACATGGGTCTGCTCGTGGGAGGGTACCGATTCTCAGGGGCTGAGCTGCAGGACGCAGAGCACAGGTTGGGCTTCCAGGGCGCGCTCGGGCTGGACTACCGTCCGAGCCGATCCTGGGCAGTAGGCGTGCAGCTGCGCTATCACACGTTCACAGAGCAACCCCTCGAGGCGCACTACATGACGTCGTTCGCGCGCTTCGAGATGCTGTGGGGATGGTGAGGGGGCGCAGGGCTGAGGACTAGACCCAATTCAAGCACTGTTCGAAGAACGTGATTCGGTTTGGGGCTATCCGAGCTGAAGGCGAGGCGTTTTGGGGTGAGCCGCGGTGAGCGCGGCGAGGGGGCTTTTCGAAAGCCCCCTTAGAAAAACCTAGACCCAAAGCAGCGCGGAGCGCTTGATTTGGGACTAGATGCAGTCCTTGGAGGCCGGGTTGAAGTCCGTGCACTTGTCGCGCGGCTGCAGGACCCAGTCGCAGTAGTCGAGGTGGCTGATGCCGATGATGTGCCCGAACTGCTGGGAGGGGTCGAACTGCGGGGCACCGTCCGCGGCGTAGTAGAACTTGTCGTTGATCTGCAACTCGGTTCCCTCGAGCTCGATGATGCCGTAGGGGCCAACCGCGCCGCCGTCGAAGTTCTCCGCGGTGACGTTCTCGATCTTCACGAGCAGCCCCTGGTACATCGCAGCGCCCGTCGCGAGCGCGTTCAGATCCGAGACGACTACGGGGGCGGGCGCAGCGCCGGAACCCGTCTTGATCGCGGAGCAAGCCTTGAGCTGTCGCTGCTTGACAGCTCCTGTCGTGCACGTCGAGGGCGCGTAGGCGTCCGTCTGGCCCACGATGTCGAGCACGTCGCCCGGGACGGTCCCCTCGGGGATGTCGTCAGTGCCCTTAGGGCACTCGGACTGGGAGGAGTTCTCGGGGGCGTTGTCACCGTAGCTGACGACCATGAGACCGCGGTCTGCCGTGGGGTCCTTGACGAACATGCCCCAAAGGCAGGAGCCCTTCGCCTTGCCGAAGTACACGATCAGCTTCTCGGTCGTGGCGATCGCGCCCTTGATGTCGACCTGAATGCCCGTGGTCGTGGCGTCAGCAACCTCGGCAACGGTCGCAGCTTGCCCCACCGGACAACTGCTGGAGCCGCCGCCGGACCCGCCGGTCACGCCGCCGCCCGAGCCACCGGTCTCACCGCCGCCGCCCGTGCCGCCGGTCTCACCGCCACCGCCCGTGCCGCCCGTCTCGCCGCCACCGCCCGTGCCGCCGGTCGCGCCACCACCCGAGCCGCTTGATCCACCGTTTTCAGCCGGGTCTTCGTCGCTCGCGCAGCCGGCCTGAATGCTCAATGCTACCAGTCCTGCGATCGCGATCGTGCCGACCGACAGAAGTCCAAGAGAACGCTTCATGGGAACCTCCAGAGTAAAACTGCGGCTTCCGCCGCTAAGCAAGCACGCGCTTGTTGCTTTGCTTCGTCGGAGCCTACCAGATTTTTTTCACAACTAAAGTCGAGGCGTCATTTTGCAGCAAGTATCGTGAACGGACACAACGCCCCCGGCACAGTGCGTTGGGGTCACCCTACGGCGTATCCTGTGACCAGCGCTCGGGCCAGCAGGCCCCAACCGTCCACGGCCACGAACAAGAGCAGCTTGAAGGGCAGGCTCACCTGGGTGGGGCTGAGCATCTGCATCCCCAGCGAGAGCAGGACGTTGGCTACGACTAAGTCAATGACCAGGAAGGGCAGGTAGATGATGAAGCCGAGGGCGAAGGCTTCCATCAACTCGGTGATCATGAACGCGGGGATGAGTACCACGAGGTCGTCCCGACCCACCTCGTCCCGCTCTTCCTCGGGGCGAGCTGACCGAGCCACCTCGTAGAATCGATTGCGCTCGGTGGGCGACGCGTTCGCGCGAAGGAATGCGCGCATGGGCTCTTGGGTGGCATCCACGATCCCGCGTACGAGCACAGCGGTGTCTGAGGAGGCAGGGTCCGCGAGCACCGGTGCTACGCGGTCCATGATGCGCGAGCCAACGGGGGCCATGGCGATGAGGGTCAGGGCGGCGGACAGCGCCATGACGACGGTGTTGGAGGGGACGTTCTGAGCGCCGATGGCCCCCCGCACGATGTGCAGCACGGTGGATATCTTCAGGAACGCCGTGAGTGTCATGAACGCGAAGGGCGCGAGGGAGACGAGGGCGAGCGCGATGATGAGCGCGATGGGTCTGCCGAGCAGGCTGTCTGGGGAGTCGCCGGGGGCGGCCCAGGCCATCCCACCACTGGTGAGCAAGGCGAGAAGGAGTGCGGCGGCGAGGGCGAAGCGCGCGGACGACGGACGGAGGTTCCAGCGAGCGGCTACGGAATCGGACGAGGGACGGGGGTTCGAGCACGAGCACGAGTTTGGGGGGATGGGCGCGCTAGCCATGGCCCTCTTCCTTGGGGGTGGGGGTGGTTGCGGACACATCCCGCGGGGGAGCGGGCTTGCCCCGGAGACTGGCGAGCAGGTCCGAGAATCGGGGTCGGGGCTCGGGATCCCCGGAGGGGCCCAGGTCACGTTCGTGAAGCTCTCCGAGCTTCGTGATGCCGGCTTCTGACGCTCCCAGAATGAGCACTTGGTGGGCTACCTGGACCAGGTACACGGCGCGACGTGCGTCGAGGGGCATACGACCGACGAGGCGCATGGGTCCGAGGGGCCGCCCAATGCCGAGCCGCTTGGCGCCCAGGAGCACGAGGATCGCGACCACGATCACGGCGGCGAGGGTGACAAAGGTTTCGACCAGGTAGGTCGCGAGCGGGCTCATGGGCGGCCGAGCCTACACGAGGAGCATGACGTCGCAAAGCCGGGGGGAGGGCGCCCAGATCCGGAGGCACGGCGCGTGCTACCCGAGCGACAATCCCCTTGCTGTCTCGGCTAAGGCCCCCATCCCAGCCTTCCCCCGCCTCGGGCGCCTCGGGGAAGGAGCCCTCTCACGCGCCGCCCACCTCATGGGTGGCAGGTCGCCTTACCATTCGTGGAGCAAGATCCAGAGCTTGCTCTCTCAGCCCGTCGCTTCGCTCCGGATCAGGGAGGGCGACGATCCGACCGCGGAGCCTTCGCTCGGGTTCCACCCTTCCTGCTGCCCTCTCCGGGTGAGGCAGCGGCCCGGCCCAAAAAAAAATCGAAGCGTGGGAATAATTCGGCAACCCATGTGTTCGGGGGCTCGGCATGGCGGTTGCAGCGGAATGCCAAGGGAACGTTGACATGATTGGGCTTGCCCCCTAGATTCCGCCGCCGCGCCGCGGGCTTCATGTTCGCGTCGCGACGAGACCAGCACTGCCCCAAGGGTTGTTCGAAAAATCCCTGAACGTCTTTTGTCCTTCGTGGGAGGACCCATGTCCACCGATGTGATGATCCATGCCGACAACTTGACCAAGATGTTCGGCTCGCTCACCGCGCTCGATCGAGTGTCGTTCGACGTGCGCAAGGGCGAGGTGGTCGGCTTCCTCGGCCCCAACGGTGCCGGGAAGTCGACGACGATGCGCATCTTGACGTGCTTCATATCTCCGACCGCCGGAACCGCGAAGATCCACGGTTTCGACGTGTTCGAGCAGCCCTTGGAGGTACGCAAGAAGCTGGGCTACTTGCCCCAGCGCGCGCCCCTGTACCACGACATGACGGTGTGGTCGTACCTCGAGTTCTGCGCGTCGGTTCGCGAGATCGACAAGTCCGAGTTCAAGAAGCGTCTGAAGAAGTCCGTGGAGGTCTGCGGCATCGCCCAAGTCCTCGGCAAGGACATCCGGACGCTGTCCCATGGTTTTCGTCAGCGCGTGGGTCTAGCCCAAGCGCTCATCCACGATCCCCCCATCCTGATCCTCGACGAGCCGACGAGCGACCTGGACCCGAACGAGAAGGCGGAAGTCATCAGCTACATCCGCGAGATCGGCAAGGAGCGCACGGTTCTGCTGTCGACCCACAACTTGTCCGAGGTCGAGTCCGCCTGTGCGCGAGCGATCATCGTCTCCAAGGGCCGGCTCGTAGCCGACGGGACCCTGGACGACATTCGGGCCAAGAGCGGGCGTATCCGTTACGTGGTGTCGGTTCACGAGAAGCATGCGCAGGGCGACCACAAGCCGCCGACGGCGCAGCAGGTTTTGAACGCGTTGACCGCCATCAAGGGTGTTGCCACGGTCAAGGAGACGCCGAGCGACGACCAGGCGCACACGTTCGCCCTTCAGGCAGCGGGTGATGTGGATGTTCGACCTGAGATCTTCCGGTTGATGGTCGACAAGGGGTGGTTGCTCATCGAGCTGCACCGGGATGCCCAGTCCCTGGGAGACGTGTTCCGCGACCTCACGAAGGCGGAATCCCGCATGGCCCGCGGTCTGCGGGCGAGCGAGGAGCTCGACGAGGAAGAGGACGACGAAGAAGAGGACGACGACGAGGAAGAGGAGGACGAGGATTCGGACTCCGACGACTCGGACGACGACAAGGAAGAGGGCAAGAAGTCATGAAGGGCACGCTTGCGATCGCGGGCCGAGAGTTTCGGTCCTACTTCTATTCACCGCTCGCCTACGTGGTCATCTGCGTGGGCCTGTTCCTGCTCGGGATTTTCTTCTTCCTGTTCCGGGGCGGGTTCTGGCAGATCGACCGGGCGTCGTTCGACCGCATGTTCCAGTACGGGGCCATGGGTCTGAGCTTGTTTATCATTCCCGTGATCACGATGCGCCTGCTCGCGGAGGAGAAGCGTTCGGGCACACTGGAGATGCTCATCACGCTTCCGGTCAAGGACGCCGAGGTGATCCTGGGCAAGTACTTTGGAGCGCTGGGGCTCGTGGCCGTGCTGCTGCTGTGCACCACCCTGTACCCCATCCTCATGTTCGGTTGGCCGTGGCATCTCGGCCCGCTGGATCCCGGACCCGTGCTCGCGGGCTACCTGGGCTTGCTGCTGTTCTCCGCCGCAGGCATCGCCATCGGCTTGATGATCTCCGCCTTCACGGAGAGCCAGACCGTGGCCTTCTTCATCACCTTCGTCGCGCTGCTGATTCTGCACAACCTGTCCACCATCGGGGAGTTCGCCCCGGGAGCCGCCGGGGAATTCCTCCGCGTGCTGAGCTTCGACACCAACCTGCAGAAGTTCGCCCGCGGCCTCATCGACACCCGCAACGTCATTTACTTCCTCTCGATCACCGGACTGTGCCTCGTCATGGCCTTCCGGACCCTCGAGAGCCGGAAGTGGAGCTGAGCCATGGCGATGGAACGTAGGGCCAAAGCCGCCACCGAAACCGGTATCTACCTCTTCGTCTTGATCGGCATCGTCGTGGGCATCAACGTGCTCTCCCACGGCTGCGGATCCGTTCGCGGGGTGTACGGACGCTACGACGCGACCCGGACCGAGCGCTTCACGCTCTCCCAGGGGAGCGGACGTCTGCTCACCACCCTCAAGCAGCCCATGGATGTCGAGGTCTACGTCACCCGCGGCCTCGCCAAGCTCGACGCCTTCGTCTTCGACCTCGAGGACCTGCTCAAGGAGTACGAGCGCGCCGGCGGCGGCAAGTTCCGTTACAAGCTCATCGAGGCCAAGACCGACGAGCAGCGCGAAGCAGCCAAGGAAGCCGGCCTCAAGGAAGCCGCCTTCGGCGAAGGCAGCGAGACGGGCGAAGACCAGGCCTCCATCAAGCAAGGCTACATGGGCATCGTCTTCAAGTACGGCAGCGAGAAGGACGCCATCCCGATCCTCTCGCCCGAGCGCACCGACGGTCTCGAGTTCTGGATCACCAACAAGGTCCGTGAGCTGCGCGACAAGGCCGACAACATCAGCCATCGCATCGGCGTGCTCTCCGGTAAGGACGAGATCAAGCTGTCCGAGGCGAACCTCATCGCCGGACAAGGCGGCCGCGGCGGCCCCTCCATGCAGTCCATCCTCCAGCAGGCCTTCCCCTTCTACAAGCTCGAGGACGTCGACCTGAAGGGCGGCGAGACCGAGATCGACGAAGGCATCGTCGGCCTC
The DNA here is from genome assembly GCA_964488865.1 of uncultured Polyangiaceae bacterium. Lineage (GTDB taxonomy): Bacteria > Myxococcota_A > Polyangia > Polyangiales > Polyangiaceae > MWCO01. The sequence goes on along the minus strand of CAZAWR010000042.1, from coordinate 31,155 downwards.
ATCATCACGCAACCCGGCAAGGAGCTCACCCCCAAGGAGTTGCGGCGCATCGATCAGTTCGTGATGCGCGGCCGCTCTCTGCTCGTGGTCGCGGGCGCCGCGAACCTCAAGTCGTCGGACTCGACGATGAAGGCGTCGTTGAACCTGCAGGGGCTGGACAAGCTTCTCACGGGCTACGGGCTCGAGGTGTCCAACGACGTGGCCCTGGATTGGGGCCGCTTGATGCGCATCCCCATGATGACCCAGTCGGGCAACATCCAGTGGGTCTTCCTGCCGGGCATCGCGCAGGTCCAGTACCTCCCGGGCATCTCCGCCGAGCAGCAGATGCTCGACAACAGCTTCGCCGCCTTCTTCCGCATCGAGGAGATCGCGTTCCCCTACCCGTCGAGCGTGACCCTGCACCCCGACAAGCAGCCCGAGGCCAAGCTCTCCGTGGTGGCGCGCACTAGCCCCCGGACCACCGTCTCGAGCGGCGAGGCCGTCGAGCTTCGTCCCTCCGCCGACATCAAGCCCCAGCCTCCCTTCGATCAGCGCGCCATCGCCGCGGTCGTGGAAGGCAAGCTCAAGCGCGCCATGGACCCGCCTGCGGAACCCGATGGCATCGAGGTGCCTGCCACGAGCGCGGCCGACGCACGCGTGCTCGTGATCGCCTCCGGACAGTTCCTCACCAACCCCTTCGCCCGCGCGGGACAGGGACCCGACCTCGGTCCGCAGTTCGCCATGATGGGCAACGTCGGCGGCGACGAGATGCTGCAGGCGATCTCCCAGCCGTACGCGCAGAAGTATCTGACCACCACCATCCTGGCGCTGAAGAACACGCTCGACTGGATGTCCGGGGACAGCGATCTCATCGCGGTTTCCGCCAAGATCCTCGGCGAGCCAAACCTCACCTACGCCAACATCCAGCCCCCGAATCTGACGGAGACGGCCTCGGAAGAGGACATCAAGGCGGAGGTTGATCGGGTCAAGGCTGCGCGCAAGAAGACCCAAACGAGCGTGCAGTGGACCCTCACCCTCCTTCTCCCGGCGGTGTTCGGCATGCTGGGCATCGCCCTCTGGCAGCTGCGCGAGAAGAAGCGCTCGACCTTGTCTCTGGATTGAGGTGACCCATGCAGACGGAAAAAAGGATCTACATCGGTCTGGCCGTCCTGCTCGTGATCGGCGGACTGATCTACTTGCAGAGCAAAAAGTCCAAGGAAGAAGCGGCGGCTCGTTCGATCCCCACCGCCTCCTCCGCGTCCCTGCCCCAGCTCAAGGTGCCTGAGGACGGCATCGACAAGATCACCAAGCTGGTCATCCGGGACAAGGACAAGCCCGAAGTCGTTCTGGAGAAGCGCGGCGAACAATGGTGGGTCACCAAGCCCGTCGAAGCGATCGCCAGCCAGCAGAACGTCAAGTCCACCCTCGACAACCTCAAGGCGATCGAGACCACGGACTCCATCAACGACACCCCCGAAGCGCCTTCGATGTACAAGGACTACGACCTGGAGGGCGACAAGGCCATCCACGTCACGGCCTTCCAAGGCGACAAAGGCGCCGAAAAGGTCCTCGAGGCGTTCTTCGGCAAGAGCGGCTCCCGAGGACAGATGGCTCGCCTCGCCGACAAGCCAGGCATCTGGGTCGTCAAGGGCTTCTCTTCCTTCCAGTACGCACGACAGGTCAAGGACTGGCGCGAGAAGTCCATCCTCAAGTTCGAGGACAAGAACGTCGTGTCCGTGTCCATCGACAACGAAGAAGGCAACTTCTCGTTCTCGAAGAACGGCGAGGAGTGGAGCGCCACCCACGACAAGAAGAAGATCGACAAGTTCGACGCCGAGAAGATCAAGGACATGCTCCGCGCCTTCCGCACCCTCAACGCCGAAGACTTCGCCGACGACAAGAAGGGCAAGCCCGAGGACACGGACCTGGGCGAGAAGCCCGCTGCCGTCATCACCATCGTGCTCAAGGACGAAGCGGGAACGCATAAGATCGTCTTCGGCAAGACCTCCACCGGCTCGAGCCGCTACGCCAAGAAGGAAGGCGACGAGACCGTCTACGTCGTCGGCTCCTGGGCGTCGGAATGGGCGGTGGCCAAGGTCGACAAGTTCCAGAAGGCCGAGAAGAAAGAAGGCGAAGACGACAAGGGCAAGAGGCCCCCGGTCGACATGCCTTCTTTCGACATGCCGGGCATGCCGCCCGGGATGCCGCCCGGGATGCCGCCCGACATGGGCGAGTAGACGAGGGGAGAACACCCTCGCGCTCCCTTTCGCTCATTCATTCGGTGTTGGCTGCGCCTTCGGCTTTCCTGTTCTCCGCTCCTAGTTGACGGCCCTGGGCCGTCCGTTGGTCGCTGAAACCCAGCCGATCCTCCTCGTACCCATCCTCTCGTTGGCGTCAGCGCACCCACGCCCTTTCCCACACGCGACCACTCCCTCTCCCCAACCGTCCCCACTTTTTTGCTCTGCCGGACCGCTTTGCATAGGTTCGCTGCATGCACAAGGCAGCCCGAAGGTGGCGCAGGGCGTTCCGTCGCATCGTGTCCCTCGCCGACAAGGCCGGTGACCCCGTCGTCTGTGACCTGCCCCGCTGGTCGCACGACGACATGGTCCGGCACTTCGCATACATCGAGACGAGCCGGGGCACGCGCCTCCCTGCTTCCTACAAGGACTTTCTCTCCGAGTGCGACGGCTGCCGGAACCTGTTCCGCGGCGCCGGTCTGTTCTCGGTCGCCCAGCTTCTCGACCCCACCCACGCTCACGCGGCAGACGATGCCCTCGAGGATCTCAACACGCCCATCCCGAGCTACGTGACGCCCGTGGAACCGCACTGGCGCAGAGAGGGGCTGCTGTGCATCGGGCTCGACCCCGCCGGCGACATCGTCTTCGTCCTCGACCCCAGCTCCGCTCGCGATGACGGCGAGATGGACGTGATCGCCTGGTTCTCGGGCCTCGGCATGCGCTTCCCTTCGTTCCACCACATGCTCGAGTTCCTCGGCGACCTGATGGAGTCGAGCGACGCATGCGACACGACAACGGTTCGATCGACCGACGAGCTCGCCGCGATCATGGCTGCCTGATCAGTGCGTGACGATCACCGGTGAGCCCGATGCCGCAGGCAGCGGCGCGGCCGAGCCCGATGGCGCCTCCAGGCCTGGGTCTTCCATCTGCACCCAGATCCCCTCCCCGACCTTTCGGAACGCAGTCGTGTGCGTCTGCGCTTCAAGGGCCGAACCCCCATCACCCACGGGCCCGACCGCCATGACGACGATGACCTCGACCCCGGCCTTCTCGGCTTCGACCTTCACTTTCCCCAAGATGCGGCTCGCCACGTTCTGCTGCACCGGCTCGAAGATCACGTCAGCCTGGTAGCGAACCAGCAACCCTTGCATGCCATCGACCGTGATGGGCAGCATCTGGACGCGCTCTTCGCCGCCGATGTCCGCCCCATCGTTCGCGCTCGCCACAGGAGTGGCCGACCCCGCCAACCGCAGCTTGGAGAGCGACGACACGGTGCGTTCGTCTTCGGGTGACACGGCGCGCACGGCGAAGATGATCCCGACGATGCCCGCCACGCAAGCGCCCACGACGTACAGCAGGGTGTTGGATTGTCGTCGCATGAATGTCCTAAATATGAGTCGGGGTGGATCTAGAAGCTCGCCGGGGCGAACGGTAGGACCGACTTGAGGTCCTCGTCGAGGAAGCGGAGTTGCAGGCCGATGAAGTAGTCGCGACGGTTGCGGTCGATGACGTCGTCCACGCCGGTGATGAGCCAGAGCCTGCGGATGAACTCGTAGCTCAGGCCGACGCGCCAGCGGGGCGTGAGCTGCTCGCTGAACCCGAAGAGGTCTTGCTGCAACTCGAAGCGGTCCTGCAGCAGGTGCAGATCGAGTCCGATGCCCCCCGTGGATTCCTTGAGGCCGAAGCGGCCGGTGGCTGGCCCGAGGCGGCGTGCGAACTGGAACGAGAAGCGAAGTGCGTTGCGCGTGACCGTGCGGATCTCGCGGTAGTGGTTCGGGTCGTTCGGATTGTCCGTGTCGACGCTGATCTGCTCGACGGTGGTGAGACCGCGGGGGTCGTTGATGAGCTCGATGAGGTAGTACTTGTCCTCGCGCGGCTGCAGGCGCACCTCGAGGTAGCTCTTCACGGTGTTCGCCTGGAAGTTGTAGTCGTTGCGGAGGCCGACCACGGTCTGCAGGCGGGAGACGCCACCGACGAAGTCGCCCACGCCTTCGACGACCTCCTCGACCTCGTTGATGAGGGTCTCGTCTTTGGTCAGGCGGCCGACGGTGCCTTCCCCGCGATCGATCCTGCCCGTGACGTTGTTGATGTGGTTCAGCGAGCTCTGCAGGTCGACGCTCGCCTTGTTCACGCGGTCGAGGGTATCGCGCAGGGTCCCCATGGAGCCCTTGACGTCACCTTCTTCCTCGGCGACGAGGGTGCGTACTTCGCCGGTAATCACGCGGACGTTCTCGAGGATCTGGGCGATCTGCGGCTCGCTCTGGTTCGAGATTCGCTCCACGTTGTTGACGATGTGATTGATCGACTGGCGGTTCTCCCGGACCGTCTGGTTGAGCTGGTCGGTGACCTCGGCGAGGTTCTTGAGGGTGGCCCGGATATCCTCCTCGCCTTGCTCGGAGCCTACGGTGTTGGCGAGACTGTCGGAGACGGACTTCACTCGGTTGGCCACGTGACCCAGGTCGTTCAGGATCTGGTCGGTCGTGACCGGCTCCTGCACACGCTTGATCTCGTCGCCGTCCTCGAGACGCTCCGCGGTCTCGTCGCCCGGGCCGATCACGATGACGAACTCGCCAAGCAAGCTCGAGGAGCGCTTCGCCAGGTCAGCGTTCTCGTACAGGGCGACGTCGGGTTTGACCTTGATGTCGACCCTAGCCTTGCCCTTGTCCAGACGGATGGACTCGATGCTACCGATGGGGATGCCGGCCACCATCACGCGGGAGTAGGAGGCCAGACCGGAAGCGTCGTTGAGGTACGCGTGCACCGTGTACCCGCCCGACGTACCGGCCGCGGGGTTCACGAACCGCCACAATCCGTAGCCGGCGCCGACACACGCCAGGGCGAATACTCCTACTTTTGCCCCGCGTGTCCATTCCGCCATGAGTTGACCTGTGTACGTAAACTAACAAACGCCGGAACGGTAGGCTACGATCCGATGCATGACGACGACGAGCGCAGGGTGCCGAAGCGCCGTTTTCGTGGCGATCTTCGCTACCGTGGCGGCCTGCGGCCCGAAACAAACCCCTGAGAATGCGACAGGAGCGGCGGCCAACGCGCCCGCCAGGGTGCCTCCGTGGGTCGGAACCTACGACGACGCCCAGAAGGCGGTGCTGGCCTTGCCGCTGGAGACCCCGGTCGAGCAGCCCGCCCGGCCGGTCTACCCCGTCCTTACCCGGTTCACGTTCGCCGGCGAGGGACCCATCGGAGTCCCCGACGACCTGCTGGCGTACGCCAACCTTGTCTCCGAAACGCTCGCCGCGTCGCCCCTGCTCTACGCGTTCCGCACGGGCCCGGCGTCCCTCGCGAACGTACGCGCGCTGTACGGTCCCGCGCCAGTTGACAACCCGGACCCTTGGCAGCGCGTGTCGATGGATTCGACAGGGTACCCGTCGCTCATCGCCTCGCTGCCGACAGACGAGGTGCGGGCATTGCTGGACAAGGGGGCCAAGGCAGGCCCGGAGAGCCTAGCGCTGCTGAAGCAGGCCGCGAACAAGTCGCCGAACGTGCCTGGCGTACACGCCATGGTGGCCGATGCTGCCCTCACCGCGGGCGATCTCGACACCGCGGAGGGTGCGGCACGCGCCGCCTTGGCCGTGGATCCTGCCTTTCCGCACGCGTTCCGCATCCTCGCAGAGGTGGCCCTGCGCAGGGACGACAAAGACCGGGCGCGTGAGGCCATCGCACGTGCACTGGCCCTGTACCCAACGTACCCGCGGGCGTGGAAGGTCGCGGAGGTGATCGCGGGTCGCCCGCTCGAGAGGGCCGCCGTCATCGAGCAGCCGTTCATCGAGGTCAACAGCCAGGGCGCAGTCGTCGTGGTGACGTGCGACCGCCCGTTCTGCTCTGGATATGCGGCCTGCAAAGCAGCTTTCCGCTTCGAGCCCGTCTTCCGCGCCTCGGTGCTGCAGGAGCCCGACTCCCAGCCCTACCACCTGTCCGCCACGGAGGAGGCGGTGTGCCTGCAAGCCGGCCTCGGGACTCACATCGAAGCGCGCCAGCAAGACCCGGCAGGCGTGTCCGACCCGACCGCGGAGCTGCTCATCCAGCTCGCTTCGGAAAAAGGCCTGACTGCCTACGCCCTGTTCGAGGTCCTCGGCACCTACCGTCCGGAGTGGCTCCGCGTCGCCCCCCGACCCGTGCACGAAGCCATCGTCGAGCACATCCAGCTTCGCGTGCTGGGCATGCCCGCCGGACCTCCCCGAGTCCCCGCGGACGCAGGACCCATCACGGCAAGCGTGGCAACGGAAACGCTCGGTGGCGGGTAGGGCAAAGCGCAAGACCAGGGGTCGGGTTCGTGCCGCGCACTTGGCGCGCGCGATTGCCTTCGCTTGTTCCGTGGGCGCAACGTCGCAGGCAGAAGCGGGGTGGGCTGCGCCTGCGCCCGACGCCCGGGACCGACTCGTGCTGGAGGCGTGCGGACCGGGGGGCCGAGCCTTGCACGAGGTGGCACGAGGCGTGGCCTCGCGATCGCTCGAGAAGAAGACCGCGTGGAACATGATGGAGCTGGGGCAGCGCCTTCGAGCGCTGGGGGAGCCGCACCCGGGGGCACGAGCGTGGACGTTGCGGGCGCCGCGAATCGATCGCGGCCATGCGGCCCATCGTTTGCGGGAGTGGTTGGAAGCCCATGACGACGCGGGTCGTCGACGATGTGGGGTTGCGAGCCTCGAGGACTCGGAGAGAGGGGAGGTGCTCGCAGTGGTGACCGTGCCGGTGCTCGCAGACCTCGCGCTTCCGATTCCTGCGAGCGTGCCGCAAGGCCAGTGGGTGACAGTGGATGCGGTGATGCGCGAGAGGGCGAGTGGCGGCAAGGTGATGGTGCTAGGCCCGCGTGGGGCCCCCCGTACGATCCCCACGAGCTTCGATCCTGCAACGGGACGTATCGTGGCGCGCTTCATGGCGGATCGGGAGGGGCTCTGGCTGCTGCAGGTGGTCGCCACGACCCAAACAGGTCCGAGACCGGTTCTCGAGGCGCAGGTGCGCGTGGGGGACCGCAAGGTCGTCCTGGGCCAACCGGCGCCGGGCGAAGAGCGAGGACGTGGACTGTCGGACGACAGCGCGATTTTTGCCAAGCTCAACGCGGCGAGAGCGAGCGAAGGCGTGCGCCCCCTCACGCGAGATCCCGCGCTGGACGAGGTCGCTCGCGAACATGTCCGTGCCATGATGGCGGCAGGGGTCGTGGCCCATGACGTGGGCGAAGGCACCCCTCCCGAGCGGGCATCCAGGGCGGGTATCTCCTCGAGCGAGGTGGGGGAGAACGTGTCGCGCGCCTCGAGCGCCACGCTGGTCCATCGCGCACTTTGGAGCAGCCTGTCGCACCGTGCGAACACGCTGCACCCGCGCTATGAGCGTGTTGGGGTGGCGGCCCTGCGCGACGCGCGCGGCGTGCTGTGGGTGGCGCAGGTGTTCGTAGGGCGGTAATCCACGCCTCACCGCGATCCTGTTTAGATGCCGCTGGGATCGAAGGACGGATCCTTCGGCGGAGGCGGCTTCACAGGCAGGGGCTTGAAGGGCTTGATCTTCGGCGCCGTGCTTGAAGCAGGCGCGCCGGAGGCAGCCTCCGGAGTAGCGACGGGAGCTTCTGCATCGGGTGTTTCGGGCACAACCTCGGGCGGGTCAGCCGTAGGCGCGGAGTCGGTCGGCCCCGAATCCGGCTCCGGCAGTGGCCGCTCCGGGAGTTGTCCCGACGCCGTCCCCGCGACGAAAGCAGGCGCATCGGACGGCTCCCCGGGTCCTGTCCTCGTGACGGCCACCAGGCCCAGGAGCAGCGCGATCACACCGGCGGCAACCACTCCGGCCATCACAAGCGAAGGCTTCTTCCTCGGTGCTCCGTCAGAAGGCTGCGATTGCTCTCGCACCTCCGGTGACGACACCTCGGGCACCTCCGGCGAGGGAACGGCGGGTACCTCGGGCGAGGGAACGGCAGGCACCTCCGGCGAGGGATCGGCAGGTACCTGGGGTGAGGGAACGGCGGGAACCTCCGGCGAGGGAACGGCGGGCACCTCCGGCGAGGGAACGGCGGGAACCTCCGGCGAGGGAACGGCGGGAACCTCCGGCGAGGGCGCAGCGAACATGGGCTCCTCGAGCGATGGCATGTCGAACTCGTCGGCCTGGGCGTCCACCAAGGGATAGTCGACGGGCTCCAGGTCGGGCTCGGACAGCCGGGGGGTATCCTTCGGAGGAGAGGGTGTCGCGGAGACGTGTGGCGCGAACGCAGCGGGGGCCGACACCAGACCAACCGACACGGAAAGGTCCGACGCCGTCGGAGCCGGGATGCGCAAGGCGGGAACCTTCGGGTCCGACGCCCTCGGAACGCGCGGAGCGGGAACCTTCGGAACTCCTTCGCTCGGAGCGGGTACACGCAAGGCGGGAACCTTTGGGTCCGACGCCCTCGGAACGCGCGGAGCGGGAACCTTCGGGGCCGACTCGCTCGGGGCCGGTAGCACGATCGCCGGGGGCTTGCGCGGAGACTTCGCTTGCAGGGCCGCCCGTGCGCCCGCAATCGCGGTGCACCTCGCCTCGATCAACCGACCCACATGCTCTCTCACAAATGCGGCCAGGTCTTCGCGCGTGACCGACCCCACGGCCTCCACGATGGCCTGCTCGAGGTCGCGCTGGAAGTCCGCTGCTGTCGGGTATCGCTCCTCGCGGACCGGACGCAGGGCGCGCAGAATCGCGCGCGACACCCCGGGATGCAGGTCCGCGGGCAACGGGTCTGGCTCGCTGCGTGTGGCGAGACAATCCATCAGCTGCAACGGCAGGTTCGTTCCGAAGGGGGTGCGGCCCGATACGAGGTGATAGAGCACAGCGCCCGCTGCCCACACGTCCACGCGACGGTCCAGGGACTCGCCCGTGACCTGCTCCGGGGACATGTACAGGACCTTGCCCTTCACCATCCCGGCCACGGTCTCGTCGGCGATCCGGTCGAGAGCCTTTGCGATCCCGAAGTCGATGAGCTTCACGTCACCCGAAGACGCCACCATGATGTTCTGGGGCGACACGTCACGATGAACGATGCGCTGCGACCGGCCTTCCGCGTCACATACTTCGTGAGCGGAGTGGAGGCCGCCGCACACCTCCGCGACGATGCGCAGGGCCAGCCCAATCGGCATGATCAGCTGCTTCTTCTTCAACTCCCCCCGGAGCTTCGAGAGCTGCTCTCCCTCGACCCACTCGAAGGCCAGATAGAAGGCTCCGTCTTGATTCCCCATGTCGAGCAGGGACGCCACGGACGGGTGCCGAATCCCCGACAGGATTCGCCCCTCGTCGAGCAGCATGTCGACGTAGTCGGGGTTGTCCGCGTGCTGCGGAAGCACCGTCTTGACGGCCACGATCTTGTTGGAATCGTCGCCAACGACCCGCGCCGCCCAGACGGCGCCCATGCCTCCCTTCCCGATGGGATGGAGACATTCGTAGCGACCCAACAGGGTCCCCGGCTCGATTTTCTCGATCTCGGTCATGGGTTCTCCGCAGAGATGGTACGCAGCCTGCCGAATTTTTCCAAGAATTGGGCCGTCGTCCCCAAGCCGCGAGGGGCGTCCACGATGTCGCCTGCCCCTTGCGCGATGACGCACTGAGTCGTAGACCTGCCTAGTCCCAAATCAAGCACTGTTCGAAGAACGTGCTTGGGTTTGGGGCTATCCGAGCCAAAGGCGAGGCGTTTGGGGGTGAGCCGCGGTGAGCGCGGCGAGGGGGCTTTACGAAAGCCCCCTTAGAAGAACCTAGACCCAAATCAGCGCGGAGCGCTTGATTTGGGGCTAGTGCGGCTTTCTCCCACAACGGAGTATTGCACCCGGTCAACAAATGTGGGTGTATGTGCCCAGCGCGCGAGCGCGAACGGATTCACCGCAAGGAGGAATGCAATGAAGCGGAATGGTCTCATCTGGGCCTGTCCCGTCCTGGTCTTGAGCTTGGTCGCCTGTGGTGGAAGCACGCCGCCGCCGGAGGAGCCCAAACCCCAGCCGCCTGTCGCGGCCCCCGCGCCTGAACCGGAGCCCACCGCCGAAGCGAAGCCCGAAACACCGCCCCCCGAAGAGGACAAGCCCGAGGCCAAGGATCGGCGTCCCCTCGCCGTCTACAACGACCCCACCGAGCCCGTGACCGTGGGCTTTGACGGCGCCGTCATCCGGCTCGAAGGCGGGGCGGAGCTTCGCATCCCGAGCGGTTCGCTCGGAACGCCTCGCAACATCCTCTTCACCATCAACAAGAAGCACAAGGGCGGACAGGGCAAGGTCGGCGACGTGTACGCGCTGCAAGCCCAGATTCCCAACCAGCAGGTGCAAGTATCCGACGCACGCGCATCGCGGCCGATGCCTTCCAGCGGGGACGCGTTTGTCGTCAAGCTGCCCATCCCCGGCAACTCGGAGTCTGCGAACCTCGCGGTCGAAAGCGTGGAGCTCGACGACAAGGGGCGTGGCAAGAGCACGTGGACGGTGATCGCGCGCACGAAGGTCGAGACGGCGGACGCGGGAAGCAAGGCCGTGTTCGAGTTGACCCAGCTGCCCGATGCGCACGTCCACCTGACGACACGCGACCCCGGCTGACACGTTCCGAGGACTACGTCCGAGCCAAGATCTCGCGCACGACCCGTTCGAGTTCGTCGATTGATTCTGCGCGCACGATCACGTCCGTGCGTCGATCGTCGATCGTGTGTCCGGCGAGGCGGTCGCTCCACCCGCCCGCGCCCACGAGCGCAACGATGGGCTTGTTGTGCATCCAAGCGAAGGAAATTTCGTTCAAGGTGCCGGCCGCCCCGCCGATGGCAACCACCACGTCTCCCGCGAGCACATTCGACATGTTGCGCGCGAACCCGATGCCTGTGGGCAGGACCACGTCGAGGTAAGGGTTGCCGTCATCCGGGCTGTTTCCGGGCAGGATACCGACGACCAGGGCGCCCACGCGCTTCGCACCTCGGCTCACGGCTTCCATGATTCCGCCCCGGCCGCCCGAGATGATGGTCCCGAGACGACCGAGGGCTTCCCCGGCCTGCTCAGCAAGACGGAGCGCATCTTCAGAGGCTTGGGCGTTTCCGATGACTGTGATCTGCGGGCGTCGTGACATGGGGGCATCCTAACCCGGAACCGGCTCAGCGGTCGGGAGGCGACAACCGCCCCCGGCTGTGCTACCCCGCGCTTCCCATGCGATGGTCTCGAGCATTCATCCCCACAATCAAGGAAGCCCCCGCTGACGCCACCAACGCCAGCCACATCTTCCTGACCCGCGGCGGCTACGTCCGCCGAATCGGCGCCGGCATCTACGAGTTCCTGCCCCTCGGACTGCGCGTCCTTCGCAAGATCGAGACGATCATCCGCGGGGAAATGGACGCCGCCGGTGCGCAGGAGCTGCTCATGCCCGCCCTGCTGCCCGCCGATTACTTCCGCGAAACCGGCCGTTGGGACGTGTTCGGGGACAACCTGCTGCGCCTCAAGGACCGAAAGGGCGGCGACTACCACCTCGGCCCCACCCACGAGGAAATCATCACCGACCTCGTTCGGCGTGAGATCCGCAGCTACCGCGACCTGCCCAAGAACCTCTACCAAATCCAGACCAAGTACCGCGACGAGCCGCGCCCCCGCGGCGGTCTGCTCCGATGCCGCGAGTTCATCATGAAGGACGCCTACTCCTTCGACGTCGACGAGAAGGGCGCCCTCGCGAGCTACGAGGCCATGCGCAAAGCCTACGTCAACACCTTCGACCGCCTCGGCCTCACCTACCGCATGGTTCAGGCCGACTCCGGCTCCATGGGCGGCTCCACCAGCGCCGAGTTCCAGGTCCTCACCCAGAGCGGCGAAGACGCCATCGGCGCCTGCAGCGCCTGCGAGTACGCAGCCAACGTCGAGGTCGCCTCCGCTCGCCCGCCCGTCGAGCAGCCCGACCCAGGCACGCCTCCCTTCCGCAAGGTCCACACTCCCAACGCGGCCACCATCGCGGAGGTCTCCGCGTTCCTCAAGAAGTGCCCCGAGAAGTTCCTGAAGTCCCTCCTCTACCAAGCCGGCAAGGACACCATCATGGCCGTCGTCCGCGGCGACCATGAAGTCAACGAAATCAAGCTCGCTCACGCCCTCGGCATCGATGAAGTCGTCCTCGCCGACGACGAACAGATCAAGCGCGCCACGAGCGCCCGCGTCGGATTCGCAGGACCCGTCGGCTTCCAAGGCAAGATCCTCATCGACCGCGACGCCGCCGCCATCCACGGCGGTGTCACCGGCGCCAATGAGGACGACCACCACTTCGTTGACGTCGAACGCGGACGAGACTTCGACGCCATCGTGGCGGACCTCCGCTCCGTCGTCGAAGGCGACCATTGCCCGCGCTGCGAGAGCGGTCGCATGCAGCTGTTCCGCGGCATCGAAGGCGGACACATCTTCGTGCTCGGTACGCACTACTCCGCCAAGATGAAGGCCCACTACCTCGATGACACCGGCAAGGACAAGCCGTTGGTCATGGGCTGCTACGGCATCGGCGTGTCGCGCCTCGTTGCCACCGCCGTGGAGCAGCACAACGACGCCGACGGGATCCTCTGGCCGATGGCCATCGCACCGTACCAGGTGCACGTCATCAACGCAGGCCCGGACGATGTGGTGCGCGATGCGGCGGAGAAGCTCGTGGGTGAGCTCGAGGCCCTGGGGGTCGAGGTGCTGTGGGACGATCGCGCCGAGCGTCCGGGCGTCAAGTTCAAGGACGCAGACCTCGTGGGCATCCCGCTTCGCGTGACCGTGGGCGGCAAGACCCTGGCCCTGGGCAACGTCGAGCTGAAGGCGCGCAGCGAGAAGGACAACAAGAAGGCCGAGCTCCTCCCCGTGGCCGAGGCCGCGGCGACCGTGGCCGAGCGCGTGCGCGCCATGCTGCAGCGCTAGCCCCCAATCAAGCACTGTTCGAAGAACGTGCTTGGGTTTGGGGCTTTCCGAGCCGAAGGCGAGGCGTTTGGGGGTGAGCCGCGGCGAGCGCGGCGAGGGGGCTTTGCGAAAGAAGAAACCTAGCCCCAAAGCAACGCGAAGCGCTTGATTTGGGGCTAGCCACTACAGACAGTCGACACAGTCGCAGGACGCGTTGCATTCCACCTGCGGGACGGACTGCGAAGGACACGGGTCCACGTGGCAGGCGTTCGTTCCACAGTTCAGCGTGGTGCCGTCACAGGTCTGGTCCGAGCCCGTGCACGCGAGCGTGCAGGGTCCCGATCCGCAATTCATCGTCATGTTCTTGCAGCTCTGGTTGCTCGAGCAAACTGTCGTGCAGCTGTAGAGCTCTGGGCACGTCAGCGTGGCCTCCTCGCACGCTTGAGCGGCCGAGCACCTGGCCTCGCAGCGCCAGCCCGGCGGGCACTTCATCTGACGCAACTTGCAGCCTTGGGTGGTGTTGCAGTTGAACACGCAGGTGCCGGTGTTGAGATCGCACGCGTCGCATCCTCCGGGACACACCACGCCGCCGGAACTGGCAGGGTCGGGGTCGTAACCGCAGACGAAGGCGTCCACCGAAGCATCACCGACCGTACCACCGGTTCCGCCCGTGCTCGTGCCGCCCGTTCCGCCCGTGCTCGTGCCGCCCGTTCCGCCCGTGCTCGTGCCGCCCGTTCCGC
>CAZAWR010000042.1:0-17270 GCA_964488865.1 uncultured Polyangiaceae bacterium | reverse complement strand
GCCCGTGCTCGTGCCGCCGGTGCCGCTCGCGCCTGCGCTCCCGCCCGTTCCGCCCGTGCTCGTGCCGCCGGTGCCGCTCGCGCCTGCGCTCCCGCCCGTTCCGCCCATGCTCGTGCCGCCGGTGCCGCTCGCGCCTGCGCTCCCGCCCGTTCCGGACTCTCCGCCTGCACCGCCTGTCGCACCGCCCATGCCACCGGTGCCTCCCACACCGCCACTGCCGCCTGCGCCGCCTGTCGCACCGCCACTGCCGCCAGCACTGGCATCGATCCCGCCACTGCCGCCCGCGCTGGCGTCGACCCCGCCACTCCCCCCGCTTCCCGAAGATCCGCCCGCGGAAGCATCGGATCCGGGACCGAGGGCTGCCCCTTCCGTGTCCAGCGTGCAGCCGCCCGCCAAGGAGAATACGGCAGCGACCAGTCCAAGGCAGCGTCGAGTCAACATGGGAACCTCCAGCGTGCAATCTACCACGCAATAACCTCCGGCACCCTCCCGTGCTTCTGCTAGACAACGGCCATGACGGAGTCCGAGGACCTCGACGGACTGGACCCCCTCCTTGGAGAGCGGGACGCGGAGCCGTTCTGGCGGTCCTTCGCCCACCTCTCGCAGTTCGTGTGGGCAGGCTTCACGCGCTGGAGCTTGCTTCCCCTGCTGGGCGTGATCGTGACCGTCACATGCGTCGCGATCGGGTGGTGGGACCTGGTCGACCTCAATCAGCCGTTCGACGGACTCCTGGCCTTCCTCTGGCTCTTCATGACCTTGCTGGTCTCGTGGCGGGTGAGTCTTCGGCGCGACCTGGTGCTCGCCTTCACGGGCATGTGGGGCGGGTTCCTCATCGAGTGGTGGGGCACGACCACGCATCTCTGGACGTACTTCACCGACGAGAGTCCGCCGTTGTGGATCATCCCGGCCTGGCCGGTCGCTGCCCTGTCCACCGAACGGCTCGCCTACATGCTGGATCGCGCCTTTCCAAAGACCCGCGCCTGGCCGTGGTGGGCCCTGTATGTCGTCGCGGTGCCTGCGTTCGTCCTGTGGATGGGCGGCTTCATGGGCCCGTCCTGGCACATCACCTCGTCCCACGTGGTGCTCGGCATCATGCTTGGCGTCGCGGTCAGCACGAAGACGCCCCGGCGCGACGTCGTGCTCTTCCTCATGGGCACGGCGCTGGGCTACGGGCTGGAGTATTGGGGCACGACGCGACAGTGCTGGACGTACCACACGCAACAGACGCCCCCGATGGTGACGGCCTTCGCGCACGGGTTCGCGTCGATCGCGTTCTTCCGAGCCACGCAGGTGTTTCACACGATGATCGACATGGCGGTGGGAGCGTGGAAGGCGATGGGGCGATCGGACACCGCGGTGGAATTGTGAGTCTGCCAGGCCCCTTCTGCGCTCCGTGTTCCGGCCCTGATTCGGACGCACGACCCGTCGCTACGCAGCTACCCACATCCGCACCAGCCACGAACCATCTGCGGTTTATGCGGAATCTGCGGCCAACTCCGATGGCTCCGGATCTGGGTCCGGTGTTGGCTGGTTCGCTCAACATCCGTCAGAATTCGCGATTCTGCCTTGCCCCGCCGAGGCTGAGCTTGCGCATGCGGCTCGCCAGGGTGCTCGGGTGGATGCCAAGCATTTGTGCGGCTCCACCAGGTCCGTAGAGCTTGCCCCGGGTGAGAGCGAGCGCCTTGCGGATGTGCTCGCGCTCGACTTGTTCGAGCGTGCCGACCGTGGTGGGGGGAAGTTCCGCGGCAGGACGCGTCGGCTCGACGGGAGGTGTCCGGGGTTCGAACAGGGCGTGGTCGATCACGCTGGTCGAGGACAGGATGGTGGCGCGTTCCAGGGTATTGACCAACTCGCGCACGTTGCCAGGCCAGTCTCGCTGCTCGAGCCATCGCAGGGCCCCTTCGCCCAGGACCCAAGGTCCTCGGCCCGTCCTGCGCGACAGCCCGCCGAGGAAGTTGAGCGCGATCGGCTCGATGTCCTCGCGCCGCGCGCGAAGCGGTGGGATGTGGATCGGAAAGACCGCGAGCCGGTAGTACAGGTCCTCTCGGAACGCCTTGCGCCCGCACGCCGCGAGCAGATCCACGTTCGTCGATGCCACGATGCGCACGTCCACGCGCACGGTCCGGTCGCTGCCGACAGGCTCGAAGCAGCCTTCCTGCAGCACGCGCAACAGCTTGGCTTGCAAGTCGATCGGCAGCTCGCCGATCTCGTCGAGCAGAAGGGTACCGCCATTGGCAGCCTGGAAGCGCCCCATGCGGGGGGACACGGCGCCACTGAAGGCGCCCTTGACGTGACCGAACAGCTCGCTCTCGATGAGAGAAGCGGGCAACGCCGCACAGTTGATGCTGACCAACGGTCGGTGAGCGCGCGCGCTCCACGCATGCAGCGCATTGGCTAGGACCTCCTTTCCCGTCCCCGTCTCCCCCATGATCAGCACCGGCGTGTCCGTGCCCGCCACCCTGCGCGCAAGCTCCGTCACCTGCCGCATCGCCGCGCTTCGGCACGTCTCCATCAGACGAGCCGGGTCATGACGCCCGTCCACGTGCTCCGACAGGAGCCGGTTCTGCTCCTCGAGTTGCGCCCGAAGTCGCTCCAGGAGCGCACTCTGCTCGCCGTAGTTCATCGCGAGCGCGAGCAGGCGCCCGAACGCGCCCGCCAGCGCCACCACGCCCGGCTCGTACGCCACGCACCGCTGCTGGTCGAGCGTCATGATCCCCAGTTGGTCTCCCGCGGTCACCAGGGGCACCACCATGCACGCATGGCCGTGCGGCAAATCGAGCACCCCGTCGAAGGGGTCTCCGTCCCCCGCAGCGTGGTCCTGATCGTCGAAGGCTCGCGCGTGCCCGCTGGCGAGCAAGCGCTTGATCGAGGGGAACGCGTCGAGCGAGAGCCGGTGACGCACGACGTCGGGTCCCACCAGCGATCCTGCGGCCACACGAACCCTCAGCTCGTTGCCGTCGAGCTCCATGATGGTCGCCAGGTCGAACGGAATGATTTGCCCCAAGGCCGCGAGGGCATCCGTGAGCAACCGGTCGATCGCGGCGATCGAGGTGCCGAGCCGTGTGGCAGCGCGCAGGTCGCGGGTGAGATCGATGGTTCGGGTCATCATGATATTTCGAGCTACAGAAGGTGACAGCGAAATATCGTGTTCCAAAATCACTAAATGTCAAGTTGTTGCGGCGGTCTCTCCCCCCTCCAGTTCCCTGTTCTCCCTGCAACCATGGCCCCTTGCGTTCCATCGCGGGCATTGGCACACCCAGTGCTCATTAAGGTGGGGGCAACCTCCCGAAGCCGGGGGTCGCCAAATTCAGAGCGCGAGCCGTTCTTCGCGAAGGAGTCACGATCATGCCGAATCTCAAGGGAACCAAGACGCACGAGAACCTGAAAGAAGCTTTCGCAGGGGAGTCCCAGGCCAACCGTCGCTACCTGTACTTCGCAAAGATCGCGGACGTGGAAGGCTACCCGGAGATCGCAAGCAACTTCCGCGAGACCGCGGAAGGCGAGACCGGTCACGCCCACGGGCACCTCGACTACCTCAAGCAGGTAGGAGACCCTGCCACGGGTCTCGCCATCGGGGACACCGAAGCCAACCTCAAGGCCGCCGTCGCGGGAGAGACCCACGAGTACACGGACATGTACCCTGGCATGTCCAAGACCGCGCGCGAGGAGGGCTTCGCCGAGGTCGCCGACTGGTTCGAAACCCTCGCCAAGGCCGAGAAGTCCCACGCCGGGCGCTTCGAACAGATGCTCAAGCTCGTGAGCTGACCCGAAACACGGTCCCGTCGTTCCGCAGCTCGCCACAGGTCCGGTCGTTCTTTCGCGGAACGACCCTTCAGGGGTCGTGTGCGGCCAGGATCGACAGGCGCGTGAAGAAATGGTTGGCTTGCTCGCACGCTGTGCGAGGGGGTCTTGCGCGGCGGTGGGAGGAACGATGAGCGACGACAAGCACGACATCTCTTTCATGCCCTCCGACGGCGTGAGCTACGACCCGACGGAGCCCGGGTATCACGACCCCCGGGGTCTGAAGAAGGAGCTGATTCGGGCCTACGCGCTGTGCCACAGCTGCCGAATGTGCTTCAAATTCTGCGATTCGTTCCCGATCCTCTTCGAGCTCATCGACGAGAAGTACGACGGTGACGTTCGCAAGATCACCGACCGCGAGAATGATCGCATCATGGATGCGTGCTTCCAGTGCAAGCTGTGCGAGGTGCAGTGTCCTTACACCCCGCGGGACAAGCACGAGTTCCAGCTCGACTTTCCCAAGCTGGTGCATCGGTACAAGTCGGTTCGCGCAAAGGAGCGCGGCATGACGTTCCGCGACCGGGTCCTTGGAGACCCCGACGCGGCGGGCATGGCGGCGCGTGCGTCCCTCGGCCTCGCCAACGTCGCCAACCGCACGGGGGTCGCACGGTTCTTCATGGAGAAGACCCTCGGAATTCACAGAAACAAGCTCCTGCCCTCCTTCGCGAAGCAGACCTTCGAAGAGTGGGCCATCGAGACGGGCCGCGTGCGCACGAGCCACGAAGCGGAGGTCGTGCTGTTTCACACTTGCTTCGTGCAGCACAACGATCCCACCATGGGCATGGACGTGCTCGACGTGTTCGCCAAGAACGACGTCGACTGCGCCTGCGTGCAAGGCCTGCAATGCTGCGGCATGCCAGCCTGGGAGCACGGGGACCTCCCCTCGCTTCGTCGCCAGGCCCATGTCAACCTGAACCTCTTGCTGCCCTACGTCGAGAAGGGCGCCAAGGTCCTCGCGATCAACCCGACGTGCTCGATGATGATGCGCCGGGAGTATGCCGAGTTGCTCGAGGGCAAGGACCGGGAGCGTGCGAAGGTGCTGGCCGAGGCTGTGATGGACCCGTCCGAGTACCTGTGGACCCTCCGCAACGAGCCGCGGTTCAACACACACTTCCGCTCGCGGCCCCCGGGAGGCAAGGTTGCCTATCACGCGCCTTGCCACTTGCGCGCCCAGTCCAAGGGGTTCAAGGGCCGCGACATCCTCAAGAAGATTCCCGGCGTCAAGCCCATCACCGTCATGGAGTGCTGCGGCCACAACGGGACCTTCGCCATGACCGTGGAAGGGTTCGATGCCTCGAAGCGGCTGGGCAAGAAGGCTTTCGACGGCATGATGGCGGCGGATGCGGAGGTGTGGGCGAGCGACTGCCCCCTCGCCGCGATCCAGTTCCAGCAGCACACGGGCATCAAGCCCATGCACCCGATGACCATCTTGTCTCGCGCCTATCGCGCCGACGGGTTTGCCGAGGCGGTCCCTTCGGCCGACGACGCGACCGACAAGTAGAGCGAAGGAGACGGCATGAAGCCTGTCGAGCGATCCAGCGTCCTGGACTACGTGACCTACAACGAGAAGCGAAACGAGATCCGGGCTCGCGTGCTCGAGATCAAGAAGCCTCGTCGGGTGCACGTGGGTCCCGTGCTCACCTTCCTGTTCGAGACCACGGACACCCTTCGCTACCAGGTGCAGGAGATGATGCGGGTCGAGCAGATCGTCAAGGAGGCCGACATCCAGCACGAGATCGACACCTACAACGAGGTGCTCGGCGGGCCGGGAGACCTTGGCTGCACGTTGCTCATCGAAATCGACGACCCTGACGAGCGCGCCGTCAAGCTCTCCGCCTGGCGCGACCTGCCCCAGCACCTGTACGTCAGGGTCGAGGGCGGGGAGAAGGTCCACGCGAAGTTCGACCCTCGCCAGGTCGGTGACACGCGCCTCTCCTCGGTGCAGTACCTCCAGTTCGAGACGAAGGGCCGAAAGCCGGTCGCCGTGGGGTCCGACTTGCCTGCCCTTCTCGTGGAAGCCGAGCTCGACACCGCCCAGCGAGCCGCGCTCGCGGAAGATCTGTCCGGCTGAGACCCCGAAATCTGTGTCCCTGGGACCGAGTTGGCGGTAGACCGCCACGTCAGTCTCCACCCCTGCCAGAAGCACCCGAGCCGGCCGACACCATCAGCCCGTCTCGTGAGCAATACGAACCCGATGTCCGGTCGGGTCGAGGTCACCCGGATGGATCACATCGTACGTGAAGGTCTTGGCAAGCTGCGTCGCGGAGGCGCGCCCAGCGCGATTCGCGCCGTCGTGCAAGCGGTCGCCGCCGTGGCCGACGAGCCAGGGGAGGATTCCCTCGCCTATCTCGTCGCCTGCTACCAGGGCGCCAAGGTGCTCGCCGCCGCCGGCGACGTGGACGCGGCCGTCAAGCTGATGAACACCGTGCCCAGGGAGGTTTCCGAGGACCCAAACCACGCGCCTCATCTTGCGCTGCTAGCCCTCGAGATCGGCGAAGGGCTGCGACGCCTCGGAGACCCGGAAGCGGCCGAGAAGATCGTTGGGCTCGGCCATGGGCTCCGCCGGGACCTGCACGGTCCCTTTCATCCCCGCACGGGACTCTCCGCCCTGCTCGCGGCCCGCGTGTGCTTCGACCAGGAGCGCTGGTCCGACGCGCACAAGTTCTTCGAGGCGAGCGTCGTCGGGCTCGGCCCCTATCACCCGTTCAACGCGGTTGCCTACGCCGAGCGAGCCTACGCCATCCAGCTGGTGTCGCCGGACGCATCCCCTTTCCCCGAGTTCGTCATGTCAGCTCCGTTGCCCTACTGGCGACGGCTGCTCGGGCACATGGCTCGCACCACGCTGCACGTGCCCCTCGACCTCAGACTCGCGGTGCTGCTCAACGTGAGCAGCGAGGTCGAAGACGGGCTAGAGGACCCCGGGGACCTCACGCGCCCCGTGATCGTCGCGGCCTATCAGTACGCCCGCGAAGCCAAAGACGAGCGGGTGGACGTCCTCGAGGAGGTGCTGGAGGAACGTGGATGGATGGCTGAGGACGCGGGCGTCAAGCCCCCTTCGCCCGCCGACGGCGCCGACACGGAAGCCTTCTGGCGCTCTCCGGATCGCGACGACGATGCGGCGCAAATGGGGGAAACCGAGGCCCTGTTCAAGCTGTTCGAAGGGGCGGCGGACGCGTCCGCGGGACGCAAGCCCTCGGCCGTGGAGGCCTTCCAGCGCGTGGCGGCTTCGCGTGGGGAGGAGACCCTCGAGCACTGGGCTGCGAAGGGATGCCTGCAGCTCCTCGAGCGAGGGTGGAAGCTGCGGCATCATCAGTTCAAGCCCGAGATGCGCGCCATCGAAGCCGTCGCACTGTCCAAGCTCCCGAAGACGTCACGCGCGAAGGTCCAGGGCATCGAGATGTCCGCGCGCAAGGGCGCCATGGACCTCACCTTCATCGGCTCCAAGCTTTCCGACGCCCAACAAAAGCGCGCCGTGCAGGTCGTGCAGGAAGCCCTCGCGTGGGTCACCGAACGCAGCGAGGAAGCAGGCTGATCGCTTCCTTCGTTGGATTGCCTGTGGCCACGTGCCCGGTCCGGTGCCAGGTATCGCTCATGGAAAAGCGCCTCGCCATGCTCGAGAACCTCACGAGCTCCGGGAAGGCCGACGCCTTCGCCTGGTACGCTCTCGCCCTCGAGTACAAGTCCAAAGGCCGGATCGACGACGCCCTGCAAACGTTCTCGACGCTGCGAGAAACGGACCCCGGGTACATCCCGATGTACCTCATGGCGGGGTCCATGCTCGTCGAAGCAGGACGGGAAGACGAAGCGCGCACGTGGCTGCACGCCGGGATCGAGCGCGCCAGCGCCGCGGGCAACGCCCACGCTCGGGACGAGATGACCGCACTGCTCGAGTCGATCGCGTGAATCGTTCGTGTCCAGGCTAGGAACGCATTTCACCCTGATGGGGCGTTCGACGGGCAACCGATGACCGGGCATCCGCACCCGCGACCTCGTCGCGCCTAGCTCCGAGCACGGCAACGCGGTGCCACGCGACACCCCATCCGCGGCGGGATCACTCCCAACACGGGGACGTGTGTGCACGTGTAAGAAATGTCAAGAAACGTGTTGACAGCCCATCCGGCGGTGCTATTAGTCACTCAGACTTGAGTTACCAGGAGCCCCCCATGAAGCTGACTCTCGCAACCCTCCCCTTCCTTGCCCTTCTCGCCGTCGGCTGCGCTGTCACACCCGACGACCCCGCCGCGTTCGAATCCAACGCCCCCGAGGCCGCCCAGACCACCGCTCCCCTTACCCACGAAGCCACCAGCCAGGACGCCTCCGACCACGGCTGCCTCGTCGTCCTCCGCAACGTCGCCCGGCCCCCCGCCGCCGGCGGCTACGAAACCGATTGCTCCTCCGGCCGCTGCTGGTTCGTCTGGCAAGGCACCGTCGATGTCGCACGCTCCCTCGTCGACGACGGCGCCACCGTCGGCCTGATGTACCAGTCCGGAAGCGACCCCACCTGGTGGGAAGTCGAAGCCTCTCCCTCCGCCACCAACGGCGCGTTCCAGTCCTTCACCTTCCGCTTCTTCGACCACACCGTCGACCCCGGCATGAGCATGACCTCCCTGATGCGGACGAACATCCAGCTCATCCCCGTCGTCCACCTGCCCGGGGGCGGACGTCTGTTCGACCACAACCGCCTTGCCGGCGACTTCGACAACTACCGTCTGACCTCCGAGAATTCCTGGGCCGTGGGCGACGACGCCGCGGCGTGCACGAGCGCCAGCCCCACCTCGTCGACGCTCGAGTTCCTCAACGGGTGGAAGCAAGTGCAGCACGGCGCGATCGTGGCGGGGGGCGACCTGACGATCCAGTACGACCTGCCGCGCCTTCCCGAGTGCAGGGGCACGCACAACGGCTATCCCGCCTGGGATACCACGGCGTTCGCTCGCTTCCTGCCGATGGGCGAGGTGCAGCAAGGCAGCGTGCGCGCCTTCGAGTCGAACTACGGCACGCCGACCAACAACGCCTTCTCCGTTCCGGTCACCTTCGACGTTCCCCTCGGCGCCACGAGCGTCGAGATCTGGTTCCGCAACGCCAGCGGTGCGGGGAACAACTGCGAGACCTGGGACAGCAACCTCGGCAACAACTACGCCTTCGCCATCGACTCCGCCGCGCCGGCCCCCGTGAAATGGGCGGGCGACTGGGGCAACGGCTTCTCGCGCGAGTGCAACCACCGCGACGGGATCGCCGAGCCCACCACGATCGACTCCTGGATCATGCAGCGCGCCTGCATGTTCGTGGACGCCGACGTGTACATCCCCGGCCTCACGGACGTGAACGCAAGCCCCTCGAAGGTGCTCGCCCAAGTACAGGTGAGCGTCGACGGCGCGGAGCCGACCACCTCATGGCTCTCGCACGACGGACGCGTGGGCAACAACTACCGCTTCCGCTGGAACATCCCTCGCCAGGAACTGCAGAACACGAGCTGGAGCACCCTCTCGTACACCTTCCGGTTCTCCACCGACGGCGTGAGCTGGTACACGCTCGGACAGAGCGACGGGTCGCCTCGCACGCTCGTTCGTGACTTCTGATTCTCGATTCGGGAAAACGGTTTCCTGCTTGCACCCGCGTTCATCTCGTTCGACGCTTCATGAGGAGCTTCATGGGAGAACGTCATCAATGTGGCGACTGCGGCCGTCTGTCCCCCCCTACGGAGAGTGGCTACACGCTGATCAGCAGGGAGTTCGGCTGGCGGTTGACACGATCGAAGGCCGCTGACGGCTCTCTGCTGCTCGAGTGGCGGTGCCCGCCCTGCTGGGAGAAGTACAAGGCCAAGCAGACGACCCGCCCCTGGGAGCCGCCCCGGCGTCCGCCCCCCACGATCCGCCAGCAGTCCGAGGACGACGCGAAGCTCTTGAGCCAATCCGGCGAGTACTCGAAGGCAATCTACGACGAAGAGTTTCCGCCGCCGTCGTCACGGCGAAGTCCGCCGTCGGATCGGAGCGGAACGCGGGATGACCCGCCACCGAGTCGCCCTGGTGGCTGGCCGCGCAAGGGGTCGTAGGCGGTCAAGCTCCCGGCGCACTTGCGAGTCGAACGAATCGCACCATAGAGCCGGGAACCATGCAGAGGATCCCCTTCGCGGTTCACGGTCCGACGATGCTTGTGATGCTTTGCCTCGGGTGTTCTGGCCAGGAGGAAGCGGACGGCCAGGCACTATGCGAGGATGCCGCCCAGGCGGTAGCACAGCGAACGGTCGCTTGCGAGGGTGACACCGAGCTTGCCAACGGCCGGTACGCTGGCGTCCTCGAAGGGGTTCGCTGCATCGCGGCAGTGCCGGACAACACCACCCCGGACACGCGCTGCGCGGCTGCGATCTTGTCGCTCTCCTGCGACGAGGTCGCGGCCCTCGCCGACGACTACGCGGCTTGGGCCGATCGCCCGGCATGTGACGGAACCTTCGGCACGGACACGGATGGTGGCGCGCTCGACGCGATGGGAGACGCTCCATGAGGCGCCTGGTTGCTGGTCTTGCGGCAGGGCTCTCCCTTCTGGTCGTGGGTCACGCGTACGCACAGGACTGCGAAAGCCGGCCCTACGTACCCGTCGCTGGCTCTGCGGGGGAGGCAGTGACCCGGCAAGCGCTCTCGGGCTTCGCGAAGCTGTACGGAGCGACCGGAGCCGCCGAAAGCGAAGTGTTGCCCATGCTGCGCGCCTCCGGGGAGAGCCCGGCCTCGGAGCAGGACGGGGTGCTGCTCTTTCATATTCGATGGACGAGCATGTTCGGGGCTGCCAGGCAGCTTCTGGTGGCCGAGCAGCCGAGCGGCGATTGCCCGGCCATGCTTCGCTCGGACTACGACTTGCACGCTGGAACCTTCGGGCTCGGTCTTCGCCACGGGCCTGTGTCCGTCTTCTACCTGACGAGCACCATCGTCGGTGCGCCCGCGGGGATCGGGTCACGCGTGCTGATGCCACCCTTCGCGTGGGTCCCGCCTGGCTACTACTGGTTTGCAGCGCCCTTCATCGGCCCTTGGGAGTACGAGAAGTCCGGGTACAGCATCTCCGGCGACTACATCGCCGGCGCTCAACTGGAAGCGCTCGGGACCAGCCTCGCTGCGGGTTACATCGGCACCCAGGGCTTGTACACGAACCTCTCGCAGCAGAAGATCCGAGCCTTCGCCACGGCCGCCATCGCGAGGGAGTTCTCGGAGTTGGCGTACCTCAAGGCGGGTCTCGATCGCGTGAGCACCCTCGAGGACGGGCTTTCGAGCGTGTACGCTCGCAAGGTCGTGTTCAGCCCGCCGCCGACACCTACCAACGATGGCTTTTCGCTGCCGGACGTGTCCGGCGTGTCCATGTGGACCGGCCACCTCGAGCACGCAAACATCATGAAGCTCTTGTCGGTTCGGAGCGCCCTCGCCGTTGCCCCGGAGGTCTTCCTGCACGATCTCGCGCTGAGCATCCACACCACCGACTATCACATCGATCCTTCCGACGAGAGGCGCCGGATCCGGGTCGATCCCACGGCGCTGTCCTTCACCGCCGGCACGGTGCGCGTGCCCGAGAACCGCGCCCTGGGACAACCGGGCGATCAACTGATCAGCGTGAAGGCCGAGGCACGCATGTTTCGCGACAGCAAGATGATCGGGGACCTGGCGCTGGGCCTGGGCTTCAACGATCCGGAGGTCCTGACGCGATTTCCGTCAGCCCAGAACGTGTTCAACATGACCTTCGGAGGAACCTTCGCTCCCCGGTGAGAGGATAGGCACCTTCTGCTACAGTCCGGGGCGCGTCCCAGTCGGGATCGTTCCCTTCCGGCTTCCCGGGTTCGCAGGTCCGGTCCCGCACAGCGATCCATCCTGGCCCGGGTTGATCCTCGAACAGTCGATCCGGCTGGGAGCCACGATGCCTGCCGCGCTGCAGCTCTGGTTCACGAAGCGCGAGTTGTCCGTGATGGCCACCGAGCTTGCGCTCGAAGCGAACATGGATCGCGGTGCAGCTCGCACGCCTTCTGTCGCTTGTCGGCCTCGGATCGTCGCCCACGACACTCGTAGTCCCCGTTCGGTCCGGGGTTGATCAGGGCGGGGTCGGGGCACCCGTTGAGGAAGGCCACGAACCTCGCGCAGTCGTAGGTGCGCCACTGGTTGCCGCTCTGCGAGCAGCTCGGCTCCCAGCCATGCACCAGAGCATAGGCCCATTGGCCCGATCGGCAAACCCAGGCACCAAACCTCACGGAATGCGTTCCAGCCTTCGATCCATCCACAACGCCAGCTCTTCGAGCCCCACGCGACGGTAGAAGTCCCTCAGTCGCTCGTACCGTTTCCTCACGTCGTAGCCGAGGTTCCACTGCAGCTTGCGCAGGCATGTGGGGCAGAGCATCCCGACCTGCCGGTCCATCTCGTCGAGCGAGTTGGACCCGTTCATCAGACACTCGTATTCCGTGCAATGCTCGAGCGAGAACATGTGCCCCGCTTCGTGCGCGAGCACTTGAATGCTTCGTCGCAACGCCTTGCGCCGGGCGGGTTCGGAGTCGGGCTCCCCGGAGAACGCGGGGAAGAATCGGGCGAGGGAGTACACCCCCACACGCTTGTCGAGGCTCGCGAGCCCGAAGACGAAGTTCCACGAAGGTTCGGGGTACAGATCCCCCATCGTGACGCCGAGCGTGCAGATCGCGGTGGGCGCAAGGCGCGGCGCGAGAAGATCGTCGAGTATCACCCCCGCATGGTGCTGCTTGTGCGCACCGCCGCCGCGTTGACCCTTGCGCGGCAAGTCCAGGTGGGTGGCGATTCGCACGGGCACGTCGAAGAAGATCGAGGTGAGTTCGCGCAACGTCTCGAGCACTTCGCCCTGCGCGGGGTCGAAGGAGCCAAGGGGCTGCAGGACGATCTCCTTGCGACGCGCGGTCGGTCGGACGGGCAGGCCGGACACGTACTTCTCGAAGCTCTGGCCTTTCTCCGGGAAGCGGGCGAGCCAATCCCCGGATCGCGGGGCCCGCTTCTTCTCGAAGAGCTCAGGGTCGAAAGCGTAGGGGTCGAAGCGGGGAGCGTTCGGCTCCGGCTGCGCGGAGGCGACGGAGCAAGAGGACGACGCCGAAGAGGAGGCCAAGGGGGCTGCGGCTGGTGTATCCGGCTCCTGCGCGGGGATCGAGGCCTGCAGGTCAGGGGGCTCGGTGCGAACCGGGGGGGCTCGATCGCACCCGGCAAACAGCGCCCAGGCAACGACCACGACGCCGAGGAAGGTGTGGAAGGAGGGGGAAACTGATGCCATGGGTCCGAGGATCCCTAGGACAGCGCCCGGGCAAGTTAGTTCCGGCCCTCGTCGAAGCGCAGAGCGCGCGCCAGGCGTCACGTGCGCCGGGTGGAGAAGCGTCGACGAACCAGGGCCATCGACGCCAGCGTGAGCCACACGACGTGCGACGAGGACGAGGAACGCCCTCGGTGCGTTCGGCACCCGCACCCCCCGTCGTCCGATCCTGACCCAACCGCGCCAGCGTCGGCGCCCGCGGAGCCGCTTCCCCCCGTTGCTGGATCGGAGCCTCCCGCACCAGAGGAACCGGTCGTTCCTCCGGCGCCAGAGGAGCCGGCCGTTCCTCCCTCGCCTGACGACGCTCCGGCCCCCGCGCCGAACTCGAACGCACCGCGATCGACCCCGCCTCCCACGGGACGCGCGTGCCCATCGAAGTCCGTCTCCGGCGCGCGATCGCTCGACGCGCTGTCGATAGCCGGCGACCCTTCTCGGAGGCGGAAGTCACCATTCTCCGCATCGACGAACATCGGGTCTCCCTCGAGGAAGTCCTCGCCCGAGATCTCCTCTTCCGCATCCCGCGTGCCGTGAAGGAGGTTGTGGTCGACCACGAGGCCCTCCGGGTCCACGACCTTTCCTATCTGGAAGGAGAGGTTTTCGCTCACGATGTTGTTGCGAATGACGACGTTCCGGGCTTCCGCGTTCTCCACCAGAATGCCACCGCCCCAGCCGTCGCGCCCGTTGTCATAGAAGGTGTTGTTGACGATGAGGATGTCGTCCATGCCGTGGCTCTCGCCGTCCAGTCCCCAGTCCGCCACCGACAGGCCAACGTTCTTGTTGGCGTACGCCACGTTGTTGAATACGCGAACGCGCTCCAGAAGGCCGCCTGCCTCCGCGGCTACGGCGAAGCCGTTGGCCTTGCAGTCGTGCACCACGTTGCCGAAAACGTCGATGTCGTGAGTGCTCTTGTCCCACGCATCGACGTAGATGCCGAGCCGCGTGATGTCATGAACGTGATTGCCGTACACGACACCGTTCGTGGAGCCATCCTTGATGTCGATGCCCTCGCCACCGTTGGACCCGGGTCCGCCATGATGCACGTGGTTTCCCACCACCTCGAAGCCGTCCGTCTGGGCGATGGTCAAGCACTCCTGGGAGCCGTCGTTGCACGCCAGCTCGATCTCGTTGTTGCGTACGATCACATGGGCGCTACGCCAGACACCGATGCCCGACGACGTGGTGTCGTAGGTGCGGACGTTCTCGATCACGACGTGGTTGCAGCGGTCGACGTGGATACCGGCGTTGCCGTCGTGAGGCCCGGCGTGCTGGATCTGGAAGCCCGACACGACGATGTGATCGACCTGTGAGAGGCCGAAGAGTCCGGTCCACTCGGGAAGCTCGAGGGATGAGCCGTCGACGATCGCGAGGGCGCCCGGCGCGACGGTGTAGGTGATGGGAGCGGAGGAAGTGCCGGAGTTCTTCGGCACGACGTGTTCCGCGTAGGTGCCGCTCGCGACGAGAACGGTGTCGCCGGCTTGCAGGGTGTCGGCCGCTTTCTGGAGGGTCTTCCAAGGCGCGGCTGGAGTCCCGGGGTTGGTGTCGTCGCCTGCGGGGTCGACGTGGTACTGCTCGGCCGCTGCGGTGGCGGAGAGGAGGCACCCCGCGGCAGCCAGACCGAGGGTACGAAGCGCGGCGGTGCGCATGGCGTCAGTCTCTCTTCCACAGCCGGGAGAAGATCGCGCCCGCCCGGTTGGGGATGGACATCGGGCTCGTCTTGGGGGGCAAAGGCTGTTTGCCGTCCGGGTCGAGCGTACCGTAGCGGTTCAGGTTGCGGACGTACGTACCGATCTTCCCGGCCGCCTCCGCGTTGTGCGCATTGCGTGCGAAGGCCGCCCGATACTCCGCGTAGGCCTTGGCATGCATCCCGAGGTACGAGAAGATCTCGCCGCGCACGTAGTAGGGCCGGTCGAGCGCGGGGTCCGCATCCGTTGCCTCCCGGAGCATGTCGAGCAGGTCGCCCACGTCCCCGATCTTCCTTCGGGCAGGCGTGTGGAAGGCTGCCCAAGCGTACTCCGTCTTGAGCAAGGCATTGCCGGGTGACAACTTCAGCGCGGCCGCCGCATACTGCTCGGCCTGATCGAACTCGCCTCGGCGCATGGCGGTCAAGGCCTGGGAAGACCAGCGCATGGCCTCGAGATTGCGCGCCAGATCGAGCTCCGAGTTTGTGGGCCCACGGGGCGCCAGCGGCTCCTCTTCCCCCTTCTCGAACGGGTCCAGCAGCGTCTGGAACGCCATCTCCATCCGCATCGAGTTGTCCGTGGTTTGTGCAAACGACTCCGCGACCTCGTCCGCTTCCTCCACGTGGACGGGAATGTCGACGGACTGGTAGTTCGCCTCCACCTGCCGCATGAACGAGGGCTGCCCCATCGGCACCGTCGTGTCTGGAATGCTCGGCATCCGCTTCGTTGGGGGCTCGTCCACCTCCGGACGGAAGAACACCTCCGTGACGCTGTCCATCTCGGCGCGCGGCTGCGGCGCAAGCTCGGGTTGCTCCTGACCGCGCTCGGGTGCGGGCCTCGCCGCCACGTGCACCTTCGACGGGGCGGACGCCGCGACCTCCGCGAACGCAAAGCGTCCCGTAAGAAAGAGCACGTAGAGCAACAGCTCGACTCGATCCGACGGAAGCTTCGGATAGGTCAGCAGGTCGGGCACCGTCACCTCGTGCCCCCCCCACCACTCGAGAAACGCACACTCCGCGTCGTCGAACCCGAAACGCTCCCACTCCGTGTCCCGTTGCAGCACGATGGGATCGTGACCGAGCAGCGCCAGAGCGGAGCGCACGGACTCGTCCACCGCACCGTGTCGACTCCCCCACCACAGCACCCACCAAGGATCCACGGGCGTCAGCTCGACTCCCCCCCAGGACGCGAGCAGGTCCACGTCCCGATAGAAGGCAAAGCGCGACGCAGGCCGTGCGTGACGAAACAGCTCGATCAAGCGGAGCGCGGTCTGCTCCCGCAGGCCCGCCTCGAGCGTCTCCTGGTCGAGCTTGCCGCAAGCCATCAACATCGCGCCATGCAAGCCACCCCCGCGCAGCGCGAAGTGAATCGTCTGGTCGTATGCCACGCGATCGATGAAGCCCAGCTCCATCAACAGCTCTCCGAGCGGCGGCACCGGCAACGTGGTCCGTACCTTCGCAGGGGCCCCGTCAACGAACAATACCGTGCTGTCACTGCGATCGTCGTACAGCCACAAGCTCCCCGTCCACGCCTGGCGTTCCAGGTAGACCAGCAGTTGCGCGAGGGGCGCCTTGCGCAAGGAGCCGGCTTTCGTGGGCCTGACGGCGTGGGACACGGAACGGCAAAGCGCGTCCTCTCGCCCCACCGCTTGCTCGGAACGGCGGTCCCTCTTGCCAGGATTCTGGCGTGGATCCCTTCTGCTCGTCATGGGGTCGAACTCACGAACCGCACAAGCCACCCGTACGTCGGCGAAGCGTACACCGCTCCCGTCCCGGGGTCGAGTAAGGCGCTACGGAAATCTACGGAAGTCCAACGTGGTCTAGGGCAGGATGGAGTACTGCGTCGGCGCGATCGACCCGGTCAGGTCGAAGTCGTAGTACTTGGTGTAGTTGCGATCGAAGCCGTCCGTAAACGAGGTGAACGGGACACCGGCCCAGGTCGATTCGCCCCCAGATTGCTCGTTGATCATGGCTAGGTGCACAGCGAGGGTGGACGGAGACCCGATGTTCACGAGAGGGATCGCGATCTCGACGAAGCTCCCACTCTGCACGACCTTGCCCGTGAAGTTCCACGTCTCCAGAACCCACTGGCTGCCATTCCACTTCACGGCGCGCGTGTTGGTGTTGTTCGCCTTCCAGTGCACCTGCCACATCGCTTCGAACGGCAATCCCGGCGTCTGGTTCTGGTAGGCCACGCCCGTCGTCGTGCCTCCGGCGCCGCCGAGGTACACCACGAAGAACTTCGTCGACGAGCCTCCGCCCACATCGCTCCCGCTCAGGCCCACGTACAGGTTGTTCGCATCCCACGCGACGTAGCCCTTGAAGGATGCCGTTGTCGTGTCGAAGGTCTCGTCGAGCTCGAAGTCGTTCACACCATCGATCGTGATCGTGTGAGCGTAGGTTGTGCCGCCCGTGCCGCCGGTTCCACCCGTGCCGCCGGTCGCACCGCCCGTGCCGCCGGTCGCACCGCCCGTGCCGCCGGTCGCACCGCCCGTGCCGCCGG
>CAZAWR010000041.1:0-75270 GCA_964488865.1 uncultured Polyangiaceae bacterium | reverse complement strand
CCCCAAGCACCGTGTCGTCGTTCTTGCAGCGCATGGGCCGCACCGGAAGAAGAGACGGGACCGTCGCGAACATGACCTTCCTGTGCGACGACCCCGTCTACGTGGTGCAGAACACCGCCCTCGTGCTTCTCGCCGCCAAGGGCTGGGTGGAAAGCGTGAAGGACGAGACCCGCGCCTGGCCCGTCCTGGTGCACCAAACCCTCGCCATGACCCAGCAGCACGGGGGCATCAGCGCCGAACGGTGCTGGCAGATGCTCTCGCGCGTGCCGGACTTTCGGGGAATCACCGAGCAGGAGTACGTCGAGCTGATCGAGCACATGAAGCGGGAGCGGTACCTGTTCGAGGCCGGCGGGTTGATGAGCATGGGCGAGGTGGGCGAGAAGATCTTCGGCAAGAAGAACTTCCTCGAGTTGTACGCCGTGTTCTCGAGCCCCGTGCTCTACCGGGTGCAGACCGAGTCGAAGCGGGACATCGGCAGTTTGGAGCAAGGCTTCGTCGACCGCTTGGTCGAGGACATGAGCTCGTTCCTTCTCGGCGGACGCGCGTGGCAGGTGCTCGGGATCAACCACATGGAACGCATCGTCCGGGTGAAGTCCGCACCCCGTGGCGGCAAGCCGAGCTGGGGCGGCTACCTCCCGCAGTTCCTCGGCTACGAGGTCTGCCAGCAGATGAAGGCCGTTCTCACCAGCGACGACGACTATCCCTTCTTGGATGGCGGCGCAAAGGCCGCCCTTGTGCAGTGGCGAGGCGATCTCGGAGAACTCCTGCGCCGGGACATCGAGCCGATGCAGTACGACGGTGACGCCGTCACGTGGTGGACGTTCGCAGGAGGCCGGATCAACCAGACCCTGAAGTACGCCATCGAGTGGAAGGAGGGGTGGAAGGTCGTTCCCGACAACTTCTCGGTCCGGGTGCAGGGCGACGGGGTACGACTCGAGACGGTTCGGTCGGTGGTTCGGGAGCTATCCGATCCGGGATTCTGGACCGACCCACAGACGCGACGGAAGTTGATGTCGATGGTGCCGGAGTACCGGCTGAGCAAGTTCCAGCGGGTCTTGCCGGACAAGTGGCAGGTGGAGATGGTGGGGGGGTACTTGTTGGAGTTTGGGGGGGTGCTGTGGTTGCAGAACCAGCAAAACGTGCAGTCGGGGGAGTGCGGTGAACATGGGTGATGACTTCGAAGAAGGAACGCTGATGCTCGTGCTGTCCTGGCCGCGGCCGTGGCCGCCCACTGAACTGGTTGTCCTTCGAAACGAGCTTCTGGACACCCTCGGAACCACTCTGTCCATCCTCGGCTGGCCGGGGGGTCAGCTAGGATTCCGCATCGCGGATCCCACGGGGAAGGAACGGTTGAACGTTGTAAGTCAGCCGATTTCGCTGGACGGCGTTGGAATGGCTCCTGTTCTCGTCGCGTGGACCGCAGAGGTAGTGGAAGTCTGGGCTCGGGGAGAACCGGTCCAGCTCAAACCAGATGGTGCACCATTCCGATTGAAACTGGGTCCAGACCATCTCATGTCCCGGACGAGATCCTTCGACTCTCCTGCTGCCGAAGAGGCGTGTGCGAGCGCCATTCTCGGGCGAAAGAAATGGTATGGGCAGACCCTCTCCAAGGTTGACGCAGATCAGACAAGCCGCGTCCGAACGATCGATGAAGACGCCGAGGACGTAGCCAGATACGTGGAGTCCATCATCGAGTACATTCGAAGGTTACGCGCGGGCGATACGCAACCGCTGCCAGCCCTGGCTGTCGCGCTGAGAGTACTGCTGGTGGACCAGAAGTACGCCCCGCTGCTCCGACGGCACGCGGCTCGAATCGAAGCCCCTCTTCCAGTGTTCGCCGCCCTTGAGAGGCCCCGGTTCTCCTCGCCAGCAGTGACCGATTTTAATCCGCTAGCTGCAGCGACACTACCGCTCGGGTCTGGTTGGGCCCTGGTCGACGTCGAAAAGGCACTTGGAGCCAGCGTCTATCGCTGGACGTCAGGCAGCACCGTGGTGCATTACTCAGCCCGAGAACTGCTCTCGGCAGTTGCCGGGACGGGGGGAGCGCACTCTGCGATCTCGGTGCCGTACGCCATCGATGCGCTCGAGCGGTCAGGAGGAAGCTGTTCGAGCAAGCTCGTCGACTTCCTCCTTTCCTGGGGGGCGTTGGCTGCGGAACT
Source organism: uncultured Polyangiaceae bacterium (assembly GCA_964488865.1). GTDB lineage: Bacteria > Myxococcota_A > Polyangia > Polyangiales > Polyangiaceae > MWCO01. Next base: position 73,111 of record CAZAWR010000041.1, on the reverse strand, counting down.
CGGTGACTACTTGTTGCGGCGGGGAGGTTGGCATCCCCGTAACCGGTCGAATGACTGGAGAGTGACCGTGCTGGTCCGTCTTGCACAGATGCCCAAGCGGTCTACCGAAGTCGTCGCGTCTCTCGCAAATAGTCCAGATGGGCTACCCGTGGACAGCCTCGATGACCACGATGGCGCCATATCGGCGTTGCTCATGCATGGGCTTGGAATGGTAGGTGACGGGCGCCTGCGACTCCTTCCGCAGGCAGTTGACTTCGCTCGGACGAGTCTCTGACGGCGCTGGGCACGTAACGCGAGTTCTCGCTCGTCGCTCACTGCACCGAGTTCTCCTCATCCTCGCTCGCCGGGACCACCGCGGGACCGATGGAGATCTGCCCGGAAGCGCAAGGGTTCGCGCTGGCCTCGGCAGCCTGCCGCTGCTACTCGTGCCCTCGATGGCCAAGACGAAGCCCGCGTGGCATGCGATCCTTCCCGGCGGCAAGACCCCGGGGGCGTACTCTCTCGACGAGCTGCGCGCTGCAAAGCAGACGCATGCCTTCCTCACCGAAAAGACCCCGGGCCCCGACGGCGTCGTCTACTTCGTCCGCGCGTACCGGTACCTGCTGCTGTTCGGCGTCGCCTGCGTGGCCGAGGACAAGTTTCCGCCCCTCACGCGGTGCTGGAAGGATCTGCACGACCTATTCGCAGGCGATGCGTCCTTCGGCGATGGCGTGCTCGTCGAGAGCTGGATCCTCATGGACTTCCCGTTCGGCCCAGAGGGCCAAACCGTGCTCGACTACTTCGAGCAGTTCCTTGCTGACGTGGAAGGCGGAATCGAACTGCAGCGGTTCATCGACGAAGCGAGGCGCAGTCGTCTTGGGCTTCACCAGGACGTGATGCACACGAAGAAGGTGGCGAAGTTTCGCGAGCTTTTTACCGGCCGCGTCTCCACCGCCCTGCCGTCCATCAAGCACTACGGCAAGGGTGAGATCCTGCTGGTTCGAACCATGATCTCCGGAGACCAGGTGTTCTTCTTCGGCGACCCGAAGGGCTTTCCCAGCGCGAGGATGCACCGGACAGCGAGGTCGGAGGCCCGCCGTCCGGAGCTCCGGCCCCCGCATCCGTCTGCCACGACGAACCAGATGCCGTCGTCGCTCACGGCAAAGGCATCCTCGTTCACGTCCCGGCACCCTCCGGTACAGCTCCCCGCTGCCCACCGAACCCCCGGCGTCTCCCCTTGTTGGACGACCCTGTCCATGGGTGCAACGTATCCCCTCGACAGCGTCTGGTCCATCCGGTGGGCAACGCGACCCAACGATGCCGCAGGTAGGCTGCTTCGGGAAAGGCTTCGCGCTGGGCGGTGGTGCGCCACAAGAAAGTCGGCTGCTGATCACCGTCCAGGAAGAGCTGGTTGTCGAGCTTCTCGACTTCCTGAACGACGAGCACGTCGGGTCGGAGCGACGCCATGCGCGCCGCCTTCTTGCGAAAGCCGCCCCCACAGCAGTTCCAGGTAACGATACGCATAGGACGCGAGGGCATCACGTGGCGAATCGGGCGTCCGAGCGAGAGTCCAACGCTGGCTTAGGAAGCGAGGAGAGACTCGCCCCAAGCTTGTCTTCCGACGCGAAGAGCGGAACGCCCGCCTATAGTCATCGTCCTGCCGAACTGGCGTCGGTCCGACTGCGACGGCAAACGCACGCGTTGCGTCGGTCACTTCGACGAGCAAGCTCCAGAGCATCCCGCCGCACTTGACGAGGTCGCCGGAGTCGCGAAGCCAGAGGCGCACGTGCCGGGGTGCGATGGCTTGAGCCACCGTTGCGAGCCTCCGTCAGAACGACCACTTCTCGGATCGGATCAACTCGACCAGCCCAGCACACGGAATATGAAGCGCCCTGCAGACGTCCGGTATCTTGATCCTCCTTGGCGCCGCCTTCTCTTCGGTGATGACCGTCGCGTCGTGGACTTTCGCGAAGGCGATCACGAACGGATCGGCCTTGCTTCGGCCCTTCACGCTGTCGGTGAGTCTGCAGAACACCGGGTCAGCAAGGATCGCCAACGTTTCTCGCTGAACATCCTCCGAGAGAGGCAAGAAGATGTTCTTGTTGCTCTTCGTCCACGCGAGCAATTCGTCGTTCTTCTTTTTCAGCTCTTCGCGCACTTCGTCGATGCACGCAGCACGGCCCTCATCCACCAGCGCGCTGAAACGGGACCAGAACGTGGGGAAGACGTCGCGGGGGTAGCGCTCGTCCCACGCAGCGATCAGCGAGCTGGTATCGACGCTGTAGGCGATGCTCATGGGTGCATCTGCGTGAAAACATCGCTTTCAAGGGATCGAAAATGCTTGGTCTTTACGCCAAGATAGGTGGACGCCTCGCTCGCTGTGATTGTCGCCTGACTGTAGGCCTCGAAGACAACCCGAGGATACAGACGCCCGTGACGACTCACGACGGTGGTGAGGTAGGTCGGCCCGCCTTCGGATTCGCTCCGTTTTCGAACCCACCGGCGATACTCCTCCTGGAACATCGCGCGCTTCTCCGCGTAGAACGCAGGTGACGTCTTGCCGAGCGTAAGCAGCCGGCGAAGGACCACCTCGCGACTCACGCCGTACGTGCGGGCGAACCTCTGAAGCACGTCGTCTGCCCATCTCGATGTCGATTGCGCGGTCGATACCTCGCCTTCGGCCAGCAGCGCGTCGCGAGGCACTAGCACTGCCGCCGCCACATGGTTGCAGAACGCCTCGTCAGAGGATGCATCTCGATCCGCCATCGAGCATACCGACGTCTCGGCGTGGGAAAGCACGTGAGCGAGTTCGTGCATCAACGTGAACGACCGACCAGCCGGCATATCGTTGCTGTTGACCGCGATGACCGGAAACGGCCTGTGATTGATGGCGAAGCCACGCGCTTCGTCCACCTGCACGCCGGGGAAGGAGAAGACGAGGACGTCTCGATCCTCGAGGACTGTTCGCCACCGCGAGAAGGCGGCCTCCGCGCCTCCCCATGCCCGTTGCTGGCCTACCGATACGCCCAGCATCTTTCGAATGTGCTCGGCGACCTTTTCAGCGTCGCGGGTTCGGCCCTTCGGGTGTGCGAGCTCTGACGTCGTGTCGCCAAGGTCGCGCGCGAGCTCAACGCAAACCGCTCGGCGTTCCCATGCCTCCCTGATCGCGAGCCGCAGCTCGGGTGATTGCGGCCGCGGCTCGGCTCCCGCCACCATGCGGAAGTCCTTCATGGGGTCCCAGCCCTTCGGCGGCGTGGCGAGGAAGAAAACCGCGAGCGGACGCTTGCAGACCTCGGCGAACTTCCGCAACTGCGGGATCGTCAGCCGCTCGGCCCCGGCTTCCCAGCTCGCCAAGCGTGCCGGCTCGACGTTCATCTTTTTTGCAACATCCGCGTGGCTGAGCCCCGCCGATGTGCGTGCCCACACAAGCAACTCGGGCTTGACTAGTGCGAGAGGCCCCGTCATGGCTGGTACCCTTGAACCTAGCTCAACGTCTCCGCCGTGTGTAGCGCGGGATGGGCGGCGTGCGCGCTTGACTGGTCCAGACATGCGAAGCGGGGCACCTCGAGACCTCAACCACCAAAGGGACCTGCCCGCCGATGCCTCGAGCGGTGGTCCACTGGTATCATCCGCGGACATCCCAAAATGAGCTGAGAATGCCGTGGCGAAAACCAAGCGCGACGTAGCTGTGCGGGTCGGAAGACGGACTCGTCCCAAGCCTCCGGACCTTGTCGTGGAAGCGGGAGCCTTCGAACCGATCGCATCGAGATCTTCGACGTGCGCGAGGTTCGCAAGGAGCGCGTCATCCTCACGGATGACGAGATCGAGCGGTTCGTGACCCACCCCGTTTCATCGAACAAGCGGTGGGCTGCAGCGGCCATCGAGACCAAGATGATGGTGGTGACCGCGCGCCTTCTCGGGGGAATGCGTGGCGGTGACGTCATCGCTTGGGACTGGAGCATGATCGATCGCGTTCACTTCGCGGAAGCGATCGTCCCCAGGATGAAGTCGAAGCACCTACGTCCCGCGCAACGACTCGCCTTGCCCGCTCCCCTCGCGAACGCGTTGCGCGCTCGGTGGACGGCCTGCGGCAAGCCCGAAGCAGGCCCCGTCTTCCCGGTCGAGATCGGCGAAAGCGCGGGCCAGCCCCGCGCCGCGCGCACGTCGTTCGCCAAGCGGTTGCGGCGTGAGGTGTTCCGCGCGGGCATCATCCGCCACGCGTGCACCCGACCGATGGATGCACCGCTGCCGACCTACACGGGCCGCGTGGCGACGGGCGCGAGCAAGCATGTCGGAGACCTCTGCTGTCCCAACATGCTGCTCGACCCTCTGTATGCCGAGACGGCCACGACGCGGCCGACCGACTTTCATTCGGTGCGTCGCGCCTACGACACGGGGCTTGCGCGCGCGGGGGTGAACATCCAGCAGGCGATGCTGCTGTCGGGTCACTCGGACGCGAAGGTGCACATGCGGTACGTGCAGCAGACTGACAGCATGCGGATACTGCCTGAGGCGGCCATGCCCCGACTGCCGGTTGACAGTATTGTCCCAGCCACGGACAAAACTAAAGATGCACCGGAGAACCACGCCCTAAGTATTGGAAATCTGGCACGCCCGGGGGGACTCGAACCCACGACCCGCGGCTTAGAAGGCCGCTGCTCTATCCAACTGAGCTACGGGCGCTCGAAGGCTCGCACTCTAGCACGGGCCTCGCACCAGCATGAAGCCCCTCGAGCTCACTTGCCCTCAGGCGCCTTCTCCTTGGGCACTTCTTTGCCGACCTGGATCCCAACCACGAGAATCCCACCTCGAAAACTCTGCCCCGCCACGAAGAACGGCTCCCCGCTCTTCGCCGTCACCTCCAGCAAGGGCAGGTACCCGCCTTCCTTGTCCCTCTCGCGCGGCGGCCGACTGATGCTCGCCGCTACCCGGAACCGGTCCTCCGGCAACACCGCCTTGAGCACCGTGCGCAACGTCCGACCGTTCGGAAGCTGCGTCGAGTCCGGCTGCTGCGGCTTGAGCACGATCGAATGCCGATGCAGCAGCCGGTACGTGTCGTACGCCGAGAACGGCGGCTTCTGCAGCTGCTTGAGGTTCCGCAGCTCAGGGTCGATCCCGCCCCCCGTGTTCGTCGCATGCAACACGAGGATCTCCGACGGCACCTCGACCTTCTCCGCAGGCCCCGCATCCGCTTGCGCCACCACCACCCCGCGATGAGGGTCGGCCACCGCCTCTTGACCCTGCGCTTGCGCCCACACGCTCGCCGAAACCAGCACGCCCACCACACACCCGGCGATCCATCGGGGATCGATTCCACTCGCAAGGCCGATTCCGTTACGGATCATGGGTTGCCTCCGGCTTCGTCATCCGTGAGCCAGACGACCGTCGTCGTGCCGGTGTCGCTTGGTACATAGAAGATGGTGCCCGTCCGAGCACCGAAATCGACAGCGTCCACAGATACTCCAGGCTCCGGGTCGTAGTCTGCCGCAGGTGCCGGCGCCGAAGCTACCACCATCTCAGGATTCACCGACGGGCCCGCGGCCACACGCCCGGCCGGAACCGGCTGCGCCCAGTCAACCCCCGCCACACGCCAGACCAGCAACGCCACCGCCGCCGCCAACGCGAGCCCCCCGATCGCCACCGGTCCAATCCCCACCGCACGCCGCTGGGCCGCACGCAACGGCACCACCTTGCCCGCCGCCTCCTGCTCGATGCGCGCCATCACCAGCGACGCAATGTCGTCGGCCCCAGCCTCCTTCGCCCGACGGTCCGCGTCCTCGCGAACTCGCGCGCCGATCTCCAGCACGGTCCCGACCACCGCACGCGCACGCTCGTTGTCCCGAACCTGGCCCGCAACGAACGCCTCCCGCTCAGCGTCCAGCTCGCCATCGGCAAGCATCATCAGCTCGTGGGAATCCACACCCAGGCTCCGATCCGTGTTCTTTGCGCGGTCCTTCACGGTCATCCCTCGCGCTTTCTCGGCTCGCTCGCTGGCTCACCGACGGAACCGACCTCTTCGTCGTAACAGTCCCGCAAAGCACGCTGAAGCTTCTGTCGCGCGTGGAACAGGCGACTCATGATGGTGCCCTTCGACACCCCCATCGCCTCGGCCATCTCCTCGTACGACATACCCTCGACCTCTCTCATCAGAATGACGCCCAAGTGGTAAGGCGGCAACGCGTCGAGCGCCTCCCGCAAACGCTCGGCAATCTCACGACGACGCACGACACGCATCGGGTCCGCCCCTTCCACGTGGGACATGAAGGGATCGAGAGAACCGTCTGCCGTGTCGTACATCTTCCGGTCCTCGACGAGCTCCGCATCACGCCTCCCGGGTCGACGTATGAGGTCGATGGAGAGGTTGGTGACGATTCGGAAGAGCCAGGTGAAGAAGCTCGAACCTCCCTGGAACCGGTCCAGCCCTCGATAGACCCGGAGGAAGGCCTCCTGGGAAATCTCGCGGGCGTCGTTCTCGTCCCGCACGATGCCCAAGGCGATCGAATAGACCCGCCGCTGGTGCCTCTCCACCAGCTTTCGGAATGCGGCTGCGTCGCCTTTCTGGGCTGCCTCGATGAGTACACGGTCTTCCTCGGCTTCCGCGCGTCTTTGCTCACGGTTGGACGCCACCAGGGAGAGGGTATTCACGGCCTCCTTGGGCAGTTCCTCTCCTTCCCCCACCTCGGCGAGCTCGCCCAGGCTCCCGTCCTCTCGCGCGTCCCTGGAAGAATCGGCCATCCGCCCGAAAACCTCATCCATCAAGGGAACCCAGGGGGGAACCCCATCGATGGCTGCTCCGGCTGCTCAGGCAGCTCAGGCAGCTCTCCCAACGTTACCTTCAGGTCGAAGGTCCGCGTACCCCTCGCCACCTTCACGTCCACCGTCTTGCCAACCCCCGCGATGCTCGCCCACCACCGAAGCATGTTCGGGTCCGCCACGGCCTTGCCGTCAAACCCGAGAATCACGTCGTCCGGTCGAAGCCCCGCCCGGTCAGCCCCCGACCCCGGCGCCACGTCCACCACCCACGCCCCCTTCGCGTCGGGACGCTTCAAACGCTCCGCTTCCGAAGTGTCCAGCTCCCGCACGCTGATGCCCAGCGCGCTGCGCGTGATCTTGCCGTCCTTCACGAGGATGGGCAGAAGCTCCTTGACCATGTTGATCGGAATCGCAAACCCGATGTTGTTCGCGTTCGCCCGAATGGCCGTGTTGATCCCCACCACCTCACCGCGCAGGTTCAAAAGCGGTCCACCAGAGTTCCCCTGGTTGATCGCCGCATCCGTCTGCAAGAAGTTGAAGTAGCCGCTCGGGTCCAACCCCTTCACGTCGTCCTTCGTTCGCCCCTTGCCCGACAGGATGCCCGCCGAAACCGTGTGGGACAGCCCGAACGGGTTGCCAATGGCCACCACCCAGTCCCCCACCTCGATCCCGTCCGAGTCCCCAAGCGGCAACGCGTGAAGCCCGTCCGCGGCCTCCAGCTGCAACACCGCGACGTCCGTGCGACGGTCCCTCCCCTTCACCTCCGCCTTCATCGCCCGCCCGCCCGCGAACTGAACCACCACCGCCGTCGCCCCCTCGATGACGTGGTTGTTCGTGAGCACCAGCCCGGCCGGGTCGTACACGAACCCCGTGCCCAGCCCCTCGGACAGCACCCGGCGCCGCCCGCTCCCGAAGGTTTTCTCGACCCGACTTTGGATCGTGACCACCCCCGGGTCCACCGCCTTCGCCAGCGCAGCAAACGACATGGGGGCCCCATTGGGCATCATCATGCCCGCAGAGGGGGCCGTCGATGGCGGCGGGGGTGGAGGCGCGGGAACGGCCGCGCTCGACGCGATAGCCGCGGCATCACTGCCAGCCTTGCCGCGATTGCCGCAGCCGGCCAGCAGCAACACCAAGCCGGCCAGGACGGTCACCACGACAGCCCGCACGACGGTCGAGCGACAGGTCACGGGTTCTCCTTGGTGACCTCGACGAACCTCATCCGAAGCTCGTACAGCACGTGCTCGAGCAATCGCTCTTCCTGGCCCGTCAGGTTGCCCTTCGTCTTGTCCGATAGGATCTCGAGCAAGTCGATGGTTTGCCGCGCCAGAACGAGGTTGGGTGTCCGCGCCGCACCATCGGGGGACGGGGCGTCCCCGAGGTGCACGAGCGCGGAGTGGCTCAAGGAGAGAACGAACGTGGAGAAGTCCGTCCGCGGAAGCTCAGCTTGTTCTGTCTTCTCGTCCGCCATGGTCGCATCCTCCAGTTCCCGTCACAAACCCGCAGCGATCAGAGGTCGTCGTCCGTATCGGTACCATCCCCGCGGGGAACGACCGCTGGCGCCACGGGAGGCATCGCCGGAATGCCCGGAGGCGCCGGGGAATACGCCACGGGCGGGGCCAGCTGAACCGGGGGCGCCACCTCAGCCTTTTCGTCGCCTCCCGCGAGCGCAGGCTGCCGGAGCTCCACCGTGTCGGCCCTCGCGCTCACGTCCACGAGGCCCTCGTAGTACTTCTGCACTTCGTCCTTCTTCAAACGACCGGTCTTCAGGTTCCGGTCACGGACACGCACATCCAAATCCCAAAGCATTCTCGAGTCAGTCATCGTCACTCCGTAGTTGGGCCCTGGCACTCTCACCGGGCTCGACCGCATCACCCTGGATCTTCGCGCGGCCGTGGTCAACAGGGGGAACGTCGTTCCCCCACCCACCGGGCAGGAAACCGCGCCCCCTCAATACCCCAGGTCGACCGTAGCCGGCGAGGCAGGAGGCGTCTTGGACGGCTGCGCCGACCGCGCGCCGGCCGGCGACGTTCTCCCCGGACGCCGCCCCTTTCCCGGATCCGGAGACACCCCAGCGTCCACTTCGACCGTCTCGGACCCCACCGGCGCGGGAGAAGAAGCCTCGGGCACGCCCACGGGAGCAACCTCCCCCCTCGGCTCCACGTCTCTCGCCTCCGACGCAGCCGGAGGAGACGCCACCACGACATCCGCCGTGGACGGCGAGGAGTACCATCTCCACCCGACCAGACCCGCCACCACGGCCAGGGCTCCAAGCAGCGCGATCGCAGCCCCGAGCACCCCGACGGACCTGCGCTTCGTCGACACCGAACTTGCCGTCCCCATCTGCGTGGCTGCATTTTCCAGCGTCTCGTGCGACGGCACCGTCTGCCCTTCCACCACCCCCATCGGACCCGACAGGGCGCTCGACGCCGGAAACGCCTGGTCGGGGTGTGACACCACGCCGGCCACGAACAGCAACGAAGCCGCCAGCTCCTTCACGGAACCAAACCGGTCCTCCCGCTCGCGCGCCACGGAGTGCCGGAACCACCCGTCGAACGCGGCAGGCAGTGAAGGCACGAGTTGGGTTGGAGCCACGGCGTCCTTCGTGCAAATGTTGACCACGATGTCACCGACCGCTTGCCCCTGAAACGGCAGTTGGCCCACGACGCACCGGTACACGACCACGCCGAGCGCCCACAGGTCGCTCCGGTGGTCGATGTCGCGAAGACCACGCGCCTGCTCCGGGCTCATGTACACCGGCGTGCCCAGGATCGTTCCGGTTCGCGTCGACGACGACATGGCCAGCGGCGTGCCTTCGGTGAACTTGGCGATCCCGAAGTCGACGATCTTCGCCACGGTCTCGTCGTCGTCCGGGGACTCCGTCAAGAAGATGTTCTCGGGCTTGAGGTCGCGATGCACGATGCCGAGCTCGTGTGCCTTGAACAGCCCGCGCGCGACCTGGCTCATGATTTGCGCGACCTCGACCAAGTCCATGCGCCCACACGCGACCGCGCGTTCCTCGAGCGTCTGACCACGCAGGAACTCCATGACGATGAAGGGCCGCCCGTCCGGCATCACGCCGTGGTCGTGCACGCCGACGACATACCGGGATTGAAGCCTCGCCGCCGCGCGCGCTTCCTTGTCAAACCGATCCCTCGCCTCAGCGCTCTGGGCCAGCTCATGCTCGATGAACTTGACCGCGACCTTCGTCCCCAGCGAGACGTGCTCCCCCTCCCAGACCGACCCCATCCCTCCCTGGCCGATCATCCGCAGCAGCCGGTACTTGCCGGCCACCAGCTCGTCGCTCTTCGTGTCCAACGGCTCGCCCATCGGTGGTTCCAAGGCGTTCAGCCTAGCCCCTCCCGCTCGGGACCGCCAACCCTGATCCGGAGCGGACCGACGGGCTGAGAGAGTAGCCTCTGGATCTCGCTCTGCGATCGGCAACGCGGGCTCCTTCCCCCGTCCGACGGTCCGACGGGGGAAGGCTGGGATGGGGGCCATTCTTTCCCGCCCCGATGTGCGCTACGCATCTCGGCCATGACCGCGCTACCTCCCGTCGGCGCCGCCGACGCCCTCTACATCGTGGACCTGTCCGGGTACGTGTTTCGTGCCTACCACGCCATCGCCCCCCTCTCCTCGCCCTCAGGGGAACCGTCCCACGCCACCTACGGGACGATCACGATGCTCAACCGCATGATCGACGAGCGCGACCCGAAGCTGATGGCCGTCGCCATGGACTCGAAGGGTCCTTCCTTTCGCAAGGGGATCGACGATGCGTACAAGGCGAACCGTCCACCTCCCCCGGAAGACCTCTCGGTGCAGATGCAGCGCGTGCGAAGCCTCGTCGAGCTTCTGGGCATCCAGGTGTGGCAGCAAGACGGGTTCGAAGCCGACGACCTGATCGCGACCGCGGTGCGTCGCGCGGTCTCGGAGGGCCTGCGTGTGGTGATCGTGAGCGCGGACAAGGATCTCATGCAGCTGGTGGGCGGGTCCGTCGTGATGTGGGACACGATGCGAAACAAGGTCTACGGTCCTGCGGAGGTGGCGGAGAAGTTCGGTGTGGGTCCGGAGAGGATGCACGACCTGCTCGCGCTGACGGGGGACAGCTCGGACAACGTGAAGGGCATCCCTTCCGTAGGCCCGAAGACGGCTGCCAAGCTGCTGGAGCAGTTCGGTTCGATCGAAGGGATTTACGAAGGGATCGACCAGCTCAAGGGCAAGCTTCGCGAAAACCTCGAGGCGAACCGCGCCGCAGCAGACCTCGCTCGCACGTTGGTGGCCCTCCGCGACGACCTGGAAATCGTCTTCGACAAGACGGCCCTCGACTTCCAGCCGCACGTGAACGTCAAGGGGTTGGAAGAGGCCTACACCGAGCTGGGCTTCACCCGCATGCTCGATGGGCTCCGCAAGCAGATGGTGATCGAGTTCGACCGCCCGAAGGAAGCGGGATACACCGCCGTGCTCGACGAGGCCGCGCTCGAAGCCGCGGCGCGAGCCTGTCGCGAAGCCGGCCTGTTCGCCTTCGACACCGAGACGGATTCCACCGACCCCATGTTGGCTCACCTCGTGGGGATCTCCCTGGCATGCCGCCCCAACGAAGGTTGGTACGTGCCCATCGGGCACTCCTACCTCGGGGTGCCCAGCCAGCTGCCCCTCGAGCGCGTTCGCGAGGCGCTCAACCCGCTGTTCGCGTCGAGCGACGTCCGCAAGGTCGGGCACAACCTCAAGTACGACGAGACCGTGGTGCGCCGGCACGGCTTCGACCCGCTGCAGGGCATCGCGTCGGACACGATGGTGGAGAGCTACCTGCTCGACCCCGAAGCGTCGCACGGGCTCAAGGATCTGGCGAAGCGCGAGCTGCATGTCGCGATGACGACGTACGAGGAGGTGACGGGCGACAAGGGGTCGAAGGGGATGACGTTCGATCGGGTGGAGGTCGATCGGGCGGCGAACTACGCGTGCGCCGACGCCGACCTGTCGTTGCAGCTTCACCATGTGCAGCTTCCTCGTCTGGAGCAGCAGGGGTTGCGCGAGCTACTCGAGCGGATTGAGATTCCGCTGTCTCAAGTGCTGGTCGACGTGGAGATGGCGGGCGTTCTGATCGACGTGGCGCAACTCGAGCAGATCGGGGGGATGCTGCGGGAGCGGATGGGGAAGCTCGAGGCTCAGGCGAAGGAGCAGGCGGGCCGGGACTTCAACGTGGGCTCGCCGAGGCAGCTCGAGGCGATCCTGTTCGACGAGCTCAAGCTGCCCGTGAAGAAGCGCACCAAGAGCGCGCGGAGCACGGACGCGAGCGTGCTGGAAGCGCTATCGGAGCTGCACCCTCTGGTGGGTACGATCCTCGACCTGCGTCAGCTATCGAAGCTGCAGAGCACCTACGTGGAGGCGCTCCCCAAGCTCGTCCATCCTCAGACGGGCCGCATTCACACGCGTTTCAACCAGAGCGTGGCGGCCACGGGGAGGCTGTCGTCGAGCGACCCGAACCTGCAGAACATCCCCGTGCGGACGGAGGAAGGCCGCGCGATCCGGCGCGCGTTCATCGCTCCGCAAGGTTGCGTGCTCGTCAGTGCGGACTACTCGCAGATCGAGCTGCGGGTCCTCGCCCACCTGTCCAAGGACCCCGTGCTGATGAACGCATTCCAGCGAAACGAGGACGTGCACACGCGAACCGCCATGGAGATCTTCGACGTACCCGCCTCGGAGGTGACGCCAGAGCAGCGCCGCCAGGCCAAGACGATCAACTTCGGCGTCATTTATGGAATGGGGGAGCTGGCCCTGTCGAAGAAGCTGAGCATCGGCCGCAACGAGGCGCGCGCATTCATCGACCGGTACTTCGCTCGATACGAAGGGGTTCGCGGGTTCATGGATTCGACGCTGGAAGCGGCACGCCAGGGACAAGCGGTGCGAACGATCCTCGGCAGGCAGCGGCACCTGCCCGACCTGCGCAGCCCGAACCGGGGACTGCGCGCCCAAGCCGAGCGCATCGCGGGGAACACACCGATCCAAGGGAGCGCTGCCGATCTTCTCAAGCTCGCCATGGTCCGCCTGGCCGAGCCCGTCGTCCCCGGGGCCCGCATGATCCTCACGGTCCATGACGAGTTGGTCTTCGAGGTGCCCGAGGACCTCGTGGACACGGCGGTCCCACGCATTCGCGAAGCCATGGAGTCCGTCATGTCCCTCGAAGTACCGCTGCTGGTCGACGTCGGCGTCGGGCCCAGCTGGGCTGACGCCCACTGACCTCCCTTGCCTCCCCTGGTTCCTGCACTATCGTCGGCGCCATGACGAGGTTTCCAACGGCCGTGGCCGTGACCTTTTTGGGTCTCGTGCTCACCAACGGGTGCGCGAAGGACAAGCCCGTCGATCCGGTCTCCTCCGCGCCGTCGTCCTCGGCGGCTGCTCCTCGGGCCGAACCCCGAGCGGAAGTCTCGGAGGGGGATACGGTGGTGGTCGAGAGCGGCGAGGCCACGTTCGTGTCCGGGCGCGTGGTCAAGGTGGCGGATGGGGTGACGTACGAGCACGGCTCCCGCAAGGCGAACGCGCAGGCGCCCAAGGACAGGGTGTACCCAGTCGCGTCCGACCAGGCTTCGAAAGTGACCGTCAACGACTTCGCGGTTTGCAGGACGGCGCCCAACGTCTGGACGGGGTGCCTCGTGAAGCAAGAGCGGCAAGGGGTGCTCGAGGTCGAGGACGCGTTGGGCAAGGTCTATGAGCTACCCACGGCGGATGTCCTCGCGCTCAGGGAAGAGGCAAGGGAGAGGATTGGCCGCAAGCACAAGGAGATGGCGGATCATCGGGACTTTTTCGCGGCGGTGAGCCGCGCGAAACAGCCGGCGCGCCCCGAAGGCTGGGAGGCCCGGCCGGGCGACGAGATCGTGGCGCGGCACGACGACGGGAGCTGGCGGGGTGGAAGAATACGTCGGCTCACGCCCACCAAGGTCCACGTGGCGTGGGACGACAAGTCCCCGCTGTCGGAGCGGGACCCTGCCGAGGTCGCACCGAAGCCGAAGAAGCCGCAGGAGCCGCAGGAGCCGCAGGACGTGCAGCCAGGTCAGATGGTCCTCGCGCGCCCGCGCAAGGGCACGGTGTGGGACTTCTTCCGCGTGGAGAGCGTGGACGGCAAGGGGGTGGTGATCGTCGACCGGGATGGCGGATCACGCAAAGCCCGCAAGAGCGACGTCATTCCGTTTGGGGGCTGAGGGTCGGGTCACTCCGCGCAGCGGGGTCCGGCCCCGGTCACGACGCAGCGATTGAAGCCGAAAGTCTTGCACAGGAAGGTGCGCTTCTCGCCGTTCAAGCAGTACTCGATGTTGGCGCCGACGCACTGGGCAGCTCCCTTCGGGTCACAGGCGGCGGTCGACGGCGTTTCCATGCTGCACAAGCCGATCTTCTCGGTGTCGTTGGGCAGGGCGCAGGACATCCGGGCGGCGTCGCACATCACCTTCACCTCGTGACCGTCGAGGCATCCGATGGCGGTCTTGCCGTCACAGCGATGGCTCTGTCCGGTACAGGACTTGGACGGGGGGACACAAGCGGGCTTGCCGCCGGGCGTCTCGCAGGTGAGGCCGAGCACGGAGCAGTCCCGTGATTGCAGACGGCCGTCGAGGCACTCGAGCACGCGGTGTCCGTTGCCCGAGCACTGGGAGGCACCTTCCGCAAGCTCGGACGGGCAGGGACCGAGCGAACAGATCGGCTTGCCGCCGGCCACGCTGCACTGTTCCCCCGCCCGCGGGCAGTCCCGGACGAACTTTGGCTTCCCGCGAAAGCAGGAGACGGCCCGTCCGTCCAGATCGCAGAACCCGATGGGCGTGTCCGACTTCATCCCGCGACCGTTGCACACGTTCGCGTCCGCGCCGGCGAGAGCGCAAGCTCGCAGCTCCCGGCAGGAGTTCGCTCGCAAAGCGCAATCCCGGATTCCCAGCGACATCCTGACCGTGTCCGGTGCGGACAGGGCCTCCCACGCCGCCTTCACGCACCCCGGCATGTCCGACGCCGGAATCGGAAAGGCCACGTCACCGCAGGAGGTGAGCAGCGCGCACATCACCTCGACGTCCGCCAAAGCAGGTGGGACCACAACCCCGCTCTTGGCATTCCTGACCGATACCGAGGTCGTGCTCGCCGGCGTCCCCCCCGACTGTGCATCCGCCTTCATGGGAACGACGAGTTGCACGAGGACTGCCGTCACCGAGACTGAGCCGAGAATCGCGTACCAACGCATGACTTTCCTTCCGTCGTGGCGATGACCGTTGGACGGTCCCCCGTCACGATTATTCCCCTCGAGTCGTCGTACATGCCAGAAGCCACTTGCATACCCACTTCCAAGCGTACCCAAAAACGACGAAGGTGCCCACGTTTTGGGACCCGAGGCGACGAATCTCCCGGGACCCGGTGGCCATGAAAAGCGCCGAGGAGTAGGCTTCCCGTCATGCGTCGGCCGCGTTGTGCTTCGGCTCTTGCCGCTTCGTTTCTCACTTGTTTCGCTTGCAGCTCTCCTGAGCCCGCGTCTGAACCCATCGACCATCGAAGCGATTCGATCGTCGGTGGAACCATCGACAAGGCCCAGGGAAATGACGCCGTCGTCATGATCTACAGCGGGACATCCATCGTGAGCGGTGGGATGTGCACCGGCGCCCTCATCGCGCCAAACGTGGTCCTGACCGCGCGGCACTGCGTCTCCAAGACTACGGAGTTCGTCGATTGCTACCAGGACGTGGAGTCCGACATCGACCCGGCAAGCCTGCTCGTCATGCGCGGGTACGACGCAGCACACAACATGCAGGGGAGGCTATCGAAGGGAAAGCACGTGGTGCACGACGGCTCCACGAGCCTGTGCGGCCACGACATCGCGCTGATCGTCCTGGAGGAGGACGACGTGACAGGCGAGACGTTGTCGCAGATCCCCATCGTTCCGTTGCGGGTCCGCGTGCACAAGGGTCCCGAGATGAACGAGCTGTTCACCGCGACGGGCTATGGACTGACGAACCCGCAAGACATGAACAGCGCTGGACTGCGCTACCGTCGCGAAAGCGTGAAGGTGCTGCGCTACGCCGTGGGCACCGGGGACGCGGACTTCGTGGGGACCCAGTCGATCTGCCAGGGCGACTCCGGTGGGCCTGCGATCTCGTCCCAGAACGCGGTCATGGGGGTCACGTCGCGCGGAGCGAACTGCTTCGGCGACGAGAACATCTGGACGCGGACGGACCGGTTCAAGGATCTCATCGACGAGGCGGTCGAGATTGCCGGCACGTCGTACACGGGGGAAGACGGCACGGTGTACGACGGGTCGCCGACGGTGGAGTTGTGCGCCGATGGGGTCTGTCGCGACGGGCTCACGTGCGTGGAGGGATTCCATGGGCGGTACTGCACGCAGGCGTGTGACCCGGCGGCGTCGGCGTGCCCGATGGGGACCACGTGCGCCGAGATCGGGTACTGCTTCCTGAACGAGGCGTGTACGACGGCGGAGGACTGTGCGGCAGGAACGGTCTGCGTCAACGACGGGACGATGTACTGCACGCCCAAGTGCGGGGCAGGCGGCCCGTGTCCGCAGGGGTTCACGTGTGCGCCGGAGTTGGGTGCGTGCTTTAAGAACAAGGACACCGGCTCGGTGTACACAGGGGCTGGGTCCGATGGGTGTTCGCAAGGGGGCGGGCACGCTTCCGGTGGTTGGGCTTCGTTGGGCGTGCTCGTGGCCCTGGGGTGGATGAGCCGGCGAAGGTACTAGCCAAGACACACAGAGCCGAGGCCAAGCTCATGAGTGCCTCCGTTCAGGGTTCCCGGTTCCCAGTCCCCTGCTCACCAGTTTGGCCTTTGGCTCCGTCAAGGTGATCCTGGCTAGCTCGGAGGGCCCTTCTGCTGAGCCGCGAAGTCGAGCATCATCGACAGCGCGACCTCGAGGTCCTCGCGAGACGGATGCTCCGGCAAGGACGCCAGGTGACGCTTGAGCTGGAGGAGCTTGGCACCGAACACCCGGTAGTGGTTGCGCAAGGACTCGGTCGGCGCGTCCTTGGTCCACCTCGCGACGATCTCCTCCAACTCCCCGAGGTCACTGTCGACGAGGAGCTGCGCCATCTGTGCTGCCATCGGATGGGTCATGGGAACGAAAGTCTACCTCGGTCTTTGACGAACCGCTGCTATCGAGGCATAGCCACGCAGGTGTGGACCATCAGGCAAGGGATCAGACCAACCTGGCTGCGGGCATCTATCGCGGTCGCGCTCGTGCTTTCCGGGTGCAAGCAACCCGGCACGTCGTCCGGCCAACCGGCAGAAGAGGCGACCGAGATCCGACCTTCGTCGAGCGCGGTCATGTCGGCAGCCCCGGAGAAGCCGGAAGCTCCGACGACCCGTCGCCCCCCCAAGGGAAACCTCGGGCAGGGTCAGAAGGTCGAGATTCCCGGTGGAGGATTCGCGTCAGGGAGCACACCAGGGGACCGAGGCAGAGACCCGTCGCTGGAGCCCGCGCTCACGAAGGTCGACCTCGGCCCGTTTTCGATCGACCGACTCCCGTACCCCAATGACCCGAACGCACAGCCGCGCACGGGCGTGACGCGTCGGGAAGCGGAGGGTCTTTGCGGCGAGCGGGGGCAGAGGTTGTGCACCGAGCTCGAATGGGAGCGAGCCTGCAAGGGACCCGAGGCAGACCCTTATCCCACCGGAGCGGGGTGGGATCCGGCGTGCGAACAGCATCCGAACGCATGCGCGACGGGGTTCGACGTGGTGGCCATGGGGGCGAGCTTGCGGGAATGGACGTCGAGTGATCTGGATGTCGGGGACGGAGATCAGAAGCCTTCGGCCATCCTGCGAGGGGGGCGCGCGAAGGTGGCCGACACGGAGCATCGGTGCGCACGCCGGGAGCTTGCGGACGCCAAGGCGCAAGGGGAGGATTTGGGTTTCCGGTGCTGCGGCGGTCCGCCGAACGCAGCGCGAATCACCCGCCCGAAGCCGCTGCAAACCTTCCGACGGGTGAAGCTCGACCCGCCCCAGGTCACGAGCATGATCAAGAGCGTGCCGCAGCTCGCAGACCTTGGCGAGGTGACCTTCTTCCAGGAGCCTGATGACGTCAACCGGGTGCTCGCGCGCGGGGACGCGGGCAAGCAGGGGAACACGTTGACGACGAGCCCCCTGCTGTGGAGCCCCGCGATCGGGGAGGAGTTGTTGGTGTTGACAGGTCTCGGAGCTTCCGGCTCGGCTTTCGTTGCAGCCTTCTACCGGCTTCCGGACGATCGCTATCGGCTGGCGTCGAGCTTCGTCCTCAAGAACGAACCCGGACCCATCGTGCTGGGATTCAACGGATGGGTGAAGAACCGTCTGACGTGGAGCACGTGCTGGGGCTGTCTCGGCGAAGAGGGACTGATCGTCCATCGCGAGCCCGGTCGCGTCGTGATCGAGCAGCGGTAGCGCTACAGGCCGAAGCCACCGATCGGCGGCGGAAGGATCGACAAGTACGAGCGGTAGTGGTCGACGTAGCGACGCATTCGCTCGATCACGTCTCGGAGCTCGGAGGGGTCGAGGGATTCGGTGGGAAGCTCGGCAGCCAGCGCGATGTCCCCGTCGTCTTCCATGGCGAACTTGGCGAGACGGATGTCACGGTTCACGGCGAGAAGGCGACGCGCGACGTCGGAGGGTCGCGCAGCCGTTGGGTGGATCGCGGGAACGATCTTCAACAGGATCCAGTTGGTGGTGTTGCGCAGGAAGAAGTCGACGTCGTCATCCGGGTCTCGATAGATCCGGAGGGTGGTCTCGTCCATCGTGAGGAACTGCCATCCGAAGGAGTCCAACCACTCCTTGACGGTGCTCATGTCCATGCGGGAAGCCAACCTCGTTCAGCAGGAACGCGCGAGGGAGTGAGCGAAGCCAAGCTGGGTCCGCACAGCACGGGTGCGCACACGAGCCCTGCGAAGCTCACTCCGGTGTTCAAACGCTGAAGCGGTCGCACAGGTCAGGTATCGTTGTCGTCGTCGGGGATCTCGTTGACACTTGGAAGCTTGCGCAGGTCGGGACGGGCAATCTTCCATGCGCGCTGAACGATCCAGGAGAGGGAGCGGTCGAGACGAGCAGCCTCTTCCTTGATCTCCTGAAGCATCGACTCAGGGAAGTACAAGCTCTGCTTGCGCTTGTCCGTCTTCGAGGCTTCGAACTTGAGGTTTTCCTTATCACCCATCGAACGGGGACCTCCGTCACACATGTCGTAGCCACCGCCACATCGGCGGAGCCACAACGTACCTCTCCGACGGCCGAAGATCAAAGGGCGCGTGCATCTGACCTCCATTGGCGTACGCTGCGGGCATGCTGCATCGGGCTATCTCGCAGAATTTGGCGCAGTTGCGAAGGGTTCCACGGCTGGCGAGCGCCCACCGCCAAATGACCATTTTTTCTCTGATGTCGTTTCTTTTCGGCATTCTTGTCGCGGGGGGCACCTACGCGGTTCCCGCGAAGCAGAGCCCCTATCACGCCGTAGAACAGCTCGCGCGTGTGCTGGTCCTGGTAGAGAACCATTACGTACAGCCCGTGGACCGCACCAAGATCCTCGAAGGCGCCATCAAGGGCATGGTCGCCGAGCTCGATCCGCACTCCGCTTATCTGCCATCGAAGGAGTACGACGAGTTCCGAAATGACACGGAGGGACGCTTCGTCGGCATCGGTGTCGAGGTCGATGCCCGCGACGGGCTGATCACCGTGATCAAGCCGATCGAAGGGTCACCCGCAGAGCATGCAGGGTTGCGTCCCGGAGACCAGGTCATCGCGATCGACGGTTGGTCGACGCAGGGCAAGCCGTTGGACCATGTGGTGCGACGCATTCGAGGGGAGCGAGGGACATCTTTGCGATTGCACATCCGGCGGCCCGGTGTCGACAAGCCTCTCGAGGTGCTGATCGTGCGAGGCGAGGTGCACGTGCGGAGCGTGATCGGAAAGCGTCTGGACGGCGACGTGGGCTACGTGAACATCAAGCAGTTTCAGCGAGGAACGCATGCCGAGTTCCTCGAGGTGCTGGGCAACTTGCGCCTCGCGAAAGACGCCCCTCTGGAAGGCATCATCCTCGACCTGCGAACGAACCCTGGTGGTCTCGTGCACGAATCAGCGCTCGTGGCCGACGAGCTGCTCGACGGCGGCATCATCTTCAGCACGCGTGCGCGTGGACGTGTGCTCGACGAGGTGACGGCCTCCTCCGGCGGAGCGGCCTCCGAGCTTCCCCTCGCCATCCTGGTCAACGAGCTCACCGCGAGTGCGGCGGAGCTCGTGGCGGGCGCCGTACAAGACCACGACCGTGGGCTCGTCGTGGGCGCCAAGACGTTCGGCAAAGGGTCCGTGCAGAGCATCGTGGAGCTACCCGATGGCGCCGCGCTCAAGCTCACGACGACGCTGTACTACACCCCGCGAGGCAGGACGATCCAGGCCCAGGGCATCGCGCCTGGCATCGTCGTACGCCAACCGGGGTCGGGCGACGGGCTCCCGATCACGCGCGAGCAAGACATCGAGGGCCATCTTCCTTCGCCCGAGGGCAGCACCAAGCCTTCGGGAAAGGCGACTGCGACCACCACCGAGATCGTAGTGCCACGCGACGTGCCCACCAACCCGGTGGGGCGAGGTGACCTCGCCCTGTCGGTGGCGTACCAAGTGCTCGTACGCGACGTCATCCCGCAGCGGAAGCAGCGAAAGCAGCGGCCGCAATCCCAGCATCCAACCCCGTAGCGATGGACGGCAGCATGGCAGCCGCCTGATCGGTGGCGAGCTCCCCGGCAGCGAACATGCCGGGTAGAGACTCGCCCGAGGCATCGAGAACGCTCGCCCCTTCGCGCAAGATGCCGACGCGGTCCAGCAACCAGCGCTCCTGCGAGCCCCGGGGCCAGGCGAGCCGCTCGAGGTTGATGCCCTGCAGGGAAGCCACGGCCTCGGTGACACGACCGTCGATGGCAAGCACCATGGGACCATGAAAGGATAGTGCGAAGGGCAGCGTCGGCGCGAGAGGCACCTCCTCGGCGGCCGCCTCTTCGGCGGAGCTCAGGACGATCCCCCCCCCCACGACCCCGCCGCTCGCGAGCACGACCGCCCGAGCAGCCATCAGATTGTCCCCATCAACAATTCTCATTTTCAGAACGTTCTTCGAGCGCTCGAGCCGAACCACCCGCCCACGCATCCGTCGAATGCCAAGCTGCTCGAGCAGCGCCTCGGACGCACCCTCCCACCGCGCCCCGGCAGTCCCTCCCAGCAGCGTGGCCGTCTCTCCCGTATGTATCCCGATACGGTTAGTTAGCATGGCAGCAACGTCTGACCGAACACCAAGCCAAGGTCCGACCAGCACGGCTCCAGCGCCCCCGTGCCGCCGAACGCAAGCCTGCAGCGCCTCCCCAAAGGCCTCCTGGCGCGCGGGCTCGTCGAGAGCCGAAGCGACCTCAACATCCGAAGCGCAGCGCATCCGATCGTCAGCAAACAGCGGCGCGTCGATGACCTCGAAGCGCACACCGTGGTCCTGGCACCACGCGTCCTCGGACCATGACTGCACGAGAAGGTCAGCATCCCAGCCCGGCCGGTCCACGCGAGGGACGAGCACACAGGTCTCTTCGCAAGAAGCCAGGTCCAGCAACGCACGGTCTCGCCCTTCGGCCGTCCGCACGACACCGGCAAGGGTGGCGACGCGTGCCTCGCGCTCCCCGAGGGTCCAGATGCCCATCGCATCGAGGAAGGCCCTCTCGTCGGAACGGGGTGGCGACGGCCGGACACGGTGGGCGTCCCACGCGGCGCGGTCTAGACAGCCGGAATAGAGCGACGTGGCGCCGTTTCCGCGGGACAGGACGAGGGTTCGAGCGCCCGCCCGGGACGCAGCGAATGCCGCAGCGATCCCTGCGGCACCGTCCCCGACCACGACCACGTCGAGAAGGTCTTTCACGGCTCGCCTCCCCAGCCCACCTGGGCGCGAATCGTCGCGAGCAACAGAGCCTCCTGACGCGCTTGGGCCGAACCGAGCGCGACGGCCCGCGTGCGCGACGCGTCGAGAAGGAATCGGAGGGCTTGGCGGCGACCCTCGGAAGGGGCCCACCCAAGCTCGTCGGCAAGGATGGCGCCGCAGCGGAGCGCGCAGTGCAGCCCCCCGCAGGGACCGAGACCGAGGCGCGTTCGCCGGGAAAGATCCGCGAAGTCCCGCACGAACTCGTGGCGGATGACGTACCGGACTTCTTGCTCGGTAATCGCCTCGCAGGTGCACACGAAGCGAGGCGCGCGCCCCGCCGCACGGAGGCTCTCGACGACCTCGCGCGCGCGGCTTCCATGACGGTACACGAGGCGACGAGCCGCCACGCGATCGAGCCCGCATGCACGGGCAAGCTCGACCGGGTCCACGGGTTCGTCGCCCCCCGGCAAGGCGAGCAGGTGCGTCGAGCCCGGCTTGTCACACCCGAGTTGGGCGGCCACGATGTCGGTCATCTGCTCGGCAAAGATGCGATAGCTCGCGAGCTTGCCACCGATCATCGAGTACAGGCCGGCCACACCGTGTGCGGCGTGATCGATGATTTCGTGCTCCCGGGACAGCTTGTCCGGGATGGGTCCGTAGGTGTGGAGGGTGGGACGCACCCCGGCGTAGGTGTGGATCGCCCGCGCCTTGCGCACGGAGGGGAACACGCGGCTGATCGCTTCGACCAGGTAACGTACCTCGTCGCTGGTGGCGACGACGTCGTCGAGGTCCCCGTAGTAGTCGGTGTCCGTGGTGCCCAGGACACTCACGTTCTCCCAGGGCTCGAGGAAGACCTGCCGATTGTCGATGGACTGGGCCACGACGGCATAGTTGGACAGGCGGCGATCGTAGACGATGTGGATGCCCTTCCCGGGGCGCACGCGCGCGGCGGTGGGGGAAAGGTCGGCGAAGGTCGCGGTGAGCGGAGCCCAGGCGCCGGAGGCGTTGACCACGACACGGGCGGAGGAGGAGCCGGTTATCCCGGTGATGCGATCGCGCCAGCGGACACCAAGGACACGGCGGGACGCGGGGTCATGATCGATGCCTTCGACGGTGGTGTGGACGCGGACGTGCGCGCCTCGCTCGTGGGCATCGACGGCGTTTGCGGTGCAGAGTCGTGCGCCGTCGATCCCCCATTCGTCGAAGGTGACGGCGCCGACGATGTCGCCGACAAGACCGGGTTCGATGGTTCGCACCTGGTCCGGAGTCAGGCGTGTGTGGGGTTGTCCTCGCTTGAGCGGCTGGAAGCTGTCGTAGGCGCCGAAGAAGGCATCGACGAGCTGGAGGAAGACACGCGAGCCGATGCTGCGGTGAACCGGCATGAGGAACGGGATGCGAAAGAGCAGGTGGGGGGCGATTCGTTGGATGTAGCCGGAGTCGAGGCAGGACAGGCGCGTGACCTTGGGGCTGGAGGTGAGGTAGCGCACGCCCCCGTGGATCATGCCGCTGGAGTTGCCGCTGGCGCCGAAGGCGAGGTCATTGCGCTCGAACAGGCACGCGGAGAGGCCTCTCAGGGCGCAGTCGCGGAGCACACCGGTGCCGTTGACGCCGCCACCGATGACGATGACGTCGTAGTCCGCACTTGGGAGATCCGGGGGTCGTGGCAAGCGCACCTCGACGGTGTTGAGGCCTTGCCCATCCATACACCGGAACCGGGGGTGGGGGCAGCGCGAGGCCCCCAAAACAGGATCACACAGAGCCGAAGCCAAACTGGTGAATGCGGAGCCGGCAGCAGGGAACGAAGGAATGCATCCGTTCGGAATTCCCGGTTCCCGGTCCCCTGCTCACCAGTGTTGCCGTTGGCGCTCCGTCAACGTGTTCCAGTACTACTTCGGAGCCAGCCGACCGACGACCTCGTCCAACCGCTCGAACAGCTTGCGGTTCCCATCCTGCTGGTGACCGCCGAGCGCCTCGTAGTACCGGTCCTCCTGCTTGAGGAACCAGGACAAGGCGTCGGGCTCGATCTTGGTGGCGCCCAGCCCGTACCCCAGCTTCTCGAGATAACGAGCGTTCATCTCCTGCTCGAACTGGTGACGAATGGGCACGCTGAAGATCGGTTTGCGCAAGTAGATCGCTTCGTGGATGAGGGACAGCCCGCCGTTCGTCACGACCGCACGGGCCGACGACAGGTCCTGAATGAACCCCTGCTCGCTGAAGTCCTTGAGAACGCAATTGCCTTCCACGGCGTCGCGGCGCAGGCCGTACACCACGAACTTGTGATCGCTCAGCTTGTTGAGCCCCGGGATGAGCGTGTTGTCGGACAGGGACGTCTGATAGACGAGCACGTGATCCCCACGGCTCGGGATCGCCCCGATGATCTCCGGGCGCAGGATGGGAGGCACGAGGGTGGTGTTGTGAGCGTACTTCGCCCGCACCTCGGGGAAGAAGAACGAGGTGATCAGGTAGTGATCGCAGCCGGGCAGCTTCGTCTTGATGAAGGCCTTGGTCGAGAGGAAGTCGAAGTCGACGCCCTTACGGATCTCCTCGTCGTGCTCGCAGCGGTGGATGACCTGTTGGTTGTCGATGGAGATGACGGGCGTGCCGTGGGCCTTGGCGTACAGGTAGGCGAAGGAGTCGAAGTCACTGATGACGAGCTGGGGATCGAAGTCCGCCACGCGCTCGAAGTACGCGGCTGCGTTGCCGACGAGCATGGCAGGCGAGCGCAGCATGTTCTTGAGTACGGAGACGTCGCGGTCCATGGCGCCATCGTCGTAGGCCATGGTGAGGCCGCGGATCTCGACGACGTCGGGGAAGTGTTTGCGCAGGAAGGTGAAGGCACGACCGGAGACGACGATGCGGACGTTGTGACGGTTCTCGATGAGGTGTTGGATGACGACCTTGGATCGGGTGGCGTGGCCCATGCCTTCTCCCACGACGCCGTACAGGATTCTCATGCGGTTCCCCCTTGGATGAAGCGTTGGTTCAGAACGTGTAGGCGGCACCGAGGGACACGGCGTTGACGACGGAGCTGTTGGATCCACCGTTGACGGGGTATTCGGTGCGGTAGGTCGGAGCGGAGCCTGTAAGTCCGAGGGTCTCGCCATCGCCGCCGTTGTCGAGGCCTTTGAAGA
Source organism: uncultured Polyangiaceae bacterium (assembly GCA_964488865.1). Lineage (GTDB taxonomy): Bacteria > Myxococcota_A > Polyangia > Polyangiales > Polyangiaceae > MWCO01. The sequence continues at coordinate 48,370 of CAZAWR010000041.1, read as the reverse complement.
AGACGTGGGCGTAGGCGACCATGAGGTCGAGCGAGCCGAAGCGGACGGTGCCACCCGCGTGGAGACCGAACATCTGGGAAGGGATGTAGTCGACGTGCAGGTACTTGGGGTCCTGGGCCTCGGTTTGGAAGAAGGCGCCGCCTCGAAGCGCGAGTTGGCCGGGCAACAGGACGTAGTCGCCGCCGAGACGGATCCCGAAGGCGTCCTTCCAGTGGTGAGGGACGCTGGCGTTGGTGGGCATGGCGAAGCCGACGCTGGCGTTGGGGTTGGGGTCGGCGGGGTTCTGCACTTCCATGAAGACGCCAGGAGGCAAGGAGGCATCGAGCTGCTTGAACTGGGAGTTGTTCGCCCAGGTCAGGTCAAGCTCGATGTCCCACTCGTCGTTGGCCAGGGGATCGCGCACCTTGGAAACGACGCCGTCCCGGGGCTGATGCCAGCGGAAGCCCACCCGGGCTTGCATGGGCCAGGGGGCGACGACTTCGACGGCGTCACCGCTCGTGCTGACGGAGTTCTGGGAGGCTGGAGGTTGGTGGGGAGGGTCCCCGTAGACGCTCCCGCGAACGGTCATGTCGCCCTTGCCGCGGATGTCGTCCATCCAGTGGTACCAGGCTGCGACGTCGATGTTGCGGGTGGGTGACCAGAGGGAGCCGACGGTAAAGCCGGGGACGAAGAGGTCTTTGACGTCGAGGTCGGCCTGGAAGTCGAGGTATTGTTCGGCGGGGTAGGGGTAGTCCTGGATGGTTTCGCCCCCTGAGCGGCCGGCGGCGATGACGGAGAATTGGAGGCGAGCGATGCCCCAGATGAGGGATGCGCCGAAACGCAGGTCATCCACAGGCTCCCAGCCGACACCGATCTGGGGCCAGACGAAGAGCAGCTCATCGCTCTGCAGGAGGTAACGCTGGGGGCTGGGCACCTCGCGCTCGACGCCGCCGACCCGGGTGCCCGTGACGCGGGATGGGAACTCGAACTTGCCGCGTGTGGAGGGTCCGAGCACGGCGAACCCAAGACCGAGCCGGTCGGACAGTCGAAGGACGGCAGCGAATTGGGGATTGGGGAAGGGCGTGCCGCTGTCCGAGTTGCAGACCTCGTCGGGGTACTGGTAGGCGCCACCGTTTCCCAAGCGCACGGGTTGGCCGTCGGGATAGGTGCGCTTCAGACAGTTCTTCTGCCAGATGAGCGCGGAGTTGAGGAGCACGCCCGACGGTTGTCCGGCGAGGCCGGCTGGGTTGAAGAAGGTGGCGAGGGGATTGGAGGCGCGAGCGACCCACGCTCCGGCTCGGCCGAGCTGCTCGGTGCCATTTTCTGGGAACTCGTAGCCCGTGGACGCGTGCCCGCGATTTGCGGTGAGGAGCAGGGCAATCGCGATCGCGCAGGGGGCTACGGTACGACTTCGAGCAACGCGCATATGGGTACTCCTCCGCGCCCCCCGACGGGCAGAGTCTGGTGGCGCGACGCTGGCTAACGGACGGGGCTGGCCTTGAGTGCAGCCCGACCATCCTTGACGTAGACGGTGAACTTGACCCGCTTGCACTTGGTCTTCGAGATGAGCTGCTCTCGGTTCTTGCGAAGGGTGACCTGGAACTTCTCGAAGGTGAGACCGGCGGTAGGCTCTCCGCACTGCTTCTTGGTGCGGAGGAACTCCTCGAACGTGTTGTGCCACTCGGCGATTTCGCCTGCTTCTGCCACGGCGGCGTGGGCCCCGGTGGCGGACGCTTCGAGGATTTCGGGAGGCACGGCGGACACGACGGTGGCGTCCTCGTCGTCCTCGGCCTCCATGGGGGAGACATGCTGTGGCGCGGGCGCAGCCTCTGCCGGCTTCGGAGGAGGCATCTTGGGCCCTTCCGGCTTGGGGGCCGGCATGTGGGGCTTGTCTTCGGAAGGCTTGGGAGCCGGCATCTGCACCGGCATCTTGGGCGCCGAGTCGCGGGGCGCGGGCACACGCAGCGGCCCCGAAGCAGGCCTGCCCTGGGACACCGGCCCACCCTCGACCGGGAACGAGAAGGCACTCATCTCAGGCTGGGCAGGGATGGGCCCGAGCACCGACTCGAGGTCCGCCGCCTTGCGCGGCACGCCACCCTTGGCCGCCACCTTGTCGGTGCCGTCGTTCAGGTCGCTGGCGATCTTGCGATACAGGCCCCTGAACTTGCTGACCTGGAGCATGTCGATCTCGCCCTTGGCCATGCGCTCGGCTTCCGCCTTGAGGGTACGCAAGGGGCGGGTGTGCTCGAACACGGAGGAAATGAGGCCGAAGCCCGCACCGACGACCACGACGAGCCCGAAGATCCACCACGGCAGCGCCTTCTTGTCCTTGGCATCGGCGAGCTGGAGCAAGTCGTAGGGCGTCTTGACCACGCTCGCGGTGCGGCCCACGACGTACCCCGCGTTGAGGTCCCAAGCTTCGCCGGGGATCTTGGAGTAGATGACGCCGATGTCGTCCATGAGGACCTTGGGCTTGGTGGTCCCCTTCTCCTTGTAGACCTCGTTTTGGGCGAGGTTCTTGATGTCCGCGACGATGGTATCGAGTTGGGTGGCGCCGACGCCGTCCGGGGACGCCTTGGCCTTGACGGTCCCCCCGGCGAAGAAGCCGACGGTTGCGCCGGAGCGCTTGGAGAGCAGCTTCGCGAAGCTGGTGTCGACGATCCGCAGACCCACGACGGCCCCGGCGGGCATCTGGGCGGTGTCGACCTCGACGGGACGGGCCACGACGAGATAGATGCTGTCATCGAGGACCCAGGAGTCGTCGCGAACCCAACCGTGGAGGGCGTCGGCGACGATGGCGAACCCGCCCATGTCGAAGTGCTCGATGCCGGCAGCCTGGTCGAAGCCGACCTGCCCGATCACGCGACCTAGCTGGTCGATCGCGAACAGGGAGGTGAATTGATACTCAGCGGGCATCTCGTCGACGAGCTTCTTGAGCGCGGCGCGGGTGCGGTCCTTGACGTCCTGGGGGACCTTTTCGTCCTTGGAGCTGGCCTTGTGGAGCTCTTTGCGAATGGTCTCGTCGAGGCAGACCTTGAGGAGCAGGCTCGATCGTCGGCGGGCGTCGTCGTTGAGGTACCACTTGACGACCTGGGTATCGGCCGAGAGGGCCTGCTCCATGGAATCGCGGCTGGCGCGGTTGTAGACCGTCTGGGCGAGGAACAGCCCACCGATCGACAGGCCCAGGGCGAGGGCAAGGATGAGGTACCAGAAGCGGGAGAGCAGCATCCGAACTCCCTATTTCTTCCCCGCGTCTTTGGACGCGTCTTTTTTGTCTTTGGGCAACGCAACCTGGATGGGCTCGCGGGTGATGTCGACGTCTTGCCCGGCGACCGAGACGGGTCGAGGGGTCCCGATGGGCTTTCCCGCGAAGAAGAACTCGAGGGTGTAGTCACCGGGCTCGAGGGTGAGGAAGAACTGGCCTTGCCGGTTGGGGTATCCGATGGAGGCGACGCCTTCCTTCACGATGATCCACGATCGAAGGCTGGGCGCGAGCTCGTCGCGCAGCTCGTAGGTTCCGGGGCCAGGGGCGGTCCAGTCCCGCTCAGCGGCCATGGCCATGTCGGCCGGCGGCAGGGATGCTTCTCCCACCGCGAAGAGGCGGTGCCGGAACGGGTCGTTGTTGCGGAAGCGAAGGCGCGTTCCGGGAGCGACCACGAGGGTGACGGGGGTGGTGCGGCCGCCCCCCACGAGCACGAGGATGGGAACCTTGGGGGGATCCACCTTGGCCTTGCTGATGCCGGCGATGCACAACTCCTTCGGTGCAAGGCCGAAAAGGCGCCGGAAGTCGGACCGAACGGTGGGCGACGGCTCCCTCCAGGTGTAGCGATTGGTGTCGGGACGAGCCGACTCCTCCCAGACGGGGTTGATCAGCTCGTTGTGTCCCTTGACCTGGCCTTTCACCGTGGCAGCCAGCGCGACGCTGGGGACGAGCAGCAAGGTGCCCCAGAACGCAGCTCGCAGGAATCGGCCGGGCCGTGGCGGGGAGGCGAGGACTTGAAGAGCGTTTCGCTTGAGCATGGGCTGAAAGGGAACCGTATCGAGCACGACGAACGGTGGCAACGGTTCCGACGGGCATCCTAACCCATCGGCGAGAAAACCGAACGTTCTTGTTGCACGTGGCAGGGGGTTCGAGAGGTCACGGGTTTCGGCAACACCGGAAGCCAAGCTCGGGCAAAATGGCGTTTTCCGCGAAGCGACTGAGGTCGAACGCGCACGCCAAGCCCAAGGCTGGCGTCTCGTAGGACCCACCCATGACCACATGGATGTCCAGGTTCGAGGGAGGCCCCGTGTTGGACGTCACCGAACTGGTCCACTCCGCGGCGTTGCCGGACAGGTCGTGAATCGGACCGGGGGCCGTGCACTGCAACAGCGAACCTGTGGGGACCAGCACGTTGTCATTGCCCCCCCCAGCGACACCATCGAAGTCGAGACCATTGCACGTCAGAGGCTCGTACGTGTCTCCGTACGGGTACGTGTTACCTGCCGCACTCTCGCACGCCACCCGAAGCTCCTGCGCGATGCACAGACGATGACCGGTCTGCGCGCAAGCGGCGGCTGCCTCCGCAACGTTCGCGTGGGTCCAGGGCAACACGCCTGCGTTCACGCACCGCCGGGTCTCCAGCAAGCCGGCACCCGTCGACGTGGCATCCGGGCGCGACGCCTCGAACCGGTCGACGAAGAAGTGCAATCCCCCCACGTTCACCTCGACCATGTCGTCCACGATCCCGTCGTCGACGGTCCCGTTGCAGTCGTCATCGGTCCCGTTGCAAGTCTCGGCCTTCGGCGCCAGCGGGTCCGGGTCAGGCAGGGGCGTCAAGTCGCAGAGGGTCTTGGTGTCGTCGGCCGAGTCGCACACGCGGACGCCCACGTCCCGGCATGCCCCGACCGCACCGTTGTCGCATTCGCTGCCCAGATCAGGCCAGGACTCGTCCACCTGCCCGTTGCAGTTGCCATCCGCATCGTCGCACCGCGATTCGACCAGCACGACCCTGCCGAGGCTGTCCACCTCCACCTCGGGCCCGTAGGCGCACAGCCACCCCGTGAGACCCGTACAGAGAAAGTCGACTCCAGCACAGGGATTCGCCAGGGCAGGTTGGGGATTGCACAGGGCCCCGTCCGGCTTCTGCGCCGCCACCACGACCGCATCGTCGACCACACCGTTGCAGTCGTCATCCAGACCGTTGCAGGACTCCACCGCCTTGGGCGTGACAGGGCACGCGTACTCACACCCGTTCGCATCGACATCGTCTAGGGACGCAAACCCAGGCAAACAGGTGGTGATGACGCACGCACCCTGGAAGCAACCGCCGATCGCGTGGTCGAGAACACAAGGCTGGTTGCACCCGCCGCAGTGCGCAGGGTCGTTCAGCAAGTCGAACCCCTCGTCCGTCTCGCCGTCGCAATCGTTGTCCACCTCGTCACAAACCTCGAGGCTGGGCCCCGCCCCCGTCAGGCAGACCAAACCCGTTCCCACACAAACCGTCTGCCCAGGCGTGCACTGCCCTTGGCACTCCCCGCCAGGACAGGTTTCCTCGCAAGGATCCCCGCCCTCCGGGTTGCCTTCGTTGATCTTCCCGTCGCAGTTGTCGTCCACGTCGTTGCACTTCTCAGCCTCGACGGGGAACACGGGGCACGCATACTCGCACCCGGTGATCGCCAGCCCGTCCGCGTCCGCGAAGCCCGGCACGCACTCATCCACGACACACACCGGAAACGCACCCGACGCGTCGCAGCGGGCCGTCGCGTTCTGCAGCAAGCAAGTGTTGCCACACACCCCGCAGTGGTTCGGGTCCGTGGACAGGTCGAAGTCTTCGTCGAGCTCCCCGTCGCAATCATTGTCCTTGGTGTCGCACGCCTCGACGCCACCGTTGGTGAGCGCACAAGGGTACTCGCACCCGTCGGAGTCGATCCCGTTGGTATCGTGGAAGTTCGGGGCGCACGCCTCGATCTTGCAGACGCCTTCCTCACACTTCGGAAAGGCGCCGAAGAGTTCACAGACGAAACCACAGGCCCCGCAGTTGAGCGGGTCGTTCTGCGTGTCCTCGATGCATGCGGTCCCGTCGGAGAGCTCATCTCCCCCCTCGAAGGGAGAATCGGGCTGGCCGCCGTCCGGAAGGATCATGGAGCCCCCCGAGCCGGACGTCCCACCCGTCCCGGAGGCCCCCGCGGCGCCCGAGGCAGCCGCACTTCCCCCTTCCCCACAGGTGTAACAGTAGGCTTCGTTGGAACAACCAGCCCCGGAGGACAGGGTCACGGCGAGCAAGGCAAGCCCACACGTCGTTCGTGCCACGAGGTTCATCGCCGACCTCCCTCGCGCGACGCGCCCCGGTTCGCACGACGCGCCACCAGAAACGCGAGCCCGATCGCCGAAAGCAGCAACCAAGCGCGGCTGCCCGCGGGTTGCGTGAGGCCGCAGGCGATGCCGCCGCCCCCCGTGGTCAGCCCGTAGTTCTCTGGAGGAGCCGAAGGGGGAGCCGCGCCCGTGCCGCCGGTCGACGCGTCCGGTCCGCTCGCACCGCTGCCGCCCGTGCCTGCAGCACCTCCTGAGCCACCAGAACCACCAAAGCCGCCCGTCCCGCCCGTGGAACCGTCGGGCTCCGAGGCGTCCTCCCCCGCATCCATCGCTGCTCCGCCTGCTCCCCCCGTCCCACCGGTCCCTCCCGTACCCCCCGTCCCACCGTCCAGGGACGAGTTCGGCACGCAGTAGCCATCCACGCACGAGAAACCGCCAGGACACGGGAACTCGCCCGACGCACAGGGCGCCACGCATATCCCTCGGTCGCACACCGTGTCCCCAGGACACGGGTCAGGTTGGTCCGGGTCCCCGTCGCAGTCGTTGTCGATCCCATCACAGATTTCGGGCTCGGGCTCGACCGCACCCTCGCACACGATCATGCCCGAGTGACACACCGTCAACCCCGCCTTGCACGGAGGCTTGTCGCTCGGAGGCTCCGGAGCCTTGCACTCCACCCCCACGTTCGGGTCGTTCTGGCTCACCTCCGGCTCCTCGTCGATCTGCCCATCGCAGTCGTCGTCGATGCCGTTGCACACCTCCGGCGTGGTGGTGGCGGACGAGGCACAAACGAGCCCGCCCGTGGTGAAATCACAAGCAAGCTCGCCCAAACACCCGTTGGACAGGATGCACGCAGCCCCGATCCCGGGCACGTCGTCCACAGCCCCGTTGCAGTCGTTGTCGAGCGTGTCACACACTTCGGCCGAAGGGCCGATTCCACCGTCGCACACGACCTGCGATCCCGCACACACGTACGAGCCCTCGGTGCAGACACCCGTCCCGCACTTGGTCCCGTGAGCACAGCACGGGTCGCCCGTGAAGTGACCGAACCCGTCGGGCACGTGATCGTCCACGGACCCGTTGCAGTCGTTGTCGAGCGCGTCGCAGACCTCGGAGGTCGGGACCACCTGCCCGATGCACGCGGCCCATGCCTCGACGCCACTTCCCAGCGCCGCCGCACAGGCCTCGGAGCCGGGACGACAAACGCCGATGCTCACCGTGCCAGCCGGTCCCGTGTAGCAGGAGCGTGTCATGCCGTCGGTCACGCCATTGCAGTCGTTGTCGAGTCCGTCGCAAACCTCCGGGACGGGGGTCACACCGCCGTCGCACACGAGCAGACCGTTGTCGCAGATCGTCTGGCCGGGCTCGCACTCGCCAATGGAGAGGCCACACGCCACCCCGACGTCGATCGGGTCGTCGTCGACCAACGTGTTGCAGTTGTCATCCTGGCCATTGCACACCTCGGCGACGGGGATGCACACGAGGCAGACGCCCCCTTCGTCGATGAGCCCATTGCAGTTGTCGTCCAGGCCGTTGCACACCTCGGTGCCTGGGGCCGCGCCGGGGTTGGTGATTTGGCAGACGGTGCCATCCTCGGACGCGTTGCAGATACGGACGCCCGTGCCCCGGCAAATTCCGAGACCCCCGTCGTCGCAAGCCATGCCCTTCTCAGGGAAATCCTCGTCGACGAGGCCGTCGCAGTCGTCGTCGAGGTCATTGCAACGCTCGTACACCGAGGAGGAGGCAATGATCGACGCCACAGCGTTGGCCAGCTCGCTCTCGCTACCGACGAGGAAGGCGCTACCGGTCCCACCGGCACTGGCGATACCGTCGAGTTGGCTCTGCTCCTCGGGCAGGACGCTGAAGCCGACAACGAAGGTGTCGACAGGGGAGCCTGGCACGAGGGTTTGCAGCGCGGCGGCGGCGGCAGCCGGGTTGCCCTGGCAGCTCTCGGCGCCGTCCGTGAGGAGAATGACGGAGTACTTCCTGCACGGCACGGCAGCGTCGCAGGCCACGATGGGCTCGAGGTAGTCGCGCGCGGCAAGCAGCGACCCCGCGAGGGGTGTCGGTCCCGTTGCGCGAATCTCACAGTCTCCACCTGAACCGAAGGCGCAGTGGTCGCCCGGCAGGGTGCTGGCGTTGAACGCGGTCTCCGCCCCGTCGAGCCACATCAGGTGTTGTTCGAGGGGCGAGTCGAAGCCCACGAGCACGTCGGCGCCACGCCGGGGGGCGCCGCAAGAGCCCGCGTAGTTGATGCAGTCGCCCTGGTTGGGCCAGCCCACGTTGATGTTGGTCGAGAGGGCAGCCGGGTATCCGGACCCGGGATAGAGCGTCGGCAACACGCAGGCAGGGATCCACTCGAAGGCCGGCGAGGCGTTGTCCCGGGGGTCGTCGTAGCTACAGCAGTTGTTCTGGCACTCGAACCAAGAGGCGGTCTGGCAACTGCGCTGCGCCCCGACGTCCTGGTGGTATCGCGCGAGCGCGTAGTCGGCGTGGGGAAAGGCGGAGATGACCTGGGTCAACGCGCGCTTCGCCACGTGCAGACGAGCGTTGTTGCCGTCGATGCCGTCCGGGTCGCTGGCCGTGTCGACACCGAGGTGGGTCGACGAGCCGTCACCGAACGTGGGCGCGCCGTTCAAGTCAGTGAGCATGGACCCGGACGTGTCGAGCACCACGACGAAGCGAGGCCGGGTGTCCGTGACGGGCGCGATGCACGCGGGGAGGTTGGGAGGGCACTGCTGGGGGATCCCGTTGAGGCAGGCCGGGATCGTGCCGCCGGCACAGGTCAGCGTGCCGAGGTTGTCATCGATCACCCCGTTGAAGTCGTTGTCGAAGCCGTCGCAGATTTCGCCGAGAAAGGCGCCGTCGATTTGGAGCTCGCCGGAGCCGGCTCCGGCTTCACCGGCACAGATGGGGCAGATGCCCCCTTGTCCGCCACGCACGTCGAAGAAGGCTTGCGGGTGGATGGAAGCGGTGCGGGACTGCACGTTGATGATGCCGCCCCCGCCGCCGCCAGCGCAGTCGTCACAGGTCCCTGAGTTCTGAGTAGCGGCGCATTCCACCTCGTTTTCGCCTGGATCGTACGGGTCACAGGTCCCCGCTCCGTTGACGCACACGTTGCCGAGGTCACCTCCCAGGTTCTGGCAGGTGTAGCCCGCGGGACACGAGTTCGTCGGTGGCTGGCAGGGCGTGCAGTTGCACGGCGTGCATCGGTTCCGCGTGACCTGGGAGGCCGGGTCGAGCACGGGCTGGCAGGTCTGTCCCGCCTGGCAGTCCGCATTCGTGCTGCACGACAAGCACTTGGGTTGTGAGTCCCCGCCACGACCGCCACGGGCCAGCACACGCGCTGTCGATGTCACGTTCACCGTGTCACCCACCAACAAGACCGTGCCTCCCGCGCCACCGCCCGCCGAATCGTTGCCTGACGAGCACCCGCGCTCACCGTGCGCGACGATGCGGCCTTCGACCGTCAGCACACCCGTCTGGCTCGCATTGGCGGCGAACAGGACGATGCGACCGCCGCCGCTTCCGGAACGCAAGGCCGTGTCGAAACCGTCGGCACAGCCCTTGTCGCCACCGGACGCTCCGAACTCGGGCTCGAGGATGTGGTGATAGAACGGTTCGCCCCCGACGGGTGGCGTGCCGTCGCAGTTCGCACAGGAGTTGGCAGCGCTGCAGTTGTGGCCGGCTATGGCGTCGAGGTAGATGCAGCTCGTTCCGGACGCGGCCAGGGTCCCGCAATTCTCCTCCCATTCCTGGGGGAACTGGCAGGTCTGGGCGTCACCGAAGACAAAGCAGTCCTTGGTCCCCTGCCCTCCGCGCCCTCGATGAGCACCTCCGCCACCGGAATCCTTCACCGCGCATCCGCCCCTGCCCCCCGCGGTGGCAGTCGGTCCCGTCCCGTTGTCGCAGAGCCTCTTCGGGTACCCCGCCCCCTTGGCCGTGATCCGCGACGAACGATCGATCGCGATCGTGCTCAGGCTCTTGAGGACAAGGTTGCCCGTGGCGTTCTTGTTCGTGCCGTTGAACGGCGTGACGTAAATCACCGCGCCGTTGACGAGCGAGATCGCGTCGAAGGTATGCGTCCCGCCGTACTGGCAAGCCCGCCCCCCATCGCGCACGGTCCCGCCCGGACACACGTTGGTTGTCAGGGCACCGTTGATGGTCAGCGACTGGGCCCACGCGCCTGTCGTCCAAGCCAGAACCATCGCGACCACGACGAGTGCGAGCGCTCCATGTTTCATCCGGCAACCTCCAAGGTGCCAGAGTAAGCGGGGCCCTGGTTTTGGGGAACGGGCAAGGCCGTGATCTGCGCCGTTCGAACGCACAGCGTGGGAGCGGGTGCGACGGAGGAAAGACGGGGTCAGGCGCTCGCGATCCGCTGTGCCGCCGCCATCGCGATGCCCATGATCGCGTGCTGCGGGTTGACCCCCAGGTTGGTGGGGAAGAGGCTCGAGTCCACCACGAAGAGCTTTCGGATCTCGTGGGTGGCGAAGTCGAGCCCCACCACGCTCGTCCGCGGGTCCGGTCCCATTCGGGCCGCGCCAAACAGATGGGTCGCAATGAACATGAAGTAGCGCGGGTCGTCCGGAACGTCGTCGATGAGGTGCAGGTCGTCCGCCGATCGCAGGGCCTCGGGCAACCCGTGGATGCCGGGCCAGACCTCCTTGGCGCCCGTGGCAAAGGCGATCTCCGCCAAGGTCCGAAGCCCCTTCTTCCCTGCGCGCACGTCCTCGGGAAGGAGCGTGTACCGAACCCGGTCAGACCCCGCGAGACTGTCCACCTTGCCCACGGCGCGAGCGCGAACCTGCACCCCCCACAGCCCGATCCTTCGGAAGTCCGCGAGACGACGCACGAGGTCCTTGCCAAATCCGGGGATGCGCACGGCGGTCAGCTCGGGAGAGAGGGCCAGGGACTCGAGCTTGAACCGGTCCGTTCGCCGAAAGTGAATCGTCTCCATGCCCTGGGTGGCCCCCTTGTGCAGACAGACGTCGTCCTCGTAGCGGGCGGCGAGACCCACGCCGGGGTGCGCCATGAAGTGCCGCCCGAGCGCGCGAGAGCGCACGCCGCTGCGCCGCAGGAGGTTGGGGGTCTGGACCGTGGACGCCGCGAGGATGACGCCTCGACGCGCCATGAGGGAGAGCTTGCCCCCTGCGGTGGTGACCGCCTCGACACCGGTGGCGTTGCCGCGGGTGCTTCGAACGCGGACGGCACGCGTGTTCGTATAGATCCGCCCGCCGCGCTCGAGGGTCCAGGGGATGCAGGTCAGGGCTGTGGAGAGCTTCGCCCCGTTGGGGCAACCCTGCGCGCATCGGGCAGACCCTCGGCACCCGCGCTCGTTTCGTTCGATGGTGTGTGGCTCGATCCTGAGCTTGCGCATGCCGTCGCGCATGATCGTGCTGTTCCGACCCAGCACGTCTTCCGCCACGGGATGGACGTTCAGGGCGCGTTCCAAGCGGTCGAAGCTCGGCTCGACGAGGTCGGCGTTGATCGCCGGCCCGATCCCGTAGTTGCGCGCCCAGTCGTCGTAGACGTCCTGAGGCAGCCGCCAGACGATGGCGGAGTTGATGGTGGTGCTGCCGCCGACGCAGACACCTTGGAGCAAGGGAAGGAAGGTGCGCCCGGTGACGAAGCCGGTTCCTCCCCATCGGTAGAGGGTCCGGAAGGCCCGACCGATGTCGAGCTGGAAGTCGCGGGTTCGCGCCCACGGCCCCTCCTCCACCACGATGACGGACCAGCCCTGCTCGGCAAGGGTCCAAGCGACGGCACCGCCGGCCGCCCCTGACCCGACCACCACGTAGTCCGCCGCGTCTGCGTGCAGATGGGGGAGGTCTGCACCATCCACGACGCTGCCGTTGGGCAGTCGTTCCGGGTCGTCCGGGAAGGATCCCTGGGCCGTGTCATGCGGGGACATGAGAAGCCTCCTGACGAAGCCCGGCGTCTGCGATGTCATCGAAGGGTCCGAGCATGACCTGACGGGACGCAGGGGAAGCGCAATACAGCATCGCGCCGGTCGTCTTGGCGAGCACGACGAGCTGGCGCACGTGATAGAACGGGGCGCGGTAGAGCTTCTCGATCACGCGAACGCGATCGGCCTGCTCGAGTCGGTCGATGGTGCGGAGCTTGCCGATGGTCACGGGGGGCGAGAGGGCGATGGCCGCAAACCCGGCGCGCATGCCGAGCCCGGACACCACGGGGACCTTCGCGAAGGTGTCCTCGAGATAGGCTTCCACATCGAGGTCCAGAATCCCTGCGGACAGGTCTTCCGAAGCGTCACGCGGGAAGATGGCATCCAGGATGGCGAGGGTCCAGCGACGTTCTATGGCGGATTGCTTCATGGTTACCTCGGGCGGGCTACGAGGGCGTCGAGACGTTCGAAGGCCGCGCGGTCGTGCGCTTCGAGAGCGGGGCGGACGAAAGCGCGCGCGACTTCGGGGTCACCGGCCTCGAGCATGGCGGTGCAGGCATCGTGGTGGGGCATGTGCAGCTCGGGCCGTGGGTAGAGGGCGAGGGCGACCTGGGGCTGGGCATCGGGGAAGCCAGACATGCTGTTGAGGAGAAGCTCGAGCCCGAAGTTGTGAGCGGCACGCACGACGGTGCGCGCGATGTCGAAGTCGCAGTGGGCGAACAAGAGGGGGTCGTGGAGGTTGGCTCGCGCGACTTCGACGGCGGCCTTGATGGCGTCGAGGTCTTGGGGGGTTCTGCGAACGCAGGCCAAGGCGAGGGCTTCGACAGCGACGACGCGCCGGATTTCGAGCAGGTCCACGAGGTAGGCGCGCCAGGCGGGGTCGAAGGGGTCGCCATTGCGGAGGAGAAACGCGAGGGTTTCGGGGCCCGCGGTTTCGCGCCAGTTGGCGACGACGGTGCCGGCGCCGTGGCGGACGACGATGAGCCCGAGGGTATGGAGCCTTGCGAGGGCGGAGCGGAGGGTGATGCGGTTGACGCCGAGTTGGCTCGCGAGGTCGCGTTCGGCGGGGAGCCGCCCGCCAGCGGGGAGGCGTCCGAAGAGGATTTCTTTTCGGAGGGAGTCGACGAGCCGGTCGGTGACGGTGGTTTTGTCGACGGGGAGGGAGAGGATCGATGAGGTCATCTGATTGACTGGTTCAACCAGTAGTCCAATTAGAGAGGTCTGTCAACTGGATGCACCGGAGTGGACGGAGGCCAGTGTTGCGTGCCTGAAGTCCCTACCGGGTTGAGGCCCGGCTACGACAATAGACGGATGACGGCCATCAACTAGGAGCTGAGAACACGGAACACGGAACAGAGAACCAGGAACGGGCGGAGCCAGGGGCAACACGCACTATCCAACTCCGTACACACCCTTCTGTGCCTTCTGCGATCCCTGTACTCACTTCGGGCACACGGAGGCCAGCGCTGCTAGCTCTGCCAGCTCTGCTGGCTGGAGTCCACGGAGGACGACGAAGCCGAAGGCGCAGTCAACAGAGAACCAGGAACGGGCGGAATCGGGCGCACGGCCTCCCGCACCAGCCTTCTGTGCCTTCTGTGCCTTCTGTGCCTTCTGCGTCCTCTGTGGTTCTCCGGACTGCGATCACGGTCCTCACTTCGGCGGGCCGCATGGAGCGATGAGAAGGGCCGAGAGAACGAGGTGAAAACCGGGGTGCGGGCAGGCGTCAGGCGGGCTGGACCTCGGTCGTCGAGGCCACTTCCTTCAGATCCTTGAGGGCCGCGTCCACCAGCTTGGGGTGGCGCTCCCAGCCCGACATGCCAGCAAAGTACAACCCGTAAAGCGCGAACGGCTGCTTCTCGTACTCGCCCCGGAACGCCTCGTACGCTTCGAGGGATCGCTCGTCGTTCACCGTCCAAGGCTCCGCGTCCTGCGCCAGGGTCGCCTGATCGTCGCACTCGAGGCCGACCCGGCGACAGTACTTCACGATCATGGGGACGGCGTCCTGGGTGGCGTGGAAGTACAGCTCGAGGGCAGCCTTGGTGATCAGCCAGGCGTCCGGGGGTGGGTCCTTGCTTAGCATGGACCGAAGGAGCCGCTTGGGGTCGTTGCGATACTTGTTGCCCTGGCGCTGTTCGATCATCCACTGTCGGAGCAGGGTGACGGGAAGCATCTTGGCGAGCAGGGGGGTGGCTTCCTTTCGGAGCCTCTGGTGCAACTGCGAGAAGCTTCGCACCTCGTCGTGGTCGACGTCTGCCATGGGCATCTCCTGGGTTGGTGCCGGACGGGGGCATGGCATCTAGACGCCCTGCCAAGGGGCTGTCAAGCGATGGTACGGATTCCTAGCCTGATCAGCCCGGGGGCCACTTCATGCGCCGCCCGCCCAGCACGTGAATGTGGAGGTGGAAAACACTCTGTCCGGCGCCGGCGCCCGTGTTGAGGACCACGCGATACCCCCCGTCCACCAGGCCTGCGTCCTTCGCGACCTGGCCCACGGCAAGCATCAGCTTCCCAAGCAACTCCGCGTCTTCGGGCCCGGCGTGAGCCAGAGACGTGACGTGCTTGCGGGGGATCACGAGTATGTGCGTTGGCGCTTGCGGGCTGATGTCGTGAAAGGCGACGACATCGTCCTCATCCAGGATCAGCTGAGCCGGCACTTCGTGGTTCGCGACCTTGCAGAAGATGCACATGCTGGGTCACTCCGTTTCAGGTTCCGCGTTCGCCTGGGACCGCATGAGCGCATCGAGCCACTCCGACGCCGGCGGGAGCCCCGGGTGGCCGCGGACGTTGCTCAGCGCGGCCATCACGCGGCGACGGTCCCCATCGACCTCGCGAAGACACGCAGGAACGTCGGGCACCGTGCGCAGCAAGAGCCGAAGCAGCGAGGCCTCGAGGGCCCCGAGATGGAGGGTCCGAACGAGCGAGAGGGTCTCGTCGCGGTACACGATCCGCAGCCCCCTGTCCTGCTCTACCACACCGATGGGTTTGCCGGCTCGGAGCATCGGGACGAGCTGCCGGAACAGGCGGCGAAGTGCGTGGGCGCGTGCGTGGGCGCGTCGTGCCCTGGGCTCGGCGTACACCCAGAAGAAGCGGTTGCGGGGGACACTCTGGGGGTCGAGGGCGACGGCGCACAGGAGTCCGTCGGGCCAGGGTTCTGGGGCCGGGTTCGGGCCGCTCACGACTCGTCCCGCCGGTTGGCGGAAGGGTCCGTGGCGCGCAGAAGCTCGGCCTGGCGGTGGGTCCGCAACGCGGTGATGACCTCGGTGAGGTCGCCATCCATCATGCGATCGAGCTTGTGGATCGTGAGACCGATGCGATGGTCGGTGACGCGATTTTGGGGGAAGTTGTAGGTGCGAACCTTCTGGGCGCGCTCCCCCGTGCCGACCATGCCACGACGTTCGGCGGAGACTTCGGCGTCGCGCTTCTGCTGCTCGATGTCCAGCAGACGGCTGCGAAGGATCTTCATCGCCTTGGCCTTGTTCTTGATCTGCGAGCGCTCGTCCTGGCACTTGACCATCAACCCGCTCGGCAGGTGGGTGATCTGCACGGCGCTGTTGGTGGTGTTGACGCCCTGCCCGCCGGGACCGCCGGACGCGGCGATGTCGAACCGAAGGTCCTTGTCCTCGATCGCGATCTCGACGTCCTCGGCCTCGGGCAGCACGGCGACGGTAGCCGTGGAGGTGTGGATGCGCCCCTGGGCTTCGGTGACGGGCACGCGTTGCACGCGATGAACCCCCGCCTCGTAGCGAAGGTGGGAGTAAACGTGGTGGCCGGTCACGAGAGCGACGACTTCCTTGTACCCACCGGCAGAGGCCTCGCTGATGCTCAGCACCTCGACCTTCCACTTGCGGGACTCGGCGTACCGGGCATACATCCGGAACAGGTCTGCGGCGAAGAGGGCTGCTTCCTCGCCCCCTTCCCCGCCTCGGATCTCGAGGATCGTGTTGCGCTGATCGTTCGGGTCCGTCGGGAGCAACAACGTCTCGAGGCGTCGCTCGAGGGTGGCGAGCTCCTCCTCGAGCGAAGGGATCTCGGATTCGGCGAGCTCACGCAAGTCCGGGTCCTGGAGGGCGGCGCGGTCTTCCTCGAGCTGCACCTCGACCTTGCGGTACTTCTGGTACGCCTCGACCACGGGCAGCAGGTCGCTGCGCTCCTTGTTCAGCTTCTGGACCTTCTGGTAGTCGTTCGCGACCTCGGGATGGCACAGGGCATCCTCGATCTCGGCCGATCGCCTCTCCAGAACGTCGAGCTTCTCACGCGGCAGCATGGGTCCTCACGAAGCCTCAGCGCGCCCCGACGCGCCGAAGGCGGGTTGCCCCATCAAGTGGGAGAAGTCGCGGTACTGCATCACGCCAGAGGGGACCGCGGGGTCGCCTTGCGCCTGCTCGCGCCACAAGGTGGTTCGCAGGGAAGCGAGGGCCACTTCGAGCTGCTGATCGTCGGGCTCGATGGTCGTGATCCCCTGCACCGCAAAGCCCGGGTAGAGCACCAACCGCAGCGGCCCGCGCAGGCAGAAGCGCGCCGTGATGCGCTGGATCTCGTAGGTGATCGCGGCGATCGCGGGCAGGAAGGGCAGCTTCATCAGGAAGAACAGCACGTTCTCCGCGACCCCGCCGATGGGCAGCTTCGGCAGCAGGGGCCCGATGCCCGAGAACACGAGGATCGACACGAACACCACCATCACCAGGAAGGTGGTCCCACAGCGGGGGTGCAAGCGCGACTTGGGCCTCGCGCTCGCCACCGCGAGGTCCTCGCCCGCCTCGTAGGCCGCGATCGCCTTGTGCTCCGCACCGTGGTACATGAACACCCTGCGAATCTCGGGGATGCGTCGGATCAGCAGCATGTAGCCGATCACGATGATCAGCTTGAACACGCCTGTGATGGCCTGAAACGCGGGAGAGCGGATGTCGATCTCGACGCCGAGCAGGCGGCTGGCGCCCGCGGCTGCAGCCTGGGGAAGGGCCACGAACAAGAGCAGCGCGAACAGAAGGGCCACGACGGTCATCGAGCGCCCGGACTTGGGCGCTTCGCCCGAGGCGCCCGGAGGGCCTGGAGCACCCGGGTCGAGGTCCGACGTGGCGATCCCCACGATCCCACCGGAGATGGATCGGAGGGCGCCCATCAGCGTGGAGGCAACACCTCCGGCGCCGGGGCCCCGCTTGCGCTCCTCTTCCTCGAGGTCCGCTTCGTAGTGTTCGGCGGAGAAGCGAAGCGCGCGGGACCCGAGCCGGATCGCCTCGACGAGCGTCACCACGCCGCGAATCATGGGCCACGACAGCACGCCCTTGCGGGCATCGGGCATGGCGCGTTCCTTCACCGTCAGCGACTCGTCGCGGCGACGCAGGACCACGGCAAAGGACCTGGGAGAGCGCATCATGACGCCCTCGATGACGGCCTGACCGCCGATATAGGGGCGCGTCTCGGTAGCGCGGGGGGATGGCCCTTCCGAAGACATGCTGGAGATGTGGAGCAGGAGGGACGAGAAAGCTAGGCCTTGGTCGCGTACTTGCGACGGAAGCGCTCGACGCGGCCCTGGGTGTCGACGAGCTTCATCTTCCCGGTATAGAACGGGTGGCACATGGCACACACGTCGACGCTGAAGTCTCCCTTGCTCGAGCGGGTCTCGAAGCTGGCGCCGCAAGCACAGGAGATCTTGGCGGCGACGTACTTGGGGTGGATATTCTCTTTCATCACGACCTCATCAAGCAGCCGGGTCAGCGTTAGGGGTGCCGGCTGGGGCAAACGACGAGTGGCAGTCCATGGGTTAGGACGCCAGGCGCATCCGAGAACCTGCCGGATGCAAGGCGGCGCAGTCTACGCGCGGGAGGACGGTCGCGCAAGCCCGAGTTCCATCCCTTGGGCGCCGCTCCTTCTCATTTCACCTCATTTCACTACGACCGTGGGGCAGCCCAGCCGCACCGCAACGCTCCCCTGGGAATTGCCCTGGATCGCTTCGCAAGTCTCGGGGCACAACCGAATCTGCGTCGGCTCCACCCCCGTGGCCGGGTCCACGTCATAGAACCAGCCCCCTGCCCCGCACCCGTCCGGGCTTCCCACGTACCCCACCGTCTCCGTGGTTCCGTCGCCCGGATCGTAGTCGACGTTGACCAGGTCATGCTGGAACGGGCCCTCGGTGGGCGTTGGGATGGAGTACTCGCAGGCGAGGGAGTGCTCGCGGATCGAAGACAGGGACGTCATGAACTCCTGCACGACGTCCTGCGAGGTCTTGATGATCAGCGCGGTGCCGGTCTGGCCCGCTCCCGCGATGGTGTCGAGGTTCGCCTGAGCGAGCTGCGCTTGCTCGTCTTCGAAGACGCCGATGACGTAGGTGAGCACGGCGGGCGCCGCGGAACCCGCGACGGCAGCGATGTCGTCGATGTCCACCGGCGTGCAGTCGGTGGGGAGCCCATCCGTGACGAGGACGACGGCGGCCCGATGGTCCGGGTACGAAGCGAGCCGGTCTTGCAGGTACACGATGGCCCCCTGCAGCGCCGGACCTGTGGGCGTTGCGCCTTCCGGGGTTCGCGCAGCCAGCGCGTCGACCACGGGATTCACCACGTCCGGCCTCGGTCCGATGGGCACCGCGGGCGAGGCGTAGTCTTCGGCATCGCACGACTGACGCCCCTCACACGCCGCGGGCACGACGAGGCATTCGCCGAGGTTGTTCTTGCAGACCGACTCGAACTCCGGAAGGCAGACGAGGTTCTGCTCCCCAGCGCAGAACCCCTGGGGAAGACAGCTGCCGGTGTTCGAACCGGACACGCAGTCGTCCGCAGAGGTACACGCGACCACGGTGCCTCCGAAGTAGTGGTTGTCACAAATGCGCGGCTGCGTGCAGGGCCCGAACCCGTTGCACTGCGAGGCGGCTGTGCAGGTCACGGGCACCTGCGGACGCAGGTAAGGGAACAGCTGCAGCCCAAGATTGAGCCGGTCCATCGATGGGTCCGCCACGAAGTCGTTCAGCGCCTGCGTGACCGCATCCCACTTGGTGAAGGTGCCGGAGATCTCCCGGCTCATGGACCCCGACGCGTCGAGCATGACGTACAAGTCCAGGGGCACGAGCTCCGCGGGCACCGTCTCGCCGCCGCACCAAGCGCCATCGTGGTCGCCATCGACGGGACCGGTGTCGAAGGGGATCATGCGGTCGACGGCAGCTTCCAAGACATCCGAGCCGCCCGCATCCTGGGACGAAGCCGGCCCATCGCTCGAGCTGGCCTCGGCGCAGCCGAAGGTCAGACCGGACAAGAGCGCGGCGACGGCATGCGCATGGGTGCGGTGCATCATGGGGCAATCCCACAAGGCTCCCGGAGGGGAACCGTGAATCGGATTGGTGATTGTGTCGCGAATCCGGTACGCTAGCAAGTTGGGTCTTACCCTACTTCGAGGAGCAGGAGCATGCGCGGCATCCCGGTGAAGGCGTTGGGCTTGGGTTTGGTGGTGGCAGCGATCGCGGCCTGTTCCGCGACCGGGTCGGACGAGTACTCGGCAGGCAGCGGAGGAAACAAGCCTGACGCGGCGGCTGGCGGGACCGGGGCAACAGGAGGCACCGGAGGCACCGGAGGCACGGGAGGCACGGGAGCAAGCGCCGGGGAGGCCGGCAGCGGGGGCTCCGGCGCGACGGGCGGCGAAAGCGGCTCGGCAGGCAGCGCAGGCACAGGTGGCTCGGCAGGCAGCGCAGGCACAGGTGGCTCGGCAGGCAGCGCAGGGACAGGCGGAGCGGCAGGCAACGCAGGGACAGGCGGCGGCGGCACCGGAGTCCTCGGTGACCCGTGCACCGAAGACGGGGAGTGCGTGTCCGGTGAGTGCATCGAGGGGCCGGACGGCGATACCGTCTGTTCCCAGAAGTGCACGGACACGTGCCCAACGGACTGGCGCTGTGCCGTGCTGCAAGGCGCGACGGACCCGGGGGGATACTGTGTCCCGCGCTTCTCGCGCTTGTGCCGACCGTGCGACGACGACGATGCGTGCCGCCTCGCGAACGTCCCGAGCGAGACCGGGCGCTGCGTCCCGCGGGCTGCGGAAGGGAGCTTCTGCGGCGCGACGTGCTCGACGACGGATCCGTGCCCCACGGGCTACTTCTGCGACACGATCGACTTCGGCGGGGCGCTGGTGAAGCAGTGCGTGCCGGAGAACGGAGCCCTGTGCGAATGCAAGACAAGCTGGGCAGGCAAGGGCTACTCCACCACGTGCTTTGAGCAGAACGGACACGGTCTATGCACTGGCACGCGCGGCTGTGACACGGGCGACCTCTCCGACTGCGACGCGCCCACCCCCGCGGCGGAGGTCTGCGACGGCAACGACAACAACTGCAACAACCTCGAGGACGAGGGGAACCTGTGCGACGACGGGCTGAGTTGCACCACGGACACGTGCGGTGGCGCGAATGGCTGCGTCAACGCGCTACAGGCCACCGCGTGTGGGATCGGTTACGCGTGCTACGCGTCGGGGCAGGCAAACCCCTCGAACCCCTGTCAGGTGTGCAACCCCCAGGTCAACCCGACAGACTGGACGACGATTCCGTACTCCTGCGCGATCGGCAATGCGTGCGTGGGCGCGGGGACCACGAACCCCACGGCTCCGTGCCAGGTGTGCAACCCATTGGAGAGCGCAACGAACTGGTCGATCGTCTCGAACAAGTGCTTCATCGGAGGGTCGTGTTACGACGCCAACCAGTCGAACCCCTCGAGTGCGTGCCAGAAGTGCTCGCCCGGCGATTCGCAGACGAGCTGGACTGCGCAAGCCAACTCGTGCGCGATCGGCAGTGAGTGCTACTTCAACGGGCAGACCAACCCGGTCGTGAGCTGCCAGGTCTGCAACACGGCGGCGAGCTCGTCACAGTGGTCCATCGTCCCGGGCAACTGCTACATCTCCGGGTCCTGCTACGCGAACACCAACACCATGGCGGGCAACCCGTGCTGGGCGTGCCTCGCTACCACGAGCCAGACCGCGTGGAGCGCCAACACCGGAGCCAGCTGCAACGACGGCACCGCGTGCACGTCGTCGGACACGTGCAAGAGCGATGGGACCTGCTCCGGTACGATGGTGCAGGACGCCTACGAGTCCAACAACACCGTCGCCACGGCGTACAACATCGGCAACATGACAGACGACTCGAGTGCGGGAAAGACCATCGCAGCGAAGCTGTCCGGCTCGAGCGACATCGACTGGTACAGGACGTATGCCGCAGACACGACCGGACACATCCTGGACCCGGCATTCTCCGTCAACAGCGGCGGAGCCACTGTTCGCGCTTGCCTCTGGCTCGACTGCGCCGACGGGACGGACGAGGACATGTCATGTCAAGGAGGGTCCACGTCGGACAGCTCCCAATCGGGCTACAAGGGCTGCTGCAAGACGGGGAACAACCCCGAGTTCACGATCAGTTTCTCCAAGTGCGGGTTCTGGGACTGGGACGACGACAGCCTGAACGCACGGCTCCGCGTCGACAGCCTGCAGACGCTCATGTGCGTGGACTACAGCTACAACCTGGCCTTCTGAGCCCATCTCCCCGGGGAGGGACCGATGCGCCGATCTTCGCTTGGACTGATGCTTGCCGCACTCTGCTCTCCGCTGTCGGCCCATGCGGCCCTCGGGGACAACGCCGTGGGCATCTGCGCCCACGACGGTCGCAAGGCCTTCACCGACGCCGTGGCCGACCTGGGTGCGGGATGGATCCGTCTCGACGCGGACTGGTGGGTGCTCGAGGCTTCCCAAGGCAACTACCAATGGGCGCACCTCGACGACGCGGTGGCGCGGTCGAACGCGGCGGGCATCAAGGTGTTCCTCACGCTCGCCTACACGCCGGGGTGGGTGCCACGTCATGGGGACACGGACGGGTTCTCGGGCAACGACGTGCCCAACTCCGCTGCGCCGTGGGAGTCGTTCGTGACGGCGGCGGTCACGCACTTCCGCGCGCTGGGGGTGCGACACTTTGGCGTGTGGAACGAGCCGAACCTGCAGGGATTCTGGGAGGGAACGCAGCAGGAGTACATCCAGACGATCCTGCTTCCCGGCGCCGCCGCCGTGCGAAGCGCCTGCCCCGACTGCTACGTACTCGGGCCCGATCTCGCCAATGTCGGCGAGTGCGACGTGTACCTCGAGAGCCTTCTTGCGGCGATCCCGGCCGAGACCTTCGACATCTTCACGCATCACATCTACCAGGGGTTTCCGGAGAACGGCGTGGAGATCTGGGATGGGGATCGGTACTTCGAGGTGCTCGACAGCCAGCGCTTCGCCTTCACGCGCAAGGACATCCGAACAATCCTCGACGGCGCCGGGTTCACGGGCGAGGTCTGGATCACGGAGACCGGATACCGCGCCACGCCGGGTGACGCGGCCGACGAGCAGAAGCAAGCGACGCACGTCACGCTCGCGCTCGACGAGCAGCTCAAGCGTGGGTGGGTGACCAACACGTTCTTCTACGAGATGCACGACTGCGGTCCGGACCAGCCGCAATGCACGATCGACGGATTCGGCTTGATGCGCGCCACCGGGGGCACGCCGGCCGACCGCGTCTTCCCCGACGACTTCCGCCTGAAACCCGCCTACCACGCGCTCAAGCAATACATCGCGGACCACCCCGCCTTCGCGGGTGCGCCTTCCCCGCAGTGCGGCGACGGGATCGACAACGACGGCGACAGCTGGATCGACGTGGCCGACCGCGGGTGCCAGGACGCGAGTGACGACGACGAGTCCGACGACCCGCCGCGCATCCGGGTGGTGGCTCATCCCGCGGCAGGGGCAACCGTGGACGGCGATCACGCGGACCTTGGCGCGCAGGGTTGGGTCGAATTGGGCGACGACGCGTGGGTGGGGACGTCGTCCTTGTCCGGGGCGGGGGACCTGTCGGTGCGCGCCGCCGCACGATGGGACACGCAGGGGCTGTTGCTCGCGTTCGAGGTCACGGACGATATGCAGGACAACACGCACCCGGATACGGACCTGTGGATGGGAGACAGTGTGCAGATGGGGTTCGACGTCGACCGGACGTATGGGTCGAGCTACGACGCCACGGGGGATCACGAGATCAACCTCGGGCTGGTGGGGGGCGAGGCGCGAGCGTATCGATTCCACGGTCCCGCTGGGGCATCGAGCACATTCGAGGTGGGAGCGGTGCGCGAGGGGACGGTGACTCGCTACGAGGTGCGGTTGCCTCCGGGCGCGCTCGCCGGGGTGACCTGGGAGGTGGGGCAGGTGCTGGGGTTCTCGTTCCTTGTCAATGATGCGGACGGGGCGGGTCGAGAGGGGTGGTTGGAGTGGACGCCTGGCATGGGCGCGGGGAAGGTTCCCTACTACTTCGGAGAGATCCTGCTGTCCGACGGGACGATCGAACCGGATGCGGGGGTAGGAGGCAGTGGCGGGTCAGCAGGAGCCGGCGGGTCGGGAGCGAGTGGAGGGGCGACGGGCGGTTCGGGGGGCGGGAGTGGCGGCGCGCCGGATGGCGGCATGGCTGGCGGTGCCTCTGCAGCTCCCGCGTCCGACGACGGGTGTGGATGCTCCACTCCAGGGTCCTCGGCCGGGGGTCTTTGGGTGCTTTCGATTCTTGGTTGGATGGCCGTGAGACGGCGACGGGGGAACTGCTTGCGGTAGAGTAGGGTGAAGGCGATCCAACCGTGCACGGGCACCCGAAGCAGCTTCAATGACGATGACCCTTGTCGCCACCGGCAGGGACTTCCTCAGCGTGTCGGGGTTTTCGTCGGAGGACTTCGGCGGGGCGCATCCGATGAACGGCGGAACGGGTAGCGTGCTGATAGACCTCGTGCGGGGCGCATCCGAACAGAGCCGGCGTGGGCCCCCGACCGATCCGCCCGGACAGGGAACGCGGCTTTCTTCAACTCCTGCGAGGGAAGCCGAGCAGGAAACCGTCGGCTTGGCCCTTGCGGGGGGCCTGCGATTCACGTAGCAGGACACGGGTGGCATCGCGACCCCGCCCCAACCTCCCTGTCGCGGCAGGCGCACTCGCGGCAACCATCGCGGCCGTGGTCTGGTTTGGCACGCAACCGGCGATGCGTGTCTTGGTGGGAACGGAGGCGTTGGAGCAGACCGTGCCCCTTGCGTACCAGGTCGCCGTGTTCCCGGCCTTCGGTGCGCTCACGGCCCTGGCTCTCGTGCGCTTTCGAGGTCAGGGTGGCAGGGATCGAACGGGCCTGACGGCAGCGGCTCTGGTGGCGGTTTCTTCCTGTGCGGCAGTGGTGAGACTGGCCGGATGGCTACCTCTGAGCGGGCACGCCTTGTTCCTGTCCGCTGCCGCTACGTACGCAATGACGTTGCCCAGGGTTCGGACCTTGCGGTTGCCGCTGGCGCTCTCGGTCGCCGGGTTGGCGGTGACCGCTTGGTACAAGCTCGCAGTGTGGGGCGACGCCGGTTGGTTCTCGCTGTCTTGCGCGGCGGGGTGCGTGCTGGGGTGGGCGCTGGCGCGGGTCGCACGCTGAGTTCTACACTTCTTCGTTCGCTCCTTCATTCCCCTCCAGCGCGCCCTCGACCACGAGTGTCTTGCCAACCACGTCTCCGAAGCGCTGCTGTCTCTCGGACAGGGCAATCATCATGACCCCGACCTGGTAGAGGAGGAAACCGTCGACCGCGAGGAGCAGATTGCGGGCCAGACTCCGCCCGAAGCCGCAGGGTTGAAGGTCAATACCCACCACGCGGATTCCAAGGAGCGCCTTGCCAGGCGTCTTGCCGGTATGCCCTTCCAGCGCAGAAAACACGACGGTGAGCAGAAGGGCCCAGGCTACGAAGGCCACCTGCGCCCCCGTCCCCACGAAGCTCTGCACCTCGCCCGTGCCTCCGGAGAGGGCGAGCCAACCAAGCACCGCCATCGCCGGGAGCCCAATCAACAACGTGTCGACCGCGCGCGCCCCCCCCCGACGCCCCAGCGACGCGTGGCGCACACCCACCTCCGGCACCTCCCTCGTCCGTCGAGATCGCATCAACAAGGCCACCACGGAACCGTACAGGACCGCGAGCAGCAAGCTGGCTCCCTGAGGCAAGAGCGCCCACACAACCACCCTCCCCATCGCTCCCCCGACCGTGCGCGCCTCGCCGAAGGACGTCCCATCGAAGGCAATCAGTTGCACGCCCCCGAGCCCGGCCTGGGTGACCACCTGCACTCGACCTTGCCCCGCGAGCCATTGCACATCGCGCGCCCCGTTCGCAGGAACCTGCGCCACGGACCTCCACCCATCTCCCGCCTGCACCAGCACGTCGATCCGAGCGGACTCCTCCTCTTGTTGAACTCGAATGACGTGTAGCTTGCCCCCATGCAGGCCTGCCGCGAACCCATCGTCGCTCGTCGTGACCCTCCGGAACCTCGCAAGCTCCTTGTCTGAGGAGCCGGCTTCGGCGTGATGAATCTCACCGCTGCTCTCTTGCAGGAAGACATGAAGGGTCTGCCCATCGACCACGACGACCATCCCATCGGGGTACATGGACTCTGGCACCTCGAGGCCGAGGGGACGAGGCTCGGACCATCGGCCTTCCGACCAAGAGCGAACGCGCAAGGCTTGGTCATCGCGGTCCAGCACAGCGGGTTTGCCGTTGTGCGAGAAGGGCCGGCTTGCGGGGCGGATACTCTCGGTCCAGGGCTCGACCCGCACATTGCCCCCCTCGATCACCGCGCGGTGCGCCTTGCCGAACGCAACGATGCGGTCGCCATCGACGATCACCAAGGGGGCGGACAGTCCGGACAGCTCTCCTGGCAGGCTGACCACTTGCTCCCCGGCCGAGACCTCTGCCAGTTCCCAGGGCCGGTCCGAAAAGCCGCTGCCCAGAGCCCTCGGCACCCAAATCCTCTCGCCCTGGGACACCGCACCGTCGACCTCCATCCTCGGGCTCTTGAAGGCAGCGGCAACGACCACGACGAGCATCCAGACCACCGAAGCCACGGGAATGGCGACCTGCACGAGACCGAAGGGGATACCCAGTCCCCACACCCATCGGGAGAGGCTGCGCTTCGCGTCGTGGGAGGGAAACCCAGGGGGCGGGGTCTCGTCTTGCATGGTGCGGAGTGTACAGGAATGGCTTCCCCGAGACCTCCAGCTTGCGCAGCGGGGGAGGACCTGCCAGGCTCGTGCGGCACGAGGACAGCCAGGCGAAAGGGGTTATCGATGCGGGTTGCTTGCGGGGTCATCCAAGGGCTTGCTGGTGTCACGATGCTTCTCGCGGCTGCGTGCTCGTCCGAGGACGAGTCGGGGGACGACTTCTGGGGGAAATCGGACGCGGGCGGAGGCTCAGGAGGCGGCTCCAGCGGCACGGGAGGCACGGGCGGCACGGGAGGAGGCACCGGAGGGGGCGGAGAGGTGCCCAAGCCCGCCTGCAACCCGGCCCCAGGCGGCGGTTCCGAGACAGTGCAGGAGCCCACCTTGCTCGCCACCCTGTTCGACTCCTGGCACGAGGGCTGGCTCGGCTCGCCCGTCGTGGCCGACCTCGACGACGACGGAACCCACGAGATACTGGCCGCGCGCGGCAGCATGGTGCTCGGGTGGCATCTCGACGGAGAGGTCGTGCTGCGCCTGGAGACCGAGGGCGGGCGCGTCTGGAGCTCGCCGGTGGTGGCGGACTTGGTGGGGTCGAGCCCGGGGTTGGAGGTCGCTGCGGCCTCGCGTGGTTCGATCTACGCGTGGAGCGCCCAGGGGGAGATGCTGCCCGGATTCCCCTACGAGTGGCGCGAGGAGCTTCGCTCCCTCGCCGCGGGCGACATCGACGGAGACGGGGACCTCGAGCTCGTCGCCGTGACGACTTCGCCACTATCCGCTCAGGGACAGCGCGACATCGTCATCGCGGTCCACGCGGACGGGAGCCTGGTCGCGGGATTTCCGCCGAACACCACGGGGTCCGCCGGCTGCGACGACGCATGCTACGTCACCGGCGGCTACGATCAGAACGTGGCGCTGGGAGACGTGGACGGTGATGGCAAGATGGACATCTTGGCGCCCCACGACAACGCGTACATGAGCTTGCACCGGGGCACGGGGGAGGCGTTCGACGCGGCAACGATCTTCGAGGACCGCACGAAGTTCTCGGGCATTCGTTTCCTGCACGACTACGCGCAAGCACAGCAGGGTTGGGCCGAAGACGAGGCCACGTCGAACCAGGCGCACTTCACCAACAGCGCACCCGCGATCGCCGATCACGATGGGGATGGGACCTACGAGCTGATCGTGCTGGCGTCGGTGCAGAATACGTCGCAAGACGACCGGTTTCGGGGCGTGGCGCTGTGGGTGTTGAACGAGGACGGGACACGCCCGGCCGCATGGGTGGAGCCGTTCCACGCTCCGGACTACCTCGCAGGGTTGTGGGACTTCGAGGGGACGAACGTGGTGGGGGCCACGAACCAGGTGACGGTGGCGGACATGGATCCGGAACGTCCCGGTCCGGAGTTCGTGTTCGCGGGGTTTGATGGGAAGATTCACTGTGTGGATGCGTCGCGCAGCGAAGTGTGGCAGGCCACGTACACCACGGACGATCGGGTGCTGACGGGCGGCGTGCTGGTGGCGGACCTGTCGGGGGACGGGACACCGGAGGTGGTGTTCGCGACGTACTCGCCGGATGACGACAAGGGTCACCTCTTCGTGCTGGATGCGGGGGGCAACGAGCTTCATCGGCTCGCACTGCCGAAGCGTGGTGCGATGCCGGTGCCGACGGTGGCGGACGTGGACGGGGACGGGCAGCTGGAGATCGTGGTGAGCCTCAAGGACGGCGAGGACCAGGAGCGGCAGGTGCTCGTGTACACGGTGCCGGGATCGTCGGACAACTGCATGCTCTGGCCCACAGCGCGGGGAAACCTCATGCGCAACGGGTTCGTGCCGTGAAGCGGCGGCCAGGGTTGCACGAAGTGGATGTCGACTCGTAGGATGAAGTCGGCCGAACGGTCGCCCGGGATCTGTTCCTGGGAAGGAGTGTCCGATGAGGTGGATTCCGGGTGTTGCACTTTCGTTGTTGAGCGCCTCGCTCGCGTTCGGGGCGGTGTTGGCTTGTGGCAGCGATGAGGGCGACAGCTCACCTGGACCAGGCGGTTCGGGGGGGTCCTCGGACGGGGGCACGGACGCTTCCGCAGGCGGCACGGGTGGTGCCGCAGGGGGCGGCACGGGCGGCACGGGCGGCACAGCGGAGGGTGGGACCGGCGGAGGTACAGGCGGCACAGGCGGAACGATCGGGGACGCGGGAGAGGATGCGCCTCCCCTTCCCCCGGACACCCAAGCGGTGCTCGAGATCTACCCGATGGACTTGTGGACTCAGTTCCTTCCCGCACAGGACTACGAGATCGAAATCACCGAGTCCGGCAACACGGTAGCCTACGGCGGCAGTCCCGTGCTGACCGTCCCGCTCAAGGCCGCGGGTTCCTATGCGATCCGGCTCTCCGCGCCCGAGCACCGGAGCCTGGAGGTCGCGGTGGCCTTCGACGGCACGGGCACGCTGACGGGTGCCAAGCTCACGCTGGCGGCAGGGTCGTCCGACCAGGGCGTGTCCTTCAGCCACGACACGCGCACCTTCAGCGGCAAGACGCTGCCGGTGCACTCGCTGTACCTCGGGTTGCGACACCTGTGGTTCTCCGCCCAGGGTCGCCCGGCGCGTCGCGGCAACGACATCCAGTTGCTCATGGATGGCGAAGAGGCGTGGGGAGAAGCCTACGAGGACCTCGTGGCGGCGTCCCAGGACGTCCTCGTGTCCACGTGGTGGTGGGAGTCCAACTTCGAGCTCGTACGCCCAGCCAACCACCACACGCTCAGCCCCACCGCGCGGTGGCAGAACACCATCCTCGGGCTCCTCGAGGCCTCCCCGGCGCACAAGCGCGTGCTCGTGGGCCAGTTCTGGGGTCAGGACAGCATCCTCGACTTCATGACCACCGACACCAAGCTCAAGGGCTACGCGGAAACGCCCTCCGACGGCTTCGAGTTCATGGGCATGGCGAACGAGACCGAGGGGACCTTCTTCTTCGAGCCCACCCCGTTCACCTTCGGCGACCGCGTGCGCGACAACCATGCGGAGACCGCGGCCCGCGACTTCGAAACGGAATCCTCGATCGACTCGAACGTCCCCGCCCGCCCCGTCGACTTGACCGAGTGGCCCGTCAACGTGAGCCTGCAGCACGCGTCCTATCACCAGAAGTTCCTCGTGGTGGATCACAGCGTCGCCTACGTGGGCGGCATGAACTTCCGACGCGTGGACTGGGACTCGAGTGAGCACGAAGTGTTCGATCACCGTCGCATGCTGTTCGACGCGACGCAGGCGGAGCGCGAGGCGGTGATGAACAAGGAGGCGTTGCCGGAGAACGGACCGCGCAAGGACTACGTCTTGCGGGTTCAGGGGCCCGCAGCACAGGACGTGGCGGACATCTTCCAGAAGCGGTGGGCGCACCAGATCACGAACGGCGTGGCCTACGCGGACAAGAGCACCGGGTTCACGGTGCAGCGCAACCTTGCAGCGGCAGGAAGCCACCAGGTGCAGGTCACGGCAACGCTTCCGCAGCCGTTCTGGGAGCACGCGATCGCGGAGTCGTGGTTCAACGCCATCGCGATGGCCGAGCAGTTCATCTTCATCGAGGACCAGTACTTCCGGATGCCGATGGTCAACGACGCCATCGTGGCGCGGATGAACGCCAAGCCGAACCTCCGGCTGATCGTGATCACCAAGCCCGTCAACGAGTGGACCGACCCCGGGTGCGCGTGGACGCATGCGTCGCACCAGCTTTTCAAGTCCAGCTTCCCGAACCGCTACATGATGCTGCAGCTTCGTTCCTTCGACATCGTGGACGTGGGCTGGGGCTTCGACGAGACCGAGGTGCGATGGGGGGGCATGGACGTCCACTCGAAGATGTTGATCGTGGACGACAAGTTCCTGAGCGTGGGGTCGTGCAACAAGAACAACCGGGGGCTCGTGTACGAGGGTGAGCTGAACATGGCCGTGCTGGATGCCGCGTGGGTGCGGGAGGCGCGGCGGCGCGTCTTCGAGAACATGCTGCCGGCGGGGACCCCGGCGACGGACGACGTGTCGACGTGGTGGGGGCAGTTCGAGGCGGCGGCGGCGTGGAACGATGCCGTGTTCCAGAACTGGGAGGACGAGGGCGGGGACATCAGCCTGGACGGCGCGCCCTTGCCGGCGGAGTACACGCCAGACCGTTTCGTCTTCTCACTGGAGTTCAGGACGGTGTCGGATTGCCTGGTCGAGAGCGTGGGACCGGACATGGTGGGTCGCGACGACTGACCTCACCCTGTGGCGAGAACCACTTGCGCCCACGCGGCATCCAAGCGAACAGCACTCATGGACTGCCCCACGACCTCCGCTGCCTCGCAGGTGAACCGTTGCCGCACGGTCGCCTTCCTGGGCTTGCGCGATGCGGGCGTGCTGGGTTCCGTCGCAAAGCAGTTGGGCGCGAGAACCCTGGGACTCGCCTCCGAGCAGGCGACGAGCTGGGATGAAGTGAACCCTCTCGTGCCGTTCCGACAAGAGGACGCTGAGCGGGGGTTGCAAGGGGCGTCGGCGCTCGTGCTGGGGTTGCCGGTGCCGCTACCTCGGGCCGCCATGGCCCAGGGGACAGCGCGGGATGCCCAAGCGTTCGCGATCGATGGGCTCATGACAGCCGCGCAAGTCTTGGGCATCCGGCACGTGGCGGTCGTGACACCGGAGAGGCCGAGCGTGAGTTCGTCGATTCTGGACGAGGTGGGGCGCATCGTGCGCGCTTACGGGGTAGACGTCTTGGAGGTAGCTGGAGGGAATGCGGACCTCGTGAGGGCAGCGGCGGTGCGCTGGCTGGGTCGTTGCGGGTCGCAAGGCGACACGAGGCCTCCGATGCTTCGACCGCAGGACCTGGTCGGTCGCAAGCCCACCAAGGGCCGGGACATGCGGTCTCTGCAGCGTCTTTCGGTACCGAAGGGGTGGGACGCGGCGCGGCTTGCGCTGGCCTATCCCACTTGGCTGGGAGCCACCTTCCCATGGCTGCTGCGGACGGAGATTGGAGACGATGGTTCGTTCCTGATCCGGTCGTCGCTCACGGGCACGGAGCTGCTCGATCTGCAAGCGATCCCCCGGTGCCACGGGGCGCGTCGACGCGTGTTCTCGGTGGCGGGGGGCGCGCTAGCGGGTCGCGAGGGGGATGGCTGGCTCGAGTTCCGTGTGTTGCCGGGGGGAAAAGAGGCCATCGCGGCGGTAGGGGACTTCGTGCCCCGGCTGCCTTGGCAACTCTACCGGGGGACCCAGGGGCCCATGCACCAGCGGGTGATGGCGGGGTTCGCGCGGTATCTCGGGAAGACTACGACGTAAGCCTCCGACTCTACACCTCAACCAGCTCGTACTTCCGCGACCCCAGCCCGAGCTTCTCCGCGTACGCCAGCTGGAGGGTCCCGTCCAGCGACGGATACGACAGCTTGTCCAGCGAATCGTGCTCGACCGCACGCACCAGGTCCAACGCAGCCTGGTCGAGCGCAACCGGGTCAGAAGACACCGCAAAGCCGATGTCCCGCGCCACCACCGGAGCCCCGGAATGCATGCAGTCGCAGTCCTTCGTCAGGTTCACCAGACCGAGCACGTAGCTGAGCCGTCCCTTGGCGCCCGTGACGACCCCAAGCGCGTGCTCAGCCATCTTCTCCTGCAACTTCTCCGACGCACTGTCCCAGCTGAACCCCACGGCGTCGCTGCGGCATTGGGCAATGCACTCGCCACACCCGATGCACCGCGCGTCGTCGATGGCGGCAATCCCCTCTTCGTCCTGCAAGATGGCGTCCTCGGGACAGGACTCTACGCACGCCCCGCACGCCTCACACTTCCGACGCCGGATGCGTGGCTTGGTGTCACTGTGCTGCAGGAGCTTGCCCTTGCGCGAGGCGCAGCCCATCCCGAGATTCTTGAGCGTCCCACCATACCCCGCGGCAAGGTGACCCGTGGCGTGCGACAGCACGACCACCCCGTCGGCATCCGCGAAGGTCGTGGCGACCCCCACTTCGCGGTAGTGAATGCCCTCGATGGGGACGATGCGCTCGAGATTGCCCTCCAAGCCGTCGGCAGGGAGAAACACCGCACCGGTTCGTTCGAGGGTGAACCCGTGGCGGTTGGCGACCTCCGTGTGCTCGGCGCCGTTGGATCGAGGACCGCTGTACAGCACGGAGGTGTCCGTGAGGAAGGGGCGCGCCCCACGCGATCGCAGGCAGGTCACTACACCCGCCGCGACCTCGGGTGGCAGGAACGTTTTGACCCCCGGCTCCCCGACATGAAGCTTGACGGCAATGAGGTCCCGCTTGCGAACAAACCCGAGGGTCCCGGACGCTTCGAGGGCCGCGCGCGTCGCGGCGTTCCAGTCCGAAGGCGATGCGGTGGCGGGCACGCGTCGGAGAAAGACCTTGGCGTTCATGACGGCGCGGGTCTAGCACGAAGCGAAGTCGAACGCCGCGCCTTGCCGCAAGGCGTGACGGAGTAGAGGGCGTAGGGCTGGTCCCCAGGTTGACATGACCATCTACGTGGTTCAGTATGGAACCATGGTCCGGATCAACATAGCCGAGGCCAAGACGCAGCTCTCCCGGCACATCGAGCGGGTGGAGCGAGGCGAGACCATCGTGCTGTGTAGGCGAAACGTACCGATTGCGGAAATCCGCCCGCTGACGGCGCGACGCCAGGAGCCTCGCCCGGTCGGCATCGACAGGGGGATGACGGTCCCGGCAACGTTCTTCGACCCCCTTCCACCCGAAATCATCGACGGATCGTGGTTCTTCGCATGATTGTGGACTGCGGTTCCGGCGAATGCCGCCGAAGTCCACAGCTCACTGCACCACTTTCACCTGACAGCTCGCATCCACCGTGAGCCCCACCTCGACCGTCCCTTCGCAGAACGCGTTCACGCGCTCTTGCCCCGATGCATCGAAGGCGTCGACCAGCACCTGGTAGGACGACGGCTCCAGCCCGGAGAACACAGCCGGGGACGAGCAACTCTTGTCGCCCGTGGTCAGGGCGCCGCCGACGACGACGGCACGGTACGACACGATGTCCTGGTCGGAGCAAACGTGGTTCGCCGCCGTGAGGATCGATGCGATGTCCACGCGCAGCGCTCCCTGGCTCGAGAGGGGGTCGCACATCGCGGGCAGCACGACACCAGCCTGCGCACGCACCTCGCACCACGTCGCCCAGCGCGCGGCCGACGAGCCACCTTCGAACGCCTCGACGCGGAACCGATAGGTCTTGCCTGCCTCGACGGGCGCGAAGGAGAGCACCTCGTCGCACGCCACGTCGGAGAACGACATCTCCTCCGTCCAGACGCTGAAGCTGCCCACTTGTCCGGCATCCTCGCCGCAGGACAGGCTCCCGAGGGTCGACG
The DNA here is from genome assembly GCA_964488865.1 of uncultured Polyangiaceae bacterium. Lineage (GTDB taxonomy): Bacteria > Myxococcota_A > Polyangia > Polyangiales > Polyangiaceae > MWCO01. The sequence goes on along the minus strand of CAZAWR010000041.1, from coordinate 14,893 downwards.
ACAGGTCGAGCGTGATGCCCGTCTTGGTGGTTCCGGGCTGCGAGTCCACGAGGGGAGAGCAGTCCCGCACGACCACGTTGGACTGCAGGAACGCGGTGGTTGGCTCGCTCTCGGCCCCTTCGGTCTCCTTGCCGCACACGGTCTGCCACCGGGGCTTCACGTCCTGGCCCGTCGCAAGATCGACCATGTGCCGACTGCCCGACGAAACGCCCCCGTAGGACACGAGGTTGCTCTGCTCGTAGCCGTCGATCTCCGCGACATACTTGTTGCCGGGGATGACCCACGAAAAGGACACGGGCATGCTGCAGGGCACGGGGTTGGACGAGGCGAGGACGAAGGGTCTGGCGGGGTCGGTGACGTCAGTGAGGGTGGCGACATAGGACTTCCATGCGCCGGGAAAGTCCCCACAGAGCACGCCTTGGCCGAACGTGCTGGGGGCGACGGTGACCAGGGTGGGGGAAGGTTCGACGCTCTCCCCGCTGGAGGATGAGCAAGCGGCGCAGAAGGCGGTCAGCAGGAGGACCGACACGCGGGAGGAGGGGCGCCAGGAAGAAGACATGCCGGACGCATAGCGGATGTCGGAGCCGCATGCCAGCATGCAGTCGGTTGGGCTAGCCCTGCAAGGCCCCGAGCTGGGTCCGCCCGCTCTTCGACCGCCCGCGATCGGGGCCGATGGCCAGCACGCGCAGCGACTCGGGGGACAGCGAAAACCGAAGCCGTGCTCCCAGCCCGATGTCGATCACGTAGTGCGGGCCGTCGAGAAACAGCTTCGCCTCCCGCATCTTGTTGTAGACGATCAGGGCGTCCCCTTCCCGCACGAGCGTTCTGGTGAAGCGCAGACGCCCCGTCAACGTGTAGGGCTCGCGCACCACAAATTGTAGGCGTTTCGAGGCCATCGGCAGGATCTTGCCCCCCGCAGAGTGCTGCGCGGCGGTGGACCCCGCCGCCGGACCGATCCAGAACCCGCTGGACTTGTGGTTCTCCACTTCGCTGCCCACCTGCGCGATGTAACGCGACGTCGCTGCCGGCGACGCGTGACAGAACAGCGCCTCGTTCAGGACGCGCCGAGAGATGAGCCGCCGGTTCAAGCGGACCTCCATCCTCGCGAGAGCCATGCTCGGAAGGGTCCCTTCCAAAGCCTTCTCGAGGCTCGACCGCAAACGCCTCCCAGGCTTGAGCCCACAGAAGAACCCCACGGACGTAGACGGGGCGCTGTTGACCCCGAGCACCGGGGTGTGCGCATCGCACTGGTGGGACGCGGCGAGCAGGGTGCCGTCGCCCCCCACGGTGACGACCAGCGCGACCCCCCGCACGGAGAACGGCTGGTGCGGAATGCTCACCACCTGGATACGCGCCCCGAGCTCGTGCAGAGCGGTCTCGACCTGCCGCAACGTGCACTCGTGCTCCTCGTGCGCGGCCTTGATATCGGCGACCGTGACGTCCCGATCGAGCAACAGACGGAGCGTCTCGTCATCGCGTCGCCGCTCGACGAACTCGCGATAGCTGGTGTGCTTGGTGACGAGCACCACGCGCGGGGGAGCCACGGCCGGGAGTCTAGGAGAGGAACTGGGATCACGGAAGGAAGGAATGATGGGCCCTGTGTGGCCGGGGCCGAGGGACGCGCCTGTCATCGAGCCATGGAAATGATCCACAAAAAGCCCAGGCTAGATGTCTTCTCCCATCGCGTTGGGATCGTGGTAGCCCAACACATGTCAGTGTTCTACCGTGCTGAGCCATATACATACCACTCGTTGTGTACAGGCGTTAAGTCTTGGTATATTCACACCACAAACTATTTGGACTTGGCTCTATGACTGGGCCATTGACCTCCCAATTTGTGGCGCTTCACCTCAAGATCTGGTAGGCTGTAACCCCAAAATGGTTTCTGGCGGACGACGGCGCATGTGGGTCAAGTTGGAACGACGTGCCACCCGCGCGTCGGAGGCGTTGGTCAAGGCGCGGCTCAGGGCGCGCCTGAAGCAGCGCCATATCGCCCAGGCCGTGGGCGTCGCCGAGAAGACTGTGGCGCGGTGGGAGGCGGGATACACCCACCCTTCGCCTGCCCGATGGACAAAGGTCGTCGCCTATCTCGCTCCCTTTGTCCCTGATGCAGCCCAACAGCTCGCCGAACTCGCAGGCGTGCCCTCGCCTATCGCGCCGCCCCCCACCGTGAACGTGCGTGCGCTCGAAGACGCCGTATTCCGTGCCGCGGATCAGCTCGACGTCGCGCCCCGCCGCGTTCGTGAGGCGCTGCGTGCCATCATTCTGGCGGCGCAAACAGCGAACGCTTCGCTGGCCGACGTCGCACGCGCGCTCGACGAAAAATCGTAGGCCGAGCCGGCGGTGGACAGCGCGTGAACGCCAGGCTCACGTGCGCAGATCGGCTTAGGCGCTGCGCAGAAACAAGTGACTCCATCCCCGATCGGGCTCGGGCTCGGGCTCGGGCTCGAGAAGAGGGGTCCGTTGTTGTTGCACGGCTACTTAGGGATAGGTCTCGGTGCGAGGGGCTTCCACTGCGTCGGCACAGCAGCGGATTCCGGTGGCAAACTGTTCCGTCCCCCAGGCCGCCGATCCCAGACTGACGTCGCACGCGAGGTACTCGGCGTTCTTCTCTATGTAGTACCCACCCTGAATCGCGCAGCTACCCTGACGGCACAGGTTGCCCCATTCGTATACGCCACCGCTCAAGTCGTAAACCTCGTTGTAGGGGGCACCGGTCCCGTGGCACTCGTTATCGACAGTGTTTCGGACGTTGAGAGCCTCCTCCCCCTCCTCCTGGACTCTGGTCTTGTCCGTGCACGTGCCCGCCTGGTACTCGTTGCCATAGGGGTATCTCGTGGTGCCACCTTGGCTGCATGCATTGAACCACTCGCTCTTTGCCGAAGCACCCACCTCGTCGAACTCGTCGACGTCAAAGTCGTTGATGATCCCGTGGTTCGCCCCCACAATCCCGCACAGCCGTTTTCCGCTCCACGTGCAGTACGACCACGCATCACAGAAGTCTACGCAGTTGACCGCACGGTCCGGATGGGTGTCGATCTGCCAGTCTTCGGGCAGGCAATCGAACGGGTTGTCGAGCGCCGGGACGAACGAATCGTTGGAAGTACATTGCTCAGGTTGGCCGCTCGTATCTCCACCCTTCGCGTCGACGAATTGCTTGTACTCCGCGTAGGCCGTCTCCCGCTCATCGATGCAATATGCGCCGCCGTCATGGGTCTCGATGAGTACCATTCTGGCGCCGGAGGTGCCCGACGGACATGCCCACTCATGGAGGCCCTGGGCTCCGGTCTCAGAGCTATCCTGGGCAGGTTGGGTCGGATCGGGCTTGCCATCCTCATCCTGCCTGCAGCCGTCGCAAAGCAGGCCGCCCGTCACAATGAGCCATGCGATCGCACGGAAACCGAGTCCATTCATGATAGCTACCCTCCTCAACGCACAATCGATCGCTCATTCCCGTTCGTGCGTACGTTCACCTGCGTGTAGTCATTGTCGCTCTTCATCCATTGGATCTGCATGGTGTCCGGCTGCACGAGCATGATCTCGGGCCTACCATCTCCAGTCATGTCCGCCACGCCAAATGCACGTTGCCGAATGCGGTTGCCGTCCGAAGCTGCCCCCGGGGGGAAGGCAGGAGAGGGGGGACCCAAGATCGGGGCAGCCCGAACCGATTGACGCCGCCCTGGAGCGGTGGCTACGAAACGCGCATGATTCGGCGTGCTTTGCCCTTCGCATGGGCCGGCTTACTCGTGCTGTCGCTCGGCTCCGGTTGCTCTTTTCTCAAGACCCTGGCCGGGACCAACACCGTCGACCTCTCCAAGGCCGAGGTGAAGTCCATGAGCATCGACATCCGCAAGGACCAGAAGACGATTTGCCCGCGGGAGTCCGTGCAGATGGCGGTGTTCGCCGACGTCGTGCTCGAGGGCGAGGGGCAAGCCCGATCGTTCGAGACGTGGCAAGGACGTGACGCCAACAAGAACGACCGCCTCGACTTCACCGACTTCGCGTTTCACAGCCCCCAGGGAAGCTTCGACGACGAAGGCTGGTTCTCACCGGACCCGAACCTCCTCACGACCCTGTCCACGGAGTTCGAGCTGACCACGGCGTACCGTCGCCGACCAGACAAGTTCACCTTCAAGATGAGCTTCAAGCCGGACTATGCGTGCATCCGCGGCGGGGGAGCGAGCGCGAACCCCGGGGGCACGGGCATGGCCGGCAGCGCGGGGCCCGAAGGCCGCGAGGGGTCCTATGGCAGCGACAGCAGTGGGGGAGGTGACGGCACCGACGGTGGTCCCGGCTCACCGGGAGGCAGCGGGAGCGCGGGCGGCAATGGTCCGCGCATCGACGTGGTCGCCACCTTCGTGAGCACGGCCTTCTACGAGCGGTTGGTGGCGGTTCGTCTCTCGGGGGGAGCGGACGACTTCCTGCTCTTCCATCCGGAGAACCCGATCACGATCAGCGCGGCGGGGGGAGCGGGTGGGCCGGGAGGGTCTGGTGGCAACGGCGGCCCGGGCGGACGAGGCGGCAACGGCAACCCAGGAGGCAACGGGGGCAACGGCGGTCCCGGCGGCAACGGCGGCAATGGCGGCAACGGCGGCAGCGGCGGTGACATCCGGCTCACCTTCGACGCACGCTTCGGGGAGCTGGCACAGCTCATCCGGCTCGACGTCACGGGGGGCCCCGGCGGTCTCGCCGGGCAGGGCGGCTCCGCCGGCCGCGGCGGATCAGGGGGCACCGGTCTTGGGCAAGGAACCATGGGCTCGTCGGGCAGCGACGGCTCGACGGGCAACCCCGGAGCTTCCGGTCAATCCGGGTCGCCGGGCAACGCCTCCGCCGAGGCCGCCGACGTGACGGGAGCCTTCGCAGGATTCACAGGGATCACCGTGCTGTGATGCGAACCGGTCGAAGGCCCTTTCTGCACGCCCTCTCGGCGGTCCCCTTCGCGCTCTCGGGGTGCCAGCCACGCCAACCCGAGACCCCGCTGGCCCACCTGCACGGCCAGCAGTGGGTCCACGGCGCCTACGAGCACTACGCTCGCGCCTACCAGGACATGCAGGCCCGCTCCGAGCAACGAACCTTCGACGCCTACGGCGTACTCGCCGGAAAAGGCATCGTCGCCCTCGACGCGCTCCAGTCCCGCGAGGTGCCCTTCCACATCACCGCGGACGTCGAGGGTCAGCGATTCACCTTCCAACGGTACGTCCCCGAACGTCTGACCTTTTCGGCGGACATGTCCGAAGCGGACCGCGAGAAGGCCACCGTCGCCTGGAAGCACGCCCGGCAGCACATCCACAAGGACTACGACGAAATCCGACGGCTCGACGGCGCGCTGACGTCGCTGCTGAGTCAGCTGCAGCAAGTCCGCAGCACCATCGACCGCACGCGCGAGGAGCAGTTCGAAGTCGTGCTGCAGGTCGGAGAGCTTGCGCAGGGGCCGCCCCCGTTCGCCCTGCCCTACCAGGTCTCCGCCCGGGACTACGAACGCGTGCTGCTCCTTCTGCTCGAGCGACTCGAAGACGATCGCGGTCGGCTCGAACGCATCGAATCGGCGGTGGTGGCCGTGGGGTTTACCGTGCGCGCGACCGACGCAAACTCCGGGAGCTTGGCAGCCAACGTGCGGAAAGTGCTGCTGTCGGTCGTCGAGGAGACCGCGAGCTCGCCCCTTCGGACTGCTACGTTCCCCGAGGAGAAAGACAAGCACGACGCGCTGGTGGCGACAGGACGCACGCTGCTCGACCAGATCCGTTCGAGCCAAGAGTTCGCCGCGTGGCAGAAGGCCAGGTCGGCGCAGCAGCTGCAGCAAATCGGGTCGCTCTTGACAGTCCTGGATGCTCTGACGGGCGTGCCGGCGTCCGCGATTTTCCGCAAGGCGATCGACCTGTGGAGCGGCAACGACGACTACCTCTCGTACCTGCAAGTGCTCACCGGGATCGTTCCTGGAGGAGGCAAGCTGGCGGAGACGCTCGACCAGGCCGTGGAGGTGACGCGTACGGTCAGGTCGGGATCAGACCGGCTTCGGGCGATCGAGAAGGGCGAACGCGTGGACGTGACGGAAGGCATCGTCAACGTCGGGTCTCGGTTCGCGAGGGATCGGGTGGAACGACAGCTCGTGTTCTACCGCGACGCGGACGAGGTGCGAACGGTGCAGGATGCGCTGGCCCGCACGGACTGGGTGAACCGGGTCCGTTGAGTGTCGGCGGCCACGAGGTCCTCGAGCTTCGCGCAAAGGTCCTCGGGCGCGAACGGTTTCGCGAGAAAGGCCACGGCATGGTCCTGAGGGATGTCCGGCTCGCGAAACTGGCCGGAGATGAAGACGACGGGAAGATCCCTTCTTTTCTCGCGCAACTCCGCCGCAAGCTCTCGCCCGTCCGTGTCCGGCATCGCGATGTCCGTGACCAGGATGTCGATCGGCCCGTCGTCGAACAAGGCCATCGCCTCGCGTGCGCTGGAAGCCTCGAGAACGCGATACCCGCGACGCCGGAGCAGTCGAGAGAATCCGCGGCGCACGCCGTCCTCGTCGTCGACGAGCAGGACGGTAATCGCGCTCGCGGCAGGCTGCGGGGTGGCGTCCACCGCCTCTTCGCGCACCGACGTGGTGTCGATCGCGACCGCGGGGAAGCGGAGGATGAACTCGGTCCCTTCGCCCACCCGGGATTGGACCTCGATGTGGGCGCCGGCAGACCGGGTGTAGCTGTACGCGCTGGCGAGCCCGAGCCCTGTCCCGGCCTTGCCCTTCGTGGAAAAGAAGGGCTCGAAAACATGGTCGATGATCTCGGGGGCGATGCCGCACCCGGTGTCCCGCACGCTGACCACCACCTCGCTGCGAGCGGCTTGAAACACCTCGAACGTCAGCGTTCCCCCCTCAGGCATCGCATCGGCGGCATTCGTGGCCAGCGCCAAGACCACCTGCTCGAGCTGAAAGCGATCGATGCGCACGAGCGCAGGAAGCGTCGCCGGCCGCACGGCCAGCACGATGCTCGAGCCCACCAGCCGCTGCAGCACGCGCTCCAAATGGCGCAGTACGTCGTTGACGTCCACCACCTCGGGCCTCGGCGCCTGCTTTCGAGCGAACGCCAGCAATTGCGAGGTCAACCGCCGGCCGCGCTCCACCGCGCTGATGATCTCCTCGAGGTCCGTCCTGTGCCGGTCTTCCCCGGCGGAGGTCTCCAGCATCGCCGACGCGTTCGTGACGATGACCGAGAGTTGGTTGTTGAAGTCATGGGCTATCCCCGCGGAAAGCCTGCCGACCGCTTCCATCTGCTGCACGTGGGTGAGGCTCTCTCGCTGCTTCGCGACCTCGTGCTCGAGCTTGCGGGTGGCGGTCACGTCGCGGAGGATGAGCAGGTCGAGAGGCCGCCCGGCGTAGTGCACCCCGTGACGAGTGAGCAGCAGCGAGTACTGCCTTCCGTCCGCCGTGACGGCGAGCTCGCAAGGCGCGCTGGGGTCGCACTTGGAGGTGCCGTGGAACGCGGACCGGAAGGTCGAGGAGAGCCCCTCGGCCCCCAGCGAGCTCAGAGATCGAAACAGCTCGTTGGCGTACAGAACCTGCCGAGAGTCCGGCTCCATGATGGCCACCCCGAGCGGCAGCGCAGACAGCACCTCGTCGCGACGGCTCAATTCGTTGCGCGCGGCCTCGAACTCCCGGTGGAATTGCGAGGTGGTCGTGAACAAGTCTCGCTTGAGCGTGCCGATGCCAACGATGGCGGCGACGATGCTGCAAAGGATCGAGCCGAGGTAGGGGAAGTCGATGCCGAAGGGGGAAAGGGACCCGTTGGTGAGGACGCCCACGCCAGCGGCGGGGGCCAGAGCGCGCAGCAGGACCATGCCGGTAGCGCGGAACTGTGGGTTGGCTTCTTGCCGCGCGGCACCCAGCAACACGGCGACGCTCAGGGCAGCATAGGTCAGAACGTAGCCCATGACGAAGGCCTGCCAGGAGGTCGATCGGGACTGGAAGTACGAGCCGCTGACGCCGGCCGGTAGAAACTCTTGATAGAGCAAGCCCGCGTGAACGAGGTAGACGCAGACGAGGCCAGGAAGCGACAAGAGGGTGCGAACCCAGAGCGGCTGGGTCCAGCGAGGCCACCGGGTGTGCAGGAGAACGGTCAGTAGAAGCGCGTAAGGCACCGCCGCCCAGACAGGCGCGAACACACGGGCGAGGGCCCAAAGCTGGCTCGAGGAGACGGCAAGGCTCGAGAGAAAGTCTGCCAGGTTCCAACCGGCGAGCAGCGCGACCAGGGACGCCCGGAGCCAGCGATTCTTCTCGGGAGAAGCGGACACCGCCAGCATGGTCGCCAGCACGGTCATGCCGACGAACGCGATCAGATAGGCGTATGCGAGCGGGTAGCCCATCCTAGCCCCATGACGGCTCTCCGAACCCACGAAGAGCAATCGTCAACATAGCGCAAGTCACCGCGAGGCGGGGGTCGATTTTCCTGATCCGGAGCGAAGCGCCGGGCGGAGAGAGTAACGTCTGAATCTTGCTTCTCGAATGCCACCCATCAGGTGGGTGGTCCACCTTCCCACGAGGCGGGTCAGCATGGGTCGCTCCGGACGCACAACCCATCGCCACGCAGCTACCCACCTCCGCACAAGCAACGAAACCATCTGCGGTTCTCTGCGGAATCTGCGGCCAACTCCGCCGATGCGTCGTTCGCGGTGGTACCCTCCGACCATGCCTCCGAAGCCCACGCCCTCCACCGCGGTCCTGCTCATCTCGTGTCCTGACCAGACCGGGCTCGTCGCCAACACCACGGGCTTCATTCACGCCAACAACGGGAACATCGTCCACCTCGACCAGCACGTCGATCACCAGGGCGGGGTGTTCCTCATGAAGCTCACCTGGGAGCTCGACGGCTTCTGGATCCCGCCCGAGCGGGTCGCCGAAAAGTTCCAGCCGATCGCCGATCGCTTCCGCATGACGTGGAGCTTGCACTTCTCCGACGTCGTGCCCCGGATGGCCATCTTCGTCTCCAAGCAGGGCCACTGCTTGCACGACATCCTGGCCCACGTCAGCAGCGGCGAATGGAATGCCACCATCCCCATCATCGTGAGCAACCACCCGACCCTCGCGCCCGTGGCCGAACGCTTCGGTATCCCCTTCGCCTGCATCCCGGTCGACGCGGACACGAAGGCGGAAGCGGAAGCCAAGCAGATCGCATTGATGGACGAGCACCAGGTCGATCTGATCGTGCTCGCAAGGTACATGCAAATCGTCAGCGACGACTTCGTGCGTCGCTACCCGAACCGGATCATCAACATCCACCACTCGTTCCTGCCGGCTTTCGCCGGAGCGAAGCCCTACCACGCGGCTCACGAACGGGGCGTGAAGCTCATCGGCGCCACGAGCCACTACGTCACCGCAGAGCTGGACGCCGGGCCGATCATCGAGCAGGACGTCGTGCGGATCAGCCACAAGGACGGGGTGCGAGACCTGATCCGGAAGGGCCAGGACCTCGAAAAAGTCGTGCTGTCGCGCGCCGTCTGGCACCACATTCAGCACGACATCCTGGTCTACGGGAACAAGACCGCCGTGTTCGGATGAGCCGGAGGTCCGTGCTACGATCCGGACACCATCGTGACCGACCCCACCTCGCGAACCTCCTGGCTCGATCAGCTGCACCAGATCCTGCTGCGGATGCGCTTGCCAGCCCGGGACATGGTCCTCACCCAGCGAGTCTTGAGCGTGGACCTCGCCCTGCACCCGGGCCGCGTGCTCACGGTCGAGATCCGCTCTCGCAAAGCCGGCGACCGGTGCTACGCCCAGACACGGCGATTCTCCATCGGCTACCAAGGTCGGGACGAGCTCGATCCCACGGAAAGGCAAGGTCTCGACAAGCTGGTCGCCGCACTCCAGCGGATCGAAGGCAAGTTGCCTACAAACCTCGACGGCGCCGCGGGCGTGTTCGACCGCGCCACGCCGCCCGCCGAACGCTTCCTGCGCCTGTTCCCCTTCTGCACGGTGGAACGATCCCACGCCGGCGATACCGCCATCACGGAAGTGCTCGTGCGGACCACGTCCCACTGCAACCAGCGATGTCCGTTCTGCACCGCACCGGAGCATGACACGCCGTCGGCGTCCGTGATGCACTCGCTGCTCCAAGCGGTGCCGGACGCGTTCCCCGGGGCCATGCTCAGCTTGACCGGTGGCGAGCCCACCCTGCGGCCTTCGTTCTTGCGTGAGGTCGAGACGGCCGCGACACGCGAAGGCATCTCCAGCGTGCAGGTGCAAACCAACGCGGTCTTGCTCGGCTCCAAGATTGACCCAGGCGTCATCACGCCTCGCCCGCATCTGTCCTTTTTCGTGTCGCTCCACGCGCTCGACCCCGACCTCTACGACCGCTGCACGGGAACGTCTGGTCAGCTGCCCCTCGCCCTGCGTGGCGTACGACGCCTCTTCGACGCAGGCCATCGCGTGACCGTCAACTGCGTCGTCAGCGCGATCAACATCGGCCATCTCGACGACTACGCACGCGCCTGGCCGACGGTCCTGCCCGTGGGCGACACGATCGACTGGCACTTCTCGACCTTGATCTGTCCGCCATCCAGGCCCGAGGCGGCGGAGCTTCTCGTCGCCTACCCCGACCTCGTGCGGCGGTTGCATGACGTGGCCGCGATGGCGCAGCGCGTGGGGGTTGCGGTGCAGTCATTGCGCGCCTCGACGCACGCCTCCGTGCCCGCCTGTCTGTTGCCCCCCGAAGACAGGGACCGCGGTTCCCACCGCCCGGTGGTGCTCGCGCACGAGACAGGCGATCTCGATCAGGGACGTCCATGGGTCAAGCCCGCCACGTGCGAGGACTGCGCCCTGACCCCGCACTGCCTCGGCGTGCCCCGGCCGTACGCGGTGCGGTTCGGGCTCGACACCTTGCGCCCCATCCGGGAGTCCTGACGTGCTTCACGTACTCGTGGGCCGCATCTGCAACAACAACTGCCTCTTCTGCATGGAAGCGGACCGCCAGGGCCGCGCCGACCACGTGGGCGCGCAACCCCGCGACCACGTGCGCCGCATGATCGTCGACCATCCGGACACGTCGGAGATCCTGTTCACCAGCGGCGAGCCAACGCTCTGCCCCGACCTTCCCCTGTACGTGTCCTGGGCCAAGGACTCCGGATTCCGAACGATCGGCCTCATCTCCAACGGTCGCAGGCTCGCGTACCCCGGCTACCTCGAGGACTTGGTGGACAGAGGCCTCAACCGGATCACCGTCTCCATCCACGGTCACACCGCCAAGGTGCACGACGGGCTCACGCGCGCACCAGGCTCGTTCCTACAGACTCGCGCGGGTCTGGCGCGCTGCACGCGCCTGTCACGCACCCTCCCTCTTCGCGTCCACACGAGCACCGTGCTCAATCGCCGGAACCTGCCGCACCTTCGCGCCCTGCACGACATGCTGCGAGGGCTGGAGGTGCAGGAGATGGTCTTCAACGTGATGATGGCGAAGGGGCTGGGGGCGAAGCACGCGGGCGCGCTGCTGCCGCATTACGACGGCGTCGTGCTGGCCTTCGAGGCGCTGTGCGCGGAGCTCGACACCGATGCGATTCGGCGGGTGCGCGTGGTGGACATGCCGCCATGCGTCCTTCGTCGGCTGCCCCACGGGATCGGGGGCGAGCTCGAGACGTTCGAGCAATACGAGCCGACGGGGTCCACGGGGTTGTCGGGTCTGGAAGTGCTCAATCCCGCGTCCAACACGGAGCGACCGAAGCGGGCACGGGCAATCATGGGGCGGGCGCGCGCGCTGACGGCGAGGTTCGGCGGCAGCGGACCATCGGCTTGGTGGGAGCGTGGAAAGCGGCGCGCGACGACGGCCTTGTCTCTTCTGCGCCGGGGTCGTGCGCGCGAGCAGGGGTCGCTGGACGCGCTTCGGGCGGGAACGGAGGAATCGGTCATCTCCGATCTGCGGCGCACCGTGAGCGCATCGGCGGTGGGGGGCTACTACCTCACGGACCGGACATTCAAGGATCGGTTCCTCCGCGTGAAGGGCCCGCCGTGTGAGCGATGCGCGGAGGCGGCAAGGTGCCCTGGCGTGTGGGAGGCCTACGTGGGGCGCTTCGGTTGGGGGGAGATTACCCCGATCTAGGCAGCTGCACGCACCTGGCTTGACTCCAGGTTCCTATCGTTCAGCTGCCCCTTCCATCCTGCGCGTCGTTGCCATGAATTCTCAGCTCGCGCGTCCACGCGCAACGAGAACGCAAGACATCGTCTGCGAGCACACGAGGACTCAATCGGATCGCACCCACTCTCCCGATATTGGTGACTCAATGCGCCTTTGGTTCGACGGTAGACTGCCCTGGCTTGCGCAATCCGCACAGGCTGATAACGTCGTTTGCGTCAATCTGGGGTGACCCATCAGAAGCATCGGGATGACCAGAGGCGGGACCCACAACCGGTGTGGACTTCTCAGCGAAGCGCTGACGGAGGATACGTGTGCCCTCGCCGGAAACATCGCCCGGATGTCTCTGGCCTCCGTGCTGCAGTTGTTCGAGTTGGGACGCCACTCAGGTGTGCTGGTTTGCAGCGAGACCGACGCGCGCACGAGTGAGTGCACGTTCCGCGAAGGGCGCATCGTGGGGGCGCGCTACCAGCACCTGTCAGGCCCCGAAGCTGTGGTCGCGATGCTGGGGTTGGCGTCGGGGTGGTTCGCCTTCAACATGATCGAGACGGAGGTTGCAGAGATGCAACCGATGTCGGCGTCCCCGCTGATCATGGAGGCGGTTCGTCTCGAGGACGAGTACGAGCGTTTCTCCGCGGGCTACCCAGGGGACGACTTCACGATGAGACTGCAGGATCCGCACGAGTTTCCGACGGACCCCATGGGCTGCGGGTCAGACCTCGTGATGGCAGTGTTGGCGGCGCGGGAAGGCGCGACGGTTCGGGAGTTGATGGGCAACATGGCCCTGGCGCCCATCAAGCTCCGCCTCGCGGCAGCCTGGCTCGGGTTCACCGGCCGGCTACGTGCTTCGGGCGGGTCTCGGCAGGGCATGCCTGCCTTCACGGTCGCGCGGCTCGCTTGGTTCCAGCAGCTGATGCTGCGCTTCTCAGGTGGGCTGCGCGTCGTGGTCGCCCTCGACCCGCGCGTGGGAACCCACGAGGTCATCGAGAACATCAAGACCTTGGCCAAGGAGCTCGACAGCGGACCGGCCTGGATGTCCGTGGGCCCGGATGGCACCTCCATGGCGCGCGTCCGACCTCGCTCGGGAGGGCTTCTTTCCATCGCCTGCGTGCCGCGCTCCGCGGATCACATGCCGTGGTTCGAGCGCCTGGCGAGCACCTCCGACCTCGTCTTGGTCTGTGGAGATCAAGACGGAGAGGACACCGAACCCTGGCGCAATGCGGCATCGAGCGCTTCGGTCATGAGAGTTCCCGCGTCGATGAGCAAGACCTGTCTCATCGACGCCCTCGCTCAGCTCGAGAGCGATCTGGAGCGGGGGCCTGTCTCCAAGCCAAGAGGTCTTCCGTGACGTGAGAACCAGCTTCCATCCATGACGACCGGGATCGCAGAAGGAACGAAAGTAGGGCGCTACTCGCTGCTCACGCGGTTGGCGTCGGGCGGCATGGCCAACGTCTGGCTCGCGAGAGTGGACGGAGTAGGTGGGTTCCAGAAGACCGTGGTGGTCAAGACGATCCTGCCTCACCTCGCCGACGACCCTGAGTTCGTTCGCATGTTCATCGACGAAGCCCTCCTGGCCTCGCGAATCCAGCACCCCAACGTGGTCAACATCTTCGACCTCGGCGAGTCGCACGGCTCCTACTTCATCGCCATGGAGTACATCGCCGGACGCACGCTGCGGCACGTCCAGCGCGAGGTCAAACGCTCCCACCGCGCCCCGCCCCCGTGGTTCGTCCTGCGAATCGTCGCCTCTGCCTGCGACGGTCTGCACCACGCTCACACCATGGTGGGGGACGACGGCAAGCCGATGCCGATCGTCCATCGGGACGTGAGCCCTGAGAACATCATGGTCTCCTTCGCAGGGGACACCAAGGTGCTGGACTTCGGCATTGCCAAGGCTTCGAACATGGCCTCGAAGACCCGCGCCGGCGTGCTCAAGGGCAAGCACGCCTACATGGCGCCGGAACAGATTGAGGGAGCCATCGAAGGCCGCGCGCCGCACCCGCGCATCGACGTCTACTCGGCGGGGGTCGTGCTCTACGAGCTGCTGACGGGTCGCCGCCCTTTCCGTGGCGCCAATGAGCTCGCGCTGCTTCGGCAAATCCTCGACTTCGTACCCGAGCCCCCCCACGCCACGTGCCCCTGGGTGCCCGAAAACCTCTCGGCGCTCGTGATGAAGGCGATGGCGCGGAAGCCGAACGAACGCTTCCAGAGCGCGCTCGAGTTGCGCGACGCGATCGAAACCTACCTGCAGGCGTCGCGCTCGTTCCCCACGCGCGGACATGTCGCAAACTACTTGCAGGGACTGTTCGGGGACATCACCACGGCCCCCGGCTTGACGGAGCGCCCCCCGGCGGTCGCCACCACCACGCCAACAAGCTCCCCGAGCGGTGGGGGATGGCGAGAATCCAGCCAAGCGGACGACCCGTGGCAAGTGTCCGAGGAGCTCGAATCGCCGGTCACCATCGACCTGTCCATGGTGCTGTTCTCGGACGACGAGGCGCCGGAATCGCAAGTCGGTTACCCTCGCTCCGAGGGCCAGGCCAAGCCCGCTGCGCCCACCCCTCCGCGCGCGGATCCCGGGTTGCGAACCGTCGACAAGGGATGGGACGAGACCATCCTCACCCTGGACCTGGACGACATCGAGCCGAGCGTCCCATCGCTGGATCGACCGGCGCCTCCCGCACCTCCCAAGCCGCCACCCAAGCCGCCACCCAAGCCGCCAGCCAAGCCGCCACCCAAGCCGCCAGCCAAGACCGTCGACCCGAAGCAGGAGACGAAGGCGCCATCGA
>CAZAWR010000040.1:0-75815 GCA_964488865.1 uncultured Polyangiaceae bacterium | reverse complement strand
AAGACCACGCTCACCGCGGCCATCTTGAAGGTGCAGGCGCGGTCCCAGAAGGCCAAGGTCAAGTCGTACGCCGACATCGCCAAGGGCGGCACGGTCCGTGACGAGTCCAAGACCATCACCATCGCGGTTGCGCACGTGGAGTACGAGACGGACAACCGTCACTACGCGCACGTCGACTGCCCCGGACACGCCGACTACATCAAGAACATGATCACGGGGGCCGCCCAGATGGACGGCTCGATCCTGTGCGTGAGCGCTGTGGACTCGGTCATGCCCCAGACGCGTGAGCACGTGCTGCTCGCCCGCCAGGTGGGCCTCAACCACATCGTCGTGTTCTTGAACATGTGCGACCTGGTCGAGGACGAGGAGATGCTCGAGCTCGTCGAGATGGAAGTGCGCGAGCTGCTCAGCAAGTACAAGTTCGACGGTGACAACGCGCCGGTGATCAAGGGCGCGGCGCTGCCGGCTCTCAACGGCGACGCGAAGTGGGAAGGCAAGGTCACGGAGCTTCTGAACGCGCTCGACACGTACATTCCCGAGCCCCTGCGCGACGTCGACAAGCCGTTTTTGATGGCGGTCGAGGACGTGTTCAGCATCAAGGGACGCGGGACGGTGGCGACGGGCCGCATCGAGCGTGGCGTGGTCAAGGTCAACGAGCCGGTGGAGATCATCGGGTTCGCGGACACGCGCACCACGGTGGTGACGGGCGTGGAGATGTTCCGCAAGCTGCTCGATCGCGGGCAGGCGGGCGACAACGTGGGCTGCTTGCTCCGCGGCGTGGGCAAGGAAGAGATCGAGCGCGGCCAGGTGCTCGCGAAGCCTGGAAGCATCACCCCGCACCGCAAGTTCGAGGGTGAGGTCTACGTGCTCAAGAAGGAAGAGGGCGGCCGTCACACGCCGTTCTTCACCAACTACCG
Source organism: uncultured Polyangiaceae bacterium (assembly GCA_964488865.1). GTDB lineage: Bacteria > Myxococcota_A > Polyangia > Polyangiales > Polyangiaceae > MWCO01. Next base: position 74,898 of record CAZAWR010000040.1, on the reverse strand, counting down.
CCCGCAGTTCTACATCCGGACCACGGACGTGACCGGCTCGTGCATGCTGCCCGATGGCGTGAAGATGGTCATGCCGGGTGACAACATCACCATGAGCATCGAGCTCATCACCCCGGTCGCGCTCGAGGAGCAGATGCGATTCGCCATCCGTGAGGGTGGACGCACCGTCGGCGCCGGCATCGTGACCAAGATCGTGGAGTAGGAACAGATCCATGGCTGACACAACGAAGATTCGGATCCGCCTTCGCGCGTTCGATCACCAGCTCCTGGACAAGTCCACGTCCGACATCGTGGAGACGGCCAAGAGGACGGGTGCGCGCGTGGCTGGACCCATTCCCCTCCCCACCGAAATCCGGCGCTACACTGTGCTGCGGAGCCCCCATGCGGACAAGAAGTCCCGGGAGCAATTCGAGATCCGCACCCACAAGCGCCTCCTCGACATTCTCGATCCCACTCAACAGACCCTCGATGCGTTGATGAAGCTGGACCTTTCGGCTGGTGTCGACGTCGAGATCAAGTCGTAGCCGCGGGAGGACGCCATGCCGACAGTGGATGTCTACAATCTCGCACATGAGAAGGTTGGCTCGCTCGAGCTGAGCGACGAGGTCTTCGACACGGAAGTCAAGGAGCACCTGTTCTACGAGGTGGTCAAGGCCCAGCTGGCGTCGCGCCGGTCCGGGACCGCAGCTGCCAAGGAGCGCTCGGGTGTTCGCGGCTCTTCGAAGAAGATCTACCGGCAGAAGGGCACGGGCCGTGCGCGTCACGGCTCCATCCGCGCACCCATCTTCGTGGGTGGCGGCCGGGCCCATCCCCCCCAGCCCAAGGACTGGGGCTACAAGCCACCTCGCAAAGTGCGTTTGGGCGCTCTGAAGTGCGCTCTGTCTCTGTTCTGCAAGGAGGGACGCCTCATCGTCGTCGACTCCTTCGCCATCGAAGAGGTCAAGACCAAGAAGATGGTCGAGACCCTCACCACCCTGCAAGCCGACAAGAAGGCCTTGCTGGTGGATAGCAAGGACAACGAGAAGCTCCGCCTCTCGGTCAGGAACCTGCAGAAGGCGCAGTTCCTCCCCCCCGAGGGCGTCAACGTCTACGACCTGCTCCGCCACGATCACCTCGTGGTGAGCCGCGACGCGGTCAAGGCTCTCGAGGCCCGCTGCCTCGCGAACAAGACGCAAGGAGAGGCGTCATGACCCCCGAGCAGACCATCGACAAACCGATCATCCTGACCGAGAAAGCCACGCGCGTGCGCGGGGAGAACAAGGTCATCTTCAAGGTCGCCCGCAAGGCGAACAAGATTCAAATCCGGGATGCCATCCAGAAGCTCTTCGAAGTGACCGTGACCGACGTGAATACGATGGTCGTGCGCGGAAAAGAGCGACGGATGGGTCGCGGGCATGCAAGGCTGCAGAACTGGAAGAAGGCTATCGTCACCTTGAAAGAGGGCGACGAGATCCCGTTCTTCGACGCCTCGGAGTAGGCAGGAAGGTAGCTTCCCATGGGCATCAAGACATACAAGCCCACGTCCCCCGCGAGGCGCTTTTACACCTCGAGCGACTTCCGGGAGATCACCAAGACAGAGCCCGAGCGGTCTCTGACTACGGGCAAGGTCTCTACGGGTGGGCGTAACAATTACGGACGAATCACCTCCCGCTTCCGTGGCGGAGGCCACAAGCGGCGTTTCCGCACCATCGACTTTCGTCGTGGCAAGATCGGCGTGCCCGCTGTCGTGGCCGCGGTCGAGTACGACCCGAACCGCAGCGCTCGCATCGCCCTGCTGCACTACGCAGACGGCGAGAAGAGCTACATCCTATGCCCCGATGGCCTGAAGGTCGGCGACAGCGTCATCTCCAGCCGCCACGCGGACATCAAGCCCGGCAACGCCATGACGCTCCGGCACATCCCGATGGGCACTGCCATTCACAACATCGAGATGAAGAAGGGCAAGGGCGGACAGATCGTTCGCTCTGCCGGGACTTCAGCCCAGCTCATGGCCAAGGACGGCGACTACGCCCAGGTGCGTCTGCCCTCCGGCGAAGTGCGCAAGGTGCACCTCGACTGCAAGGCCACCATCGGACAGGTCTCCAACTCCGACCACTCTCACATCGTCATCGGCAAGGCCGGACGTACCCGCTGGCTCGGACGGCGACCCCACAACCGCGGCGTGGCGATGAACCCCGTCGACCATCCGATGGGCGGCGGCGAAGGCCGCAGCAGCGGTGGACGCCACCCGTGCTCGCCTTGGGGCCAGCTCAGCAAGGGCCTCAAGACCCGCAAGAACAAGCGCACGGACAGCATGATCGTCAAGCATCGGTCCAAGAAGGGATAACTCATGGCCCGCTCAGTCAAGAAAGGGTTCTTCATCGACGGGCACTTGCTCGAGAAGATCAACGAGGTCGCGAACCAGAAGCAGAAGAAGGTCATCAAGACCTGGTCGCGACGCTCGACCATCATCCCGGAAGCCGTCGGCATGACCTTCGCGGTCCACAACGGCCGCAAATTCGTTCCCGTGTTCATCACGGAGAACATGGTCGGCCACAAGCTCGGTGAGTTCGCCCCCACGCGGACCTACCACGGCCACTCGGGTGATCGTAAGGGCAAGGTCGCCGCGAAGAAGAAGTAACTCCGCAGCGATCCCAGTTCTCCCTCTCTCCTGCCGGGGACGGCTTCACCGTCCCCAACGCTCCTCCCTATCGTGAAGCCACGGAGCGATCCGCTCGTGGCACCGGTCCGCCCCGCGTGTACATTGACCCTCGCGGGCCAACGCCCCTCCCCACCATGCACGCGGTCCAATGTCCCCGTTGCGGCGCTCCCGTCAGGGTGTCGCTGCTGAGCCCCGACGGCATTCTGTGCCGTCACTGCCGTTACTGCGGCCCCCCTTCTCCTTCGGACGCCCAAAAAATTCGCGAGGCAGCCGCCGTCGTCGGTTCCCTGGACCAGCGTCAGCGCCAGTTCTCCTTCCTGCGCCGGAAGGCCAGTGCGGGAGGCATCTGGCATCTTGTCTCTCTGTTGTGGGCCTCGTTCCCCCTCGCCGCAGCTGCCGCCATCGTGTCGTGGCTCATCCGCAAGAGCTATGGCCGGGACATCGGCACCGCCGCCTTCTCCTTGACCGTCGGCGTTGCGCTTCTCGTCCTCGCCCTCGGCGTCGTGGTGCTCACCGTCAAGCACATCCTGCTTCGGAGAGCTTGCACCGCCCAGCCCCCCGAAGCCCCCGGAGAACCTGCCTCCTGCTTCCTCTGCGGTGCGCCCCTCCCGGCCGCAAACCACGGCGTCGCGCGGTGCCAGCACTGCGCCACCGACAACGTCGTGCCCCAGTCCCTGCTCCAGCGCACGCACCAACACGTCGTTCAGTCCCTCGACCACCTCGACGCAGCCGTGCGCCGTCGCGCACGCGCCGCACGGTCCACCACCGTGTGGCTCGTCGTCGCTCTCACCCTCGTCGTCGCAATCACGCCCGCCTCGCTCCTGCTCGTCCTCGTTCCTCTCGACAAGTGGGCAAAGTCTCAGCCCGTCCGCTTCACCACCTGGCCCCGCGACGGAACCCGCTGCATCGCGCAGATCCACACCGACCTGTGGCGACGGGAGTACGTGGGCTTCGACACCTATCGGTCCTGGCAAGAGTTCGATCGCTACGAGAGCACGACCGCATCTCGGCCCTTCTCTCCAAAATCCCTCGTCGGCAAGGACGTGATCGGTTTCGGAGGACAGCCCGGGCGCGTGGCGGCGGTGAAGCCCGGCATCTCGGATCAATTCTCCCTCGTGGTCGAGTATGCCGAGGGACAGGGAGAGGTGGACGCGGTCGGTACTTGCTTCGCCGAACCTCCGCCTCCTCGGAAGATCGCTCTCCTTCGCGGCATCCAATACGACGACCCGTGCACACCTCTGGCCGTCAGTCGATCCCACGTCGCGTTCGGCACCGGCCGCAAGCTGATGGTCGTCGATCGATCGACGGGAAACGTCCGGACCCGCACGACAGCCGACACCGTGTTCCAGGTCGAGGTGTTCGGAGACGCCTTCTTCGCGAGGTACGGCGACGTCATCGTTCGCTTCGACCTGTCGGCTGAAGGCGAGCTCGTCGAGCTCGCACGAACCGCGAGCCATGACAGTTCGCCGGTAGCCCCGAAGACGACCTTCGCCGTGGACGGCGCTTTCCTCTACTACGTCGCGCCGTCTCGTTCGATTGCAAGGCGTCCGTTCGGGGGCGGGGACGAGCAGACGATCGCCACGTCCTCGTCGGCTTCGGCCCTGGCGGTCCACGGTGACACGGTCGTGTGGGCGGAAGGAAAGAAGCTGCTAAGGGCACCCAAGGCTGGCGGAGGGCGATCCGAGACGATCGCCGAGGCGAACACCGACGTGTATGGTGGCCCCCTTTTCCACGATGGGGCCTCCGTGCTCGTGCGGCAGGTCCACAACCTCGTTCGCATCCCCATCGGCAAGGGAGCGCCGAAGCTCCTCGCCGACTCGACGCAGGGCGCGGTCTTCGCCAGGGGTGCGGAAGGAATCGTGTGGGGAGGTTCGGCTCCGAGGGGAGAGCACAGGAAGGCTTGGCTTCCCCCTGGTGTTCGCCTTCTTCGTCCGGGGTCGAATGCGTTCGTCACCGTGGCCTCGAACGTGGGGCGTGTGCTGTCCGTCGGGGTACAGGGCGACAGGGTCTTCTGGGTCGCGGGAGCACCCGGCGGCAGCGCCTGGGAAACCCCTGTGATGATGGAACGTCCAATTCCATTGAGGAAATGAAACTCGGGGCTCAATGGTGCGACGTGAGGCTTGGTTCTCGAATAAAGCTAGACGAATCCGTCACATTGAATCCGAAAACGGACGATGCGAGCATGAGACATGCAACCTCCTGCCCCGCTCCAGCCTCCGCCAGCACCGCTGCCCGCCTCCGTGCCCAATCATGACGGGTCACCGCAAGACGGCACGCGTGCGCAGATCGGGAACCCGCTCCCTGCGATTGGACAGATCGTCAGCGCCTCGTCCACGCTGACGATGGACAAGGCGATGGTCCCTCCGAAGCCACGGACGAAGGCGAGGCCAGGGTGCGTGCTGCCGATCGTGCTGCTGATCGTCGGGCTCCTCTTGGGTGTGGGGCTCGGGTTCGTGGCCAACGAGGTCTTCAAGCACGCGCTCGACGATCTCGACTTGAACAGGAAGCAGGAACAGTTGCTCATGATCGTCGGGTTCGCCCTGCCGACGGCCGTACTGGGCGGCATCCTCGGGTTCGTCATCTCCTGGGTCATGGCGTCCAAGAAGAACAAGGCCGGACCCAGCACGGTTGGCGAGTGCACCTATCTGGGCACCGAAGGCGTGGCCCAGGCGCGACGCACCACCGAGGGCGAGGAGACGCAGGTCGTCCGATTCGACCAAGCCACGTACGTGAAGGTCGAGCGGACGCTCCAGGAAACGACCTTCACGCGTGGAAACACGAGCCGGAAGGCGCGGTGGGACAAGGTGACCTTGCAGATGGGCGCCGCTGGCAGGCAGCCGTTCTATGTCTGGGCCAGCCACAGTCTGCCGGACCAGGGTGAGCAGGATACGGACCGGGATGGCCTCATCGCGGTGGCGTTCGCCAACAGGGTGGAGGAGGCGTACACGCGATTCGTCCTGCCCCGCATGATGGCGACGCTTCAGCAGCAAGGGGCGCTGCGCTTCGGTGCCTCGGGCAACGACGGGATCGAGGTTCGACAGGGCCGCATCGACGTCACACGCGGGGGCAGGCAGGCCGCCTTCGCCCCGTCGGACGTGACCCAGTTCGAGGTCGCGCACGGCAACATGTACATCGACACGGCGGCGGCGGGCCGGATCATCTTCTCGCTGGGCGAGTTGCAGAACGTCAAGTGCCTTCAGGCCTGCCTTGCCGCGGTAGGCGTTCGCTGATTCTCAACGCTTCCGAGCGTAAACGAAGTGCTCCCGGTTGCCCTTGGGGCCGGTGATCACGCACTCCGCATCCGCGATCACGTCGAACCCGTCCGCGCTCACCTGATCCAGAACCTGGTGGATCACGTTCGCCCGCACCTCTTCGTCGCGGATCACACCACGCCCTCTCGCCACCTCGTGTCGTCCCGCCTCGAACTGCGGCTTGATCAACGCCACGAGCGCGCCTTTCCCGCACAGCACCTGGGCCGCCGCGCCGAGCAGCTTCGACAACCCGATGAACGAAGCGTCGATCACCACGAGTCCCACGGACTCACCGATCGATTCGGTCGTCACGTGCCGCGCGTTGATCCGCTCCCACACCACCACTCTCTCGTCCCCGCGCAACCGTTCGTGCAGGAGCCCATGCCCGACGTCGATCGCGTGGACGCGTGCCGCCCCGTGCTGCAAGAGGCAATCGACGAACCCGCCCGTCGAGGCGCCGAAGTCCGCGGCGACCACACCCTGCACCTGCAGACCATGCGGTGCGAACGACGCCAGCGCCCCCGCTAGCTTCTCGCCCCCACGTGAAACGTAGGCGGATCCAGAGGATCGGACCTGCACCGCCGCATCGACGGAAACCGTCGTGCCTGCCTTGTCCACGCGCACCCCGTTGACGTCGACGAGCCCAGCCATCACCAGCGCTTGGGCGCGAGCGCGCGACGGTGCCAGCCCGCGTTCGACGAGAAGGACGTCGAGGCGCGACTTGGGTCCGCGCGACGCGATCATGGTAGCTGCACCCCTTGGTGTGCATGGCGTGCGAGCAGCGCAACCCCTTCTGCGAGCCGCGGACCCGGGCGAAGGATCCGATCATCGTCGAGGCGCACGATGCGCCCTTCGCGCACGGCGCGCACGCTGGACCACCCCGCACGCTGGACGTCGATGGGCTCGTCGGTCCTTCCGCCTGCCATGGTGGCGTCGATGACGAGGTCCGGGTCGAGGCCGAGGATCGTCTCGAATCCGAGGGTGGGGTAGCGGGCGCCGTTGTCGACGGCGTTCTTGCATCCGGCGAGGGCGAGCATTTCTGCGGGGAAGCTTCCTGGACCGGCCACGCTGATGGGGGCCTGACCGAACACGAGGAGGGTTCGGGGTTGGGTCTTTCCCTCCACGCTCTTCTGGATGCTCTGGAGCCGGTCCCGAAGCGAATCGACGAGTCGCGATCCTTCGGGCTGCACGTCCAGGTGCTCAGCGAGGCCCACGATCATCGCGAAAATTTCTTCCACGGACTCGGTCGGAGGGAAGTAGCAGACGGTGCCGCGCACCTCGAGCTTGTCGACGAGGCTCCGGCCGATCGGACCGCGGGCGCCGACGACGAGGTCCGGGCGCAAGGCGAGGACGGCTTCGAGGGACGGGTCCACGTAACCTCCCACGGACGGCAGCTTGGCAGCTTCCGGCGGGTAGTCGCAATAGCGGGACCGTCCCACCATCCTGTTTCCTGCGCCGAGTGCGAAGATCGCTTCCGTGGTGTTGGGGGTGATGGACACGATGCGCTGTCCGCGGGCGCCACGCGCGGCCGTGCCGGAGGACCGACACCCGAGTAAGGAGGTAGCGGCCAGAAGACAGGCACGACGCGAGAGAAGCAGACTCATGACAGGGGCGAGGGGGGAGACAGCGCTCACGCTACTGCCGACGTCGCCGATGTGCCAGGGCCACGGCGGCGAGGCCGAGACCGATTGCCCATGGGATCGGCTTGGTCGGGTCGTCCTTCGCGGACACGCTGCACCCGCTCGAAGACGCGCTCGTGTCGGCAGGCGGGTTGGGGTCGGGGAGGAAGCACACGTTCTGGTCGCACTTGGCGGTCCAGGGGCATTGCGCATCGTCCGTGCACGGCTCGGTGCAATACGCTCCGTTGGCGTCCTCGACGCAGATGCCGCTTCGGCACTCGGAACCGACGCCGCAGGTGGAGCCGAAGCCGCCTTCCCTGAAGCACGCGCCGAGGCTCGGGTCGCAGGTATACCCATCGGGACAGTCGAGATTCGCGATGTTGCAGGGGTTCGAACAGTAGAGCGTGAGGTTCGTCTCGAAGACGCACAGCCCCGTGGAGCAGTCGACATGGTTCACGCACTTCTCGCCGAAGTCAGCCAGCGCAGTAGGCTCGGGGCCTGCGTCGGGCCCACTTCCGCCGGCGCCGCCGTCCACGTCGCCTCCTGTGCCTCCTGTGCCGCCGTCTTCTTCGGGACCGCCAGCCCACGCGGCAGGCTCGTAGCCTCCCGCCTTCGCAGCCTCCACCGCGTGCTGTCGGATCCAATCACCCCAGGCGAAGACGCTGCCGTAGATCGGCATGCTGCAGTTCAAGGAGCCGCGCGACACGACGCCGATGACGCGGCCTTGCTCGTCGAGGGCAGGGCCACCGGAGTCCCCCTGGCAGATGCCCTTGTCACCTTCCCACTCCGTCTCGTTGTTCACGAAGAACGAGTTGCAGGTGCCGACGCAATCGACGGAGAGGTCCTCGAGGATGCGCCGCCGACCCCACCCGTCTCCGTCGTCGCCGGTCGCGCCAAAGCCGATGGCCGTGTAGCGCTCGCCGGCGGTGACGTTGTCTTCGATGCGAGGCACGACGGGTGTCGCGACGGAACCAGGCACGTTGTCGATGAGCCGCATCAAGGCCATGTCGTTACCGCAGACCTTGGCGTCGTCGGAGACGATGACCTCGGTGGCCTGGAACCAGTTGCCTTCGAGCTGATAGGTCTCGTAAGCGATCTCGGGTCCGCGCCACTCGGTGGTGACGAAGAAAGCGCTGGCGCCATACGTCTTGCCGAATTCGGAGCTGGAGCAGAGCACTTGCTCCTCGGTCTCGGCGACGCAGTGTCGGGCCGTGAGCACGAGGTTGGGAGCGATGAGGGTGCCGGAGCACAGACCGGCGCCCATGGCTTGAATGCTGATGATGCCGACGATGGCGGGGTGGTCCGGGTCGTCGGCGCCACCCATGATGCCTTGTCCGACGTAGCGGACGGCTTCGTGTTGAGGGGGCGTCGGGCCCTGGCAGGAAAGGGATGCGATGAGGGGAGTCGTAGCGAGCAGGACGGCGGCGCGACGAAGCATGGGCGACCTCGGGTGGAAGGCGATCGGCGACGGGGCAGCATAGCACCGACGCTGGTTGGGAGCCCTGGGCAGATGTGCCGGGTGGCGGTGCGGTTCGCCGAGTTCGGAAAGATCTGCGGTCACGAGCAGGCCCCGTTTGCGGGATTGCTTGACCTTGGCGGTTGGGGGTCCCAAGATGTCCGGCGATTGACCTGGGTAGGGGTTCTTGCCTGGGGGTTGTTCACGAAGACCATCACGCTGGTCCACGGGTAGAGGTCTTTTCGAGGAGACGAACGATGCTGAAGCGCGAGCTTGGACTTGGACGGTACGGGTTTGCAGGCGCGGTTGCCGCGGTGGCGTTTCTAGCCGGCGGCACGGTGATGGCTCAGGAGGCGTCGGCGAGCGCGAGCGTGTCGACGGGTCTTCCCCGGGCGACGGCCACGGGGGACACGGACCACGACATGTTCGTGGGGTCCTTCGGTGTGGGTTACTTCGGGGTGCGCGCCGTGCCGATGGCGATGAACCCGGAGGTCACGGAAGGTGGGGGCGTCATCGAGATGGACGCGGCGGCGGGGGCGGTGGACGCCCCGGTGATTGGTGTTCGATACTGGTTCGACGAGGGGATGGGCGTGGACTTCGGCCTGGGCATCCGCAAGTGGTCGGGCAAGGCGAAGTGGACGATGTTCGAGCGGGTACCGGGAGACCCCAACGCGGCGCCTCGGGAGTTCAGCTTCGAGCAGGACGCCGTGAGCCAGACCGGCATCCTCGTGCACGCCGGGTTGCCCATCGCCTTGAGCAAGCAGAAGCACTACGTCTTCGAGCTCATTCCCGAGGCGAACATCGGCTTCTCCACCGGCACGGTGAAGGACCAGGCCCCGCGGCAGCCGTCGGCTGGCCAAGACCCTGTCGTCCGGGACGACATCAAGCTGAGTGGTTTCCGGCTGGACGTGGGCGCACGCATCGGGTCCGAGATCCACTTTGGGTTCATTGGTATCCCGAACCTCGCGTTGCAGGCGAGCGTGGGGCTGCTGTTCTCGATGCAGAAGATCAAGGCCGATGGCGGCGCGCGCCCGCCGGCCGACCCGGCCAACTCCACGGCTGACGCGCAGCCCAAGACCACGTACGAAGCGTCGTCCATGGACATTTCCACGACCGTGCACGACACGCCGTGGGCGATCTTCGAGAACACGGTCAGCGCACTGTACTACTTCTGATTCCGCGCGGACCTGGCCGAGGGAAGGTGTTCCCATGGAGGCTTGCATGCGACGAACCGGCTTGGCGTTGTGGGGCGCGTGGGGGCTGCTTTTGCTGGCAGCCTGCGGCGACGGCGGGAGTGCGGCCGGGCTGGCGCCGGACGGCTTCGGCTACGGCGTGGATGACGACACCTACGGGAGCGCCACCGAGCCTTCGGGGTCTCGCACCGAACAGCCGTCTTCGTCGACGGAAGCGAGCTGTGGGAGGGAGTCGGTCCTCACGCTGTCGGAGGCGATGCGGTTGGTGACGATACCGCTTTGCGAGTTCGAGCAGAGCTGTACCGAGCGGGATGTCCAGCCGCCCGACGACGATGGGCCAACCCCGAACGAGGGAGGCACGCAGACGCGGGCGCTGCAGACCAGCTTCCAGGACGTTCCGGAGTTTTGCGTGGAGCTTGCGGTGAGCCGCAGCCCCGGCTTGACCCAGGAAGACGAGTGCGAGCTGTTCCAGGCGCTCGCGGAGGTTGCCGAGGAAGTGCCGGGCTGCCAGCAGCACGTGGTGCTCCCGGCGGGGATTTGTGCGGCTACCTTCGCACGGTGTATCGAGGACCTGGTGGCAGCCGGTTGCGCCGCGTACCAAGCGGAGCAAATGCCGTCGTCGTGTGGGTCCGTGACCGATTTCGAGTGAGGCGGCGTCCATCCCGCTGGACCCGTACTTCGGGCACCCAACACCAAACAGAACGGCGCTGAAGAGGAACGGGTGAACCCGGAAGCGGAAACCGAAGCGCTTGCCCATTTCCTGTTCCCGTTCCGCACTCACCAGGTTGGCGTCGGCTCCGTGTGATCCTGTTTGGGCTATGCTGGTGCCCCATGAGCCAGCTACCAGGACGGTGTTGGGCAGGGGTCCTCACGCTCACGCTTTCGGCGGGCGCCGTATCTTGCGCCTGTGGGGGGGATGAGGCGGGCTCTTCGGGGTCGTCCCCTACCGGGGGTGCCGGTGGGAGCGGCCCAGGGGGAGCAGGGGGCGAGCAGGTAGGCGGTTCGGCGGGAACCGGCGCGACGGGAGCCGCGGGAGGGGGCGCGGGCGGGCTGGCGGGAAGCAGCGGTTCCGCAGGGGCTTCCGGGGGTGCTGGCGCAGGGGGCGCGCTGCCCACGGGCGAGATCGTCGTGGGGTTCTGGTGCGGGCCGCCGGCCAGTGAGCTGAACGCTCAGCGGGTCGCCGAGATCGTCGGGGCCGGCTTCACCGTCATGTCCAACGCGTGTGACGGCTCCACGTTCCAGGCAACGTACAACCAGACGATGCTCGACCTCGCGGGGCAAGCTGGGATCGAGGCCGTGGTGACGGACCTACGTGCCTACGAGGCAGCGGCGGGCCAAAACGTGGACGCCAACCTCGATGGGCTCGTGGCCGACTACGGGTCCTCCTCGGCCCTACGGGCGTATCACATCGTGGACGAGCCCGGCGCTGCGGCCTTTCCCGCTCTCGCTGCCGTGACCACCGGACTGCTCGCGAGGGACCCAGTCCACCACGCCGAAATCAACCTCTTTCCTGACTACGCCAGCGCGGCCCAGCTCGGCACTGCCACCTATGACGCCTACGTCGCCTCGTTCCTCGACACCGTGAAGCCTGCTTACTTCACCTACGACCACTACAACTTCCTTTCCGACGGGACCGATGGCGCGACGTTCTTCGCGAACCTCGCCGTGGTGCGCGCCCAAGCGATCGCCCGGGGAGTCCCCTTCGGGCAATACATCCAATCGATCAGCTACAACGGTCATCGCCCGACCAACGGACCCGAGAAGCGCTGGGCTGCACTGCACACGCTCGCATACGGAGGAACGGGTGTCCTGTACTTCACGTACTGGTCCCCCGTGGGGAGCCCAGAAAACTTCGGGGATGGCATCGTCACGGCGTCGGGACAGCTCACCCAGCAGTACGAGGAAGTGAAGTCGATCAATGCCACGCTGCATGCGATAGGGCCGTATCTCGCGGCGGCGACGTCTACGAGGGTATTCCACAACGGCCCGCTTTCGGTCGGCACCGTGCCGCGCGCTCCCGGTGACCTCGTGTACGTTCCGAGCGCCGCTCCCGTGACCGTGGGCTTGTTCTCCGTGGGGGACTCGGCCTACGCGCTTCTGGTGAACCGCGACTACGCCGCAGTGACGCCAACCGACGTGGTCGTCGCATCGCCACCCGATTCGGTGCGGGTGCTTGACCTCGAATCGGGAGCTTTCGTCCCGGTGGCAGGTGCCACGACGTTCGGATCGGGGAGTCGGTTCCCGGTGAGCCTGTCGCCGGGCGACGGGGTCCTGGTGCACCTCTCGGGTCCGCTGTCGCCCGGACCGCCTGGGGCCGAGGCCTACTTCGGGACCGTGCGTGCCGACGCAGGCTGGCTCGACGTGGTGGACTCTTCGTTCGGCGCGAGTCGATTGCGAGGGGCTGGATGGGGTGAGTGCCCCGAAGGCACGACCGAGGTCGGGCGCGACTTCCAGTCGAACGGGTTCTGGCTCTGCGCGCGCGCGGACCTCGCGGACCGCGTCTTTCACGTAGGCAACGTCGTGGCGGACGCAGGAACGCTGTACCGCGTGCAAGCAGGGGCGGCGACGGCCCTGGGAACCGGGTCCTGGGACACGTGTCCGTCGGGGACGCTGGTGGGCCATCGCGTGGACCCGAACGGGTTCTGGGTTTGCCTGGAGTGAGACGTTGCGAACCGCACATCACCAGAGCACAATGGTCACCGTGCGCACGATCCACTCCCTCGTTGCGATGTTTGCCCTTGCCGGCTTGTTCGGTTGCAGCGCGGAGGACGAGGGTGTGTCGTCGACCCCTTCGCCAGCCCAGAAGATGCGGGACGAGGCGCCCGACGGGCTGTACCACGACTTTTTGGACGGCAAGTACGATGGTGAGGGTCACCCGCTGGACGCGCAGGTATGGGAGGCGGAAGCGGGGTGCGAGGCTCGCACGGGCGTGCCGGAGTTGGAGGGGTTGGGCTTGCATGCGCCGGCGCACGGGGCAGGTGTCGTGTGCTCCGCTGCGTCGACCTCCCTGGGCAGGGGCCGGTTCATGCTCAACGTTCGGGCGATGGTCACGGAGCCGACGGGGAGTGCTGGTTGCTTCTGCGAGGAGGACGCTCCGGTCCTGACGGTGCGCGTGGTGGGCCCGTCGGGCAACGAGGTCGTGCGAAAGCAGGTGCTTCGCGGCGCGTTCGAGACGCCGAACGTGTACCAGAACCTCCGCATTCCGGTCGATCAACAAGAAGAAGGCCCGGTCCAGGTGGAGGTTGTCTGGGACGGTCAGGTGTCGGCGCGAGTGGACTACGTCGAACTGTTCCGCACGCGCAGGGGCGTTCTGGTGGCGCCCGGCTCGGACGCCCTCGTGGACGACGGCCGGTTCGAGGTCGAGTTTCGGGACCCGCCGGACTATGCGGTACTGCGCGTGGCCTGTGACGGGGTCGATGTCACCCCCAACTTGGACGCGCTGCTCGCCTCGGGCGAGGCAACCCGCGTGGATACCGAGTTTCGCGCCCATCATTCGGTACCCGTCGGGCCGTTGCTGCAGGGGTGCGCCAGGCCCTCCCGGGTGATGTTTCACATGGTTACCGGGGACTGGACGCGTGCCACGAGCCGCGTGACGGTGCGGGACGGCGACCCTGCTTGTTCGTTCGTCGACGGCACGACTCGGGTGCTGCTCACGGGGTTTGAACCGTTCCCGGCGGACGCGACAGGAGACAACGTGTCGGAGCACGCGGTCACGCGGTTCGACGCGACGGGGCTTGCGGGGGTTTCGGCCATGGCCGTGGTGCTGCCGGTGGAGTTCGATTCGGCGGCGAACATGATGGCCCGCGTGCTTTCCGCCTGTGCGCCGGATGTGGTGATCGGCTTTGGGCAAGGCCGGTCGATCGTCGATCTCGAGAGGGTGGCCTACAACCGAAAGGACTCCGCGACGTTTTCGGGGGGAATCCCGGACAACCGGGGCGTGGTGGAGGAGGGAACCCGTGTCGTCGAAGGAGGGCCTGACGAGCTGCAAACGGGGTTGCCGGTCGAGGTCATTCGCCAGCAGTTGGAAGCGGACGGGATCGCCGTGGGCATGAGTGACGACCCGGGCCGGTACGTGTGCAACAACCTCTTTTACCGGCTGATGTCGGAGTCGGAAGGCACGAGCCGGGTGGCGGGCTTCATCCATCTGCCACGCATCTCGCACATCGACGAAGCGGACGCGGCCATGCTGCAGACGGTCGTGCGGCGGGCCGTGGAGGCGTCCGTTCGGTCCGCGAATGGCGGGTGAGCTTCGACGGGATGGACTGTCTGTGAGCGAAGCTCAGGCGCGGAGACTATTCCCTTGCTCTTTGGAAACGCGTACGCCAGCGTGACCGAGCCCATGGAAGACCTTCCTGCAACGACCCAGACGCAGACATCGAGGGCGTCATGATTGCGACGAACCAACTGAGCGAGACGCTGCTTCGGGCGGAATACGCGGTGCGCGGGCCGGTCGTCATCCGTGCCCAGGAGCTCGAAGCCCAGGGCAGGAAGATCATCTACTGCAACATCGGCAACCCCCAGGCGCTCAAGCAACGGCCGCTCACGTTCATGAGGCAGGTCCTGTGCCTGCTCGAATACCCTGAGTTGCTCGAACACGAGGCCCTGCGGCGCGCCTTCCCCGATGACGTCGTCGAGCGGACTCGGTTCATCCTCTCCAAGCACGGGCACGGCCTGGGCGCCTACACCCAGAGCGCTGGTATTCCCTTCATCCGCCAGGCAGTCGCTGACTTCATCACGCGGCGCGACGGAATCCCGTCGGATCCGGCGAGGGTGATCTTGACGGACGGCGCGAGCAAGGGCGCGCAGGCGGTGCTCACGGCGTTGCTGCGCTCCGGGAACGACGGATTCATGATCCCGATCCCGCAGTATCCGCTCTACAGCGCGAGCCTTGCGCTCTTCGGTGGGCATCAGATCGGCTACTTTCTCGACGAGGCGTCGGGCTGGCAGCTCCGGGAGGAAGTACTCACGGAGAGCTACGAGAGGGCCACGGCGCTTGGGGTCAACCCGGTGGGCCTGGTGGTCATCAACCCGGGCAACCCCACCGGGGCGGTCCTGTCCCGCGACAACATCGAGATGGTTCTTGGTTTTGCGAGGAATCGTGGGCTCGCGGTGATTGCCGACGAGGTGTACCAGGAGAACGTCTACGCCTCCGGGCGCAGCTTCTGCTCCTTCGCAAAAGTCCTGCACGCCCAGGGAGACACCCAGACTCCGCTGTTCAGCTTGCACTCGGTGTCCAAAGGGTTTCTCGGCGAGTGCGGGCATCGCGGCGGCTACCTCGAAATGCGCAACATTCCCGGCGACGTGCTCGACCAGTTCATCAAGCTGCAGTCGATCGGCCTGTGCGCAAACGTCCCCGGACAGATTGCCACCTACCTGATGGTCTCCCCTCCCGAGGCCGGACAGGCGAGCCACGCGCTGTATGGGAGAGAGAGGGACGGGATCCTGCACGATCTTGCGAGCAAGGCTGAGATGCTCGGCAAGGGCATCAATGCGATCCCGGGCATGTGCGTGGACCCGCCCCAGGGGGCCATGTACGCCTTCGTTCGATTCGAGCTTCCGGCCGACCCGAAGGTCGACATGGCAGCCATGTCCCCCGCCCAGCGGGAAGCATACATGGCAGAGAGAGATAGCGCCTACTGCCTCGCCCTGCTCGAGGAGACGGGAATCTGCGTGGTCCCCGGCTCGGGGTTCGGGCAGCCACCCGGCACCCTTCACTTCCGGACCACGTTCCTTCCGCCAAGAGACGAGATCCAGGAGATGGTCACGCGCCTCGGCTCCTTCCATGCGCGCTACACGGAGAAGCTGCGGACGGCCTGACCCGGTTCACCACCCCGCCCGACGTCGAAGCAGCACCAGGAACAGCGGCCCTCCGATCAGCGCCGTCACCGCCCCCACCGGCGGCTCCGTCCCCAGCCAGCGAAACGACGCCCTCGCCACCAGATCACACAACACCAGCATGCCCGCCCCCACCACCATCGACGTGGGCAGCAGCACCCGATGATCGGGGCCAACGATGCGGCGCAGCGCGTGGGGCACCACCAACCCCACGAACCCGATCAGCCCCGTGGTGCTTACGATCGCCCCCACCACCAACGACGACGCCACGTAGACGCGACGCTCCAGGCGTCGCACGTTCACCCCGAGGTGTTGTGCGGGCTCGTCGCCCAGGGACAGCAGGTTGAGCCGGCCGGCGTCCGCGAGGAGCACGGCGCAGCCGATCAGCACGTAGACACTGACGATCGCGAGGGTCGCGGGCGAGGGGACGTCGACGAAGCCCATGAGCCAGAAGAGCAGGTCTTGAGCCTTGGCGGCGCTCACGAGGGTCTTGATGAAGGTGATGAGGGAGCCGGCGATCGCGTTCACGATGACGCCTGCGAGCAGCATGGACGTGGCGGAGCCTTCGGTGCCCGCGCGTGCGATCGCGTACACGAGGGCGGTGGCGGCGAGGCCTCCGATCATCGCCGACGCGGGGACCATCGCCGTGGCCCAGGTGGCGGCGAGAGGGATTCCGAAGGCGATGACGATGGTGGCGCCGAGGGCTGCGCCCCCGGACACCCCCAGCACGTACGGCTCCGCCAACGGATTCCGCAGCAACGCCTGGAACGCCACCCCGACCGCCGCCAGCCCCGCCCCGGCCACCGCCGACAACGCGATGCGCGGCAAGCGCACGTCGAAGAGGATCGCATGGTCCACACTCGACGCGTCCGTCACCGCCCGGACCCACGACACGGACTCCGTACCCAATCCCGCCGCCAGCAGCACCACCACCAGAAGCAGCGCTACCGCGACGAGCAAGGACAGCACCAGCTTGCGCATCGCCCGTCTTGCCTACGCGCACCGGTTGCGCTCGTACACGATGCGCAGGCCCTCGAGCGTCAGGTTGTCGTCCACCCGCTCGATCGTCGTCGCCAGCTTCGCGATCAGGGACGCCAGCCCCCCCGTCGCCCACACGGCGCAAGGGAAGCCAAGCTCTTCCCGAATTCGTCCGATCATGCCATCGACCAGCGACGCGTAGCCGAAGGTGATGCCCGACTGCATCGAGTGCGGCGTGTTGCGTCCCACGACCTTGGGGGGGACCGCGAGGTCCACACGGGCGAGCCTCGCCGCGCGTGAGAAGAGCGCCTCGGCGCTGATCTGGATGCCCGGCACGATCGCGCCTCCCAAATACTCCCCCTTCGGACTCACGCAGTCGAACGTCGTGGCCGTCCCGAAGTCCACCACCACCAGCCCAGCATGAACCGCCTCGAAAGCAGCCACCGCGTTCACGATCCGATCCGCCCCCACGTCCCTCGGGTTGTCATACAGAATCGGCATGCCGGTTCGCGTGCCCGGGCCCACCACGATCGGCTCGCGCGCAAACGCTCGACGCACCAGCGCCACCATCGTGTCCGTCAGCGTGGGCACCACGCTCGCAATGATCGCTGCGTTCACCGCACGGTGCTCGATGGAACGCAGTGCAAGCACCTGCCGTACGAACACGGTGTACTCGTCTGCCGTCTTCGTGCGCGAGCTTTCACTGCGAAAGTGGTAGACGAGATTCGCTCCTTCGAACAGCCCGAAGCTGATATTGGTGTTGCCGACGTCAATGGCGAGCAGCATGGTGCACCGAGACTAGCAGACGAACCCGGCCACGGGGGTTGCCTGGTTCGAGCCGTGGTACCAGAAGGATCGCTTTCTCTCACCCCGAGAACCATGAAGGAAACGACATGCATCGACGCACGCTGGCAGTCTTGAGCGTGAGCATCCTGATGGCCTCCTGCTGCAAGGACAATCCTGGATCGAGCGAAGCGCCGGCCCAGCCCAGCCAGCCCATCACCCTGTCGGAATGCAAAGCCTCCACGGAGGGGAACGTGGGCGCCTTCGTTCCCACCGTCGGACAGGTGGTCCGCGCGGCCCAAGCGCTCCCGGCAACGTGCCTTCCGTCCTTGCGTATCGCCGACGCCCTCGGTGCTTGCGCGGCCACGGTAGGGCCACGATGCAGCGCGAGCGTGGACGCCGAGGGCTACTCGGCGTGCACCCACACGGTCAAGACGCTCGAGACCGCCGGCCGGCAGTTCATCGCGATCGAGGCGTTCATCGGCGAAGGCGCCAACTTCCACGGTCGCATGCACGTCCTCGAGATGAGCGGCACCACGCCCACCACGTACTACGCCGGATTCGTGGGAGACGAAGACTGCCAGAACGGGCAAGGCGCGTCGGCCAAGATGAAGGCGGAGTGGGCAACCCTGGCGCCCGAGGCGCAACAGTTCCTGTGCCCGTAGTCGAAGGGAGGATCGCACTGCGGAGAACCACAGGGATCGCAGAAGGCACAGAAGACAGAAGGGTGTGTACGGAGTTGGGTGGTGCGTGTTGCCCCTGGCTCCGCCCGTTCCTGGTTCTCTGTTCCGTGTTCCGTGTTCTCAGCTCCTAGTTGATGTCCGTCATCCGTCCATTGTCGTAGTCGGGCCTCAATCCGGAAGGGACTTCGGGCACGCTAGCCTTCTACTTCCTTGCAGCCACCTTCGTGATGCGATCCCCTTCCACCAGCGAATCCCAAGGTCCCGTCGCCGTGCCAAGTAGGGCGTAGTCACCGTCGAGATGGGGCGACGATCCCAGGGTGACGAACAGCTGGCTCGCCCCGGTGTCTCGCCCGCCGAGGGCCATGCCCACCACCCCTTGCCGGAAGGGCGCAGGCGAGGTCTCGCAGCGAAGAGCGTCGAGGCCCGCTCCCCCATAGCCGTCCCCATCGCGGTCCCCGAACTGCACCACGAACCCTGGGACCACGCGATGCACGGCCATGTCGTCGTAGAACTTCCTTGCCACGAGCTCCACGACCCGCGTGACGGCAACGGGCGCAAGGGTAGGGTCGAGGTGTAGGAGGAGCTTGCCTGCTTCCGTGTCGAGCTCGAGGGTAGTCTGTCCGACCAGGCGGGCGAGCTCGGGGGCGGGTCGGTAGGGGTTGCCGGGGGAAGGTTCGCAAACCGGCTTCTGGCCCCCCAGCGACGTCAAGGCCTGCTTTGCCTGCTGGCGCAACGTGGGATTCGGGTCCGCGCACAGGGTCGTTAGCCAGGGGCGAGCTTCCTCCACGCGCAGGGCGCCGCACGCGCGGGCGAGGGCCTCCTTGGTCTCGATCGCGTCGGGCGGCCACGGTCGCTTGATCGCCTCGAGCAACGCCTTGACGACCTTCGGCTCGGGCTTCGGAGGCTCCGGGTCCTTGAGGAACCGGTCCGGGTGACCGCCCACGAGCAGCGCCGCCTCCGTCACGACACCAAGCTTCTGGTCGGACAGCGCGGTCGCCACGAGCGGCGCGATGCCCTTCGCCTCCGCGTGCCCGGAAAGCATCTTGATCGCAGCTTCTCGCACCGATGGCGCGTGCTTCGGATCGAGGTAGGCCTTCCACGCCAGCGCCCGTGCGCCCGTGAGGTCATCGCGATCGATCACCGAAAGGCGCGCGAACGCACCGATCGACCCCGCCTGCGGGTCACAGGACAGGAGCCGCGCATGGCCGTAGCTCGCGCCTGAGATGATGCGCGCGGACGCACATCGCAGCATCGCCACCCGGCGCGCCACCGACGCGGGTGCCCCGGGTGGAAGTTCGATCGCAGACAGCGCGTCGAGGCCACGCGATCGCACGGCACGCTTGCCGGATACCCGAACCGCACCCAGCGCCGTCATCAGCGTGCCAAAGCCAGGTCCCACGAGCGACGTAAGCGCCACGGGATCGTCGGGCGGCGCCAGCTCGTCGATCACACGCAGTAACTCCTTCTGGGCAGCGTCCGCATCGATCTTGCCCAACGCCCGGGCCGCCTCCGCGCGCTCCGCCGCCGAATAGCCCGCCGTCGACCGGAGCACCGTTCCGAGCACGGGGACCGCTTCCTCCCCGAGGGTACCGAGCGCGCGCAGCACGAAGACCCGTGCGGGAACGTCGTGTCCCAGCCGCTTGCGACACGCTTCGAGGAGTTGCTCTTCCACCCGGGCCGGGGCTCGCTTCAGACGACCGAACGGGAAGAGCGCTTCGGACAAGGGGTCGTTCGCGGCATCCCCGCGCGTGGCGCGAAGCAACGACGCCGCCGTTTCTTCCTCCATGCGCCGGTGATGAGTCACGACGCTTCCGAGCCCGACGGTGGCGGCCACAGCGCGCTCTTTCGGGCCGGATAGCCAGGAAACGAGGGTGCGCTCGGCCTCGGGAGAGGCGCACCTACCCAGCGCTCCGGCGAGCGCGGCCCATGGGTCCAACCGCACGGCCGGGGAGGGGGGCTCGAGTCCGAGGTTCATCGCACGCGCAATCAAACGCGCGGTGGTTCGCTCCCGGTCCCTCGCACAGATTTTCCCGAGCCCATACGCGGACCACGCCACGACATCGGGGTCGTAGTCGGCCAGGGACGCGAGGAGCCTGTCTCGCGCGCCAGCATGCTCGGCTCGCGCAAGGGCGCGCACTGCCGCCCTGCGCACCGCTGGGTCCCCGCTCGTGAGGTCCGCGTCGGTCACCTGGTCGATCGACCTCGTGTCCTCGATGGCGAGCAGCTCCCCCACGCGAGGGGCTACGGGTGCCGGGGCCGAGGCCTCGAGGGGCAGGCTCGCCGCAGCCGCCTCGGGGGCGGCGTCCGGGCCCGACCCGTCCGCACGCGGGCAACCTGCGAGGCCGAGCACCAAGACCCACAAGATCGCGCCTCGATATCGCAACATCATCGGGGAACCCTCATCCGAAGCCGCACGCCATCGAGGCGGGTGCATGTCCACTCCTTGACCGAGCGAACCGCTCGCTCTCGCAAGGTGTTCGTTCCCCCCGCAGCAGCGATGGGCATCACGTCGAGCCCACACCGTCGGAAGTCCAACACGGCGCGCGGGAGGTGCCAGGCGCACGTGACGACGGCAAGGTTCCTCCAACGCCGCTGCCTCGCCAGACGTGTGGTGAAGAGCGCGTTCTCGGCTGTGGTCATGGATGCGCCTTCGATCACGATGCGGTCTGCCGGCACGCCAAGCTTCACCAGCATGCTTCGCATGCTCCCTGCCTCGACATGGCCGTGCCAGCGTCGCCCCCCGGAAGGCACCACGATGGGCGCAACACCTTGCTCGAAAGCGAGTGCGGCCCGCTCGACCCGACGACGAACGGCGGGGCCGGGGAGCCCGTCGGGCTGGATGCGCGCACCCAGCACCACGATGGCATCGCAGGAAGCGGTCACGGCGAGAACGTAACTGGGGATCGGCGATTGGGGAACGGGCAATGATGAGAGAAAGGTTGACCTCTCCCCCCCGTGGGCCTTATCAACGCGGGAGTCGTGCAGGGGCGCTTGCCCAGGCCTGTCTGGAGGAGTTGTCCAGGATGCGCATCAAGTTCTGGGGCGTTCGGGGTAGCATAGCCGTTCCTGGGCGGGACACCCTGGAGGTCGGAGGCAACACGAGCTGCGTCGAAGTGCAGTGCGGCGACGTGTTGATCGTGCTCGACGGGGGCACGGGCATCCGCTTGCTGGGCCAGGAACTGCTCCCGAAGATGCCGATCGAAGCCTACATCTTCTTCAGCCACGTGCACTGGGACCATATCCAAGGCTTCCCCTTCTTCACTCCCGCCTTCGTCCCCGGCAACCGCTTCCACCTGTATGGCGGCAACAACGTCACCCACACCCTCGAGGAGACCCTTGCGGGACAGATGGACTACCCCAGCTTCCCCGTCCACCTCACCGACATGGCCGCACAAATGGACTTCCACGACCTGAGGGAAGGCCAGACCATCACCATCGGCGAGGGACAGGACCTCATCAGCATCACTAACACCCGCGGCAACCACCCCAACGGCGTCTTCGCCTACCGCATCGACTTCCGCGGACGCTCCGCCATCTACTGCACCGACACCGAGCATTACGACGTCGTCGACGTCAAGCTTGCCCGTCTCGCGAAGGACGCTGACCTGCTCATCTACGACACCATGTACCTGCCCGAGGAATACTCCGGCGAGGCGGGCGGCGGCCCGAAGACGGGCTGGGGGCACAGCACGTACGAGCAAGGCGTCAAGCTCGCCCAGGAAGCCAACGTCAAGCAACTCGTGCTCTTCCACCACGACCCGCTGCACACGGACGCCCTGGTTGCGGACAAGGAGCGACGCGCTCGCGCCCTGTTCCCGAACAGCGTTGCGGCCCGCGAAGGCCAAGTCATCGTCCTCTGAGGCCGCGCAGTTCTTTCGCGCCCTTGGCCCTTTCGCGAAAATTCTTCGCGCACCCGTGTGATTTCCAGCTCGATCCTAGGCTTTTCTCCCAGGCATCCCCCATGCATCGGTCCGCGGTATCCCTTGCCCCGGAGGCCCCATGCGCGGGCGTTGGCTCGGTGCGTCCCGTCGCACCCCCTTTCCCACCACACCCAGACGGTCCACCACGGTCGAAGACGAGCGCAGGCTGATCTTCGGCTGGCGAGACGGCGATCCCCAGGCAGGACAGGAACTGGTCAAGGCCTACCTGCCTTTCGTGGTGACCATCGCCCTCGAATACCGCAAGTGGGGGGCCAGCCTCGACGACGTCATCCAGCAAGGTTGCCTTGGCTTGTTGCGCGCGTGCTTGCGGTTCGACCCGACCCAGGACGCCCGTCTGGTCACGTACGCCGCGTACTGGATCCGCGCCGAGATCCGGGACTACGTGCTGCGGTCCTATCGCATGGTTCGCCTGGGCACGACCAAGGGGGATCGCAAGGCGCTTCGCTGGTACCGCGCCACCCTCGAGAACCAAACCGACCGATTGGCCGAAGTGAGCGGGCTCAGCCGCGAACGCGTCGAAGCCCTCCTGCCCATGATCACGTCCGCGGACGCAAGCTTCGACGCCTCCGCCGACGGGGGTGTGCCCCTGCACGACAAGCTCACGGACGATGTGCCCTCGCCCGAGGAGGCCACGATTCAGTCCCTGGATGGACAGAAGGTGCGCACGGCCCTGCTTCAGGTCATCGCCCAACTGTCGGCGCGCGAACAGGTCATCGCGCGGGAGCGCTGGCTGGAAGAACCGCCCACGACCCTCGAGGCCCTCGGTCTGCGGCTCGGCGTCACCAAGGAGCGGGTCCGGCAGATCGAGGACCGCACCCGGCAGAAGGTCAAGGCGCGTTTGATCGAGCTGAAGGTCGCCTGACTTCTCCGCAAACTCTCGGTCCTCTGCCCCCGGGTGCTAAGGTTTCGTTCGCCCTATGCGCGCACGGTTTCGCCTCGCCTGGACCCTCCCAGCCTTCGCCCTGGGCGTCGTTGCCTACTCCGTCTCCCGGGAGCCGCCCCGCCCCAACCTAGCCCCGCAAACCAGCGAGCCCCCTTCGGCTTCCGCCTCGCACGCCTGCGTCGCACGCACGCTGCCCCCTCCCTCCGATCACCCCGTGCAGCTGACCTGCCTCCAGGCAAGAGCCGTCGCCGCCCAGGCCCGCACCAACCTCGCCCAACCCCCTCCCCGCGTCGACGCCCACCAGCTTGCGGCCGGCACCGCGGACTGGCTCGATCCCCACGGGCTCTGGTCCGCTGCCCCCGACTCGCCCGTCGGAACCGTGCTCGAACGCAACGCCCCCGCCCTGCTTGCCAGCTTGCTCGATCCCAACGACCCCCGCGGGTGCCAAGCGGCGGGCGCCGTGGGGCGTGAGCTCGCGACCTGGGTGAACGCTCTGCGAGAGGCCTTCGACCGGAGCTATCGGACCGCGCCTTCCCAGCAAGACCCGCTCTCCGTTGCAGGCACCGCCCTGTTCGAAGACGGCCCCATTCAGGTCCCCGCCCTCACCCTCGCCAACGACCTGGGCCTTCGCTCCGCCTCGCTCCAGCCCATCGGTCCCATGGCCAAGGAGATCCACGGCGCGATCCGCAAACGCATGTTCCCCGCCCTCTCCTCCGACGCCTGGGGTAACGCCGTCCTCGCCGCCGCCTTGCGCTCCTACGTCCTGCTCATCGACGCCCACGGCGCATGGGCCCCCTTCGACGAAGAGACCTCGCTCTACGAGGTGGAGCTCGAAGCCTCCGGACGCCGTCACCTCTGGGGAAACATGACCCGCACCGCGGCAGGCGTTCGTGTCGACGAGAACGCCGTCGCTCCGCTGGAAACCGACGATGTGGTGCTGTCCATCGATGGGGTACCCACGGCGGGGTTGAGCGTCGAGCAAGTCGAGCAACTGGGCATTCTGGACCCGAACGACCTGTACCCCTCTCGGCAGGTCTTGCTGCTTCGTCGCGGCATGCCCTGGCCCGTGCAGGTGCGCGTGGACCCGCCCGCGCCGTCATGGGTTCCCGATGCTGCCTACGCCTCCCTCCGCGTGAGCACGGTGCGGTACCGTCGGGGTCGCGTGGCCGTGGTGGCCATGCTGGACGTACCGGACGATCTGGGCACGGAGCTGGCGAGCGCGCTGGCGGAAGTGCGACTTGACGGGGAACCCGAGGGCGTGGTGCTCGACCTTCGCGGCAACGGCGGCGGCTCGATCGAGGGAGCGAAGGAAGCGCTGTCCCCGTTCCTGCCCGGCGCCAACCTGTTCCCCATGCGCAGGCGCAACGGGGCCGTGGAGATCGAACAGGCTCCGGTCCCCGCGCCGACGGACGTGTGGTCCGGACCGGTGGCCGTGCTCGTGGATCCCGACACGGCGAGCGCGGCGGAGATGATCGCTGGGGCCATTGCGGCCTACGATCGAGGCGTGGTGGTGGGAGCGCGGACGTTCGGCAAGGGCTGTGCGCAGGAGTACCTGGACGACGAGGCGGGGATGGGTGTGCTGCGGTTGAGCACGCTCGTGTACGCCCTGCCCGATGGCAGACCGGTGCAGAAGGTGGGGTTGCAGCCGGATCTGCTGCTGGATCTGGGGGAGGCGATCGAGCGGGAGGACACGCTGCCGAACGCGATGGTCCCCTGGAAAGGTCCGGACGTGCGCACGGCCAGTCTGATCCGATCGGTGCCGTGGCCCCCGCACGGAGGGGAGGTCGGTCCTTGCGCGGACGAGGTCGTGTGCAAGGCGCTGCGGGGGTTGGGAGGCCGAGAGCCTCTGGTTGTCAGTCGCAAGGGACGCCAGGGGGCACCGCGCCGGTAACTGGTGCTGCGTGCCCGGGTCAAGGTCCGGCTACGCCTGCCGCTCACTCCCCCTTCCCACACGCCGCGAGGATCTTCGGGCTCGTGCCGGTCTCCTCGAGCTGCACGGTGGGGTCCGCCTCCAGCCACTTCTGGCAAGAGGCCGCCGCCAAGCCGACCGCGTCGAGCGCCACGTACGCTTCGGTCAGCACACGGTGAATGTCCGCTACCTGCGGGACGGTCAGCTCGCCCAGCGCCAGCAAGCGGCTCCCGCGAACCGACGCCGCGAGGTAGTGACCTCCCCGAAGCTCCGCGAGAAGCTGCGGCAACTCCGCCGCCACCGCACGCTGCGCCTCCCGCGCCGCCCCCCCGCCCTCCGTACGCACCATCGCCTCCGATGCCCGCGCCACCCTCCTGCCCTCCTCCGTCAAGGGCAAGTCCGTCAACGGAACCAGCACCACGTCGCCGCGCTGCAAGGCCTTGCCGTCGATCCCGTTGTACCGGTCCAGCATCCACGCGCTCTCCTGGTCCGCGAAGAACCGCTTGGAAATCGAGGGGGCCGTCTCCCTCTGCTGCACGATGAAGCGAAGGTTGTACGGCACGACGATGTCCGCCCCGTCGGCCGGCGGAACCCACGCCTTCGCCTTGTTCGCCTTCGCCAGCACCTCCCCTCGCCGCGGGTCCCCCAGGTGGTCCCGCGCCAGCGTCTGCCACGTCTCCCCCGACTGCACACGATGGTGCGAAACCGCAGGGATCTCCAGACGCATTCCCGCCACCACCGGGAACCCTCCGCACGCGTCGAGCGCGTTCGCATGCACCAGGATTCGCTCGTAGTGAATCCTCCCGTAGTAGCGCTCCGCGATCCCTGCCAGCGTCTCCCCCTGCACCACCACGTGCGTGAACGCGCGCCCGTCCGAGGATGCCGTCGCCACCGCGACCCCCAGCGCCATCGCCACCCATCGTCCTCTTGTTCGCATCACGGGTGCGATCGTAGTCTCGATCCGGGTCCATGGCACGCGCTGCGCAGACCTGTCCGCCCTGCACCATGATCAACAAGCTCCTCTCGCCCTACGACATCGATTCCATCGACAACCGCAGCGACGAGCGAGTCGCCCTGGCGGACCGCTGGCTCGGAGGACCCGTCTCCCGCTACTTCCGGGCCGAAGTCACGGGCCTCGAGAACGTCCTGCCCGGCCCCGCCTTGTTCGTCGGCAATCACAACGCCGGCACCATGAACCCCGAGGCCTACATCCTCGCCCACGCCGTCTTCCAGCGCTTCGGCACACGAGAGGTCCCCTACGGCCTCGGCCACGAGTGGGCCATCAGCCTGCCTGGCATCAACCACCTCCTCGTCCCCCTCGGCGCCGTCCGCGCGGGCCACGACACCGCACGACGCCTCTTTCAACGCGGCCACAAGGTCATCGTCTACCCGGGCAGCGACCTCGACGCCATGCGCCCGTTCCGCATGCGGAACCGCATCGTCTTCGGAGACCGGACGGGCTTCGTACGCCTCGCCCTGCGCGAAAGCGTCCCCCTTCTGCCCGTCGTCGCCGCCGGTGCCCACGCCGTGTTCCGCGTGCTCAACGAGGGCAAACGCACCGCCCGGTGGCTCGGCATCGACAAGCACCTGCGCATCAAGGCCTGGCCGCTCGTGCTCTCGTTGCCCTGGGGCCTGACCTTCGGTCCTCCCCTGCTCTTTCTGCCCTTCCCCTCGCGCATCCTCGTCGAAGTCCTCCCCGCCATCCACCTGGACCCCACCGGCCCCGACGCCGCGAAAGACGAAGCCTACGTCCGACGATGCGCCGACCATGTCCTGCACACCATGCAACGATCCCTAGACGCGCTCGTCGAGAGACGGTCGCAGCGCCAGGGCCCTCGTGTCGAGCCCGAGTCGAGAAAACCACAGAGGACGCAGAAGGCACAGAAGGAGAGGGGGTTGGTGCGGAGGTAGGTCCTGCGAGTCACCCTCAGGCCATTCCTGGTTCGAATTCGCATTCCTGTTCCTAATTCCTAGTTGATGTGGCTCATCCGTCCATCGTCGTAGCCGGGCCTCAACCCGGCCCATCCGATCGCGAGGGCCTCATCCCCGCCGCCACGAGCAAACACATCATCGGGATCAGCCGAACGTGGTACCGGTCCTCCCCGAAGAACGCCACGTGCGTCAAAACAAACAGGGCAAACGACGCGGCGAGCAAAAAGCCCACCGGCCCGAGCAGAGGCGCCGACCGGCGTGGAAGCAACCCCGTGAACACGATGCACAAGGCGAGCGGCCAGAACACCGGGATGTCCGCGAACCACGCGTGCGCCACGAGCCCTGCGACCAGCGCCCGCAGCGCCGTCTCCACCGCGAGCCCACGCACGTCACGCACACGAAAGGCCACGAAGCCGAACGCCGCCACGCTCAGCAGCAGGCGGTGCATCGTCGTGAGCCATTCCCGCCACCGCTGCCGTACCGTCTCGGGCCACGCACCCGGGTCCGCCTGCCCCAGGTACTCCACCGGGAACGACGCGTGATCGAAGCACTGCCCCAACTTGACGGGCGCCAGCCCGACCCAACGTCGGAAGTCCTCCCGGATCCACCCCACGCCAAGCGATGCCCAGCATCGGTCCTGTTGGACCTGCCCCGTCACCGCCGAACAACCGTCCGACGACCGCAGCGTCTCGAACCGTCCCGTCGCACGGGGAAAAGACCCGATGGCGAGGTTCCAGCCGCCGTTGGTCGACACGAAAGCGCACCCATCCATCACGCGACAGTTGCGCAGCGTCCACGGCGCTACCACCGCGAGCGCGGCCACCGTGGCGATCACGGCAGTGAACGCGCGCCTCCGGGACCACATCCGACCTGACGCCACCGCCCATCCGAGCACAGGCGCCAGCAAGATGGTCTGCGGCTGCACCAGCGTGCCCAGCCCCAGCACACCCCCCGCCACCGCACCACCGGCCAGCGAGCCACGCCACGCAAGAGCAACCCAGATCGCAGCGAGCGGCAGCGCCGTCGCAAGGATCTCGGTCATCACCAAAGGGCTGTAGAACACGAGCTCCAGGTTCAACCCGCACAGCACTGCCGCCACGAGCGCCCTGCCCGGTGAGAGCCAGTGCATCCCGATTCGGTGCGTCAGCATCACGAGGATCGACCCGACCACGGCATTCGCAACAGGAGCTACATGCTGGCCATCTCCTAAGATGGCGTAGATTCCGCCCAGGAACCCACTATACCCAACGGGATAGTGACACCATGGGTGCCAGATCGAAGCCCCATGAACCACGACATCGTCGGAATAGCCCAGCCCCTGGGCGATGCGACGCGCCCCGAAGTCGTAGTAATGGCCGTCCCACACCGGCTCCCGGGACCACGCCAGCGCCACGTACAGACGGGGCAACAGGGACAACAACCCCAGTACGAGCGTCCTGTGCCAGCCACCCCGCCCGGCGTCCATCGTCACCGCTGCCCACGCGCCGCCAGCGTCTCACGCATCCGACGCAAGTACGTCTTCGCAACCTGGGAGGAATCCAGCTTCAGATGCCTGGCAAGCTGCTGCACGAACCCCCTCACGTACACGTGCGCGGGAAGCTCGTCGTAGCGCTCTTCCTCGAGCGCGCTGAGGTGCCCGAGCGTGATCTTCGTGCGGCTCGCGATCTCCTCCAGACCCACCCCCTGGGACTCGCGCACCTTGCGAAGCAACTCCCCCGTGAACTCCGTCTCCGCATGCACTTCCCGGGAAAGTTCGGCCTGCAGCATGAGCTGTTCCTGCGAGACAGGAAGGCGCGATGGCCTCGGCGCCTCCTCCTCGTCCGTCTCCGGAAACGTCGACAGGTTGTACGAACGACGTCGCACTGGGTCGAGGATCGTGTCGTAGGCCTCCTGAATACGCCCCAGCTCCGCTCGGACCTGCGCGTCGTCCAAGAGCGACACCAGCGGCAAGCTGCCAAAGGTGAAGAGCTCGCGCTGTCGCTTGTACGCACGACGCACCTCCTCGTCGGAAGCACCGCGCGGGACCCCGAGGACCTCGTAGAGCGTGGCCCGCTGGCCCGGGGACGACGCCGGCTCAGGCAGGCGCTGCTCGAGGGACGAGGCGACCGCAGCCACACGCCGGACGATCCGCTCCAGGTTGCGAGCACTCTTCGCGGTGGGGCTGTCCACCAACAAGGGACGGCGCCGGCGTGCGGTCAGCCAAGCCTGATCGTCCTGCTCGATGTGTCCGAGATAGTCGAGCGTGAGCCCGAGGTACCGGTGCACCATCGCCTGCATGGTCGGACCCAGCTCGACATCGGTGCGCAGGCGAGTCTGGTTGACCACCAGACGAGCGCGGACGCGTTGCAGCTCGAGGGCCGCGATGTCGGCCAAGGCCTTGTCGTGCCGCCCGATGGCCTCGATCACAGCCAGAGGCGAGGGCAAGGGCTCGAGCGATTGCATTGCCCGCTCCACGAGGCGCAGCTTGAACCTCTCCTTCATCAGGACCTTGCGAAGGCGTCGCAGGTACAAGGACCGAAGGAACCGGTAGGTGGACTCGACCGCGGCGGGGTCCGGCACCGTCACGCAAAGTCCCACGTCCGACGCCAAAAACAGGTCGAGCGTGGCCGGCGAGGTCCCCGCGCCCAGGTGCAGCAACACATAGTCGGCCGGCAATGCCCGGAGCCGGCTGACCCACCGCGCCTTGCGACCTGGTCGGAACGGCGAGGAAGCCGTCGGGTCGTAGGGCGACGGCAGCATGCGCAAGCCCGGCACGGAGGTGGTGACGGGCTCGACCGAAAGGTGCTCGACCGCATCCCGGTCCGCCATGGGGGGGCGGTCCAGTCCGAGCTGGATGTGCAAGCTCGACCCCGATAGGTCGGCGTCCACGATCAGTACCTCGCGGCCCAACTGGGCGAGGTACACACCCAGGTTCACCGTCAGCAAACTCTTGCCCACGCCACCCCGCCCACCCCCGACGGTGATGACATGCCGGACCTCGGGTCCGCCTGCTTTCCGCGTGGAGGGTTCGAGGGGTTCGCGCATCGTGGATGGCTGGCTCTAGCAAAAGGGGTGGCGAGGGAGCAATGACCGGCTGCTCACAACCCGGAGCCCGGCATCTTCCTCGTAGCAGTAGGCGCCGGAACCGCCGGGGAAGGGGCCGGGGACGGCGCAGGAGGCGCCTTCGCCGTCGAATCCCCCTTCGAGGTCCTTGATGTCCTGGGCGTGGCGACGGGTGGCGGTGCGGTGACCGTCGGCGCGGGCGCGCTCGACGTGATCGCCGGTACAGACAAGGCTGCGGGCGCGGAAGCGTCCGTGGCTGTCGGATCGCCCCCTGCGCTCGCGGCGGGTTCCGAAGAAGGTTCCGACGAAAACTCGGGGGCGGAAACGGGCACGAGGGTGTCGGCGCGAGGTGTCGACGACCGCGGCGTCCGGAACTGCCAGTAGCCGATCGCCGTGGCGACGAAGACCGGGACGAAGAAAGCAGATGCCCCCGCGAACCAGCTCATCACGGGAATGCCGAGGAGCGAGACAGGGCGCTTGGCCTTGGACTTCTTCTGCGCTGGAGGGGAGGCGCTGCGCGTGGGCGGCGTGGAGGGAGCCGGCTGCTGCGCAACCTTCTGCCTCGAGGCGATGGCAGGCAACACCTCGGTTCCGCCCGGCCCTCTCGGGACGAGCCCCTGCCGATGAGCCTGCGTGAGCGCGTCACGGTTGACGGGATTGACGGCTTCCACCCGCTCGGTCAACTCGCTGACCACGGCACCGGAGACGTGCGCGTTGGGGGACCTGCCGCCCCGTGGGTCGAACGCCGTGTCCGCCGTAGGGTCCGGCGCAGCTTCCGAAGCGTGGACCAAGTAGGCCTGGGTACTCGAAGGCCCTGGTGTCAACGGCGTATCCGCCTCCACCAACGCGAGGCGAAGCGCTTGCAGGAACGCCGTGGCGGAAGAGAAGCGGTTCTTGGGGTCAGGCTGGCAGGCTTGGTCCACCGCCGCGCACAACGCCGGCGGCGCCTCCACCCCAGGCAAGTCCGACAGCAACGTCACCCCCCTCCACTTCGCCTGCGCCAACTCGTACAGGTCCGTCTCCTCGAACGCAGGCCTGCCTGCCAGCATCTCCCAAAGAACCTGCCCCGTTGCGTACACGTCCGTCCGGCCATCCACCGGCCCCCCCTCCGCCTGCTCCGGAGACATGTATCGCGGCGTGCCCACCGTCATCCCTCGCGCCGTGATCTGCTGGTCAGGCAGCCACGCGTCGATCGCCTTCGCCACCCCAAAGTCCAGCAGCTTCACCGTGCCGTCCCGACAGACGAACACGTTCTCCGGCTTCACGTCCCGGTGCAAAATCCCCGCCGTGTGCGCCGCTTGCAGCCCGGCCAGCACCTGCATCACCAGCTCCACCGACGTGCGCACGCTCAGACGACCGCGGTCCCGCAGCATCGCCCGCAACGTCACCCCGTCGAGCAGCTCCATGGCGAAGAAGATGCGCCCGTCCGCAGCCGTTCCCAGGTCGTAGACCTCGACGAGATTGGGGTGCTTGAGACGCGCCAACCCGCGCGCCTCGACCCGCAACCGCTCGGCCAAGTCCTCCCGCCCCGCGTAATGCCTCACGAGCACCTTCAATGCGCGGCGTGTGCCGAGCATGTCATGCTCGACCTCGTACACCTCTCCCATGCCACCCTGCCCGATCGGGCGAATGACGCGATAGACGGTGGCCGGGATCAGCGATCCAGGTGCCCATGTGCTGGGCAAGGGCTTTCGTGCGACCATGCGCGGGACGCAGCGAACAATCTTTGGGCCCCGGAATCAAGTCCTACAACGAAGTGCCCCGGAGCCCTGGGTATTTCCCGTCAAGGCGCGGCGTACATCGCCGTGTCGCAGACCGGATCGTCGAAGCAATCCTCGTCCGCGCAGTCCACCTTCTGGTCCCCGTCGTCGTCCGCCTGGTTGCTGCAGTCGGACTCCATCGGCGCCATGTAGGCCGGCGCCCCCTGACACGCGATGTCCTCGAAGCAGTCCTCGTCCTCACAATCGACCTTCCCGTCGAAGTCGTTGTCATTCTGATCCGCACACTGCGCCTCGAACGGCGCCGCGTACTCCGCCGACCCGCACGCCACATCACCGAAGCAGTCCTCGTCCGCGCAGTCGATCTTGGCGTCCCCGTCGTCGTCCGTCCCGTTGCTGCAGTCGAACTCGATCGGCGCCATGTAAGCCGGCGCAGGCATGCACGCGGCATCCTCGTAGCAATCCGCATCGTCGCAGTCGACCTTGCCGTCCCCGTCATCGTCCTGCTGGTTCGTGCAGTTCTCGAAGGGCGCCGCGTACTCGGCCGAGATGCACCCCGCATACGACGCACAGTCCCCGTCCGAACAGTCGACCTTGCCGTCCCCGTCGTCGTCTATCCCGTTGTCGCAGATCTCCGACACTGGCGCCGCGTACAGCGCGGAGCTCGTGCATCCCGCAAAGTCCGCGCAGTCGCTGTCCGCACAATCGATCTTCCCGTCGTCGTCGTCGTCCGTCCCGTTGTCGCAGACCTCGGCATCCTCGGCGGGCTTCTCGACCGAGCCGCTGCAGCCCAGGCCCATCGCAAGCCCCATCGCCGCCGGGATCAGCAACGGGGTCTTCCACCACTCCCGACGCCGGACCAGCTTCTCCTTGCGGTCTATCGCGCCGCACAGTTCCTCCAAGTAGGCCTTCGCTTGCAATGCATGAGGATTGATGCCCATCGGATGCCTCCCAAAATAGACTGCTACAGGGTTGCAATTATGCACGGCTCGTTCCATCCGAGCCATGGGTAAATCAGCCCGATCGCAGACGACAGGCCCGCACCTCCTGGCGGACCGCCTGATCCGCGCGCCAGTGTCTGGCACACAGTGGCATGACGAGGCGGAAAAAAGGTGCGATCCGGAGCGTCCATGTCCGCCCGCAACCGCCTCCGACGCGTTGGTCTCCCGGTTGCACTAGACCCAAATCAAGCGCTTCGCGCTGCTTTGGGTCTAGGTTTTTCTAAGGGGGCTTTCGCAAAGCCCCCTCGCCGCGCTCACCGCGGCTCACCCCAAAACGCCTCGCCTTCGGCGCGGATAGCCCCAAACCCAAGCACGTTCTTCGAACATTGCTTGGTTTGGGACTAGCGGTATGCTCCTTTGCCGGCATCCCACGACGGAGAACCATTCATGATCAAGCTTCTCAAAAAGTTCGGGTACATCCCACGCCTCGCCGTCTGGGAGCTCACGCTCAAGTGCAACCTGAACTGCCGGCACTGTGGTTCGCGTGCCGGGAAGAAGCGCTCCGACGAGCTCACCACACCCGAAGCCCTGAAGCTGTGCAAGGACCTCGCAGACCTCAAGTGCCGCAACCTCACCCTCTCGGGCGGCGAGCCTCTCCTGCGAAAAGACTGGCCCCTCATCTGCTCGACTCTCGTCGACCTGGGCGTCAAGACCAACATGGTCACCAACGGTAAGGCCTGGAACAAGGACACCACCAAGACCGCCCTCGCCGTCGGCCTCGAAAGCGCCGCCTTCAGCATCGACGGACTCGAGGAAACCCACACGTACGTCAGGCGCGAACCCGGCCACTGGAAACACATCTGGAACTGCATCGACCACTGCAAGCAGATGGGCCTGACCGCGTCCGTCATCACTGTCGTCCACAGAAAGAACCTGCACGAGCTCGACCAGCTGCGCCAAATGCTGATCGACCACGGCGTCGATCGCTGGCAGGTGCAGCTCGGCAACCCCACGGGCAACATGGCCGACCACCGCGACCTGTGCATGGAGCCCGAAGACGTGCTCGTCATGGTGCCCAAGCTCGCCGAGCTATGCGCCTTGAAAGGCCGCCCCAAGGTCTTCCCCGCTCACAACGTCGGCTACTACGGTGACCCCGAAGAGCACCTGCGGGACTCCGGCGGCGCGATCCCCTTCTGGGTGGGCTGCACCGCAGGCTGCTCCGTCATCGGCATCGAAAGCAACGGCGGCATCAAGGGCTGCCTGTCCCTGCCCTCCGCCATGAACGACGAAGACCGCTTCCTCGAAGGCAACATCCGCGAGACCCCGCTGCGCGAGATCTGGTACCGAAAAGGCGCCTTCGCCTACAACCGCGACTTCCAACTCGAGCAGCTCACGGGCTACTGCGCGAAGTGCGACTACGCCGAAATCTGCCGCGGCGGCTGCTCCTGGACCTCCTTCGCTTACACTGGCAGCCGCTTCGAGAACCTCTACTGCTACTGGCGTCAGCTCAAGGCCAAGGAAGAGCGAGAAGCCGCCGGCCTTCCCGAACCCTCCCGTCCCGAACGCCCAGAACCGGAACCTCAGAAGCGACGCATCCCCGTCGTCCAGGGGTAATCCGCGTCAGAGGTCGATCTCGAGCATCGATAGCCCGAAGGCGACCGCATCACCCCCGCGAAAGCCGTCCCGCCGCAATGTGCCCGTCGCCCGCACCCGCATGCCCGCACGCAGCTGCCGGGCAAGCGGGCCCATCCGCGGCCCGAACCCGTAGAGCAACGACCCCGAAGGCAAAGACAACTGCACCTGCAAGTGCCCGCCTCGCACCTCCTGAGAACGCACCACCTGCGCCCCCTGCAACCCGAGACGGGGAACCTCGTTCGACACTCCACACGGCTCGAGCCAAGTCAGATCGTTCACCACGTCGACGACCTTGTCCCCCGCGTCGAGCAATACCTCGGCTTCGTACGTGGGAAGGGACGCTCCCGATGGCATCGCCTGCTGGGCCGCCGCCATGAACAGGTCGCGAAATCTCGAAACCACCGACGGCTCGATGGTGATGCCCGCCGCGGCATGGTGCCCGCCGAATAGGATGGGCGCCTCACGGCTCGCGCAAAGAAGGTCGTACACGGACACGCCCGCAGGCCCGCGCACCGAGCCCCGACCCACGCCCGCATCGAAGCCGATGACCGCCGCCGGCCGGCCGAACTGCTCCACGAGCTGCGAAGCCACGATGCCCACCACACCCGGATGCCACGACGGCCGTGCAAGCACCAACCCCGGTGCGTCCGCCCACCCGTGGTCCTCGATGTCCTTCATCGCCTCGACCAGGATTTGCTCCTGAATCCGCCTGCGCTCGGTGCGCGCGGCCTCGACCTTCGCTGCCAAACCCCGCGCCTGCACCACGTCCGTCGCAAGCAACAGGTCGAGCGCGTCCTGCGGGTGCCCAAGCCGGCCCGGGGCGTTGATGCGAGGCGCCACATCGAAGGAAATGGTCTCGGACGTCACGTTGGAAAGCGTGACGCGCGCGACCTCGGCGAGAGCCCGAAGACCCGTGCGCTGTCCCTGCTCCATCACGCGCATGCCCGCACGAACCAGTGCCCGGTTGTCCCCGTCGAGCGGGACCATGTCCGCCACCGTGCCCAGGGCAACCAGGTCCAGCCACGGCCGCATGTCCATGCCGGGCGACATCTCCGCCCGCAATCCCGCCGCAAGGCTCAACGCAAGCCCACAAGACGCCAGGTGCTTGTAGGCAAACCCGCAGTCCGGACGTCGCGGGTTCAGAAAGGCCAACGCCGGCAACGCGTCCGAGGGAACCAGGTGGTGATCGATCACCACGACGTCGACACCGTGCTTCTTCAGGCGTTCGAGCCGATCATGGTCGCTCGAGCCGCAGTCACAAGTGATGAGCAGGGTGGGTCGCAGGGAAAGGACGCGGTCCACCGCGAGGTCACTCAACCCGTAACCGCCCTGAAAGCGGTTGGCGACGATCGGCTGCACACTCCCCCGTAACGTGCGGATCACCTCCGTGAGGATGGTCACGGACGTGATGCCATCGCAGTCGTAGTCCCCGAACAGCACGATCGGCTCGCCCTGGCGCACGGCGCGAGAAATCCGGTCGACCGCCGCCGCCCGGTCCGCCATCTCCGCGGGCGACGTGAGCTGTGCGAGCTTGGGGTCGAGAAACGTGCGCGTTCGATCGTCGTCCTGGAATCCTCGACGTTCGAGCAGGTCGGCGAAGGTCGTGGTGATGCGCAGCGCGCTCGCGAGACGTCGGACGGAGTCGGAGGCAGGGGATGGGAGCACGAAAACCGTCAGACCACGGCCGCTTCGCGCTTCTGAGGACGCGGCTTCTGGCCTGGGGACTTGGTGCCGCCGAAGATGCGACGGTCGATGAACTCGGTGACGGGGGCGGCGATGTAGATCGAGGAGTAGGTGCCGACGATGATGCCGAGGAACAGGGCGAAGGCGAAGTCCTTGATGGCGCCGGTGCCGAGCACGAGGAAGGAGGCCAGGGTGAGCAAGGTGGTGCCGGAGGTCAGGATGGTGCGCGAGATGACCTCGGACACGCTGATGTTGATGATGTCCGGGAAGGTCTTGCCCCGGTGCTTGCCGAGGTTCTCTCGGATGCGGTCGTAGACGACCACGGTGTCGTTGACCGAGTAGCCGACGAGGGTCAGCAGTGCGGCGACGGTGATGAGGGTGAACTCACGGCCGGTGATGACGAAGATGCCGGTCACGATGATGACGTCGTGGACCAGGGCGATGATCGCGCCTGGGGCGAAGCGCATGTCGAACCGGAAGGCGACGTACGCCATGATGAAGATGATGGCGATGCCCACGCTCTTGAGGGCGGCGTCGCGCAGGAGCTTGCCGGCTTTGGGGCCGACCCACTCGACGCGCATGGGGGCGTCGGGGACGGTGTCGGCGCCGAGAGAGGTTCGCAGGCCGTCCATGAGCTGGTCGCCTTTGGACTTGAGCTGGATTTCGACTTTTTGGTCGCGAGCGCTGACGATCTGCGGATTGTTCTCGCCGACCCGGATCTCCACACCTTCGACGGTCTTGATGGCGGCGGTGATGTGGGCGAGGTCGGGTTCTTTGTCGTAACGCAGGGAGATCTTGTCGCCGCCAGGGGAGACCTTCAGCTCGGTGGGCTGCTTGGCCTTGGGGCAGCGGTCCTCAGGAAGCGCGCCACCCGTGGCGGATGCGAAGCAAAGCGCGTCCTGGATCTTGGCCTGTACGGCTTCGTCGATCGCGGAAACCTCCTGGACGCGGAGCAGGTAGCGGTGCGGGTTCTCGTCGTCCTGGACGTGGATGACGTCAGGCTGGCTGAAGCCGAGCTTCTGGACAGCGACGCGGATGTCGTTGGGGGCGACTTGCTTCTTGAAGGCGAGCTCGATCTCGGTGCCCCCGCGGAAGTCGGTGCCGAAGTTCAAGCCCTTGGTGAAGAGCATGACGATCGAGGTCAGGCAAATGCCGACGCTGATGACGAGCCAGATGTTCTTCTGGCTCATGAAGTTGAAGTAGCGACCTGGTTTGAAGAATTCCATGCTCGGCCTCCCTCATCCCATCCGCAGCGTCTTGAGCTTCCTGAAGCGAACCAAGAAGTCGAACACGACGCGGGTGGCGAACACGGCGGTGAACAGGTTGGATATCAAGCCGACCATGAGCGTGACCGCGAACCCCTTGATCGGCCCGGTGCCGTATTGGGCCAGGATGAGGGCGGACAGCAGGGTCGTGAGGTTGCCGTCGATGATGGCGGAGAAGGCCTTTTCGTAGCCTGCCTCGACGGCCGCGCGCGGGCTCTTTCCAGTGCGGAGCTCCTCGCGTATGCGCTCGTTGATGAGCACGTTGGCGTCCACGGACATGCCGAGGGTCAGGGCCAAGCCCGCTATGCCTGGTAAAGTCATGGAGGCTCCGAAGCTGGCGAGCACGGCGAGCTGGAGGAAGAGGTTTCCCACCACCGCGAGGTCGGCAATGAGCCCGGCTCGTGAGTAGTACAGGAACATGAAGATGAGCACGAGGACGGAGCCGACCAGCGTGGCCTTCACACCTTGGGCGATCGAGTCCCTCCCGAGGGAAGGCCCGATGCGCTGCTCGTTGGAGGGCGTGATGGGCGCGGGCAGGGCGCCGGACCGGAGCACCAGCTCGAGCTTGCGCGAATCTTCCAGCTGGGTCTGGGGGTCGGAAGCCCCCATCGTGATCTGCGCGTGTCCACCCGCGATCCGTGTCTGAATGACGGGTGCGCTTTCGACCTTTTCGTCGAGGATGATGGCGAAGCGACGCTTCACGTTGGCGCCGGTGATCTCCTCGAAACGGTCGCCTCCGGAGTCCGTGAAGGTCAGGGCGACGTGCCAACCGCCGAGGGAGGAGTCCTGGTCGGGCATCGCGGCGGCATCGCGGATCTGATCGCCCGTGATGTCCGCACGGGAGTACAGGAAGTAGGTTCGCCAGCCCTTTTCGAACTGCCGGAACGTGTCGGGGTCGGTCTCGTACAGCACGCCGTAGCCGAGCTCCCGGTCGTTGGGCATCTCGAACTTCTCGAGGAACTCCTTGAGACGAGCACGAGCATCCTGCATCGTCTCGCCTTCCTTCTTGTTCACCGTGGCGTAGTGGACCGGGTTGGTCTTGCCCTTGCCAACCGGCGCGTTCTCCATGTTGTCGAGGGACACGCCCTCGGGCATCTGATCATCGCTGGCTTTGCCCTTGAGCGAGCCGATGTAGTCCTGATCGTCGTCGAGGATCTTGAACTCGAGCCGCGCGGTGCGGCTGATGATGTCCCGGATCTCCTGGAAGCTCTTCTCGTCCTCGCCAGGCACCTCGATGATGATGTCTTCGTCCCGGACCACGACCGAGGCTTCCCGCAACCCGAGCTCGTCGACGCGGCGGTTGATGGTCTCCTTGGCCTGCGTGACCGCACGCTCGCGGATGAGGGACTCGACATCCGTCTTGATCTTGTAGGTGAACTCGGTCCCCGTGGGGTCCTTGATCATCTGCATGTCGTACTGGAATCGGCGATTGAACTGCTCGTCGATCTTGGAGGCGTCCGCAGGGTCCTTGAACTTGACGATGATGGTGCTGGCGTCGGACTTCGGCTTGGTCATCTCGACCTTGTCGACCAGCTTGGCGAGGGCCTCGCGGGAGGGGAGCTTGTCGCCCTCGTGGAAACCGTAGGAG
This sequence comes from uncultured Polyangiaceae bacterium, assembly GCA_964488865.1. Lineage (GTDB taxonomy): Bacteria > Myxococcota_A > Polyangia > Polyangiales > Polyangiaceae > MWCO01. The sequence goes on along the minus strand of CAZAWR010000040.1, from coordinate 35,922 downwards.
GTGGCGAGCAACCCGCGCATCTCGTCGTAGAAGCGGTCACGCTTGTCGCGGATCGCCTCGGCGACGTCGACCGTGTAGACGAGCCGGAGGCCGCCGCGCAGGTCGAGACCAGCGACGAGGCGGAAGGAGACGTTGTCCCGGATGTACTGGGGGCAGGGAACCTTTCCGCCGCTCATGGCCGAGACGGTGGGCCAGAAGCTCAGGAAGGCGAAGAGGAAGACGACGGCGACCATGCCGGCCTTGAAGCGCCAGGCGAAGTCGATCAGCTTCGAGGCCGTAATTGCCGCCCAGAGCATGATCAACACGAGGGTGACCATGGTCCAGAAGGACTCGTAGTGGGCAGCGACGCCAGCGAGACCTCCCGCGGTGGCAGCCGTCCAGAGCGACGAGCGGCGAGGTTTGCTGAGGTAGCCGCCTACGGCACAGAGGAGGCCGAGGGCGGGGAAACCGAATTGCAGGATGTTATGCAGCATGACGAGGAAGCCGGAGGCCCGGCGGTCACTTCTTGTTCTTGTCAGACTTGTCCTTGTCGGACTTGTCGGTCTTGTCGGAGGCGTCCTTTGCGGACACCGCGGCGACGTCACCCGTGTCCAGCCCCTGGATTGCGGTCTTGAGGAACTCGATCTTCACGCCCGCAGTGATCTCGATCTTGACGTACTTCGAGTTGGGAGAGATCTCGGCGATGCGGCCGATCATGCCGCCCGAGGTGATGACACGGTCACCCTTCTTCAGCTTCGATTCGAGGTCACGCTGCTTCTTGCCCTGGGATCGATTGAGGAAAAAGATGATGAGGATCATCGGCAGGAACATGATGAGCATCATGCCGATGCCACCAAACGGCCCACCACTACCACCCGGGGGGGCATCGCCTTGTGCGGGCGGCGCTCCCTCGACAGGTTGTGTGGTTGTCGGGGCCTCGCCCCGTCCAGGTGCGGGCGGAACGTTCTGTAGCTCCATGGCGAGTAGATTCACGGTGCCTCCGGGGATTGCGGGCTATAGCGGCTTCCGTCGCGACGCGCAACCGGGCCGAAGTGGCTCCCTGAAGATTCCGCTTGTCCGGGACGGCGAACCTCACCGCCCAGGTCGCTGAATCGCCAGCATCCGCTCCCCAGACCTCGACAACACCGCCTCGTCCAGCTCGTCCAGAGCCTGACAGACGAACCGACGCTCACGGACCCGCGCGCTGAGCACCATGTACGGGGAATCCTGAGGGCCAATCCACAGGGGGGCCTCCTGCATCGGGCCCGTCAGGTGACCAAGCCGCAAGGCCGACGACTCGAAGAATGGGTCCGACTCGGGATCGACAAAGATCAGCCAGCGAGCCGTCCGAAGCGACGGCAACCGGGCTTCGAGACGACGGCGCAGGTCCACCACGGTGAGGGCCAGGGGATTCGTGTTCGTGAGCACGACCAACACCTGCTCGCTGCCGTCCCGTACCCCCCTGATCCGCTGAAGGAACGACGCGAACGCGTCCACCGTGTCGACGGGCGCATCGATGACCCTGCCCACGTCACCACCGCACCACAGGATGAGCTCGTCGCAGCGGGCTCGCTGTTCCTCCCCCGCCAACTGACCCTGGGGAAACAGGACCAGCCGTCGATCGAACGTGAGGGGGAGAGCATAGGCCACGTCAGGGGCACCTGTGGAAAATCTTCAGTGGCTAGAAGAGCTAGGGATCCGGAACAAGATCCGTTCTGAGCCGCGAAGGTTAGTTACACACTGAAATCACTGTGTGATTCATGTTGCCACGCGCGAGCGCATGTTCAAACGATTCTCGCGCGGGACCTCTATGTTCCGCTGACAAGGGAATCCAAAGGTCAACGGTACGCCGTTGCTCCGGTCCGACCCTCGGTTGGCCGAGAATGTCAGGAGAACGTCAGGCCGGGTCCTCGTAGGGCGCCCCGTCCGAACCTCCCCCCATCATGCTCCGCACAATGTCTGTCATGGACACGACCCCCACCGGCTCCTGCTTGCCTCCCGTCAAGTCCAGCACCACCAACCGATGAATCCGACGGCTCGTCATCATCGTCACCGCCTCGGTGATCGACGTGCCCGGTTCACACGCAACTAGGTCGGGCGTCATGATGTCCCGCGCTCGCATCGCCCGGAACGTCCCTGGGTCACGACCTTGTCGCGCCAGCACCAGGTCTGTCTGGGACACCACCCCCACCGCGTTGCGCAACCCATCCACCACCACCACGGCGTGGATCTTGCGGTCCAGAAGCAGCGTCGCGATCTGATCCACCGTCGCCTCCGACCCGCACGTCACCACCCCCTCGTGCATCAACTCCCGCACCGGACGGTCATCCGCCACCAACCCGTCCGCCTCCGGTTCCGGCCGAGGTCGCGCGTACACCTCCTCCGGCTCCGCCACCGGGAACGTCCTGCCCACCGACGGCACCGAAGGTAGGCTCGCCGTCACACCCGTTCCCAACTCCGTCGCCCCCACGAGGATCGACATGTTCCCGTGCGGGTGTTTGTTCTCGTGCATCAATTGGTGCGACTCCGGCAGATCCTCGTACCGGAACGTACGCGACAAACACGGGTCCACCTTGCCCTCGATCACCAAGTCGTTGAGCGACTTCGACTGCTCGTCGTTCGCGAAGTGCGACCCCTGCAGCCGCTTCTGCCTCATCCACAAGTATCTGAGATCCACCGTCGCGTTGTACCCCGTGGTCCCCGCGCAGATCGCTACCGTCCCGCCGGTGTCACACACGAAGATCGAGGTCGGAATCGTGTACTCGCCCGGGTGCTCAAAGACCACACGCGGGTTCTTCTTCTCCCCGAGCACATCCCAGATCGCTTTGCCGAAGGACCGAACCCCCTTGAGCCACTGCGCATAGCCCACGTTGTCCTTCCAATGCGGCAACATCCCCCAGTGGTCGAACTTCTTGCGGTTGATGCACCCCTTGGCCCCAAGGCTCATGCAGTAGTCGAACTTGTCATCGCTCGACACCACCGCCACCGGTACCGCGCCGCGCGCCCGCGCGATCTGAATCGCCATCGACCCGAGCCCGCCCGCCCCTCCCCACACCAACACGACGTCGTCCTTCCGAAGCGCATGCTCCTCCCATCCCATCAGCATCCGCTCCGCCGTCGCCCCCACCAACATGTACGCCGCGGACTCTTCCCACGTCAGATGCTTGGGCTTGGGCAAGCACTGGTGGTCCTGCACCTTCGCGAACTGGGCGAAGCTGCCCCAGTTGGTCTCGTATCCCCAGATCCGGAACGTCGGCGAGTACATCGGGTCCCCTCCCGCCTCCACCGTCGGACAGTCTTGCTTCCACTGGCCGCAGTGGAGCACGACCTCGTCCCCGACCTTCACGCTCCGCACCTTCTTGCCCACCTTGTAGACGATGCCACTCGCGTCGCTTCCGCCGATATGGAACCGCTCCGGCTCACCCGCCTTGTTCCGCGTCCCAATCACGTCGATCGGCACGCCCAGACCCGCCCACACGTTGTTGTAATTCACCCCCGCCGCCATCACGTACACCAGCACCTCGTCGTCCGCCACGTCGGGCACGTCGACGACTTCCTGCTGGAACGCCTTGCGGGGTTCACCGAAACGTTCCGGCCGGATCAGCCAGGCGTGCATCTTGGTCGGCACCTCTCCCAGGGGAGGCGCTTGTCCTACGTCGTACAGATCCTTCTTCATTCCTTGACTCCGTGCAGCGAGGTACATGCCCTTCCGGTCCACACGCCGGCTCACCCTACGATGCACGAGCGGGACAGACGGTCGCAGAACCGGGCTACGTGGACTCCAAGGGAACGAACACCAGCACGATCAAGCTCCAGGTCAAATGCATGAGGACCGGCGTCGTGAGGGAGCGACCCCATCGTCGGGCCGCCCACCAGACCCACCCGCACCCGAACGCTGTGAGCGCCAGCGCCCAAGACCCGGAGCCTGCCTGCGCGAGGGTATAAAGACAGACCGAAACCAGCCCGTAGCCCCACCACCCACGGTCCGACTCCGCCCCCTCCAAGGCCATCCCCCGCCACACCAATTCCTCCACCACGACGGCAACCACGAGGATCGGCAGCGCACGCATCGGCCCCAGTCCCGTGCCCATCAGCGCGTACAGAGCGACCACTTGCTCTCGCAACGCCGGGACCTTCGACGCCAGAAGCCCGTAGCCCACGTGCGTCAGGACCGCCTGGACCCCACCACCCAACAGCCCGAAAGCCACCGCGCGACCGTCCGCCACGAACCAGCTTCGGAGCCGGCGCCGACCTGCCACCAAACAAGCCACCGCCAGCAACGGCGCAAGCACCCCCAGCGCGACATAGAAGTCCGCTACCCACCACCGGGACATCGCAAGAGGCCAACCGATCGTCGCCGAAAGGACGATCGCGACTTGCTGCCAGCGCGGAATCACGTGTCCGGACGCTCGACTCTCCGGCTCACGAACCGGACGACCGTCTCAAAGGCCTTGCCCTTGAGCGGCACGCTTGCTTCCTCGTCGTGCAACGCCCGCCGCGCGGCCTCGTCGAAGCTCCGTCGCGGGTGGTCCGGGAGCAATCGCCAGAAGCCATCGTCGGGCGCGATCAGGTCGCTGGTCAACCCATGGACCAGCTGTTGAGCGACGCGGAAGTTCGCGCGGGTCACCAGCTTGAGCCAGTAGCTCGAGAGCTGAGGGCTCAGGACGGGGACGTTGATCACCCACGGCTGCATCCCTCGCAGGCGCGCGATGCGGAAGAGGATCTCCTTCGCGGTCAGGGTTTCGGGTCCGGGCAGGTCGTAGCAACCCACCTTTTCGTCGGGGATGGCGAGGCAGTGGACGAGGGCGACCACGACGTCTTCGATGGCAATGGGCTGGGACCGCGTGCGGAGCCAGGAGGGAAGGAGCATGGCGGGCAGGCGCATGGCGAGGTCGCGCACGATCCGCCAGCTCTCGCTGCCCGCTCCTACGATCATGCTTGCTCGCAGCTCTACGGTGGGCACGGGCCCGCTGCGCAGGATCTCCCCGGTGGCGAGCCTGCTGCGAAGGTGCTTCGAGGGTTCTCCCTTTGGGGCGACGCCTCCGAGGTACACGATGCGTCGAACGCCAGCGCGGTCCGCCTCCTCGATGAAACGAAGGGCGGACTCCCGCTCCCGCTGCTCGTAGTCGCCGGACTCGCCCATCCCGTGCACGAGGAAGATCACGGAGCGCACGCCACGAAGCGCGGGCCCCATCGTGTCGGTCCGCCCGACATCGAGCTCGACCCACCGTACGGGGTCGTCTTCGCGAGCCGCGCGAGAGGGTCGGCGGCTCGCGCACCGCACGGCATAGCCTGCGGCCAGCAGCGCGGGCAGCACGTGCTTGCCTACGAACCCTGTGGCGCCCGTCAACAGCACCGGGCTCATTTCCTCCGGCGAGATACCCCCTTCACGCGGATCCATGACACGAGGCTCTGCCCGTTGGCGGGAAACCGCAAGGGGTTGATCCACAGACCTGTTCGAAACCGCGCCTCGCCTTCGTGGAGAGCCCCCCAGGATTCGCCCACTCTCGTCTTCGCTTGCCTCGAGCGCCCTCTTCGTCCCGCCCCCAAGATGAGCAACACGACCAGCCCAATCAGAACCAGCTCCATCGGCCCGACGGACCCCAGCATGGTTCGGACGGACAACCCGTCGCCAAGCAGCTACCCACATCCGCACAAGCAACGAAACCATCTGCGGCTCTCTGCGGAATCTGCGGCCAACTCTGATGGCTCCGGATCTGGGTTCCACGACTCGGATTGCACCTGCGCGCTCGGGGGACTAGGACCTTTCTCAACCCGTGTCGACGCCCTGGCAAGCAGGGGGAGCGCGAAGACGGCACGGCATGGAGGGATCCGTGGAAAACGTGTTCGACATCTTCAACCCCACCGAGGAGCACAAGCAACTCCGCGAAACAGTCCGTCGCTTCGCCGAGACGGAGCTGGACGGCCAGGCTGCCGCGCATGACGAGCAGGAGAAGTTCAACGACGAGCTGTTCCGTCGCTTCGCCACCGAGCTGGGGCTCTTTGGGCTGACGGTTCCGGAGGAGGATGGCGGGGCCGGCATGGACGCCACCGCGAGCGTGCTGGTGCACGAGGAGCTTTCGCGCTTCGACCCCGCCCTGACCCTGTCGTTCCTCGCCCACGAGGTGTTGTTCGTCAACAACTTCTACCACTGCAGCAACGCTTCCCAGCGCGAGCGCTACCTGCCGAAGGTCATCGACGGCACCTGGATTGCCGGCATGGCCATGACGGAACCCGAGGCAGGCACCGACGTGCTCGCCATGCGAACGCGGGCCGTGCGCAAGGGCGACCGCTACGTGCTCAACGGCTCCAAGCAGTTCATCACGAACGGCCCCCAGGGCACCGTCTTCCTCGTGTATGCGAAGACCGGCGACGGCCCCAAGGACGTGAGCTCCTTCGTCATCGAGAGCACCTACCCGGGCTTCTCGGTGGGCAAGAAGGAGTCGAAGATGGGAATGCGCGCGTCGCCGACCTCGTGCCTGGTGTTCGAGGACATGGAGGTGCCGGCGGACAACCTGCTCGGGGCCGAGGGAGGCGCCCTCGTGCACATGATGCGCAACCTCGAGATCGAGCGTCTCACCCTCGCGGCCCAGTCCGTGGGAATTGCCCTGCGATGCTGCGACGTCATGACCCGCTACGCCGCGGAGGAGCGCAAGGCCTTCGGTCAGCCACTATCCGAGTTCGGACAGATCCAGCGGCTCGTTTCGGAGTCCTTCGCCCACACCCAGGCCGCACGGGCGCTCGTGTACGCGACTGCCCTTCGCGTGTCCCCCGAGCGCCGCGAGAGCCTTGGCGCGGCGGCCTCCAAGCTCGTCGCCACGGGCATCGGTGAGATGGTGGCTCGCAACGCCATCCAGGTGCTCGGCGGCTACGGTTACACCCGAGACTACCCCGTGGAACGCCTGATGCGCGACGCCATCTTGCTGTCCATCGGCGGCGGCACGAACGAGGCGATGCAGAAGAACATCACCCGGGACCTGGCACGGGCGTTCCGGTAGGGCTCAGTCGTAGTCGACGTGGCCGAGGCTATCGAGCCGCTGACGCCGTACCTTCTCCATCCTCGCGCGCAACGACGTGAACTCCTCGCGCAGCGCGGTCACCCCAGTGAGGTCTCCCACCTTGCGTGCATCGCGGACCTTCTGCTTGACCGCGACCATCTGACGAACCAGCTCGATCTCCTCGTCCCAGATCCAGTCGTTGCTCCGGCACGTCGAGCACGCCTCCCCCTGCGCCGCAGCCGCGTCCACGACAGGAAGGGCGCGCCGCACGCCCTGCGCTTTGCTCGCCTTGGGATTGGGGTCTCTCGTCATCATGCACTTCCTTGGATGCGTTGACGAGGGCGGGGGTCGCGCTGCATGGTCCTGACGTCCTCACACGAAAAGGGAGCACCCATGAAGTCGTTTCGCAAGGAGCTCTGGTTCGAAACCAAGTCCCGTCGAGAGTACATCAACATCACCCAGCGTGTCCGCGAGGCGCTGCGCGAGAGCGGGATCCGCGAAGGGCTGTGCCTCGTCAACGCCATGCACATCACCGCGAGCGTGTACATCAACGACGACGAGCCGGGGTTGATCCAGGACTACGACGACTGGCTCGAGAAGCTGGCCCCGCACGCACCGACGTCGCACTACCGGCACAACCGGACGGGTGAGGACAATGGCGATGCGCACTTGAAGCGCCAGGTGATGGGTCGGCAGGTCGTGGTGGCGGTGACGGACGGCGACCTGGACTTCGGGCCGTGGGAACAGATCTTCTACGCAGAGTTTGATGGGCGACGGCGCAAGCGCGCGCTCGTCAAGATCATCGGAGAGTAAGCGTCGCGATCACTTCTCGCGGCGGGCCGTGGCATGGCGAATGGGGTGCGTGACTCCCGCGGTCTTTTTGTGAGCGAAGTAAGCGCGGAGCACGTCGCGGGCCACTTCGGGCCCCTTGCGCCACCAGCGCTGCTCGTTGGCAAGCATGACGGCGACGGCGACCTCGGGGTTGCGAGCGGGTGCGTAGCCCGCGTACCAAGAAAAAAGGCGTGGCTGCTTGCCGCGAGACAGGGTGCCGGTCTTTCCGCCACCGCAGCGCGTACCGAGGTAGCGCTTCCCGGAGCGGTCGCGGAACGCGTTGAACGCAGTGCCCTCCCGCGGCGTGACCTCGAGCATCTCGCGAAGGCTTCGCGCGGTGGCCGTGCTGATGGCGCGACGGGTCCCGACGGAAGGGGCGGGAAGCTCCTTCGTCGAACCGCTGGGGTCGGTGATGTGGTCCACCAGGCGAAGCGCAGGCCGTTCGCCATCGCGTGCCACGATCGTCATCATGTAGGCCGCTTCGAGGGGCGTCAGCGTACCAGGCCCAAACCCCGCGGCGGCGCGGGCCATGCCCTCGTCGCTCGTGGGAACCCGGGACGACCCGGCGCCGACATCGACGTCGATGGGCACGGACCCGTTGAAGCCCAACCGCTCGGACATGGTCTGAAGCTTGGGTGGGTCGAGGAAGCGGACGGCCAGGCCCGCCATCACCATGTTCTGGCTGAAGCCGAGCGCCGTGTCGAACGTCGAGCACGTGGCGCCCCCGGCCCCCGAGCTCCGCAGGTCACGCAGGTACACGTTGCGGTGACCGCCTACGTAGCATTGCCGCGTGCTCGTCGGGACCTTGTGGCCCTCGAGCAGGGCCGCTGCCGTCACCACCTTGAACAGACTCGCAGGCGGCGCGTAGGGCTCCGCCACCAAGTCCCGCCCTCTCCCGTCCACGCTCGACCACGCCAGAATCCGCCCGGTACGCACGTCGATCACGACGGCCGCCGCTTCCGGTGCGCGAGCTCGCTGGAGCAAGGTCTCCACGTCCCTCTGCAGCTTGGGGTCGAGGGTCAGCACGCCATTGCCTTGAGAGGTGGGGGCGGTGACGCGGGAACCAGTGTGCTTGGCCTTGCCCATGTCCACCTTGGGGCCGGCTCCTGCGTGCACACAGACCAGGGAGACGAACAGGGCCGCAAGACTTGCGACCCGCCTTGCCTTGGCTCGCGGGTGTTGCATCACGGTTTCCACGTAGGACGGCCAAAGGAGGCTGGCCAAGTTCCGAGGCGTTCCCGAACAGGGTCGCACAGAGCCGAAGCCAAGCTGGTGAATGCGGAGCTGGCAGCAGGGAACGAAAGAACGCCTCCGTTCGGAATTCTCGGTTCCCGTTGGCGCTCCGTCCACGTGATCCCGCTCAGTTCGCAGTTGCCCCCCCTCACTTCAATCGGGCCGAGGCACCCGTTCCCAGTTCCTTGTCCCCCCGCTTCCGCGCTATGCCCTCCCCATGCGCTTGCGAACCCTGTTCCCCCTGTGCGTGGGCCTCGCCGTCGCCTTGGGCTGCGGCTCCCCTGACAACCCGATCCGGATCCCTCCTCCCCCAGCCATGCCCACTCCCGTCCTCATGCCCGAACCACCGCCCGAGCCGCCCCCTACCCCCACTGCCGACGTCGACCCCGTCGCCTCCGGCCTGTCCGTCGCCGACATCACCGCGTTGTGCGACGAGCACATCGGACGCGCGCGGACCGTCCTCGAGTCCATGCGGGCCCTGGACAAGGCGCCCCCCGAAACGCTGACGTGGGAAAACACCGTCGGGCGATTCGACGAGATCGTCCTCGAGCTATCCGTGGCGGGAGGGTTCCCGTCGCTCATGGCTTTGGGGCACCCTGACAAGGACCTGCGAGAAGCCGCGAAGGCGTGCGAGCCCAAGGTCGACAAGTTCAGGACGGACCTGATGCTCGATGCCCGCTTCGCCGGGGTCATTCAGCGATACGCCGCGCGCAAGGAGCCCTTGGAAGGCGTGCGGGAGCGGCTGCTGCGCGAGTTGCTCCGCGACCTGCGGCGCAACGGTCTCGAGCTGCCCCCCGACAAGCAAGCGCGCCTGCGCGAAATCAACGACGAGCTCACCAAGCTGCAGCAGGACTTCTCCTCGAACATCTCGGACGCGGTCCTGACCATTCAGGTGAAGCCGTCCCAGCTCAAGGGCCTGCCCGAGTCCTTCGTCGATCAGCACAAGCCCGGACCGGACGGTCTCGTCACCCTCACCACCAACTACCCGGACTACTTCCCTGTCGTCACCTACTGCGAGGACCGAACCGTGGCTCGCGACTTGACGGCCAAGTTCGACAGCCGGGCCGCGGACAAGAACCTGCCGATCCTCGACCGTGTCCTGGCCTTGCGCAGCGAGAAGGCCAAGCTCCTCGGCTACGAGACGTGGGCGGACTACGCCATCGAACCGCGCATGGCGAAGACCGCCGGCACCGTACGCGACTTCCTCGATCGCCTGTCCAAGGAACTGCAGGAGCCCGCACGCAAGGAGTACCAGCAGTTCGTGGCGGAGTACCGTCGCCTCGGCCACAAGCCTGGCGCGCAAATGCCGAACTACGAGCGCCTCTACGTCGAGCAGAAGCTGCGGGAGCGCAAGTACGGCTTCGACGCCAAGGAGCTGAGCAAGTACCTCGAGGTGAGCGCGGTGACGCGGGGTCTTCTGCGGATCGTCGAGCGAATGTACGGCATCCGGCTCGTTCCGATGCGTGGCGCGCCCGCGTGGCACGAGGACGTGCGGGCCTACCAGGTGGTCGATCGGGGACGGCCGGTGGGAAGAATTTACCTCGACCTGTACCCGCGAGAGGGCAAATACAAGCACGCGGCGATGTTCGAGATCCGGCCCGGCAAGGACCTGGGCGACGGGCGCTATCTGCCGCCGATCGCGGCGCTGGTGTGCAACTTCCCCAAGCCGGGCGACTCCCCGGCCCTCATGACGCACAACGAAGTCACCACGTTCTTCCACGAGTTCGGGCACGTGCTGCACCACGTGCTCACGCGCCAGCCCCTGGCGTCCTACGCGGGAACCAACACCGCGCGAGACTTCGTGGAAACCCCGTCCCAGATGTTCGAGGAGTGGGCCTACCGCAAGGAGATCCTCGACACCTTCGCCAAGCACCACGAGACGGGCAAGCCGATCCCGGAGGACCTCTTCAAGGCGCTCGTCCGATCCCGCGCGTTCGGTCGGACGTTGCACACCGAGCGGCAGGTGTCCCTCGCCGCCCTCGACCTCGCGTACCACAGCCAGCCGCCCCCGGTGGACACCACGAAAGTCTTCGCCGAGGTCATGGCCAAGACCCAGCGCTTCGCCTACCTGCCCGACACGCACTTCCAGGCGACCTTCGGCCACCTCATGGGTTACGACGCCGGTTACTACAGCTACCAATGGGCTCTCGTGATCGCCCTGGACGTGCTGACCCGCTTCGAGAAGGAGGGCTACATGAACCCCAAGGTCGCGCGCGAGTGGCGTCGCACCGTGCTCGAGCAAGGTGCCGGGGAAGACGAGAACAAGCTCGTCGAGCAGTTCCTCGGGCGGCCCCACAACCTCGACGCCTACAGTCAGTTCTTGCGCGCCCAGTGAGGCGCGGCCGCCTCACACTTCCGGAGGCGGCCCTCCCATCTTCGAAATTTCCGGCCAGTGCGTGTTCGCGTAGTACGTGAGCACGTCGAGGGCATCGCGAATCTCGGTCTGGTCCAAGTGCGCCATCGGGTACTCGACCGAGAGGATGACGTCCCCGTCTTCGTCCACCGAGAACTTGGCGAACACCATCTCGTTGTTGAGGTGCAGCAGGCGGTCCATCAGGATCTGAGCGGTGTCTTCTTCGACGGGGAGACGCAGGTAGGGGACGACCGCGAGGACGATATACGCGCCTTCCGCATGCACGAAGAACGTGAACGCCCGAGTGTCCGCGCGGAAGCTGCTTCGCACGGTCTTCTCGCGCAGGGGTTCGATGGGCCAGCCATCGGCCCGCAGATAGGAAACGATCTCTTCGAAGGTCATCGGCGCCAGACTATCTCTCTGCGCGCACGACGCAAAGCGGGTAGCGCCGAGGGTGCTTGAAACCATGGGTGAACGAAGACCACCCAGATCGCACTCGCATCGTCGTGCCTTTTCGAGCATGGTCGCCGGGTGTCTCCACGGCTTCTGATTCGACCCAACGCCCGCTACGAGTGCCACGGCGACGGCACCTGCTGCACGACCATCCACTTGCTCGGCCCGCTGACCAAGCGGGAGGCGAAGTTCGTGAAGGAGAAGGCGCCCATCGCCTTGCCGGACGGCAAACGCAGGATGGTCGTCTATCACGACGGCATCGAGGACCTGGTCCTTGCCACCCACAAGCACCGATGCGTGTTCCTGGACGAGGACGCGCGGTGCCGCCTCCACGCCGCCGTAGGCGAGGCGCAGAAGCCCGCGGTGTGCCGTCACTTCCCCGTCGGGGCGGCCAAGACGCCCCACGGCACGCGCGTCACTCTCTCTCACCGGTGCCCGTGCGTGTCCATCGGCGACGGCGCCCCCCTCGACGAGGCGCGCGCACGGTCCATCCTCGCCTCCCCGAAGACGGGGAAGATCGAGCACGATGTGAAGGTGGGCCGTCGCGTGATGTGGCGCGGCGGCAAGGACATTCGCTTCGACGACTACATGGCGTGGGAGACGGTGTTGCTCGAGCAACTGGACGGTCCGGACCCGCAGCCGCGCTTGCGCGACGTGCTGGGGATGGAGCATTCGGAGCAGCTTCCGCCCCTGCGCAAGAAGTCGTGGCATGCGATGTCGAAGCGCATGCTCGCGTGGGTGGAGGACGAGGACGAGGACGACGGGTTCTTTTGCGCGGTGCGCTGGGCGGCCCTGGAGCTTCGGGAGACCCGGCACCCTTGGAGCGCGCCGCTGCGCCCCTGGGACTGGACGCTGCGCCGGACGGCAAGTCGGGTGGTGGAGCCGGTGTCGCCACGAAGGGTCTTCGGATCCTGGCTGGCAGACTACCTCTGGGCCATGTCCTGGAGCGCGGACGGGACTGCGTACCAGGCCAAGGCGAACATGGCCGCGCGCTACGCGCTCGCGCGACGGCTCACCGACCGCCTGCACAAGACCGGCACGCGCATGGACCTGGCCGCGGCGGAAGCCATCATGATCGTGGACACCCTGGGGGCCTCCGAACCCTGGGAATGGGTTCAGAAGCAGCTCGTCGAAGCACCTTGACGGCACCCGACTCCGTCTGCCAAAGCAGTCCCGTGCGTTTCTTCCTCTCCTTCGGGCGAGCCACCGTACTGGGTGGCACCCTCCTGGCGCTCGCGATGTCCGGCTGCTCCGGCGCGCAGAGCAACCCTTCCCCCGCTGCCCAGACCGAGGCCGATGCCGATCGCGCCCTCGAGAAGGCCCAAGAAGCCAACACGGTCGAGGCCTTCGAGGCCGTGATGAAGCGCTTCCCCGACACGGACGCGTCGGGTCGAGCGCGCATCGGGGTCGCACGCCTCAGCGCGGAGCTCGCCCTCGTGGCCGTCGGTCGCGGAGACTGGGAGGAAGCACGCATGCTCGCTTCCCGCGCGATCGAGCTCGGGGACCCGATCATCGCTCAGTCCGCCAAGGGAACGCTCGAACAGGTCGACCGCGCCGACGCGAGGGACGCTGCGGAGCGTGTGCAAGGAACCCTCGGCAAGGACGCGTCCCTGCAAGGCTGCACCAAGGCCGTCAGCATCGTGGGCCAGACGCTCGGTGACTCACCCTCCGCTCAGCTCGCTCGCGACCTGCGAAAGGCTACCCTGCAGCCCATCTCCGGCTGCATGCAGAGCGCGATCGAGGCCGCGAAGGCCAATGACGACTACGCGCCCGTACGCAAGGCGCTGGCGAGCGAGGACGCGAAGCGCGCTTACGGAGAGGACACGCAGTTCGCGCTACTCACCTCGCTCAACGACGCGGTCGTGGCCGCCATGGCCGAGCGTACGGCCAAGGACATGGCCGCCGGTCGATGGAAGGAAGCGTTCGCCACGTTCGATGCGTGGGCGGTCGACGGCAAGGCCGGTCCCCAGCAGGTCGAAGCGGCCAAGCAACGTGCCCGTGACGCCATCACCACGGAGCTTCTCGCCAAGGGCAAGAAGTCGCTCGGCAGCCGCACCGCGGAGCCCGTGCTCGCCGACGTCCACCGCGCCCTCGAGCTGTTCAAGGGCATGAACGTCTCTCCGGACCTCGAGCGCATGCGCGATCACCTCACCGCGTGGCTCGAATGCAGCAAGCTCCGCTGCCTCTCCGAGGCCAAGCCCAAGCCCATGTTCAGCTTCGGCGCCACCTCCCTGCACCCGACCACCTCCTCGTCCGCCGCGGCCACCGGCAAGATCCCCCACGGCACCAAACTCTGGGTCCTCGCCAGGAGCCCGTCCTTCAGCCTCGTCACCGCGCAGCAGCCCGAAAACGCCTCCTCCTGGGAAGACCGCTTCCGCGCCTCCCAGGGTTGGATCCAGACGAGCGTCCTCAAGACCGAGGACACCACGACCTGGTTGCCCGTGGGCCCGGCCCTCGTGGGCGAGCGCGTCTGGCTTCCCACCGGTCGCAACGACGACCTGTACCTGCTCGGTGTCGTCACGTCCGTCGACGGCGAGGACGTCACGGTCGAGAAGATCTCCGACGGACAACCGAGCAAGGTGAAGCGCAATGAATTGCACAGTGGCATCCTGTCGGCCGGAACCCAGGTGCTCGCGTTCTGCCGCGACACCATGAACCTGACCTCGGCGAGGTTCGAGTCGGTGGTGGCAGGCGATGCGCGCGCGCCCCGCGGTGAGATCACCTGCCTCGCGGAGGACGGAACGGACGAACGCAAGCGCCAGGAACAACTCGGTGCCCTTCGCGCCAAGCCCGCATGGCTGCCTGCTCGCAGGCCCTAGCCCCAAATCAAGCGCTCCGCGCTGCTTTGGGTCTAGGACCTTCTAAGGGGGCTTTCGAAAAGCCCCCTCGCCGCGCTCACCGCGGCTCACCCCAAAACGCCTAGCCTACTTCCCCAGCAATCGCGAGAGCCCGTCTCGCATGCCCGTGGGCGGGTCCGGAAGTCGATAGTGCTTCAGAAGCCGCGCATTGTTCGCTCGCGAGTGGCGAATGTCGCCGGCGCGTGGGCCCTGGTAACTCACCGGCGGCAGCCCTCCCAGCACCTGCCCGATCGCCTCCAGCAACTCGTTGAGTGTGGTGGCGCGGTTCAACCCGACGTTCATCGCCTGGCCGGCCCCGGTGGGACTCTCGATCGCCTGCACCAGCACGTCGACGAGGTCCCCCACGTAGACGAAGTCGCGGGTCTGGCCGCCGTCGCCGAAGACGATGATCGGCAGTGCCTTCTGCGCCCGCTCGGTGAAGATGCTGATCACACCGGAGTACGGCGACGAGGGGTCCTGGCGCGGTCCGTAGATGTTGAAGAAGCGAAAGATCACGGGCTCGAGCCCGTGCTGCCGACGGTAGAAGTCCAGGTAGTGCTCGCTGGCGAGCTTGTCGGCCGCGTAGGGGGTCAGCGGCGCCTTGGGCGTGTCCTCGTCGATGGCTTGGCCTTCGCCGTTGTTGCCGTAGACCGCGGCGCTCGAGGCGTACACGACCCGCGTGACGCCGGCTTCTCGCATCGCCTCGCACAGGTGGATCGTACCCACGAGGTTGCTGCGGTGCGTGCCGATGGGATCGTCCACCGACGCTTGCACGGACGCGACTGCTGCGAGATGAGCCACGGCGCTGCAACCACGAACGATGCGGTGAATGCATTCGGGGTCCGCCACGTCCCCCACGACCAATTCGACGCGCGGGTCGTCCGGCAGGTTGTCGCGCTTGCCCGTGGACAGGTTGTCGAGCACGCGCACGCGGTGACCCTTGGCCAGCAGCGCATCGACGAGGTTGGAACCGATGAAGCCGGCGCCTCCCGTGACCAGAATGGGGGAATCAGCCATGACGTTTGTCTCCCTCCCGCAGGCCGGGTGGCCTGGCAGGATGGATAGAAAGCCGGAAGGGTCTTCGCGAGTCAAGGGCTCTCGGAGCGGGTCATGAGACGAAGGTACACGTCCCGGATCGACGACGTGATCTTGGCATACCGGTCCATGAGCTGCTCGGGGGCCGTACGACCCGGAGCGCCGGTCCAGCCCATCCGCCGCGCGAGAGGAAGCATGCCCGGGGCCCTCACGTCGAGCAGATGAAGGGACGTCTTGTGCACCACATGGAGCCGCTGCTCGAGCTTGCGAAGGAACGCATAGCCCGATCGCAACAGCTCGGCGTCGACCGGATCCAGCGCACCGCGACGCTCCAGCCCGTGGATGGCATCGACGGTGTTGCTGCTGCGAACCGCCGGCTCCTCACCGTGCTTCATCTGAAGAGCTTGCACCACGAACTCCACGTCCACGAGCCCGCCTCGTCCGAGCTTGAGGTCGAACCGACCTGCCTTCTCTCTGCCGAGTTCGCTCTCCATGCGCAGGCGCAGCCGATGAATCTCCGCGAGGTCGGGAGGCCCCGCCTCGTACGCCGCCTGGTGAGCCACCTCCATCACGCGGCGTCCTAGCTCGGCATCTCCCGCGGAGAAGCGAGCTCGCAACAGCGTCTGCCTCTCCCAGGCGGCGGCACGCACACTGGCCGCGCGGTCGTCCTCTCCCACCCCGTGATAGCGCGCAAAGGATTGGAGCGACGTTACCAGCACACCCTGGGACCCTGAAGGTCGCAAGCGCGTGTCCAGCTCGAACCCGGGACCGTCCTCGTGCACCCCGGAGATGACGCGAATGGCCTTCTGCGCCTGGCGTGCACGACGCACCATCGCGTCCCCGTCGTCCTCACCGGGCCGAGGCTCGAACACGAAGAGCACGTCGAGGTCAGACCCGTAGCCAAGCTCGTTGCCACCGAGCTTGCCGACGGACACCACGCACATGCCCTGGACCGGCTCGGTCTGGCCCCCTGCCACACGCAAGGCATGATCGAGACACGCGTCCGCGAGCGTGGAGAGCACCAAGGTCACGTCCTGCACGCGAACCTCCTCGGCCATGTCCGCGAGCACGACCTCGAGGGTGACCCGCACCTTCGCACGCCGTAACGCGCCTGCGACGAGCTCCGGGTCGAGCATGCCTTGCGGACCGAGAGACTCCACCTCCCTTCGCACCGCGCTCACCGCAGCCTCGGGACTCGGCATGCCGCGAGACAGCAACGCGTGCTCCGCCAGCTCCGGATGACGCACGATCAGGTCACCTAGAAACGCCGATCCTCCCAGCGCCGTGACGAAACGTCGAAGCAGCGCGGGAGGTTCCCGCAACGCGGACGCGATCACCGGACGGAAGCCGCGATGGGACACGCATACACAAAGACTTCGCGCCGCCTGCTCCGGGTCCGCACTCTCCACGAGCGCGTCGATCAAAGCCTCCGCATGACCCGGCGCACGCTCTCGCGTCACCGACCCGAGCAGCTCGTCGGGACGCGCCCCGAGCGCCACCACATCCCGCGCCAGCTCGTGCGTTGCCATCTCCCCGAGGCTCTCCTCGAGCAACCGCCGCACCGCATCCACCTCGCCTCCGTCCACGCTCGCGAGAAGCGCGTTCCAGCGAGGGGGACGGTCATCCCCCGATCGAAGGCCCTCGATGCACGCGTGCACCCGGTGCTTCACGCCCTGCAGGTGGATGTCGAAATCTTCCCAACTAGCAAACCCCAAACTCCGCGCCAGCCGCACCCTCGAGGGCGCGTCCGGAGGCACCTCGTGCGTCTGCACCCCCGACGCGTTCTGTACGAGATGCTCCGCGGATCGGAGCGTCGTGTAGGCGTCGCCGAGGACCGACGCTTCTCGCTCCGTCACCAAGCCATGGGAGCGCAGCCTGTCGAGCGCCTCGAGCGTGGGACGAACGCGCAGCGAGGGGTTCTTTCCACCCCAGACCAGCTGCAGCGCTTGCACGAACGTCTCGAGCTCACGGATTCCTCCCAGCCCCAGCTTCAGGTCCCGTTCCACGTCGCCACGTTCGGCCCGCGCTTGCTCCACCAACTCGCTCATCGCGTTCGCGATGCGCGGGTCCACCGCCCGCCGATACACAAACGGCTCCATCTCGCGCATCAGCTCCCGGCCCAGGTCCCTGTCCCCCGCAATCGGCCAGGCCCGCGTCCAGGCCGCACGCTCCCACAATCGACCCCACGTTTCGTAGTACCGAAGCATCGCAGGCAATGCGTTCACCAGCGGCCCTCGCGTCCCCTCCGGCCGCAACCGCAGGTCCACGCGCCAAACAAAACCGTCCGACGTCACCTCGTCGAGCAACGGCACCATGCGCCGAACGACCCGCGTCCAGAACTCGTGCAGCGGGATCTCGTCCGATCCCGCCGTCGCCCCCTCGTCCGTGTCATAGAAGCAAACCAGGTCGACGTCGGACCCAGCGTTGAGCTCCCCCGCACCGAGCTTGCCCATCCCGATCACACAAAGGGTGGAGGGGGAACCGTCGACACGGCGAGGAGAGCCGAAGCGAGCTTGGACGTCGCGGGTGGCGACGGCGAGGGCGGCATCGATGGTGGCCGCGGCGAGGTCGCTGAGCTCTCGCGCGGTCACGTGCACGGGGGCGCCGCCCACGGCTTCGGGAAGGATCTCTCGCAGAGCGATGCGCAAGCGGTGACGCGCAGCGAAGCGACGGATCACCGAGGCTGGGTCGTCGTTGTCGGCTAGCTCACGAGCTAGGGAGCCGGCGTAGCGGTGTTCGCTGAAAGGCTCGGCCCACCGCGGTTCGAAGCACGCATCGAGCAAGGAGGGGTCCGCCTCCAGCGGAGCCTCGACGATGGGAAATGCGGCCACGGCGAGGGTCGTAAGCCCCTCGCGCACGTCGGTCGCGCCGGCCGCACGGGATGCCGCACCGGGGTCGATGAAGGAGGCAAGGTCGAGAACGGCGCGGAGTTCGAGGTTCACGCGTCGCCCAGGGTAGCCCGGTCGATGGGGAATGGGGCATGCTCGAGAGCGCAATCGACATGCGCGCCAACTGACCCTAGATTCGCCGGATGCGCATCCTCTGCGTCGCAGACATCCACGGCCATGCCGAACCGCTCCAGCAAGTCCTCGCCTTCGGCAAGGCGCAGGGCTGCACCGTCGTTCTTGCCGCGGGGGACCTCTGTTTTCCGGGCCCCCAGCCCCTCGCGACGTGGAAGCTGCTGATGGGTGTTCGAGCGCACTGCGTGCAGGGCGTCTCCGACCTGGCCATCGCCACGTTGGACCCCGACGACCTGCCGACCCCGGACGCGGAGCACGAACAGCGCGTGCAGCGTTTGCGGGACACGCAGCGAGAGCTCGGCGAGGTCATCTTGGCCCGGCTCGAACGTCTCCCGACCACGTTCCGGATGACCTTGGAGGATGGGGGGGAGCTGCTGCTGGTCCACGGGTCTCCGTCGGATCCGACCGCGTCGATCACCCATGACATGAGCGACGACGAGGTCCTGGCGATGCTCGGGGACGAGGCTGCGGACCTCGTGGTGTGCGGGGGAGGTCACGTACCGTTCGAGCGGTTCGTGGAGCCGACGCGCATTGTTTCGGTGGGATCGGTGGGAGAATCCCCTACACCCAACGTGACCCACGCGGCGATCCTGGATACGTCGAGCGCGGGGATTCAGGTGCGCATTGTGCAACTCGTTCTGGGCGGGGACGGGACCGGCGACCCGGACGAAGGGCCCTGAAAACCCAAGCCTGGGTGGAATTCGTGGGTCTGAGAACCTGGATGTCGGTGCTCAACTTGATCGTCAACTTCCCGAGACGGTACACTTCCTCGGAAAGTGTTTCCAGCCGGCGCGGTTCCGGTGAGCATGCAGCCCTTTGCTTTCATGAACGGCCCGTTGCGCTAGGATAGTGCGTCGCGATGAAGATCAACTGTCAGTCTTGTGGTGCCAAGTACACGATCGCGGACGAGAAGGTCCGCGGACGCACGGTCAAGATCCGCTGCAAGAAGTGTAGCTCGGCCATCGTCGTCAAAGGCGCGGAGGATCAACCGGGAGAGGAGGAGGAGGAGGACGACGCCACCCGGGTGTACGCGGGTGACGAGCCGGCGCCGGCAGGGTATCCGGCAGCCGCGCCGCAGGAAGCAGCGCAGCAGGACCCGGACTGGACGGTGACCCTCGATGACGGCTCGCAGCAAGGCGGTACCCTCGAGGAGTTGCGAGCGCTGTACAAGGCGGGCCGCATCCATCCGGACTGCTACGTGTGGCGCGATGGCATGAGCGATTGGCAGCCGCTTCGAGACACGCCCGAGCTGTTCCAGGCGCTGACGAGTGGTGGTCCTTCGAGGCCTCCGCGGCCGCGCGCCTCGACGGCGCCCTCGGCACCCGACGCGCGGATGGGGGGCGCGTTGTTCGGCGGCAATGGTGGGCAGGCCCAGGCGGCGCGTGTGGATCACCGAGGGCGCGACCACCAGGATCTCTTTGGAGCCCCCCAGCAGCCACCCGAAGAGGAAGTGGCCACGAGCGCTCCGGCAAACCCGATGGCCAAGCCACCGGTGCCCAAGTTCACCGCAGAGCGAGGCGAGAACTCGGTTCTGTTCACGATCGACACGGTCATGGCGGTGGGAAACAAGCCCGCACGCAAGTCCCCGTCCGTCTTCCCCGAGGACGAGAAGGTCGACTTCCGCGCCCTCGCGTCCGTCGCTCCCCCTGCCATGGACGGCGGCGAGTTCAACCAATCGTTCGATCCCCCTCCGTCCTTTGCAGGCCATTCGGGGGGATCTCTCGCCGCACCGATGCTTCCCACCACCATCGAGCCCGAGCCCATCCCAGAGCCCGAGCCCATGCCGATGTACCCCTACGACGCTCCCCCCAAGAGCAACAAGGGCATCATCGTCGGCCTCGGTGTCGCCGTCGCCTTGCTGCTCGTCGTCAGCATCGGGTTCGGAGGCTACGTGCTGTTCGGTAGCAGCGAGGAGCCCTTGGCCGCCAACACCGCCGCCGCGAGCGGGGAAGGCATCACGGGAACCGACGACAAGAAGGACGAGAAGGACGAGACAACCGACAAGGCGGACGCCGCGACGGACGACAAAAAGGATGACAAGGCGGACGCCGCGGTTGCCGACAAGAAGGATGACAAGAAGGACGAGACGGCTGCGAAGGCGGACTCGACCGTGAAGCTCGGCGGTCCCGTGCCCACAGGCACGGCCACCAAGGCGCTGGTCGACCCCAAAAAGGACGAAGCCAAGACCGACCCGAAGGACGAACCCAAGACGGCCGAGGTACCCGCAGCCACGTCGGACCGAAAGTTCAGCCGGTCTGCTGCCGTGTCCGCCTTGAACGCGGCTGCAGGGGCGGCTTCTGGGTGCAAGAAGCCGGACGGCCCGACCGGACGCGGCCGCGTCTCGGTCACCTTCGCTCCGTCGGGCAGGGTCACCACCGCCGTGGTCAACGGCGCCCCCTTCGCCGGCACGTCCGTGGGCGGTTGCGTCGCCGGCGCCTTCCGCCGTGCCAGCGTCCCTGCCTTCGACGGCAGCCCCGTCACCGTCCACAAGTCCTTCTCGATCAACTGACCCCGCGCCGTCGCTGCACGGCGTCCGTCAGCCTCCTGAACAGATAGCTGTACCGCTCTTCCCGGCGAACCTGCGACAGGGCCATCGAAACCGCGCGCGGTTCGGCAACGAGCACGACCAGTCGCTTGCCCCGCGTCACCGCTGTGTACAGAAGGTTGCGCGACAACATCACGAAGTGCGCGGTCACGAGCGGCACGACCACCGCGGGGTATTCGCTGCCCTGGCTCTTGTGGATGCTGCAAGCGTACGAAAGAGTCAGCTCCTCGATCTGGGAGCGCTCGTACACGACGGCTCGCCCGTCCATGTCCACGACCACCTGGTCCGTGGTCGGGTCCACGTGCAACACGAACCCGAGGTCCCCGTTGAACACATCGCGACCGTAGTCATTGCGTAGCTGCATGACCTTGTCCCCGACGCGCATCCCGCGGGTGGAAGCTTGCGCGGACGGGCCCGCAGGGTTGAGGGCCTGCTGGAGCCGCTCGTTGAGCACGTCGGCTCCCGCTGGCCCCCGGTGCATGGGGGTGAGGACCTGGACGTCCCGCAGCGGGTCCAGGCCGAACTTTTTTGGGATTCGCTCACGCACCAGAAGAAGGACCCGGTCCGCCGCTTCCTCCGCGTCCCTCGCCGGCACCACATAAAAGTCCGAGGTGAGGTCTCCCCGCTCCGGAGGCTCCGGTGCGACCCCTTCACGGATACGGTGGGCGTTGTTGACGATCCGGCTCTGCGCTGCCTGGCGGAAGATCTTCGTCAGCCGAACACACGCCACCACTCCCGAGGCGATGACGTCCCGAAGGACCGCTCCGGCGCCGATCGACGGCAGTTGGTCCACGTCTCCCACCAGCACGAGGCGGGTCCCCGAAGGAATCGCACGAACCAGGGCAAACGCCATGGTCTGGTCCAGCATGGATGACTCGTCGATGACGACGGCCCCAGCTGCGAGCGGGTTGTTCTCGTTGCGCGCGAACGTGCCGCTGCGGGGCTCGAACTCGAGCAGACGATGCACGGTGAGCGCCTCGCGACCGGTGGTCTCGGCCATGCGACGCGACGCACGTCCGGTGGGGGCAGCGAGCCGCACGAACGTCCCGGAGGCTTCGTACAGCCCGAGCACGGCGCGAAGGATGGTCGTCTTGCCCACCCCCGGCCCGCCTGTGACGACGAGCACGCTTGCGCTGGCGGCCTCCTGCACGGCCATGCGTTGCTCGTCCGCCAGCACCACGCCGCTCGCTTGCTCGAAAGCGAGGATCGCATCGTCCGCTCGTTCGAGGGAGGCCACCGGGGCGGCGGCCAGACGCGCCAAGCCGTGGGCCAGGCTGGCTTCCTCGACATAGCGTCGGGAGCGATACACGGCGGGGCCGATTTCCTCGAGGTCTTCCTGCCGCGCCTCGGCCGTGCAGGCGTCGTCGACGGCGGCTTCGATGCGGTCAGCAGGGGTGTCGGCGATCTTGGCAGCGGCTTGCACCAGGGCATGGCGAGGCAGGAAGACGTGACCTCGCTCCTCGGCTTGGTGCAGTGCATAGAGCACGGCGGCCTTCAGCCTGCCCGGCGCGTCCTTTGCGATTCCCACCGCGCTCGCGATCTGGTCCGCCTTCTGGAAGCCGATGCCCCAAACCTCTACCGCCAACCGAAAAGGGTCTTCCGAGACCACGCGGATGGAGTCAGCACCGAAGCGGCGGAACACCCGCACGGCGAGGGAGGCGGAAACGCCATGACCCTGAAGGAAGACCATCACGTCGTGCAGGGCCCGCTGGTCAGCCCAGGCTTGCAGCGCAGCCTGCACACGTCGCTGCCCGAGGCCAGGCACCTCCGCGAGACGGTGGGGCTCCTGATCCATCACGCGAAGGGTGTCGTCGCCGAAGTGCTCGACGATGCGGCGCGCAAAGGCAGGGCCGATGCCGGGAATCAGGCCGGAGCCCAGGTAGCGCTCCAGCCCTTCGCGGGTGTCGGGTTCGAGCACCAGAAGGGTCTGAGCCCGAAGCTGTAGCCCGTGGCGCGGGTCCGTCTCCCAGCGCCCGGTGACACGGACCCGGGTTCCGACCGTCACCCGCTGCATTTGCCCCACGACCGACACGGCGCTTCCGGACGGTTCCGGGGCGACCCGAACCACACGAAAGCCGGATGCCTCACTCTCGAAGGTGATGCGTTCGATCGATCCCTGCACCACGGTGGCAGCAGGCTCCGCAGGCGACGGGCTTTCAGCGGTCACGGCAGCAGGGTCGCGTTCGCAGCCCGGGGCGTCAAGACCGCGCGTTCACGCGACCCTGCGCATTCTCGCCGGGCTTGCCATCGAGAGAGCCATAGGGATGGGCCACGCAGCCGTGCCGGGAGGTGGCGCCGACCTGGAAAGAGATGGCCCCGCACGCGTCACAGACGGCGACATCGTGCTCGTAGTCAGCGGGATAGGTGAGCGCGTCGGCGGCGAACAGCGCGAGAACCTGGTCGCTGAGGGCATCCTCCTCCGTCACGTAGGTATGCCAACAGGACTTGCCGTCGGTCCCGCGCTCCCGCGAGACCCGGCCGGCGTACAGGGCGGCGTTGACGAAGGCGGTCTCGCCCGACCGCACCGTGACACGCAACGTTTGGATGACCCGATCCCGGGCCGCCGCGATGAGCAAGGGCACCTGGGACGCGGTTCGCACACGATTGCGACGGTCCTCAGGCGGGGGACCGTCCAGGGGCACCACCCCGAAGCCATGTTCCCAGGCGCGGTGGACCTGCCCGTCGCGGGTGTCGAGGCGTCGTGGCACCGCGAGGTAGTCCTTCATCCAGGCGACGAGGTCGCTGGCGATCCAGCCCGACCGAGCGCCTTCGGTGAACGCGAGCGCGGAGACTCTCGGACTCGGTATGTTCATCGCGCGCTGGTTCATCACGAGATCCCCGCGGGTCGCTTGACCCGGGTTCGTCATGTCTTGCAGGCCCACGTTGCTCCCCCAGGTCTCAAGTCTTAGCCCGGATGGGCCGCGCATCAAGCAGAAATCTGAAGGATGGAAAGGGTGACGAGAACCTATTTTCGTGACCCGACCCATTTCCGTCACAAGCAAGCTGATGATAGGAAGTATTTCTGCTTGTGTCTATGTACAAAGTTGGAAACTCGCATAGTCACACAGAGCGGGGCGTCGCTCGGGGATGGCGGTTGGGGTCCGCTGCTGGTAGCAAGCGGCATGGACGAGCGGCAAGGGGAAGGGTTCCGGGTCGAGGCGCGCGGGCGGGCTGCGGTCTTCGTCTTGGCGCGCCCCCACAAGGCGAACGCGCTCACCCGAGCGGTCCTGCTGGGGCTGGGTCACTTCGCGCGGGAGATGGCGGACCGGGGAGACGTTCGGGCTCTGGTTGTCACGGGAGAGGGAGACCGCCATTTCTGCGCGGGGGCGGATCTGGAGGAGCGGCGGGGGTATTCGGAGGACGACGTGCGGGAGCAGCTACGGCTGTACCGTTCGGAGCTTGGTGCGCTGGACGCGAGCCCGAAGGTGGTGGTGGCGGCGGTCAACGGGATGGCGCTGGGGGGCGGGCTGGAGATCGCGATGGCTTGCGACCTACGGGTGGCCTGTCCTGGGGCCATTTTTGGACAGCCCGAGTGTGGTCTGGGGATCATCCCCGGCGCGGGGGGCACGCAGCGGTTGCCGCGGTTGGTGGGGCCGTCGAGGGCCAAGGAGATGATCCTTTTCGGACGGCGGCTTTCGAGCGAGGAGGCGCTTCGGTGGGGTTTGGTCGATCGGATCGAGCCGGCGGGGGATCTTCTGGCAGGTATCCTGGAATGGTTGGGGCCCGTCCTGGAGGGGGCGCCGGTAGCCCAGGCGGCCGCGCTCGAGGCCATTGATGCGGCCGGACTTCCGCTCGCCCAGGGGCTCGAAGTGGAAGCGGCGGCCTACGAGCGGGTCCTCCGCAGCGAGGACCGTCTGGAAGGTCTCCGAGCGTTTCGGGAGAAGCGCCCCCCCCGATACACGGGACGCTGACTTTTCCTTGGCGAATCCGCGGCATTTTCTCTAGCTTGCGGTCCGTGCGCGCTTCGCGAACGGTCCTCGTCGTCTACGTTCTTTGCTTCGTGGGCTTCGCTTTTCTCTACGTGCCGCGCTTGGCCAACCCGCTGTGGAGCGACGTGGAGTTCACGGGGTGGGTTTCGCCGATAGCGCAACGGATGGTCGAGGGGCAGCGCATCTACCGGGACTTCACGTTGCCGATCCCTCCCGGAAGCTTCGCGCTGATGGCGGCGTTTCAGTCCCTCACGGGACGTTTCTTCCTGCTGGACGAGCTGTGGCTCTGCGCGCTGTGTCAGCTGTTGATGGTGCCCATCGGCTACGCGTTGGTGCGGCCCTTCACCACGGAGCGCAACGCAACGCTCGCGACGATGGCGATGGTCCCTGTGCTCATCGCGGCGCCGAAGGAGATCGCGTACGACCACACGGCGCTGGTGGTGGCCTGGGGCAGTTTGCTGCTGCTGGCGCGGGGGCTGTTGCGCGCACCGGGAAAGGTGCGGTGGGGGTTGCTCGCGTCGGCCGGGTTCGCGGCGGGATTGACTCTCGTGCTCAAGTCCAGCACGGGTGCGGGGGCGATCACGGCGGTGAGCGTGGCGATGGGAGGCATCGCCTGGGTCGGGCGGAAGACCGAAGGCAAGGCCTGCTATCGCGACGTGGCGCGCGACGCGGCCTTCGTGGGGGGAGGGTTGCTCGCTGGCGTGGCGGCCACGGTGCTGGTGGTGGCTGTGCTCGGCGGCTCGCTCGGCGAGTTCTTTCATGTCGTGTTCGTGGACGGGCCCCGCCTCAAGGGGGGCCGGGGCCAGGCCTTGCTGAACCTTCTGTCCTACACGATCGTGCAGACGCCGATGCATCTGTCCTTCCTGCTCGCCCTCGTGTTGGCGTACGTGCTCGTGCGGGTCGTGAACGGCAAGGACCCGCTGCTGGTGGAGGCGGAAACGGAGCCAGACCTTGCCGGAGAACAAGGGCGGGCGTGGTGGGTGTTCGCGGTGCCGATGGCCCTCTACGTGCTGGTCGTCTTCGCGGTCGCGTCGTTTCTTCTCGCAGGCAACGCGTCGCACGTTCCCTTTGGCCTGCAAGTGGGTGCCGCGTTCGGGTCTGCAGGACCGATGATGGGCATGTTCGTGCTGCTGCTTCTGATCGTGGCGAACTGGGCTCGCGCGGAATCCCGGACGGACCCGCGAGCTGTGTTCGCGATGGTGGGGCTAGCCGCTGGGGTGTTGTCGCTGATGCACAACCTGTCGGACCCCAAGCATCGACCCTTGTACGACAACAACCCGATCATCCCGCTGGGGATTGTCTCGTTGCTCATCTTGCTGGACCAGGCGCGTGCGCGGGTCCTGAAGTACGCGGTCGTGTGTTTGATGCTGCTGGGGTTGTTTGGGGGCAAGTTCCAGCGGTACCTCATCGCCCGCACCCCGGTGCAGGATCCTGGTTTCTGGCGTGGCTTGCGGGTGAACCACAACGGGACCGTCCTGCTGGAGGCGGCGTTGCGGGCCAGGGAGTTGGCCGGCCCGGACGGAACCGTCCTCTCGCTGCCCGAGGACCCGATGTACCAGGCCCTCATCGGTCGTCCGCGCCCCAACCTGCGCGGCGGCATCGTCTTCGTGGACCAGTTCCCCGAGCACGTGCTCGCCCAAGACCTCGCCACCCTGCGCGCCAACCCGCCCACCGTGCTCCTCCTTCACCCCGAGGCAGACCAGGGCTGGAACATGGTCTACAGCATCTGGTCCGTCGACTCCCCGGCGGCCAGGCTGCAGAACGGATTTCTGCGCGAGCACCGCGACAGCACCTACCGCGTGGACAGCACCTACCCCACCTGGCTCTTCGACAACGGCGTCAGAATGGCGTTGCTCGTGCGCAAGGGCGGGACCCCGTCCCCCTGATCCTTGGCCGGATCCGTGCGATTGCCGCTACAATCCGCCGAGCCGCATGTCGACCATCAAGAGAACCCAGTTCGCCCAGGCAGCCTTCGACTACGCTACCTACTTCGCGGCCACCTTCGGCAGGACCCAGATCGGAGGCGGCTGCCTCCGCCGTCCTCACCTGGTCGCTCCGGAAGGAATGAGCACCGCAGGTGGCAAGCAGGTTCGTCAGCACATCACGCTGCGCCCTGACGTGCCGACCTTCGCCACCCTCACCGTCGGCGCCGTCGACGTGGCCAAGGGCGTGGCCACCCTGCGCTCGTTCGGGTACCTGCGTCACGCGCACCAGGCGCGCTACGGAAGCCGCCCCTTCGACCTCGATGGGGTGGGCTACCAGACCTTCGTCACGCAGGCGCAGGAGTTCTTCGCGAAACAGGGTATGCGTGTCGACGTGGAGACGGAAGCGATGCTCCCCAAGCTCGCGCCCGTGGCGCCGCCCAAGGACAACACCAAGACGATTCTCCTCGCCGTCGTCGTGGTGCTCGCGCTCGGCCTGCTCACGGCGGTGGCGGTGGCCGGGTTCGTGTACATCCGCTACTACACCTGAGGTCGGGCGGGGTCATGCCCGAGCCAGACTATCCGAATAGGGATTATTCGGACGGGCGCACGCGCCGGCGCCGCAGCAGCGCGAGGCAAGCGACCGCGAGGGAGGCAAGCAGGGAGCCCGAACCGGTCGACCGTCCCGTCCGACAGGCACAGCCGCCATCGTCCCCTGACTCTCCCGTGTCCCCGGCGCCCGGACCTGCTGCGGTGCCGCCGTCGGTTCCAGCATCGAACGTGCCGCCGCCGGTTCCGCCCGTGGCCGCAGAACCGCCCGATCCGCCCGCGGCCGCGGCTCCGCCCGTACCACCGGCCGCAGCCTCTCCGCCCGTCCCGCCCGTCCCGCCCGTTCCGCCGGAACCCGCCGAGCCACCGGCCCCCGCCCCACCGCCCGCGTCCCCGGTGCCCGCATCCGGACAGACGGCGTCACACTCCGTCAACGACCCGTCCACGCACTCCTGAACCCCCGTCGTACCGCAGGAAGAGGTGCACGAAATCGTGCTCGGGGCGTCGCAGGCTGACCACCCCGCGGCGGCGCAGGTTCGGTGCCCGGGGATGTCGCACGGTCCCAGGCAATCGTCGATGACGACCTGCTGCACGATGTCCTCGAGGGCAGCGTTCAACCCCGACGGGGCCGTGGCCTGGTAGTAACAGCTCGGGTCAGGACTGGTCGCGTCGCAACCCGCCAGCGCGGTTCCCCCAGCAGCCGCAGCCGCGTTGAGCGTGAGAGCGTCGACCTGACTGCCGAAGCCGACGACGAAGGTCGTGACGTTGGCGGCGGTGAGGGCCTCGACGCCCAGGACGGGCCAAGTTCGAGCGCAGAAGCACCCGTGGGCCGGCTGGCCAGAGCAGGCTGGGTCCGAGCTGACCGTTTGACACGAGTTGCAGGTCGGGCACGGGTCTACGCCCATCAGGGAGCAATCCGCCGAGCTCACGCACACCGGGGCCGAGGACGTGGGGATCGAGCAGTACTGCCACCCATCCGATAGGAAGATGACGTAGTTCGGGAAGGCAGGGTCGGTGATGCCCGCGTAGGTGGAGGCGGCCAGCAGCGATTGCCCGGCGGGGGTGGACCGGGACAGCTGCATGTTCAAGCCTGCCAAGGTGGTCTCGATCTCGGGACCGGTCCCGACCCCGACGTTGACGTCGATCGAGCCGGTGGTGCACCCGCCGGTGGAGCCGGGGAAGGTCATGAGGCCGTACTGGGCGGCGTCTCCGAAGGCCGCGAGCACAGCGTGGACTGCGTCCTGTGCGGCCTGCCATTTGGTGACGGTCACCCCTCCTTCCGTGATGTCGTCCCGCATCGACGAGGAACTATCGATGACGAACAGGATGCGAGGGGGGTCACAGGTCTGCGCGACGGCGTCGAGGGACAAGGACATCCCCGCCACGACGCCCGCCGCCACCAGGAGACGATGACACGGGTTCATGTTGTCAGAGCCTATCAGCGAAGTCCAAGACATGCCATTGGGCTCGTCCTCGCGAAGCGCTAGGGAAGCGCGATCTGGTCGTTGGCTTGGCGGCAGACCGGAGGGCAATCGGGTCCGTTCGGCATCGCGTCTTGGTACGTGGGGGTGAAGGTCTTGCGAACTATCTCTGCGCCGTCGCGCTCGATGGTCACGATAGCGTTTGCAGGGCCCGCTTGCAGGTGGATGTCCGAGAAGCCGTGCTGTGCCGCGGGCAAGGCGCACCCCGACTCGCCTATCATCACCCCCGCACCCTTGCAGGACAGGCTGGGCCCCTGGTCGCAAGCCCGCAAGGGAAGCGAGCCCTCGCAGACCGTCTGCTCCCCGTCGGCCACGATCACGAAGCGATAGGCGCCGGCCGGCCACGGGTCTGGCGAAAGGTCAATGTGCAGACCGTCCACGCAACCCATCGAGGTGCATGCGCCCGAGGGCGGCGGGGTCGAAGGCGCAGGTGCGCTCGAGCCACAGTGCAAGCCCAAGAAGGCAAGACCACCGGTCAGCGCAAGGACGAAGCTCTGGCGAGGGAAGGGTAGGTGCATGCTCCCGGAACGTAGCAGGAGGCCCAAGCTTACAGTGGGACCGTGGACAGGCCGGGGGCGCATTTTTCTCTCGCGCGTCGAAGCTCGCGCAACAGGCGCCACAGCCGCCACCCGACCCAGGACAGCGCGACCGCGCTGACGCCGAAGTACACGATCAGTCCGAAGTAGACGAGGCCGGGCAGCGACCCGCCCGTCACGATCGGAATCCCTTCGGCGGGCTGCACGGTCAGGAAGTAGAGGATCGCAGACTCCCCCAGATAGGGTGCCGCCGCCGCGTGCGAGAGCGTTCGGGGGGCGAGCGACGTGCCGTCCGGCAGCGTCCAGGATGCCGCCGAGAGCTGGGCCGACAGCACGTAGGCGTGGTCGAACCGGCCGTTGCGACGCGCCGCTCCGATGCCGAAGGCGCTCGCTGAGGTGCCGAAGCCGTCGAGCACGGGTCCCGCGTCCACCTCGAACTGCCAGTCCGCGTCGCCCCTGCCCCGGGCGAACTCGCGGAAGCCCGACGCCCACACGCGGTTCTGCCAGAAGGCCTCGTCGTACCGCGCGTACCAGCGCTGGGCGCGGTCGGGCCACAGGTCCGGCGCGAAGATCGAGACCCAGGAGTTACCGATCCCGCGAGATGGCTGCACCTGCTCGTAGGTCCGAAGATCCATGCGATAGGGGACCAGCCCAAGGTCATCGGCCATGGTTCCCTCGAATGCACGAAGAGAGCGGTCCACGAACGCGCTGTGATCAGTGCCGAGCACCGGGTCGGCCTTCCGGATGAACCCGATCGCGACGACCACGTCGATTGGGTAGCACTCATCGGGATAGTCGTGCAGCACCCCTCGCTCCGACCGGTCCAGGTCACGCGCGAGCGTCACCACCTGGTCGCGAAGCATGGGAACGGAGTCCCGGTCCCCGGTGAGCGACACGTGGCTGGTCAGACCCGCGATGAGCAAAGACCGGAAGAACACGTTCTCGCGATGCAGGTAGTCGTCGCCCCAGTGCGTGCGAACCCACGTGTGGTGGGCAGGGTCGAGGATCAAGCGCTTTGCGGCGTCGACGGCTTCCCGGCTGTACGAGAGGGGCTCGGGCTCATCCCGGCGGGTTCCTTCGAGCCAGGCCGCCTGCATTTGCTCCGTGGCAAGCAGGTAGAAGACCGCGGTGAACATCGGCCACTCCGTGGTGGGAACGTCGTACAGGGGAACGGTGGCGGCTGTGCCCGAGACGACCCGCTCGTCGGCCCATTGCTGCACCTTGGGAGCGAGGTCGCGGTGCATGTGCCAGGCTCGCTGGGGAATCCCCGGAGCGCGGAGCGCCGGGTCACGAAGGTCGCGAACCAGATGCACCCCGGGTGTGAGAAAGAACGCGACGGTGACGGCCGCAACGAGCGAAAGACCGAGCAGACGGAGAGCGCGCCTCATGATGAATCCTCCTTGGGTTGGATTCAGTGTGGGGCGCGGGGCGAGGGAACGTGGGCACCGTCCGGGTGAACGGTCGCGAGGCGAGTGTGAGCGGTCGGAAACGGTCGGGAGCGGCTCTTCGACTTGGCCCTTGGGCCTTGGGCACGGCGTGGCAGCGGGTGCGGATTTGTTGCGTCCTTGGGCACGGCTTGCCGTGCCGAACTGGACTCGGCGTTGCCGAGTCGCTACGGGTGCGGATTTGTTACGCCATACCTTGACCCAATCACGTGCTTGCCACGCCCCTCCGGTACCACTCCGCTTCCGTGGCGGCGCGACATCGTCGCGCCTAGCTCCCGCACGGCAACGCCGTGTCCTGACCCCACCACCCTTCGTGATCACCCGCGGCCTGACCCCACCACCCTTCGTGCTCACCCGCGGCCTGACCCCACCACCCTTCGTGATCGCTCAACCAATCCCGAGCAGCTTTCGCAATTGCCGCGCCGATTGCCGGGACACGGGGACCTCGTGACCCTCGACCGTGATGGCCGTGTATCCGCCTGTGGATAGCGGTTGCAGGCGAGCGATGCGGCCCAGGTTCACGAGCGCGCGACGGTGCACCCGCTCGAAAGGACCGGCCGGCAGCCGGTTTTCGAGTTCCAGCAACGACATCTCCGTCAACAGCTTTTCCTGCCCGACCCAGACCGCGACGAGCTGTCCTTCCACGACCGCGTGCGAGATGTCCAGGGGAGCCACCAGGCGTACCTCTCCCCGCACCGTGAAGGCCATGCGATCGACCGACGGGCTCGTGGTTGCAGCCCGCGTCGGCGCAACGAGCCGTTGGCGCGCCCGCTCGATGGCCTTGGTCAGTCGATCCGTCTCGATGGGTTTCAGGACGTAGTCCACGACCCCTTTGTCAAAAGCTTCTGCGGCGTGCTCCGGGTGCGCCGTGGCGAAGATCACTTCCACCCCCCACTCCGCTGCCACCTCGGAGACCGCGAGCCCGGACATGCCCGGCATGTGGATGTCGAGCAGCGCCACGTCCACGTCCACCTCCTCCAACCTGGAGAGGACCTCGCCGCCGCTCGCACACTCGGCCACCACCTCCACTCCCGCCATGGCCTGGAGCTCGCGCACGAGCCTGCGTCGGGCCATGCGCTCGTCGTCCGCAACGAGAACCCGCAGCGCGCGCTCGCTCATGGGAGCTCCTCGGAGATGCTCGAGTGCATGGGAAACGATACCACCGCCACGGTCTCCTGCCCGTACGCCTCGATCGACAGGCTCGCACGCTCACCGTAGGCCAGGGAGAGCCGACGCTCGACCATCCCGATGCCTTCGCCCCCTTGGCGTCGTCCTGCATAGGCCCCGGGGTTGCGAAGGGTCACGCGCACGACGTCGCCTTGGGCCTCGAGTCGCAACGACACCTCACCGATGTGGCCTTCCCCTGGGCCGTGGGTGATCGCGTTCTCGAACAAGGGCAGCAGCAGCATGGGGGGAATCAGGGGGTCGGGAAGGTCGTCGGGGCACTCGACCCGCAGTCGGTAGCGCTCGTCGTCGCGGATGCGGAACAGCTCGAACACGCCGGTGAGCAGGGTGAGCTCTTCCCTCAGCGGCCACGACGGTTTGTGGATGCCCTCGAGGATGGCGCGAAGGATGTGGGCGAGCCGCAAGGTTGCCTTCTCGGCGACGACCGGGTCCTCGCGACACCACTCGGCGATGGCGTTGAGGGTGTTGAAGAGGAAGTGCGGGTCGAGTTGGGCGCGCAGGGCCAGCAATTGCGCGTGCTGCGCCTCGAGGGCGAGCCGGTCGGCGCGCAGGCGCGCCTGTCGGACCCCTTGCTCCAACTCGATGTCGCGCCCAAGGCCCCACCCGCCCACGAGGAAGAGCACGAGCACCACGCCGAAGGACGATGGCTCCACGATGTAGGTCCAGCGAAGGGCAAGGGACCACGGCAGGGCAAGCCCTAGCAGGCCCACCACGAGGGTGCCGAGCAGCACGTAGGCGGTGTAGGCCAGGGCGGAGCTAGCCGGGGAGGCATGGTCGGGCGAGCCGAGCCAGCGCCAGCCCGCGGGGGCCACGAGGCAGAAGGCGAAGAGCAGCGCCAGGTCGAGGACGAGCGCGGTTGGCGACCGGGTGGTGAACCACTCCGCGCTCAGCATGGCGGCGGCCACGACGCCGAGGGGAACGGCGCGCCGCGGCTCGCCGAGGGCCCGGAGGGTGGAGAGGAACATGAGTCCCTGGAGGATAGCGCAAGGACGACGCTTCCGTGGGAGACGTGGGATGCAGCTCGGAGCCTTACCTGGCAGGTGCTTCCGTCATCAAGAGCGCACCGGATGAGACGTGATCCGCAGCACCACAGGTTGTGGTGGCGAGATGACTTCGATTTCGATCCTACGAAAGCACGAGCTTCATCATCAGGATCGCGATGACGATGCCGAGCACGAGGCTGCCCACGGCCACACCGATGATCAGCGGCGTGTTGGACTTCGCGGGAACGATCGTCATGGGCGGCGGGCTCGGGGCGGTGGTCATGGAAGACCCGGCCGGGGGCGGGGTGGCAGGGATGGTGCCCGGCTCGAAGGTCGCCTCGGGAACGATCACTTGCAGGGCCAGCGCGAAGTCCGCAGCGGTCTGGAACCGATCCTCGGGCTTCTTCGCGATGGCCTTTGCGAGCGCCTCGGCCAGGGCGGGCGGGAAGGACTGCCCCGGGACACGATCGTTCAGATTGATCGGCTTCGACGCCACGTGATGCTGGATGTACTCCATGGGCGTCTTGGCATCGAAGGGGAGCTTGCTGGTGAGCGCCTCATACAAAATGACAGCGAGCGAGTAGATGTCGCTGCGTGGGTCGAGGGTCTTGCCCTGGGCTTGCTCGGGAGACATGAACTCGGGCGTGCCGAAGACCATGCCCTCCTGCGTGAGGATGATCGACCCGGGGTGCATCTCGCGCTCGGTGACCTTCGCGAGTCCAAAGTCGAGGACCTTGGCGTAGTCCTCCTTGCCGAGCGGGTCCGCGCACAAGAAGATGTTCTCGGGCTTGAGGTCGCGATGGATGATCCCCTTGCGATGGGCCTCGTCGAGCGCCCCGCAGACCTGGATCAAGATCGGCAACGCTCGCTCGTACGGCAGCGGTCCTCCCTTGCGCACGGTCTGGTGCAGGTTCTTGCCCTCGAGGAACTCCATGACGATGTACAGGGACCCGTCCTCGAGCTCTCCGTAGTTGAAGACCTTCACCGTGTTCGGGTGGTTCAGGTGGCTCATCGCGCTCGCTTCCCGGCGGAAGCGCGAGACCAGATCCCGACGGTTGGCCAGCTTCGGGTGCAGGATCTTCACCGCGACCATGCGGTTCATCGACGGCTGGGAGGCCTTGTAGACCGAGCCCATCCCTCCCGATCCGATCTTCTGGAGGATGCGGAACTGACCGTCGAGAATGTCGCGACCGATGAACGGATCAGGCCCTGCCATGGCACCCGATGAATACCACGGTTGGCCTACCAGGGGGATCCGTCCTCTCGACCCGGGCAGAAAAAGCAAGGGACCGCAGTAGCCCGCGCCCTTTTCGCGCCGGACGGCTTTGCGGCCGGACCCGTGACGGATACCCTTGCCACCCGTGCAACCTCCCCACGCGCTTCGCGCTCCCCTGCTGTCCGCCGCCGGCTTTCGTCATGCCTTCTTCACGCGCCTAGGAGGGGTCAGCCCCGCCCCCTTCGACTCGCTCAACTTCGCCGTCCATGTGGGGGACGAGGCAGGGCTCGTGGCTCGCAACCTCGCGATCGCAGCCGATGACTTGGGCGTCGAACCCGACCGCATCCTCTACTTGCAGCAAGTCCACGGCACCACCTGTCACGTCGTTGCCCCCCCGTTTCACCACGACGAGACCTGGAAGCTCGAAGGAGACGCCATCATCGCCCGCGACGGGACGGTGGCCTGTGGCGTGCGCGTGGCGGACTGCGCACCCGTTCTGATCGCGGACCGCACTTCGGGGCTCGCGGCTGCCGTGCACTCCGGCTGGCGCGGAACCGAGCAGAACATCGTCGGTCACGTGGTACGTGCGCTTCGAGACATGGGGAGCCACCAGCGTGACCTCGTCGCGGCGGTCGGCCCGCACATCGAGCGGTGTTGTTTCGAGACGGGCCACGACGTGGCGGCGCGCCTCTCTCGCGTCAGCCCTGTGGCGGACATGCTGCACCTAGGGCCTGGGGGCCGACCGCATGTGGACCTGCGGCGCATCCTGCACGCCCAGTTGCTCGAGGCGGGGCTTGGGCACGAGCAGGTTGACCACGTGCGTGGTTGCACGATGTGCGAGCCGGGCCGCTTCTTCTCGTACCGTCGCGACGGGCAGCGCAGCGGGCGCCTGCTCGCGGCGATCGTGCCTCGCGGCGCTTAGTGGGCACCCAGCCCGGAGAACCACAGAAGACGCAGAAACCTCAGAAGGGGGTGGGGAGGGTGCGGAGGCCGGCAGAGCGCGGTGATGCCGCAAGCAAGCCCAAGCGGGCTCGAGTGGATACCTACTGGCAGGACGCTGTACTTAAGGGCTCGAGAGAGGGGGCGTCGGAGCGCGAATTTTTCGGCCGATTGCGCTGGCCAACGGCGCCAGGACGGGTAGGCTTGGAGTGCACTTGTCCGTGCCTCATTTCTGCGGCACGCAGCAGGTGCGAGCGACACGGCACGCTTGGGTCGGAGGTCGGACATGCGCGCGTATTCCTGGCTGTTGTTGCCTTGTTTTGCATTGGTATCGGTCATGGGCTGTGCTGAGGGAGAGGACTCCGAGGGCACGGCGGGCACGGGTGGCCCTCAGCCACCGGTGGGAGGGACAGGTGCCACAGGGGGATCGGGGGGCACGGGGGAGGGGGGCAC
>CAZAWR010000039.1:0-76280 GCA_964488865.1 uncultured Polyangiaceae bacterium | reverse complement strand
CGAGTCCCTGGTGGCCGGATCACCTGTCGGACTGCCTATGGAACCGCCGTTCTAGGAGCTGAGAACAGGAACGCGCACCGGAGTGGACGGAGGCTAGCTCTGCTAGCTCTGCTAGCTCTGCTGGCCGGAGTCCACGGAAGACGACGAAGCCGAAGGCGCAGTCAACAGAGAATCATGAATGGACGGAGTTGTGCCTGTGCGAGCCTTGCGTCGGGTGTCACCCCCACGGCCTACCTCCGCACCGATCCCCGACCCCTTCTGTGCCTTGTGCGTCCTCTGTGGTTTTCTCGACTCGGGCTCAACCCGAGCGGACGTGCCTGCGATCCCGGTACTCACTTCGGGCACCCGGTACTAGCCTGAGGGAGACGCAAAGCATGGGAAGCGAACCACTATCAACACAGCGGGCCGTCGGGCTGGGGCGGAGGGTCCTGAAGGGCTCGGGGACGCTTCTTCTTGTGGCGATGGTGTCGTGCGGCGCCCGACCGGCTGAGCGTCCCGACCCAGCGTCTGCGTGGCTCGGTCCGTTGCGGGGCATGGGGGCGACGTCGGTAGACGGAACGCGGTATCGCGGCGCGCTCTTCGCGGTCCGGGCGGAAGGGAGCGCGAGCGACGAGGCGGTGTGGGTTCGGTGTGCTCTCGAGGTTCCGTATCGCTTCGAGGCGATCCGTCCGACGACGGTGGAGGTGGACGTCCCGGACATGGATGCCACGCAGCGGTTGCTTCCTGCGAGCCGGGGGGCCGTGATCCCGTTGGTGCAGGCTGGGACGCCGGTCCGGGTTGTGTACCAGATCGCCGGGCGGTTCGTGCTGGACGTGCCTTCGGTGCGGGCAGCGAGCATCGTCTGCGCCTCGGCGACGCACCACGTGCGCTCGATCGCCGTGGGGGCGTACCGCGTCGAGGTGGGGGCGGGGAAAGGGGACGGACCGGTGGTATCTGGGGACGTCCAGGGGGAGACGCATGGGCGTCCTTCGCATTGCGCGGGGACGCGTTCTTCGTCGCCGGTCGAGGGTTGCACGGTACCTCTCGCGTACGAGTTGGTGTCGATTCCGGGTCACGATCCGCAGGCGAAGCTGCGTGCCGCGGACCTAGCCGGATCCGAGCACATGCCTCGCAGCGAGACGATGCCTGGCGTGCGGGTTCGGCGGCAGGAAGGCAAGACCGCAGGAGCGGGCTACGCCGACTGCGCGGCAGGGTTCGAGCCTTCTGGGGACGCGGCACTGGACCTTGGGACGCTGGGTTCGCGATGTGGGGGGCCCACGGGGATGGTGCCTCATTCAGAGGTGCTGGCGGGATGGCAAGCGGCGACGGGAGAGGTGTCCCGTTACACGGTCCCGTTCGAAGCGGGGCAGTGCTACCGCGCGTTCGGCGTGGGCGGGGGAGGGGTGCAGGATCTGGACATGGGTTGGCACGACCCACGCGGCTCGCTGGTTGCGAGGGATGTTCGTCCGGACGCCTGGGCTATTGTTCCCTCCGAGGGCCCGCTGTGTGCGCCCGAGTCCGGGGACTTCGAGTTGATGGTGTCCGTCGAGCGCGGCCAAGGTCCTTTCGCGGTGCAGGTCTGGCGAGTCGATCGGTAGTCATGCCAGCGGATCTTGGGCTTTCCCTTTCCGCGGGCTGAAGCCCACGGCAGCTTCGGGGAAAGCCCGCCGGGGCGGGCTTATCGCGGCACACCCTTGTCTCTGGGCTTCGGCAGTGCGAGGCGTCGCACAGCACCCGCCCGCTGTCCACAGCAGACATGACGACGTGCGCTCTCGGTTCGAGCCGTTTCCGTCAGTCCGACCACAACGTCACCGTCGCGACGGCGAATCGCTTCTCGG
The DNA here is from genome assembly GCA_964488865.1 of uncultured Polyangiaceae bacterium. Lineage (GTDB taxonomy): Bacteria > Myxococcota_A > Polyangia > Polyangiales > Polyangiaceae > MWCO01. The sequence continues at coordinate 74,463 of CAZAWR010000039.1, read as the reverse complement.
TTCCCGGCCCATGGCCTTGCGGTTAGCTTCGCGAAAGGTTCACCAAGGCCGAGCGATCACACCCTCAGGTGCCGATTCAGTTGACGCAAAGATAAAGCGGTGGAATCACTTAGATTGTGCCACATTCAAACCATGTGCAAACCAAGTTGACGGTCGATCGTGACGACTGGCGCTTCGCGTTGCACGAGGTGGTGGGCCAAGGGGCTTCGGGGACGGTCTGGCGCGCGTGGGACAAGCGCACGGACCACTGGGTGGCGGTCAAGGTGGCGCACGATCGCGAAGCGGCCCTCGTGCTCGCCCATGAAGCCGAGACGTTGCTGCTGACCGACTCACCGCACATCTCATCGGTCATCGATCTGGGTAGGGTTCCCGCTGGCATCGACCCGGTCCAAGAGGGGTCGGCTTACCTGGCGCTCGGGTGGGTCCCAGGCACCCGTCTCCGCCCCCTCGCGGTGCCGAGCGAACAGCGGCTCGGACTCGCGGCAGCGCTCGCTCGCGACGTGGGCGCCGCCCTCGACGACCTTCACCAAGCAGGCATGGCGCACGGGGACGTGAAGCCCGACAACATCCTCGTCGCTCCAGAAGGCGACGGATTCCGGGCGGTGCTCGTCGACCTCGGCTACGCGACCGAAGCGGGGACCGACCGGCTGATAGGGGCGACGCCTCGATACGCGCCACCGGAGCTAGCCCGAGGGGAACGAAATGCGGTGGCCCATGATCTGTGGGGGCTTGGCGTGTGCCTGGCGGAGGTGCTCGACCCTTCGATCGCGGAGGCGGCGGATCCGGTGGGCCGACTCTGGACGAGCGCGTTGCCTGCACCGTGGGGTGCGTGGTTGCGCGCGCTGACGTCGCACCAGCCGTCGGCACGACCGTCGGCGTCGTGGGTTCGGGGCGTGGCGACGGGGGCTTCGCAAGGTCGAACAGGCAGAGGGTCCAACCGGGTTCGGTCAAGCTACCTGCGGGTTCGCAAGGCGTTGCTTGCTGCGGCTCGTGAAGCATCGAAGGTGGAGTTGGCGGAGGGCACTGCGCCGTGGCTTGGGGAAGCGGTGTCGGTGGTCCGCACCGCGCATGCGTTGCGAGGGGAGCTGGCGGCCGACGAGAGAGTACCTGCATGCGTGCTCGAGCCGCTGGACGCCGCGGGACGGAAGCGCTGGCTGGTGGCGCTGGTGGGAGCGGGAGCCGTGGGTTGGGCCCTACCGCCCTCGGTGGTGGAGCTTTCCGAACACAAGCTCGCCTCGGTCTTGGATCGTCTGTCCCAACGCCATGACCCCACGACGTGGACGATGCTGGATGTCATCCGGGCGGTGGAGAACGACCTTCCCGCGCCTTGCCGTGACATCGACGACGATGGCGGGGACTGGGTGGAGCTTGCGCTTGGGCTCGTGAAGCGCCCCTCCTCCCCTGCCCTGCTGCAGCGTGCGGAGCGGCTTCATCATCGAGGGCTGCTGCCGCCGGCCCTTCAGGTGTTGCTGGCGGAGGCACTCCGGAGCGGGGGAAACCTCGGCGCAGCGTTTGCGGCGCTCGACGGATGCGGTGACCCTCGCGCCGAGGTGCTGCGAGCGGACTTGTTGCGTCGAATGGGTCGGCACAAGGACGCAGCGGAGCTGGCGACGTCGATCGTGGAGTCCGCGGGAACGAGCGCGGCGCTGGGAGCGCGGGCGGCCGCGATACACGGGCGAACGGTCCTGGATCTGGGAGACACAGCGAAGGCGTTGGAGATCGTGGGAGCGAAGGCTGGGGCGGCGGCCGCGGAGGTGCGCGCGTTGGCGCACCTGGCGCGAGGTGAGGCGCCGGCCGCGATGCAAGCCGTTGAGGAAGGCCTGGCCACGGCGGTGGACGACGAGGAGCGCGCACGTCTTTGCTGCGTGAGAGGGATGGAGGCGCACGCGCGAGGCGAATCGAAGGGAGCCTACGGGTCGTTTCTGCAGGCCGCGGAGTGTGCGGCGAGGGCGGGAGCCGTGGTGGAGGAAGCGACGTACCAGACGGGGGTGGCAGCGGCGGCTGTGGATGCAGGCTATGTGGATGCTGCGCTCGAGGCTTCGCAACGGGCCTTGTTTCTCTGGGAGCATCTGGGTCAGCCCGCGAAGGTCGCCTACGCGTTATTCGCGCGTGCGTCGGCCTTGACGCTGGTGGGGTGTGCGCACGACGCGCGGGAGGAGGCGGTTCGTGCGTTGGGCCACGCAAAGGAAGCTGGGGACCGGCGAGCGACGTCGTTGCTGCGGATGTTGATCTCCGACCTGGGTTCGGGGGACGAGCAGGTTCGGGAAGCGACTCTGGCGCTCGAGACGCTTGGTGCGGACGGGCTGTTCGACGACGTGCTTCGCGCGCAATCGCGAAAGGTGAGCGTGATACCGGAGGAGGAAGTTCGAGAGCTCGATCGGCGAGCGGACGATGAGAACGTGAGCGTGACGGCGCGGGTGGACTGGTGGTCTGCGCGGGCGAGGGCGTGGATGCGGGGGCATCGTGTGGGTCGGAACGCGGAGATCGTGTCGAAGCTGACGCGCCTGGTTCGGGAGCCGATGCCGATGGGGATCAAGGGCCCTGCGGTGGAGGCGGCGCGGGCGCTGGCGGCGGCGGCGGGCGACGGGGAGACCACGCGGTGGCTCGCGTCGCTGCAGGTGAAGCTGTCGCTGGAGCTGCTCGAGCGCGTGCCGCCGTGGCTTCGCGGTCATGCTGTCTCGTTGCCGTGGGTCATGCAGTCCCAGGCGCCCTCGGGCGACGGTTCCTCCGTGGATCACGCGCGGCAGCTCGAGGTGCTCGTTCGTGCGATGTCGGAACGCGAGACGCTACGGCGAGTACTGGACAGGGCGCTGGACGCGCTGGTGTTGTGGACGGGGGTGGAGCGCGGGCTGCTGTTGCTTCGCGCGCCGGGGGATCGGCTGGTGGTGCGGGCCGCTCGCAACCTGGAGCGGCGTGATCTGCGCGACGAGCAGCTCGAGCTGTCGCAATCGCTTGCTCGGCGAGCGCTGGACACGCGCGAGCCGGTCGTGGCCGTGGACGCGACGGGAGAGCTGGCGGAGATGCATCGAAGCGTGCACGTGCTCGGGCTTCGCAGCGTGCTGGCGGTCCCGTTGCTGGTGCGTGGCGAGGCCGTCGGCGTGGCGTACTTGGACGACCGCATGCGCAAGGGGGCGTTCGGTCCGCAAGAGCTTTCGTGGGTGCGGCTGGTGGCGGGGATTGCGGCGATGGCGATCGCGGATGCGCAGGCGCAGGTGCTGTTGCGGCGAGAGGCGCGCAGGGCATCGCGGGCGGAGGCGCGAGTCAAGGAGGACCTGGCGCGACGGGAGGCGGATCTGGAGCGAGCAGAACGAGCCCTGGCGAGCGAGGCGGGGCGGCCTCGCCTTGGCTACGAGGCGATCGTGGGGGAGAGCGAACCGATCCGCAGGATGCTCTCACTCATCGGGCGGGTGGCGGCGACGGATCTTCCGGTGTTGATCGAAGGCGAATCCGGTTCGGGCAAGGAGCTGGTAGCGCGGGCGTTGCACGACCACAGCCAGCGGTCGAACAAGCCCTTTGTAACGGAGAACTGCTCGGCCATTCCGGAGCCGCTGTTCGAGTCGACGTTGTTCGGCCATGTGAGGGGCGCGTTCACCGGGGCGGATCGTCGCCGGCTGGGGTTGTTCGAGGCAGCGGACGGCGGGACGCTGTTCCTGGACGAAGTGGGAGAGATACCGCTGCGGTTGCAGGGCAAGCTGCTGCGCGTGCTCCAGGACGGCGAGGTGCATTCTCTGGGCAGCCCCCGCTCGACGCGCGTGGATGTGCGGGTGATCGCGGCGACCAACCGGGACTTGCGAGAGCTCGTGAGTGCGGGCTCGTTTCGAGAGGACTTGTTCTACCGTCTGCACGTGGTGGCGATCCAGGTGCCGTCGTTGCGCGAGCGAGTCGAGGACGTGCCCTTGTTGGTGAGGCACTTTCTTTCGAAGTACGGGTCGAGCGAGGCGATGAAGGTGTCGCGGGGGGCGTGGTCGAAGCTCGAGAGCTATGCCTGGCCTGGCAACGTGCGAGAGCTCGAGAACGAGGTGCGTCGTGCGTTGGCGCTGTGCGAAGGGGTCATCCGGGAGGAGGACCTTACGGCGCAGGTGGTGGGGCGTGCGGCATCGCGAGAGGGCGTGACGGGCGGCATGAACTTGAGAACGCGCCTGGATGGCCTGGAACGAGAGTTGGTGGTGGAGGCGCTCGCGAAGACGGGGGGGAACCAGACGCGGGCGGCGCGCATGTTGGGCGTGTCGCGTTACGGTTTGCAGAAGATGATCAAGCGGCTGGGGGTGGGGTAGCAACTACCCCCACCACACGGGCGATACGACGTCGACAGCGATGGCTTCATGATCGAAAAATAGATGGTTCCCCGCCTCTCCGCCCTCCTCCCCACAGCCGACCGGCGGTGCTTCGTGCGCGCTGCCATCGCTGGTGTCGCTCAACACGAGGAAATGGACTGACCCGGGGGAAGTGATCACCTGGATATCCGTGTCGGTCGGCAACGGTACCCATTCGCACGTGACGGTTTGCTCCTCCTCGGAGGTCATCGTGCACACGGACAAGGGATGGGTGCGGAGAGCCGAAGCGCAAGCACAGCTGAGAGGTTGCCCCTCGCAGGGATTGGCTACGCAGGTCGAGCAACGATCGAGGTTGGGTGGCGTCGCGACCCAAGCCCCTCGCCTTCACCTTCGCTTCTGCTCATCGAGCGTTGCCAACAACACGGGAAGCACGGCGCGGTCCTTGGGTCGTCCGGCTCTCGCCTTCACTGCGATCAGGCGGTGCAGCTCCAGGACGCGAAGGGAGAACAAGCCGTTGTCGACGAGAACGGTATCCGCCATCAGGTTCTCGTAGTCCTCGCCCGGGCCGAGCTCGCAAAGGACGTCCAGCTTGCCGAGGTCCAGCTGGAGATTCAAGTGACCGCTGCCCGCGAGCTGCTCACGGGTGGGTGGGAGCCTTCGATTTGCGAGATCGAAACGGTGATGGGCTCCATGACCAAGCAGCCAAGCCAGCAGTCGGTCGATGTTCTCGGGTGCCTTCTGGTGGACGATGTCGAGATCGAGCGTCACGATGGGAGCCCCGAGAATCACGCCTGCAGCTCCACCGACCACGATGAAGGAGATGCCCGCCTGCACGAGCCCCTCGATGAGTTGCGGGGTATCACCGGCCAGCGACACGTCGGAACCCCGTGAGGGAGCCTGCAAAGGCGCAAGCGCTCAGCAACCGTTCCCAGGGCTGGAGTCGAAGGTGGTCGCGGATTTGGGAGCGGTCCACGTCGGCAACGGCAGCCACCAAGTCCGGGTCCTCCTGCTCGAGTCTCCGCAGCACGGGTCCGACGACCGGATCGTCCCAGCTCTCCCGGCCCAGGGGCTGAAAGAAAGCCGCCATCGTCTCGGCGTCATACGAGGGCCTCATGGGTCTGATGCTACCATCTGTCTCACGGTAGAACCACGCCGACGGCACCAAGAAGTGGCAAGTCGCCGCGGTCCTCACCGGACAACACGGGGCCACTCCGTTCACGCTGAAGGTGTCGCGGGGGGCGTGGTCGAAGCTCGAGAGCTACGCCTGGCCTGGCAACGTCCGAGAGCTCGAGAACGAGGTGCGTCGTGCGTTGGCGTTGTGTGAAGGGGTCATCCGGGAGGAGGACCTTACGGCGCAGGTGGTGCTCCGTGGCGTAGCAGAGCAGCGTCAGGGCTTGCCGTTCTCGAGCTGGTGGAACAGCGCGGCCGTGGCAGGCAGGTCCCGCATGGGTTCACAGAACCGCGTGGCGAGACCGAGCAGCTCGTGTTCCAGGGCGTCGGCCTTCTGACCCAGCTCGATGGAGTGCTGCTCGATCGCTTCGCGCTCCTGCTCGGACGATGTCTCGAGCCGGAGCAGGCCGGCACGCAGCTCCCCGATCTGGTACTCGAGGTCGGTCACGAGGCTCTCGAGCTCCTTGGCCTTCTTGGAAGCTTCGAGATCTAGCTTGCGGGCGGCGCACCAGGGATCGATGGCGTTGGCGATCTTGCGATAGGCCTCTGCCAGCTGGGGATAGGGCTCTTCGAAGGCACAGCGACCTTCCCAGAGGATGACCTCGGGGTGCAGATCCTGGGCCTGCTTGCGGAGGGTGCCGGTCCTGGCGGAGACCTTCTCGGCCTGCTCTCGCGCCGCACGCGCCTCCTCGCGAGCCCTCGACGCGTCCAGGCCGAGCCCTTCGACGGCGTTGCCGAAGCGCTGACGTCCCTCACGGGACTTCGCCTCCAGGGCGGAGAGCTTGCGCTGCTCCTTGACGGCGTCGGCGCGCAGCACACTCAGCTCGCGAACCTTCCGCTGGAGGGTGGTGAGAAGCTCTCTCGCCTCGGCCGGTGGCTTGCCGCCGTGCACCTTGACGAGCATCTGTTCGAAGATGAGCGTGCGGCGGGCCCAGCGGTCGATGCTCGCGGGAGGCAGCGTCTTCGGCTCCTCCTCGAACGCTTGTTCAGTCTGAGGCTCAGGGGGCACGGGGACCCGCGCCTTGTTGCTGATGTCCGCGAGCTCCTTGCAAACGGCATGGGCGTCCACCGGTCGCTTGTCCGCGACCTTTGCCAAGAGCGATGCGACCAACGCTTCGAGCTGAGGCGGCACACGCGCGCCCACGGCCGCAAGGGTCGGTGGCTTCTCCTTCATGTGGCGCGCGAAGTACGTCGCCACATCGTCCGCTTCGAAGGGCAGCTTGCCAGCCAACATCTCGAAGAGCATCACGCCGAGCGAATACAGGTCCGCCGAGGGTCCGGCGTCGATGGTCGAGATGCGTTCGGGCGCCATGTATTGCGGCGTTCCGAACACTTCCCCTGCCGACGTGAGGCGCGCGTCGTGCATCGAGCGGGCAATCCCGAAGTCGAGCAACTTCGCGAGCGGGACGCCCTCGCGTGCGCAGAGGAACACGTTCTCGGGCTTGAGGTCCCGATGGATCACGTCGAAGTCGTGCGCGCGCGCCAGAGCACGTGCGATCTGCAGCGAGATCGGCAGCGCCCCCGCCAACTTCATCGCGCCCCTCGCGATGGCTTCCGCCAGGGTCTCCCCCACGAGGTATTCCATGACCAAGAACGGCATCCCGTCGTCGGTCTCCCCATGGTCGAGGATCTCGATGATGTTGGGGTGGGCGAGCTTCTGGGTTGCCTTGGCCTCGCGGCGGAACCGCTCGCGCACGACCTTGTTGCGCACGAGCGTGGAGCTCAAGATCTTCACCGCGCACTCGCGGTTCACCACGCGGTGCCGTGCGAGATACACGGTCGCCATTCCACCTTCCGCGAGCACCCGCTCGATCTCGTAGCGACCGGAGAGCACGAGCCCGATGCGAGGGTCCTGCATCGCAACGAGGCTCTCCCCGTCGACGAAGCACTTCGTGGCGTCAGTGGGGTAGCGGAGGTGACAGCGCGGGCACGTCTTCATGCGATTCCTGATGCGCGGCCGCACACCGAACGGGGTGCGGTCGGAAAGCCCAGGCTAGACGGAGGTAGGGCGGGAACGGAAGCCACAACGGGCCCACGAAAGGCAGATCGCGCAAGCCGGCATGGTTGGGATTCCAGTTTTCCACGGTACTGGCAGAGACGCCGCCCAGAATGCGTCGCGTTGGCACAACCAACCGGGATGATGCATGCTGCGAGGCGCGTTGGCCCATCGAAGGCGTCCATGTCAGGTACCTCGATCGCACCTGCTGTTGCTGCAGCCATGTTCATCCTCGCAGGAGGGGTGGGCGGGTCCGTGGCCTGGGTCTGGCACCTGCTGCCCCAAGACGGGACGGTCGCCGAAGGCACCCGGGTCGCTGGCGAGGAAGTGCCCGAGGGAACGTCGCCGGAAGCCTGCGTTCGTCGCCGAGCCAAAGAGGTCCTGGACCGCTCCGTGACCTTTCGGGTGGACGGAGGACCCGAGGTCACGCTGACGTTGCAGCAACTCGGTGTGCGCGTGGACGAGGAGACGACGTTGCGGCGAGCGATGGAGGTGGGCCGTCGTGGAAGCCTGGCCTACCGGCTCGACGAGAGTTGGCGTGCGCGAGGGGGGAAGGTGGGCGTCCCGCTGTCGTGGAGCATCGACGCGGAACCGGTGGTACGGCGGGTGGACGGGATCAAGGAGGAGTTGGACGCGCCTGGCATCCCGGCGCGCTACGACTTCCGGGCGAAGGCGGCGGTCGGCCACCGGAACGGTCGGGCGCTGGATGCCTACGGGGCGCTGGACGTGCTGGAACGGCTGGTGAGAGAGGGGGGCAGCGTGGTGGAGGTCCCCGTGGTGGAGGTGCCCCCGGTGGTGACGGCGGGCTTTCTGGAGCGGCTCGACATGAGCCAGCGGGTGGGGCACTACGAGACGCGGTTCGGCTATCTCGGTGGGCAGGCGGACCGGGCGCACAACATTGCGACGGCGGCGTCGCGGCTGGACGGGTGGGTGCTTCTGCCGGGGCAGGTCGTCTCGTTCAACCAAGCGGTGGGGCACCGGACACTGGAGAACGGATTTCGCAAGGGTTGGGAGATCTTCAAGGGGGAGATGGTGGAGGGCGTGGGGGGCGGTACGTGCCAGGTGGCCAGCACGCTTCACGCGGCCGCGTATCTGGGCGGTCTCGACGTGGTGGAGCGGTCCCCGCACTCGCGACCGAGCGGCTACATCGACATCGGTCTGGACGCGACGGTGGTGGACGGGCTGGTGGACCTGAAGCTGCGCAACCCGTTCACGTTTCCGGTGGTTCTGCGCAGCGTGGTGGACAAGGGGCAGATCACGTTCGAGGTTCTGGGCGAGCAGCGTCCGGTGCGGGTGACGTTCCGGGGAGACGTGGTGGGGACGCAGCGATACAAGCGGAAGGTGCAGGAAGCTGCGTGGTTGACAGAAGGTCGTGTGGTCCGCAAGCAACGGGGGATCCGAGGCTACACGGTGCGCAAGGTTCGATTGATCAGGGATCGGGACGGACGTCAGAGGGAAGAGGAGACGCGCGACGTGTACCCTCCGACGGTGGAGATCTTTCTGGTTCCCCCTGGCACAGACCCCGAGCGGGACCTGCCTCCCCTGCCCCACGAGGCGGAGAAGGATCCGGACCAAGAGGACGCTGGTTGTGAGGGAGCGTGCGAGGAGCGGGAGCGACCGAAGATCGAGAACGCGGCGCCCGCGCGCGCGGCGGCGCCCCAACCATCGCTTCGGGTGGTGATTGACCGGTGAGTGCAAACATTCGCCCGAATTGGCTGCCGTGTGATAGGGCCCGAGGTGATGCAGAACCGCACCGATCGTCCTGTGGTCGAGGTACCTGACCAGAAGTCGGATCGCCCGGTCTGGACGAAGGTCGGGATCATTGCCGTCCTTGGTTTCGCGATTGGGATCGCATGGCCCCGCGTGGCGGGGCTGCAGCTGGGGCCGACGCCTCCGGATGAGGGTCCGAAGGCGGTCGAGGGCGCGGACAGCGCGCAGCTCGCGGCGGCCGCGGCGCCGGTGGGGTCAGCGCTGGTGGCTGCGTCTGGGTCGGGGAAGGGTCCAGCGCCGGTCGAGGTGCAGACGGTGGTGGTGAAGAAGACGGACCTGCTGACCTGTCGGGACGAGAGAAACAAGGTTGTGGAGACGTGTGATCGGCCGGACTTCGACACGTTGTTGATCCCGCTGGTCAAGGAGCTCGAGAAGTGTCCGGCTGCGGCGGGGCTGGCCGGCAAGCTCTCGATCGGGTTCGACCTCGACTTCCAGGGCAGCAAGGTGACGGTGCTGCAGGGCAAGTCCACGACCATCCCGCGTTCGACCGTGGTGGGGATTTGGACCTGCGCGAACGACGGGGCCAAGCGGGTGAAGCTCGACGGCATGCAGCATGACCAGCGCCGTTACACCGTGTTCTACTCCGCTTTCTTCTACCCGCCTGGAAAGATCATCGATGCGGACATGGAGTCCGACGAGCCGGAGCGCGACCATCGCGTGGCGGAGGGGCCTGAGGTGGTGGCAGCGGAAACGATGGGGTCGGCGCAGATCGTGTACGACACGGTGCTGGTGCGAGACGAGCCGAAGACGGGCAAGGTGATCGCGCGACTCGTGCGAGGGACTCGCGTTGACTTGCTGTCGAAGAAGGACAGCTGGTATAAGATCAAGTTCGAAGACCGAGAAGGATGGGTCTACCGCGGAGCCATCGCTCAGTAACCGACGGGCAATCGAACGCGGGGCGTGCGAAGGACGTGGGGGGCGTGGCGGAGGAACGGTGCAGGCTCTGATCCACAAGCTCTCCAAGCTCAATCAAGCGAGTCAGGCCATGACGCGCTGCCGTGAGCTTGCGCCTTTGCTCGACACCATCCTGTCGCTCGTGGAGGACGTGTTCGACATCGACACGTGTGCGGTGCTCCTGATCGACGAGGAGGGGGGACACCTGCGGGTCGAGCGGGCTCGCGGGTACGATCCGGGGGTGACGTCGTCGTTCCGGTGCAAGCTGGGGGAAGGCATCACGGGTCAGGTGGCGCTCCAGGGCAAGCCGGTCTTCGTGCAGGACGTGCAGAAGCGCACGGACTACGTGGGAGGGGTGCGCGGAGCGGTGTGTGAGATCGCGGCCCCCATGCGGATCGACAACGTGGTGATCGGGGTGCTGGACGCGGAGTCTCGGAAGCGGGTCGAGCTGGACGCGACGGACCTCGAGGTGTTTGCCGCGTTCGCGGATCATGCGGCCGTGGCGGTGCAGAACGCGCGATTGCATGACAGGTTGGCGCGTCGTACGGCGCAGCTCGAGCAGCAGGTGCACCGCATGGAGCTGTTGGGGGCTGCGGCCGAGGCGATGTCGTCGACGCTGGATCAGGATCAGCTCCTGCACCGGGTCCTTGCGCTTTCGAAGAAGGCATTGCGGTTCGAGAACTGCGCGGTGCTTTTGTTTAACGGGACCGAGGGTTTCCTCAAGGTGCGCGCGGCCATCGGGTATGACGATGCGGTCAAGGACCTGGAGATCCCGATCGGGCAAGGGGTGACCGGTGAGGTGGCGCGGACGGGGCGGCCGCTGTTGGTCGCGGACGTGGACCGGAGCGAGCGCTACATCCGCGGTGTGATCGGAGGCCGGTGCGAGATGGCGGCTCCGCTCATTGCGAACGACGTGACGCTTGGGGTGTTGGATGCGGAGAGTCCGGTCCCGGGGGTGTTCACGAACGCGGACCTGGAGCTGTTCTCGACCTTCGCGCTGCATGCGGCGGCGGCGCTCGCCAACGCGGAAACCTATCGTGCGCTGGAAGAAGCCAACGTGAAGCTGCACCGCAACGTGATCGAGATCGAGCGGATGAATCGCGAGCTGCTCGAGCACGCCCGGGTCATCAGCGAAACCAACGCGAAGCTGGAGCACCGCGTCAACGAGCTTCTCACCTTGCAGGAGGCTTCGAAGGCGATCACCTCGAGCCTGGACCTCGACGACACGCTCGACGCGATCGTGGGTATGACGAGGTCGATCGTGCACTGCTCGATGAGTGCGATCAAGCTGGTGGACGAGGAGACGCACGAGGTCCGTGTGCGGGGGCAGCTGGACGAGGGCAGGAAGAACGGGGCGATGCTCGGCGTTCCGCTGCGGATCGGCGAGCGGACCATCGGCAGCTTCGAGGTCTCCCGAGGCGACGAGAGCGGGTTCTCGGACGAGGAGCGCCGGCTGATCGAGACGCTCGCGAGTCAGGCTGCGATCGCGATCGAGAACGCTCGTCTGTTCGAGAACACGCAGCGGACCTACTTCGAAACGATCCGGTCCCTGGCTCAGGCGCTCGAGGCACGGGACTCCTACACGAAGGGTCATTCGGAGCGCGTGATGCGGTACGCCGTACAGACGGCGGAGGCGATGGGCATCGCGGAAGAGGAGCGTCGATTGATCTGTCATGCAGCGTTGCTGCACGACATCGGCAAGATCGGGATCGCGGACGCGGTGTTGAACAAGGGTGGCGTGCTGTCCAAGGAGGACAGGGACGCGATCGAGCACCACCCGATCTGGGGGGACTCGATCATCGGGCCGATCCGGATGCTGGATCGCGTGCAGACGCTGGTGCGCCACCACCACGAGAGGTTTGACGGCAAGGGCTATCCCGACAAGCTGGTGGGAATCGACATTCCTCTCGGCGCGCGGATCATTTCGGTGGCGGACGCCTTCGATGCGATGACGTCGAACCGTCCCTATCGGGCTGCGCTACCGCTGATGGCAGCGGTCAAGGAGATGCAGCGCGGGGCGGGGACGCAGTTCGACCCGGAGGTCGTGGAAATTTTCCTGCAAGTGCTGGGGTCGACGGGGATCGCTCAGGCCACGGGGGAGGCCTTCGAGGCTGCGCTCGAGCCGCCTTCGAGCGTCCGCAGATCGTCGCACTGAAGCGGGGAGATCAGGACCGCGAAGATTCGCTCTGCCGGTCGGGGAGGCGTCGGGTGTCGGGTTCCTCGTGCATGACGGACAGGACGAGGGCAGCACCGAACACGGGGACGAGCCAGATGAGCCACAGCTGGGCGCGTCGCTGGGCGGGCTCGAAGGAAATGTCCCGGTGGACACGCTTGGTGGCGATCACCTGCAGCACCACGGTCACGATGAGCAGGAGCGGGATGATCAGGGTGAGGAAGTCGACATACATGACGAGGAATCAATCTAGCCACAGGTCTGGGCCTGGCAAGGCCCCCGCGAGACGATGAGGGTAAGAGCCGGGTCGCGGGGCGAGGGTTCTCGGGAAAGTTGGCCTTGGGGGAAGCGGGCACTGATAACGAGCTCGTCATGTGGAGAGCGTGGATCCGGTCGGTCGCGTGCCTGGCGATCGCAACGGCGTGCGGTCGGCCCGACCAGCAAGCGCCCAAAGCGTGCGCGACGGATGCGGAGTGCGGGGTGGCGACCGTATGCCGGGTGGCGCGGTGCCGAAAAGCGTGCGAGGCGAACCTCTGGGTGGGACAGCCGGTGCAAGTGAGCAGCTTGCAAGGCAAGCGGGCGGCGACGATCTCGGCGTGTGACGCGGTGGTGGCGGCTCCCGCGGCGAGCTCCTCTTCTGCGGTCGCCGCATCGGTTTCCTCGGGTCCCCCTCCCCCGAAGTCCCCCCGCCGGCTGTGGGTTCGCTACGGCTCGGGTATGGAGGAACAGGTCGAGGTCAAGCGGGTCACCGCGGAGGGCGTAGCGCCGGCGAAGCCCGTGGGACCTTGAGCTCGGTCACGACCGGATGAAGTCGAAGAACGCCGCGTCGTCGAGGGGGGTGGGAAGCGCGACGGCTTCCGGATCGATTTGCTGGACGCGTTCGGCGAGGGTGGCGAAGGCGAGAGCAGCGGGGGCATCGGGGGCGTACTCGACGACGGTCTTGCGTTCGCGCTCGGCGGCGATGATGAGGGGGTCGCGAGGAATGTAGGCGAGGATCGGGGTGCCGAGGCGAACGGCGAACCGTTCGATGAGGTCACGGTCGGCGCTGTCGGAGCGGAGGTTGGCGACCACCCCGGCGAGAACGACGCCGTTGTCGTGGTAGGTGTGGATGGCCTTCGAGATGTTGTTGGCGGCGAACAGGGCCATCGGCTCCTCGGACAGGACGATGAGCACCTTCTGCGCGAAGCCTTGGCGCAAGGGGGCTGCGAACCCGCCGCATACAACGTCACCGAGGACGTCGAACAGGACGATGTCGTAGCCGCCTTCCTGGATGACCTCGAGCTCGTCGAGCAACTCGAGGGTTCGGGCCACGCCGCGCCCGCCGCAGCCGACGCCGGGAGCGGGGCCGCCGGCTTCGCAGCAGTGGATGCCGTGGCGACCGGTGCGGAGGAAGGCCTCGGAGGAGGAGAGGTTCGGGTTTACGGCCAGGGCATCGAGGACGGTAACGATGGTCTGGTCCGAATCGATGAGGCGCACGGCGGAGTCATGTTTGGGGTCGCAGCCGACGTGAAGGACGCGCTTGCCCTGGCGTGCGTAGTAGGCGCTTAGGGAGGTGGCGACGACGGACTTGCCGATGCCGCCCTTGCCGTAGATGGCGATGCGATCCATGGGGACAGAGAGATTGGGTGCGGGAGGGGGGGGTGTCAATCGGTGGGGGGGATTTCGGGCGGCTAAGCCCTGCGCCGCGCAGGTTCATCGCGTCGGGCTGGCCCACCCACGATGGCGAGGATGCCCTGAAGATACAACTCGGACAGGACCCGCAGCACATCGAGCTTCGGGAGAATTCCCCCGTGGATGATGTCGTCGATGGTGCGGATGCCGTCGACCTGGGACAAGACGAGCGCGCTGCAAGCATCGAGCGGAAACGACCGGATGTCTTCGGTGGGGACGGCGACATGGGGAACGCGTTGCCTGGCCCCGAGCCGAGCGTCGTAGGTTTTGTAGAGTTCCGACCGGGCGATCTGGGCCGCCTGCAGGGCATCCTCGGATCGGGGGTCATGGCGGAGGAGGGTATTGGCGGCCATGAACGCGCCCTCGTAGTCCGCCGCGGCGAGCCGTTCGAGCATGGTTCTACCAAGGTTCTCGGAGACGGAAAGGTCTGCCAGGGAGAGTGCCGCCGGGACCAGAGGGGGGCCCGCCAGGCCTGGCCGATCGGAGGGACGCGGCAGGGGAGGCGGCACGGACCGTTTCTTGACGGCAGACGGTTGGAGGACGAAGGGAACGGCCCGTGACGCGTCCAGGCTCTCTTGGGCGTCGGGGAAACGAGGCAACGAACGTTCGCCGCCGGGTTCGGCAGGCTCGGCGGTACGGGAGGAATCCTCGCCGTCCCAGGTGATTTCCTCGAGGTCGCGAGCGCTCAGCGGCTCTGGCACGGAATCGGGGGTTGAGCCGGGGACAGACTCTCGGTCGGGGTATTCCAAGCCTGGGGTCTCCGGCCCTGCGAGGGAAGCCAGGTCCACCGGGCGAAATGCGGCTATCCGGCCCGCCGTGGCCGCGTTGAGTGCTTCCAACGCTTCCTCGGACGACGACTGATAGAAGCTTTGGGGAACGACGATTTGTTCGATGTCTCGGGTGCTCAAGGGTTCCGGGGCCGTCTCGGACGTCTCGGGGAGGGGATCGACGTGGGCGGGGCGAAGGGGACTGCCTTGGGGCTCGGTAGGGGACGATGCTGTGTCGCCTGCGGTGTCCTCTCGATAGCTCGAGGATTCGTGCGCAGGCGCGCTCTGGGAAGGCGCTGGGTCCGGGGCGGCATCACTGGCTTCCCGGGCTGGCGGGGCGTCGTCGGCGGCTAGGCTGTCCCCCGTTTCCAAGGTGTCCGTGGGCTCTCCTTCTGCCTCTTCGGGCCTCGCCGTGAGCGTATCCAGGTCTTCACTCGCGGGAGGGTTCGGGAGAGGAGTGGAACACATCTTACCACCAAGCCTTTCGCCAGCGACGGCAGCTACCGACGCCGTGGGTCCAACAGGCAGGCCGACAACGTTCGAACGCTATCACAAGGGCGCTGCTCGGAACAGATGCTCGCGGTTGTCCATGACGAGCCCCTTCGTGTCGGCGAAGTCCACCCAGGGAGTCGCCCCTCTGTGCCATATCTCTCCGGAATCGCAGCCCTTTCCCAGGGGTACCCAGACGAGCGAACCTGTACTATAGTGTCTTCCAGATGAGCGGGCAGCACGTCTTCGGACGTGTCGGCACCGTTCCTTATTTTTCGGGCCAAGGCCCCTCACCCACGCGGGGCACCGTCCCCACCCCAAACTCCCATGCTCGTCGACGATCCCCTCTGGTACCAGGACGCCATCATCTATCACCTCCACGTCAAGGGGTTCTTCGATAGCCAGGGGGACGGGTTTGGTGACTTCAAGGGTCTGACGGCCAAGCTCGACTACATCCAAGGTCTCGGCGCCACCGCCATCTGGCTCTTGCCGTTCTACCCTTCGCCTTTGCTTGACGACGGCTACGACATAGCGGACTACTTCGATGTTCACCGACTCTACGGCTCGCTGCGGGACTTCAAGGCCTTCGTCCGCGCGGCGCACCGCCGCGGGTTGCGTGTGATCACCGAGCTGGTGATCAACCACACGTCGGACCAGCACCCATGGTTCAAGGAGGCGAGACAGCCGGGGTCTCCGCGTCGGGACTTCTACGTGTGGAGTGATCGGGACAACGAGCTTTCGAGCGTGCGAATCATCTTCAAGGACACGCAGCGCAGCAACTGGGCGTGGGACCCGGTGGCGCGCCAGTTCTACTGGCACCGTTTCTTCTCGCACCAGCCGGACCTCAACCACAACAACCCCAAGGTGGTGCGGGCCGTGCTCAAGGTCCTGCGTTTCTGGCTGGACATGGGTGTCGACGGGCTCCGCTTGGATGCCATTCCCTACCTGTGCGTGCGGGACGGAACGAGCTGCGAGAACCTGTCAGAGACCCACGAGGTCATCCGTCAGATCCGCGCCGAGGTCGACGCGCACTACGCGAACCGGATGCTGTTGGCGGAGGCGAACCAGTGGCCGGAGGACGTGATTCAGTACTTCGGAAACGCGGATGAGTGCCACATGGCGTTCCACTTCCCCTTGATGCCCCGCATTTATCTGGCGGTCGCCCAGGGGGATCGGGACCCCATCACGGACATCCTTCGTCAGACCCCTGCCATCCCGGATACGTGCCAGTGGGCCTTGTTCCTGCGCAACCACGACGAGCTCACCTTGGAGATGGTCACCGAGCAGGAGCGCGCCGCGATGGTGGCCTACTATGCCAAGGACCCGACGATGGTGCTGAACCTTGGCATTCGTCGCCGCCTGGCGCCCCTGATGGACAACGATCGTCGCAAGATCGAGCTCTTGAACGCGCTTCTGCTGTCGATGCCGGGCACGCCCATCATCTACTACGGGGACGAGCTGGGCATGGGGGACAACGTGTACATCCGCGACCGGGACGGAGTCCGCACGCCCATGCAGTGGAGCTCCGACAGGAACGCCGGGTTCTCGCGGGCCGACCCTCAGCAGCTCTATTTGCCCGTGATCACGGACCCCACCTACGGTTATCAGGCGGTGAACGTGGAGGCCATGGAGCGTACCCCCTCCTCCTTGCTGCACTGGATGCGTACGGTCATCGCGGTGCGAAGGCGTCACCGGGCTTTCGGGCGTGGGAAGCTCACGCTCTTGTACCCCGTCAATCACCGCGTGCTGGCCTACCTCCGGCACGACGCGCAAGACCTTCTGCTGTGCGTCTTCAACCTCTCGTCATCCGCCCAGGCGGTGGAGCTCGACTTGCACGAGCACGCGGGCAGGTTCCCTGTCGAGCTGATCGGCGGCATGGCCTTCCCACGTATCGGGGAGCTGCCTTACCTGCTCACCCTACCCGCCTATGGGTTTTACTGGTTCCGCTTGGCCGCAAGGGACCACCTGCCTTTGCAGGTTCCGGACCGACCCGAGTTGCCCTACCTGGTGGTGGGGCGCGACGAGGCGGTGAAGGACGTCCTCGGTTCAGTCCTGCGCGACATCCTGGGGGACTTCGTGCATCGGCAGCGATGGTTCCAAGCCAAGGGCGGAACCATCACCGGCATCAGCTCCTCACTCGACCGCGTGTGGGCCCACGCCCCAGGGGAGTGGTTGTGGGCTATCGTGCATATCGACTTGGAGGGACGGCCCTCCCAGCGCTACTCCCTGCCCCTCGCGGTGCTGTGGGATGACCGAGCCGACCACGTCAGGCGCTCGGCGCCCCATCGCGTGCTGGCAAAGATTCGCCGTGGGACTCGGGTGGGCGTGGTCTGCGACGCCTACCTCGACCCGCAGTTCTGTCTGCGCATGTCCGAGGCGTTCGACGGGGCGGACCGGTTGACCCTTGCGGGAGGGACCCTCAGCTTCCTGGCCACGAAGGCGTATCGCAAAGCCCTCCACCTCGAGCCCGGCCAGGTAGTGCCGCTCGACGTCGAGCAGAGTCACACATCGGTGCTCATCGGGTCGCACCAGATCTACAAGAGCTTCCGCCGGCTGCAGAGGCGGGTGAGTAGCGAAGTGGAGTTGGGAAGGTACCTGACGGAGGTGTCTGTCTTCGCGAACACGCCGCCGGTGCACGGTCACGTCGAGCTCCGGGATGCGGACGGGGTGGACCAGACCATTGGCGTCCTGCTTGGTTTCGTGCGCAACGACGGGGACGCCTGGAGCCACACGTCGCGCTACCTGGAGCGGTATGTGGAGGCGCGCCTGGCGGAGGACGAGGCGGACGTGGAGGAGGCAGAGAGGCACGTTGCCTACAGGGGATTCGCCGAGAACCTGGGGCGGCGGACGGGGGAGCTGCATCTTGCGCTCTCGCGCCCGACGGAGGATCCGCTGTTCGCGCCTCGACCGATGACACGTGAGGATCTGGCCCGCTGGGCAGAGGTGGTGCGACAGGACGCGCTGCGGACGGTGGAGATGTTGGAGAGCGGTCTTGCGCGCATGGACGAGAGTGCGGTTCCCTCAGCGCAGCGGCTCGTGAAGCGGCGGGAGGACTTGCTGCGCATCCTGGGGCGGGAGGCACCGATCCCATGCGAGGGAGTGTGTTGTCGTTTCCATGGTGACTTCCACCTGGGTCAGGTGTTGGTGCAGGGGGACGACGTGCACATCATCGACTTCGAGGGGGAGATGGCGCGCCCCGAGGAGGGGTTGGAGGAGAAGCACTCGCCCCTGCGGGACGTGGCGGGCATGCTTCGTTCGTTCAGCTACGCGGCGATTGTGGCGCTGGCGGAGATCTCCGCGAGCCTGGGGCATGCGACCCAGCTGGAAGGTATTCTTCGAGCGTGGGAGCGGGTGGCGGTGCAATCCTATCTCGAGGGGTATCGGGCGGTGACCAGGGGGCGAGGGCTGCTTCCCGAGAACGAGGCGGGGTTCAGCTATCTTCTGAATCTCTTTCTGTTCGAGAAGGCCTTGTACGAGATCAACTACGAGCTAAACAGCAGGCCGCGCTGGGTCCTTGCCCCCCTGCGGGGGGTACTCGCACTGATGGGCGAGCGCGCCCCTGCCGAGGAAGTGGAATGACCGGTACGATCGCCGGCTTGCCGGACTTCTGGGATGATCTGCGTGGGAGAGATCACCGTCTTCTCGCGCTGGACTACGATGGAACGCTGGCACCTTTTCGCGTCGAGCGCATGGAGGCAACCCCGCTGCCGGGGGTCGTCGGCGCGCTGGAACACATCGCGGTACGGGGGGACACACGAGTCGCGGTGGTCTCGGGTCGACCCCTCGAGGACTTGAGGGTACTGTTGGCTCTGCCTGATGGGCTGGGCATCGCGTGGGTCGGATCGCATGGATTCGAGGGGCAGCGCGCGGACGGGGAGCGCTGGGCCCGGAAGCTCTCCGGCGCGCAGGTGCGAGGGCTCGAGCAGGCCCGGGCAGTCGTGGAGTCCCTCGGGCATGGGAACAAGCTCGAGCCCAAGCCCTCGGCCCTCGCTTTGCACACCCGAGGGCTCGATCCGGACGTGGCTCGGGGACTCCAGAAGACCGTGACGTCGCGGTGGTCTCCCCTCTGCGGGGAGGATGGGTTGCACTTGCACGCTTTCGACGGAGGGGTCGAGCTTCGGGTGACGACGGCGGACAAGGGCCAGGCGTTGCGTGAGCTGTGGAGGGCGGAGCCTTCGGAAACGTTGGTGGTGTACGTGGGAGATGACGTCACGGACGAGGATGCCTTCGCGGTGGCGGCGGAGGCGGGAGGCGTCGGGATCAGGGTGGGGGGGGGTGACCGTCCCACGCGGGCGCGGGGAACGTTGCGCGATTGCGGTGCCGTGCTGGACATGCTTCGACGCTGGGCGGACGAGCCGAGGATGGCCGAGGAGAGGACATGACGGGTCACCGAGACTTTCAGCGTTTGGTGGTGGTATCCAATCGATTGCCGGTTGTGCTGAGCCGCGACGATCAGGGGCAGTGGGTGGTTCGGCCTGGGGAGGGCGGCCTGGTCACGGCGCTGGCGCCGGTGCTTCGGGACCGGGGCGGGATTTGGATCGGGTGGCCCGGCACGGAGGACGAGGAGGCCATCGAGCAGGTGAGGACGATGACGAAGGAGGCGGGCTACCAACTGTTGGCGGTGCCGCTGACCGCGGAGGACGAGAAAGGCTATTATCAAGGGTTCTCCAACCAGACCCTATGGCCGCTGTTCCACGACCTCGTGGGACACTGTCGCTTCGAGCCGGCGCACTGGCAGCGCTACCAAGAAGTCAATCGGCGCTTCGCGCAGATCGTCGCGGACTCCACCACGGAGGAAGACTACGTCTGGGTGCAGGACTACCATCTACTGCTGGTGGCGGGGTTCCTGCGAGAGCTGGGGGTGAAACGCCGCCTCGGCTTCTTCCTGCACATACCCTTTCCCGCCCTCGACATCTTCTCCAAGCTGCCGTGGCGCAAGCAGATCCTCGAGGCCATGCTGGCCTACGACCTGATAGGGTTCCAGACGTCGCGGGACCGTCGCAACTTCATCCAATGCTTGCGCAGCATTCTTCACGGGTCCCAGCATGCGGGCAGGGGCTACCTCGGAGAGGTGCGAGTCGGAGACAGGCACGTCCGCGTCGGGCACTTCCCCATCGGGATCGACGCCCGAAAGTTCGCGTCGGAGGCTGCTTCCGCTCCGGTGTCGGAGCAGGCGTGGTTAATCCACGAAGCGCTACCGAAGAGGCAGATCGTGCTGGGCATCGACCGGCTCGACTACACGAAGGGCATCCCGGAGAGGCTGCGCGCGGTCGGCAATGCGCTCGAGCGCTTCCCCGAGCTTCGCAGGCAGATCACCTTCGTTCAGGTCGTGGTGCCGAGCCGGGTGGGCGTGGGGGACTATCGCGAGCAGCGCCGGTCCATCGAGCAGCTCGTGGGCAAGATCAACGGCAGGTTCACGAGCGCCGGCTGGACGCCCGTACATTACACGTACCGAGCGCTCACCTGGCACGAGCTGCTTGCCTACTACCGCACGTGCGAGATTGCCCTGCTCACGCCACTCAAGGATGGAATGAACCTCATCGCAAAGGAGTACTGTGCTTGCAGCGTGGAGTCCGGCGTGCTCATCCTCAGCGAGTTCGCGGGGGCCGCCAGGCAGCTGCAGCAAGGTGCGCTGCTGGTCAACCCCAACGACATCGAGGGAACCGCAGAGGCTCTCCGACAGGCCTTTCACATGTCCCACGCGGAGCGAAAGCGCCGCATACGGAAGATGCAGCGCGAGGTCCATCGACACGACGTATTCTGGTGGGTCGACTTGTTCCTCAATGCCGCCTTCGGCCGTCGTCTCGCGGACTTTCCCGCCGCCTGACTCGCGTTGCGGTACCTGTGGGCAACCCGCCCGACCTGGGCGACAATGCGCCCATGGGTTCCTTCTTCACGAACGTCCAGGTGCAGATGCCTCCTGGTGTCGAACCGATCGTGCTCCTCGACACGGTGACGCACGCGCTGGCTTCGCTCGCCGCGGAGCGGGGCATGATCCCGTGCGCGGCCGCAAGCACGGCGGCGGATCGAACGGTCGTGCTGCGCCCGTCCGAGCGGGGATGGCTCTCCGTTTACGATGAGGGCACCGAGGACCAAGACGTGCAGGGCCTCGACGTCTTGGCAAGGGGGCTTTCGAAGGCGATCGGCGGGATGGCGGTGACGGTGCTGGTGCACGACAGCGACATTCTGCAGCTTGCGCTGTTTCGGAAGGGCAAGTGCCTCGACCGGTACGACAGCCATCCTGCGTACTTCTGCGAGGGGGAGCCCTCGAAAAAGGAGTTGGCAAAGGTGGCGGGCAAGCCCGACCGATGGGCGCCCTTGCTGACGGAGGGGCATCGTCCCGAGGACTTGGCGCTTGCGTGGAGGGAGAAGAAGCTGTTCGCAGAGGCCACACTGGCTCGGACTTCGGAGTTGCTGGGGTGGACCGAGGGGCGCGCCGCGGTGGGGTTCCGCTACCTCGAGGATGACGGGCTTGGCGAAGGAGTCGTCCGGTTGCGGTACTGCCACGCAACGCGTCCGGCCCACCAAGAGGAAGCGGAGGGAGTGCCGCGATTCGTGACGGATTTGCCGCCGGACGTGACCCTACGGCCGGTTGAGCTTGCGCTGGCCGTGGGCGACGAGCTGCGTGTTTCATGCACCTGTCGCAACGCGGGAGGGGCGGGCCGGGGAATCGAGATCCGCGCCTGGGGGAGCGCGCTCGAGAAGGGGTTGGTGGAACTCACGGCCTTCGAGCTTCTGGTGGGCAATGTGCTGAAGGGCGCAAAGCATGTGGGAGTCACGCCCAAGGTTTCCGCGAACCACGTCTGGCATACCACGGTGGACCACGAGATACCGGCGGGACTGCGAGGGGGTCTGGCATCTCTCGGGGGCGCGTCCTGGCGTGAGGTGCAGGGGGCGATGATGCGGGCGCAAGTGCACGTGAACGCGGTGGGGCGCGTGGTGGCGCCCGGACAGGGGGAGCTGAACTTGGCCTTGATGCCGTCGGAGGGTGGCGAACAGGGGGCACATGCGACGGCCTATCGGCTGGACGTGGACGCGCCGCTCTGGCGTCCCCTGCGGGCGACCTCGGACGACCAGGGCGGAGCCGCATCTCACCTCTTTCGTCCGTTGAGCCAGCGGGACCACGTGGTGGCGGTGGTCGTCTACGGCGTATCGCAGCCGCAGGCGGCTATCCATGCAGCCTCCGCGTTTCGACGGTTCGCTCTCGCATCGCCGAGGGTCGATCGTTACGAGAAAGCCGTCTTCCGCGCAGACCCCGCCCTGCGCCCGCAAACGGCGTCGCTGCAAGCGGAAGGCCTCTTCGAGGGAAAGCGCTGGAAGGCAGTCCAAGATGCGTTCCGGGCCGAGAGGCAGGTGACGCTCGGTCCACCCTTCGACCTGAACGACCTTGCGCAAGGTGGGAGTCCGACCCGGGTGGGGCATGGGTTGACGTTCGGTCGTCATCTGCTTCCCCTACCCTTTGGCCCGGGAGACGGAGAGGTGTGTGTGCTCTTGCTGTGGGCGTGCGCCCGGGAGGTGGATTCCTCTCTTCGGGGAGCGCTCGAGCTTGCGTGCGAGGTCGTGGAGGAGGCCATGCGAGACCACGACGGTATCCAGGGGTTCGTCACGCGCTGGGGAGCAGCGGGAGGGAGTTTGGACAGCACGCAGTATGAGCAGGCGGCGGGCATCCACGGCCCGACGATGCTTCGCAGTTGGAGCACGAGGTGGCTACGCGCGGTGGGGAATCACGCCCTGTGGTTGGGCACGGAGCTGCAGAAACGGCTGTCGCGGGACGAGCTCGAGGCGTTGTCCTCGGTGGCGCAGGTGGAAGCGGCGGGGTCATACCTCCGGGTGACGCTGCGTACGGACGAAAACGAAGAGGTAACTCGGGTGGAGAGGGCGCTCCGCGGGTTGTTGCCGACGCGGGACGACGCGTGGTCGGCGCAGAAGGATGTGTATCAGGCGAAGGAAGGGTGACGCCCGCATTGCGGGACCGAAACGATGGCGGTATCGTCCCCTGATGAAGACTGCTTGGGCTTTCGCGTTGGCGTGTGTTGTTGCGGGCTGCAGTTCCGAGGAGGAGACGGGGGCGCAAGGGGGTGCCGGCGGTGGTGAAGCCGGCGGTGGGGGCGACGGCGGGAGCGGCGGAATCGCGGGCACAGGAGGCGGATCCGGTTCCGGAGGTGCGGCAGGGGCTGTCACGGGGGGCAGCGCAGGGAGCGCGGGAACCGCGGGAGGCGCAGGGAGCGCGGGGTCAGCGGGAACGGGGGGAGAGACGGGTTCGGGAACGACTGCCCTCTACGAGCCGTGCCAGGAAACGGCTGAGTGCCTTCCGGGCCTGCACTGTCAGAGCAACGTACCGGAGCCCCAGGGCGGCCAGTGCACCCACGCCTGCGCGAGCAACGACGACTGCGAGGCGGCGGGCGGAGCCCAGGTGCTGTGTCATCCGGTGTCGTCGACCTGCGTGATCGGCTGCGGCATGTACGGCGGTGATTGCCCTGCCGGGCTGGTGTGTACTGACGTGCAATTCTGCACGGAGGGGTCGGATCTCGTGCCGACGAAGACCACGGGGGAGAGTTGCACCACGGCGCTCGAGTGCCTTAACGGGGCAGCGTGCGTGTCGGGGGAGCACACGGCGCCCTACTGTTCTCCTGCGTGCGCGAGCGACGACGACTGCAAGGTGGGCGCGCCGGATGCGGTGGGTACGTGCAACGCGGCGGGGGGGCTGACGTTCTGCATCTACATGTGTGGGTTCATGGCGAACGGGGCGGACTGCCCGGGCGACATGACGTGTGAGGTGGCGGTTTGCCGGTGAGGGGTTGCGAAGGGCGGTAGCGCGACGGGCCGGGGGAATTGGCGTTCGCCCGGAATGCCGCGCAGCGCGCTGCTTCGAATCGGTCCGGGAACCAGCTATTCACAGGTGTGCGGGTCCACCGTCTGGCAAGTGCCTTCCACGCACGACGCCAGCTCGTAGCAGTTCCCGCCCACCGCGTACAATTCCTCGCACGTCTCGCCGAGCTTCCGACGAGGCTCGCAGGTGCCCGTGAACGTGTTCTTGTTCGAGATCCTGCAGATGAAGCCCGGAGCGCAGTACTCGATCGATGCGCCGAGAATGCCGCAGGGCTCCGCGTCCTTCGCGCTGGTACCGTAGGGCTCGCATGTGTTGGTGTCGGTGTTGCACCAGCCGGTGAACCGGCAATGGTCGTTTTGGGGGGTAGGCGTGCAGGATTCACCCACGTCGGCGTGGTCCACGCACTTGCTCTGGATGCAGGCAAGCTTGGGGCCGCACGCGTTGGAGTACGAGCAGGCATCGCCCAGCCCGGGCATCTTCGTGCACACGCCGGACGTGCACACCAGGCCCCCCTTGCAGTCACCCGAGGTGCAGTCTCCGCCTTCGTCCAGAAGCTTCGTGCACGAACCGCAGGTGGAGCCCGGCGGAACGGAGCAGTGCGAGGTCACACACTGATTGCTGGTCGAGCACGCTGCGCCGTCCGCCAGTTGCCCGGGAGGAGCATCGCAGGCCGCAACCGTCGTGGTGCCCCACACGAGCCAGTCCTCGAATGCCCCGCAGTCGGCCATGATTGGGGCCGCGGCATCGGCGCAGGCCTGGAACTGTTGCGGTGTCGTATTGCTTCCCTCCGTGAACACGTAATCCACGCACCGATCAGTCATGAGATTGACGCATGAGGCCACATCGGGAAACGTCATGTAGAGCATCATGGGCACGCACTTCTCATAGGCGGCGCACACCTCCCCCCAGTACGCTTCGCAGGCCTCCACTTCACCGGCCGGAGGCCCTGAGCCGGCCTCGCCCGCATGGCCGCCCGTGCCTGCGGTGCCTGCACCGCCGCTCTCACCGGCATTGCCTCCCGCATCAGCCCCCGCGCCGCCCGCGTCGCCCGCGGCACCTCCGGTGCTGGGTGCCGCAGTGGCTGGGCCGGACTCGTCACTGCTGCAAGCCGCGAGGAGCCCCACCACGATCGCGCCACAGATCAATGAACAACGCATGGACGTTCTCCTTGAGTGGACGCCAGTTTAGATTATTTTCTGGAAAAGGGAAACTCGTTCAACTTCGCGCTCGGGGGTACTTGAGAGCTGAAGGCGAACGGGGACTGCCCAGCCGACATGACGTGTGAGGTGGCGGTTTGCCGGTGATGGGTTGCGAAGGGCGGTGGCGCGACGGACCAGGGAAATTGTAGATTGGGGACTCCACTCTCCACCGAGAGGTCGAGCGATGCAACCACCAGGACAAGGATCGCCGCCCGGGCAGGGAGGGCCTTTTGGCCCCCAACCATCCGGATACGGACAGTACCCCAGGCAGCCGCAGGGGGCATCTCCCTATCAGCAGCAACCTCGTCCGCAGGCGGGGCCGCCGCAGCCAACCCTCCAGCCTTATCCACAACCGGCGCCTCCCCCACCGTCTCCCGGAGCCTTCGGCGCTCCGCCGAGACCCCCGCCCCAGGCTTTCGGCGCCCCCCCGGGACCACCGCCCCAAGCCTTCGGCGCTCCGGCGGGACGACCGCCGCAGGCTTTCGGCGCTCCCATTGGGCAGGCCTTCGGTCCTGCCGGCGGAGGTCCAGCCACCCTCAATCCAGCCCTCATGGCAACGCCCGGACAGTCCGTCGCTTTCAAGACGGACCACGTCAAACCCCGCCTCGGCGGGGTCGGACTGGTGGGGCTCGGCTTTCTGCTCCTGGCGCTGAACGCCTACACGTTGTGGAGCAGCGAGGAGTTCTATCCCAAGGCGCTCTTCTTCGCCTTCCCTCTGCTGCTCGTCGGAGGGTGGATGGCTGTCGTCGGCAAGCCTCTGGACCCGAAGACCGGTCAGCCCGTGCTCTGGAGCACCATCGGCGCCGGAGCCGTGGGCGGCCTCGGCGTGATCGTCAGCATCGCCGCGATCTGGTTCATCGGCTGTTGAACAGCGTGCATCCCCGGACGACCACCATGCTCGTGCCCGGATCGGACCGCGGCGCTCCGCGCGTCACGCGCCCGTCTTCTTGCAACGTAGCTCCCCGCGTCGCAAACTCCTCCGCATGACCCGGTCACCGCTCCCCTTGGCCGCCCTCGCACTCGGGTTCGCCTGCGGCGGAGCGAGCGAATCGCAAGAGCCGACCTGCCCAACCGCCAACGACGTGGAAACGCCAGCATGGTCCCATCCGTCCGCAACCCCGACGACCACGGCCATGACCGTGCCTCCGCGCGAGACGGTGCGGATCGAAGCACCTGCAGAGCCGGATCCCGTGGGGCGGTTATTGCGACGTAGCGGCCGGCGAGTGAGGAACCTTTCGCTGCACCAAGCTCCCGTGGACGACACCCTCCGCATGCTGGCGGACATGGGTCGGTTCAACGTGGTGGTCGTGAGCGAGGTGGGCTCTCGCAAGGTGTCGGTCGACCTTCGGGACGTTTCCTTGGAAGGGGCTTTCCGCGCCGTGCTCGCCAGCGCGCACCTCGAGGCACGGTTGGTGGCAGACGACATCGTGGAGGTTCGCGCGATGGGAGCGCGGTAATCACATCTTCATCATCTTCTCGAGCCGGGGCACGATGAACCCCACGGCGCCATCGCCCTTGATGCCGCCCTGCACGCGGGTTTCCGAGCACCGGCCATCCTCAGTGGGTTTGGCGAACAGGGGGATCAGCTCCGACAGGCAGCCGGCCTCTCGCAAGGCCGATTCGTGTCGGTCGCGGTCGAACTCGACCAGGCGCAGCGTCGGGAACCGCTGGTCCAGCTCTCCCTTCGCGGCAGCGTCGTGGAACCGTTGACAGGGCTCACACCAAGGGGCGCCCACGTACACGATGAGGTCGCGCCCTTCGCGCATGGCGCGCTCTCGCTCCGTCCGGATCAAGGTGCGCGCATCAGCAACCTCCTGCGCGACGGGCACGATTTCCACACGGCCGGTCGCGGCGGAAGCGGTGGGGGAAGCACCAGGAGGCTGGGTCGGCTGGTCGCACGCGGAGGCTGCGAGGGCGGCAATCAGAAGAGGGAGAGCTTGCCTCATGGGTCACAAGATACCGCCGGAACACGACGTCGGGGAGGCCTTCGGCGCGTCTGAATCGCAAGCGCAAGGCCAGCTGCGATCCACCACGGCCAGGAGGCGCGCTGCACCGGGCCCGTCGCCGCACGGCAACCTCCCGCCGCATGGACGGTGGGCATCGACGGGTCGGGCGAGGAGGGGCGCACTTCGAGCGCGAGGGCCCCCACGAAGGCAGGCAGGGCGACGGAGGCCAAGCCATCCGCATTGCCCACGACGTGGACCCAGTCCGCGACGACGGTTCCGCCGGTG
This sequence comes from uncultured Polyangiaceae bacterium, assembly GCA_964488865.1. Lineage (GTDB taxonomy): Bacteria > Myxococcota_A > Polyangia > Polyangiales > Polyangiaceae > MWCO01. The sequence goes on along the minus strand of CAZAWR010000039.1, from coordinate 46,999 downwards.
GTCTCGAACGCGCGGACGGAGCAAACCGCGCCGGGGTCGCAGGGAACGCGAAGGCTCGCTCCCTGCACGCTCGGCATGCCTGCCTTCGACGCGATCTCCCAGCGTGCGTCGGGATGGCGGAGGTAGATCATGGCACCCGTCGTCCCCTTGCGGCCGAAGACGTCGAGGTCGGTCTCGCCGGCCACAGCGGTCACGTCTTCGCCGAGGGGTTCGTGCATGCCTCGGAGGTCGAAGGACTGGACGAAGGAAGCGACGCCGCGCTGGGTATGCCAGAGGTCGAAGGGTCGCAGGTACGAGTCCCACCACCAGGACATGGCTCCTCCCCACACTCCGCTGGAGAGCGCGATCCAGGAGCCTTCGGCGAGGTGCAGGCCTTCCACGTCCTGGTTCTGCAGCTCGCCGAGGTAATCGAGCCCGAACTCGGCGAAGATGGCGGGCTTGCCATGGTCTCGCATGGCCTGCGCGTCTTTCGGGAGGTTGAACCAGAGCGCTCCGCCATACGCGTGGGCTTGAACGATGTCGTACGCGTCCGAGTCGAAGAGGCGCGCGGGGGCGAGGGACGGTCGCACCATGACGCTCGTGGTCACGAGGTGCCGGTGCGGGTCGAGAGAGCGCAGGTCACGCGCGCGATCCTCGTTCCACGCCGTAACCACAGCGACAGGCGCGTGGACGCCATCGAGCTCGTTCATGATCTCCCAGGCGAGCAGGGAGCGGTAGGCTCCGTAGCGTGCCACGAGGTAGCGCAACCTCCGGCGGGACAGCTCGAGGGCTTCGGGGTTCAAGAAGAAACACTCGCTGTCGTCGCAGGGGCCGTCGTTGGCCGCGTTGTAGGGGTTCTGATCCCAGCTCGACCAGGTGTCCGCCTCGAGCTGACTGTGCTGCCAGAGCACGAGCTGGATCGCGATCCCCAGCGTCTCTGCCAGCGAGAAGACCCGATCCAGGCGGCTCGCGACTTCCACGCTGTAGCGCCCGAGCCCGGCATAGTACCCCGACGGGTGGTCAGAGCCCCACTCCAGGGTCCACCCTTCCCCGAAGTGGGTCATCCAGAGCCGCGTCCATGTGCCCCCTGCTGCGGCCAGGGACGCCAAATAGGCCTCGAAGTCGTAGCCAGCCGAGGGGTCCGTCGACCAGCAGAGGTTCGCGCCCACGGGAACGTAAGGCGTGCCGTCGTCGTGGGAGAGAGCCCTGGGGTCGGAGGGGTCGACGCGAACAAACCCTCTTTCGGCCCCAGGAACCACGTCGAAGACCAAGGTAGCCGCGACGTCCTGGCCTTCCGGGTCGCGGGCCACGACGGAGACTTCGTGCCGCCCGAGCTCCATGGGAGCGTAGCGAATACGAAAGGAGCCTGGGCCGGCGGCGACGATCACCTCGCGCCCGTCGATCAGAGAGCGGGAGGTGTCGCGGTCCCAGTAGGCGGGCAAACGATGCAGGTCTCCACTGGGTGTTGCGATCAGGGCGTCGACTGTGATCAGGGCCGGGTCGAAGGGATTGTCGTAGGCGCGGTCAAGGGAGACGCGAGCCTGGAAGCGTTCGCCTTGCCGGACGGTGGTCGCCTCCGCAGTGACGTTATCGACGCCCGCGGCCAGGGCCACACGGGAGGAGAGCCCCACCGCGAGGAACGCAGCCAGCGCCAGACCTGCAGGAAACTCGGGCACGCCCGCATTGTGGCACGAATCGGTCGGGGCGCGAGTGCAACGTCATGGATCTTCGGCGCATCGGACGCTACGAGTGCTCGCCCATGAGTTCCGAACGTAACCAGGCCAAACCCGTCATCGTGATCACTGGAGCGAGCCGAGGCGTAGGGCTTGGTGTGGCGTGCCTGCTGGCGGCCTACCAAACGTCGACGTTCCTGACGGCAAGAGGAGCTTCTGAGCTGCAGCGCGTGACCGCGTTCTTGAAAGGTCAGGGGGCCACGGTCGAGCATCACGCCTGTGACGTGGCGGACGAAGTGGCGATGACGCACGCCCTGGGCATGGCTGCGCAGATGGGCCCGATCGAAGGCATGCTGAACAACGCGGGCGTGCTCGAGCCGATCGGCCCGATCGACAAGATCGAGATCGCGGCTTTCGAATCGCACATGAGGACGAACGTGACAGGGGTGCTCGTGGGCATCCGGCAAGCGCTGGCGCATAGGGCCCCGGGGCATCCTCTGCGCATCGTCAACATTTCGTCCGGGGCCGCCACGCACGGCTATCGAAGCTGGGGCGCCTACTGCGCCTCCAAGGCCGCCGTGAACCTACTGACGGAAGTGGCTTCCGCGGAGTCCGACGCAAGCACGAGTGTGGTTGCGGTCGCCCCGGGCATCATCGAGACGCGCATGCAGCGCACCATCCGGGACACGCCTCCGAGCCAGTTCCCCGACGTCGCAAAGTTCCAAGACCTGAAGAACCAGGGTGCCCTGCTGCATCCCGTCGACGCGGCGAACGCGCTGGTGTGGCTGCTGTGCGAAGCTCCTTTGTCGTTGTCCGGTCACTTCGTGGACGCGCGCGACGAGGAGATGCTGCGGAACGTGCCCCGTGCGGACGAATCCGCGGTGCGTCGGGCCAAGGAGTGGTTCGAGGCGCTGGAAACCTGAGGTTGACTCTTCACGAAAGGTGCTATGGGGTTCCCGTCCGGGCGTCAAGGCGCGCGCTGGCAAGGAGAACCCGGTGAAGCTCACGTTGATCTACCCGTGCATGGGCCGTCGGCCTGGCAAGTCGTACGTTCGGTCCTGGCAGATGGAGCCGCTGCCGGCCGCGCAGGTCGCGGGGCTGACGCCGCCAGGGGTCGACATCACGTTCTGGGATGATCGTATGGAGCCGATCCCGTACGACGACCCCGCCGACCTCGTGGCGATCACGGTGGAGACGTACACGGCAAAGCGTGCGTACCAGATCGCGACGGAGTATCGCCGGCGCGGCGTGCCGGTCGTCATGGGGGGATTCCACCCGACGCTGCTTCCCAACGAGGTGCTGCACTATGCCGAATCGGTGGTGGTGGGGGAAGCGGAGGAGACCTGGCCGCAGCTGGTGCGAGACTTCGAGCGAGGCGAGATGAAGCGCGTGTACCGGACGACGCGTCGCCCGGACATCTCGAAGACGATGCCGGACCGAACGATCTTCGGGAAGAAGAACTACCTGAAGTTTGGACTGGTGGAGGCGGGCCGGGGATGCACGCAGCACTGCGAGTTTTGCGCGATTCAGACGGGGTTCGCGGCGACGCAGACGATGCGGGACCCGCAGGTGATCGTCGATGAGATTCGGCAGCTGAAGCGCAAGCACAAGCTGTTCTTCTTCGTGGACGACAACATCGTGGCGCATCTCGACAAGGCCAAGGAGCTGTTCGAGGCGCTGATCCCGCTCAAGATCCGGTGGGTGAGCCAGGCCTCGATCAACATGACGTACGACCGGGAGCTGCTCGCATTGATGAAGCGCTCGGGGTGCTTGGGGGTACTGATCGGGTTCGAGTCCTTGAACGACGAGAACCTGAAGTCGATGAACAAGGGGTTCAACACGGCCCGTGGGGGTGCAGCGGAGGCGGTGCGTCGTCTGCACGAGCACAACCTTCTTCTGTATGCCACGTTCGTGTTTGGCTACGAGAACGACACGCTCCAGAGCTTTCGCGACACGGTGCAGTTCGGGATCGACAACAAGATCTTCATGATGGCCTTCAACCACTGCACGCCGTTTCCGGGCACCCCGCTGTACGACCGTCTACAGCAGGAGGGGCGGTTGCTCTACGACAAGTGGTGGCTGGACGACCGGTACAAGTACGGCGAGGTGCCCTACCGCTCGAGCCTGCCGCCGGAGGTCATCCAGCGTGAGTGCGTGAAGGCGCGCAAGCACTTCTACGGACCTCGGTCCATCTTGCGCCGGATGTGCAAGACCAACACCCCGGACCTCGAGATGCTGCGCAACTACCTGTTCATCAACCTGCTCCTTCGCAAAGAAGCGTCGCAGCGGGAGCACTACCCGCTGGGGGATCTGGGGTTCCAGGGCGAGCTTCTCGAGACCAGCTTGCCGATGCCGTCGGAGCGGGTGAGACCGGCCCTCGTCCGAGAGACGGGCCATGCCCCAGCCATCGCCGCGATCGAGGTGTGAGATGCGTGTGTTGTTGCTCATGGCCGACGCCCAGATGCACAAGTTCCACATCGGATCGCATGTGAGGTCGGCGCGGGAGGCGCCCCTGTCGCTGTCGACGCTGGCTGCGCTGACACCGGACCGGCCGGACATCGAGTACACGCTGGTGGACGAGAGCGTGGACAGGGTCCCCTTGGACTTCCCGGCGGACCTGGTGGGCATCAGCGCGCTCACGGGGACGGCACGTCGTGCCTACGCGCTGGCGGATCACTTCCGGGGGCGCGGGATTCCCGTGGTGATGGGCGGTGCGCACGTCACGATCTTGCCGGAGGAGGCACGCCCCTTCGCCGACTCGCTGGTGATCGGCATGGCGGAGAAGACCTGGCCCCAGGTCATCGCGGACTTCGAAGCAGGCAAGCTGGCCCCCGAGTACCGCGAGCCTGAGACGGACAGCGACTGGGCCGAAGGCATCCCCACGCCCCGCTGGGACCTCACACGCCGCAGCGGCTACATGATGCCCTACGTGGTGCACGCCACACGCGGCTGTGTCCATGGCTGTGACTTCTGCTCCGTACGCGGCATCTGGAAGAAGTTCCAGCGACGGCCGGTCGCCGACGTCGTGCGTGACATCCGCGCGATCCCGACGAAGCGCTTCGTTCTCAACGACGTGAGCCCCTTCGACGACGTGGAGTACGCGAAGGAGCTTCTGACCGCGATGATCCCGCTGCGCAAGAAGTGGGGCGGGCTTGCGACCACGCGCATCACGGATGACCCGGAGCTATTCGAGCTGTTGCAGAAGAGCGGGTGCAATTACCTGCTGCTGGGGTTCGAGTCGGTCAACCAGCAGGCGCTCAATCGCATCGCCAAGGGGTTCAACAAGCCCACGGACTACAAGGAAGTCATGCAGCGCCTGCGCAAGGCGGGAATCATCGTGCAAGGCTGCTTCGTGTTCGGCTTCGACCACGACACCACAGACGTGTTCGCGCAAACGGTGGAGCAGGTGCAGGACCTGAAGATCGACATCCCGCGCTACTCCTTGTACACGCCGTACCCTGGGACGCCCCTGTTCCGCCGGCTCGACCGGGAGCAGCGCATTCTCAGCTACGACTGGTCGGACTACGACACGATGAAGGTGGTCATCCGGCCGAAGCTGATGTCCCCGGTGGAGTTGTACGAAGGGTTTCGCTGGGCGTACCGGGAGACCTTCAAGCTCCGCAACATCTTCGAGCGCACGGTGGGGGCGGGGCTGAACTTCCCCATCGCGTTCATGGGCAACCTCACCTACCGGCTCTACGTGAAGCGGCTCGCGCGAGCACGAGGGTTCGAGATGCCGCTGCCCGAGCGCGCGTCTCAGCCGCAACAGGACCTCGTGCCCTTGCGCACGGATGCGGTGAACCAGGACCAGAGCCCCGCCGCCTGACGGATGCGCGCTTGGTATCGACCTAGGGCGCAGCGGTAGCGATCGGGTGCGCGCTTGATATCGACCTTGGGCGCGGCGGTGCCGCGCACAATGCTGGACTCGGCGGTGCCGAGTCGCCACGTCGGCGGATTTGTACCGACCCGGACTCCGGCGCGCCGGTGCCGCATTGTGACCGTCGGGGATCGGAGCCGACCTTGGGCGCGGCGGTGCCGCGCACAATGCTGGACTCGGCGGTGCGGCGTCCCTTCGTCGGCGAAGCTGTAGCGGGCAGTGGCGCACTTGGTGTAACGACCCAGGCGTCTCCCTCGCCGCCTACCTCCGCACCAACCCCGACCCCCTTCTGTGCCCTCTGCGCCTTCTGTGGTTCTCCGGGTTCTGGGACCGCCTCGGGCAGTGGGGCTCCCGGGATCCCACCGTGACCCGCCAGGACACGGCGCCGGCTCGCAGCACGATCGAAACAAGGAGATTTTCTGCCAAACCCCTTCCCTCCACGCACGCCGGCACATGGAACACCCTGTGCTTCACGGTACGACCAGAGAGGTCCTTGTGCACAAAACGCTCCCGTGCACGAGGATCGCCATCGGGTCCGCGAGCGTCTACTGGACATCAGAGCCCTCGTTGCTGCGAGCTGGCTTGGGAAGCAACTACGGTCAGGTTCTTCGCGACGGGGTCAGCCAAATCACGGGTGTGGGGGTCGACGATGCGTATGTGTACTACGGCAGCGATTCGGAGACGGGCGTGAGCCTGACCAGGATCGCAAGGTAGCTCCGGTTCAGAACCCCAGCGGCATGTCGAACCGTCGGTCGTCCCGCCAGGCGATCTTTCCCCCTGCGATCTTGCGTCGGGCCAGCTCGCGCATGGTGAGGTTCAGCGGCCAGTAGGCCAGGTTTTGCACCCAGGTGTGATCGCGTCCCGGGTCGTAACGCCGCGCGATCGAGGGCAGCGAGTACATGCGCAGCCAGGCGTGCACCCACGCGTCGCGCAGGGTGGAGCGGGACATGTGACGCGGTTCGAAAAACGGGGAGAGCTTCTCGTGACCGGGGTCGAGCCACCACGTCGGCGAGACGAGACGACCTTCCTGCAGCAAGCGGTCATACAGACGCGTTCCGGGGTACGGAGTGAGCAACGCGAACAAGGCCACGGTCAGCTTGGCATCGATGCAGAAGTCAACGGTCCGGGTGAGCGAATCGATGTCGTCGCCGTCGAGCCCGAACACGAAGCTGCCCCACACGGCGATGCCTGCGTCCGCGAGGCGCCGCACGACCTCGTAGTAGCGGCGTGGGTCGTTCTGCTGCTTGCCGGTGGCGCGGGTGGCGTCTCGGTTGACGGACTCGAAGCCGATGAACAAGGCCTTGCACCCGGACTTGGCGAGGAGGTCCACGTTGTCTGGCCGGTGCAGCGCGGCGAGGGAGCATTGTCCGACCCAGTGTTTTCGAAGGGGGACCATGGCGCGTAGCAGCTCCCGGCCTCGCGACGTGTGGACCATCACGTTGTCGTCGCCGATCAGGACGCGCCGGGAGACCTGCTCGAGCTCCTGCATCACCTCGCGCACGGGGCGGAACCGGAAGTGGCGCCCGTGGTACACGGACACGCTGCAGAACTCGCATGGGAAGGGGCAACCGCGCGCGGTCTGGACGACGTCGAAGGGGACGTACTTGGGGGATCGGAACAGATCGCGCCGGGGCAAGGGCAACCCCGCCAGGTCGATCCAGCCTTCGCGACGGTAGATGGGACGCAGGCTTCGGGAGCGGGCGTCCCGGACGACCTCGGTCCAGAGCCCCTCGCCTTCCCCGATGACGATGGCGTCGGCATGGCAGGCGGCTTCGTGGGGGACGAGGGAGGCATGGACGCCGCCGAGCACGACGAGCGATCCGCTCCGCCGGTAGGCATCGGCGACACGGTAGGCTTCTGCCGCGGTCTTCGTGTTGACGCTGATGCCGACGAGGTCGGGGACGGGAGACGGGGGATCGAGGTCGACGGCTTGGATGGAGCCGTCCAGGAAGGAGAGCTCGACGTCTTCTGGGGTGTGGGCGGCAAGCACGGCGGCCCAGAGGGGCTTGACGGGCGTGGAGTCCTCGCCCCGCGGGGCGATGAGGCGGACGTGCATGGGTCAGCACCGTGCACCCGTGCCGGCCCCGGCCGCAAGTCCGGCGGGCATTGTCCATTTCCCATTCGCGTCGCAAGCGCTACAAGCCGCGTCATGAGCGACCGCAAGAGCGTGCAAATCTTCTCGGACGGGTCGTGTCTGGGCAACCCAGGTCCCGGCGGGTACGGCGTCGTGCTGCTGTACGGGGACGTTCGCAAGGAGCTGGCCTGTGGGTTCCGCCGCACGACGAACAACCGGATGGAGTTGCTCGCCGCGATCGTGGGTCTGCAGGCGTTGAAGCAGCCGTGCGACGTGACGGTGACGTCGGATTCGGAGTATCTGCGGCAAGGCATTACGCAGTGGATCAAGGGCTGGAAGCGGAACGGATGGCGAACGTCGGCGAAGGCGCCGGTGAAGAACGCGGATCTGTGGCGTCAGCTCGACGAGCTAGCGGGTCGTCACGCGGTGGACTGGAAGTGGGTGAAGGGGCACGCGGGGCACGCGGAGAACGAGCGTTGCGACGTGCTGGCGCGGACGGCAGCCGAGTCGCGGCCTACGGAGACGGATGCGGGATACGAGGTGACGTGAGGATCGACCCTTTACGTCGGGTCGCGATCGAACCAAGTTGCTGTTCCACGCCCGGTGGGGGTGGAACAGAACGAAGGAAAACAGGAGGTCGACGTGAGCGATCGGATGGTCAATTGCCGCAAGCTGGGGAAAACGCTGCCAGGTCTGCCCAAGCCCCCCTACCGGAACGCGCTGGGCCAGAAGATCTACGAGGAGGTCTCGAAGGAAGCGTGGGACATGTGGCTGCAGGAGTCGGTGCGCATCATCAACACGTACCGGGTGGACCTCGCGAGCAAGGAAGGGCAGCGGTTCATGCTCGACCAGACGGCGGTGTTCTTCGGTTTCGAGGCCGGGGATGTCGTGGCCACGGCCTGGACGCCGCCGAAGGAGTGACGGTCACAGGTTGTCGACCAAGTGGGCCGGGAGCAGGACGTCCCGGAGGAACTGGGCTGCCCGCTCCGGGGGCGTGGGATTGATGTAGAAGCCCGTGCCCCACTCGAACCCCGCGACCTGGGTCAAGCGGGGAATGATCTCCAGGTGCCAGTGAAACTCGTCGGGGCGTGACCACCGGCCGCCGGGCGCCACGCGGGGCCGCGTCTGGATCATGAAGTTGAAGGGCGGGTCGATCAGCGCGATCCGAAGCCCGAACAGGATCTCCTTGAGCATCCTTGCCATGGAGACCAGCAGCTCTTCCGACGCATCGATGAAGTCCGACTCGTGCCGTCGCGGGTAGATGTGGATCTCGAAGGGAAACCGTGAGGCGTAGGGCGCCATGGCCACGAACTCGGACGTGGCCTTGACGATGCGGTCCTTGCGGGCGAGCTCTTCGCGAGCGATGTCGCAGAGCAGGCAGCGTCCGGTGGCGGTTCGATGGGCCTGTGCGCACTGGATCTGCTCGTTGACGAAACGCGGGACGATGGGCAGGCCGATGATCTGGGCGTGGCTGTGCTCCTGGGATGCGCCTGCGACGGAACCCCAGTTCTTGAAGATCTGGACGTACTCGATGCGGACGTCGGCCATCATGGCGCGGGCGCGGTCCTGGTAGGCAGCGAGCACGCTGGCGATGTGGTCCACGGACAGGTCGCACATGTGCGCGTCATGGTCCGGGGTTTCGATGACGACCTCGTGCATGCCGATGCCGGTCATTCGGTCGAAGAGGCCCTCACCGTCGCGGTCGAGGCGCGCGTTGGCTCCGACGGCGGCGTACTTGTTGGGCACGACGCGCACGGACCACCCGGGTTCGTCGGGGGCGGAGTCCGGGGAGCGATAGGCCAGGACTTCGGGGGGGGTTTCCCACTCATGGCCGTTGCAGAACACGCAGGGCCCGGAGGCTCGTTCGTTGCGAACGGAGCCGAAGTCGGACGGGCGCTTGCCGCGCTCGGTGGCGATGATGACCCAGCCGCCGTTCAGCGGATCTCTTCGAAACTCGGACACGTCAGGCCAGCGATCCTGGTTGGGCACCAGCCTGAAGCATCTGCTCGCGGGCTTCGCGCCCCCCCTTTTCGGTCACCGGTCGCATGCCGCCTTCGATCAATCGGACCTCGAAGCCCTCCCGGAGCGCGTCGAGAACGGTCGCCATGACGCAAACGTCCTCCGCCAGCCCTCCCACCCACAGGCAGTGGATCCTGGCATCGCGCAGGCGCTGGGCAAGTCCGGTCCCGTCGAACGCGGAGTAGGCATCGCGGTCGTCAGCCTCGGCCTTGCTGATGACGATGGCGCGGTCGGGCAGGGTGAGGTCCGGGTGAAAGGCCGCTCCTTGGGTGTCGCGGACGCAGTGAACAGGCCAGGGGCCGCCACGCGGCGCGAAGGACACGTGCTGCGGGGGGTGCCAGTCCCGCGAGGCGTACACCGGAACGTCGGAGGCGAGGGCAGCTTCGATCCAACGGTTGAGCACAGGCACCACGGCGTCGCCTTCGGGAATGGGAAGGGAGCCGCCGGGGCAGAAGTCCGATTGAACGTCTACCAGCAGCAGGGCGTCGGCTGAGCCGAAGGAACGGGGCATTCTTTCCTCCTGGGACCGGATGCTAGCACGCATGCCTCTCACGGTTCTCGTTGACAAGCGTATTTGTGGGCATGCGCGGCACGGTTCAGAGGAGACCCAAGCGGTCCAAGGCGCGCGCGATTTGCGAGGCCGGGGGTTCATCCGCGACCACCTGGAATGCCTGCCAACCCCGTTCGAGGGCGGAAGCCACGTTCTCGGCAGCGTCGTCGAAGTAGACGATCTCGGGTGCGCGGCAAGCGACGGCCTGCTCGTAGAGTTCGAAGATCGAGGGGTCGGGCTTCATGTGGCCGAGCAGGTGGCTGGCGTGCCGCTCCTCGAGCATCGACAGGGAAGGAAAAGTGTCCGGGTGGTCGAGCATCCACTGCCAGTGATGGTTGCAGGTGTTGGACAGACAGCCGAGGCGGACCCCGCGGTCCCTCAGCTGGCCGATGAGCTCGGCGACCCCGTCGAACTCTCCGAGCAGCCAGGACTCGGAGATCCGGCGCGCCTCGGACGGGTCGAACCGTCCGCCCAGCGCGTGGGCCCAGGCTTCGAACAGGGCATCGTCGGTGAGTTGGCCGAGCTGCCATACGAACAGCAGGCGGGCGACCTCGTCGGGCCGTTCGGAATGGGTGGGGGGGCGCCACGGGACTCCTGCGCGCTCGGCCGCGGCCTGCGTGGTCGGGCACAGACGCACGAGCACGTTGCCGAGGTCGAACGTGACGATCGGGTTGGCGCGGGGCGCATGATTCATGACGGGACTCCTCGGCTCGAAGTGCCCCGAAGGTCTACAACAGCAGCAACGGATCACCAACCGGTGCTCGTTCGTCCGCTGCGATGATGCTATCCTGCGACGCATGGGTCGGCTGTCAGGGCAGCGTTCTGCGGCTCGCATGGCGGTGGTGGGATGCTGCCTGGGCGCGATGCTGTGCGGGTCGTGTGCCTTCTCCCTCGAAGACGTGCAAACGACCGCTCAGGATGGCGGCTCTTCCTATATCCAGAACGACGCGTCGCAGCAAGGCGACGCGCAGCAGCAGGGCGACGTGTCGGCGGACGGGGGGGCAGTGGATGGGTGCTGGCCTGCGTCGGACGAGGCGTTGTGCGAAACCGCGGGGCGCGGGTGCGGGCCTTTCCAGACGACGGACGAATGCGGGCAGCTTCGTGACGTGTCCTGCGGGATATGCGCGGAAACCGCGCAGTGCGAGGCGGGGGTCTGCGTGGCCTACGGGTTTGCGTGGAAGACGTCGGCGTGGTCGGCCTGCTCGGCGTCGTGTGACGGGGGGACGCGGAGCCGCCAGGTATGGTGCGAGCGGGAGGACGGGCAGACGGCGCCGGATGCGCATTGCGGGGGCGGAAGGCCGGCGGGTTCGGAGGGTTGCAATACCCAGCCTTGCTGCACGCCTTGGTGCGCCCCGCATGACGCCTGTGGTTCGGACGGGTGCGGCGGGACGTGTGGGAGCACGTGCTCGAGCGACCCGTACCCGCGAACGTGTCGAGGCAGCTATTGCGTGTGGGAGCATGGGAACAACGGATCGGTGACGTGCGACACGCTCTGTGCGTGGGGGGAGTCGCAGTGCGTGGACACGTCGACGGGGCAGTGTTCGGTGGCGGCGGAGATGGACTGTTATTGCTGGTAGGCGTGGGGTCTCGGGGACGACTTATTTGCAGGGCGGGTTGCCTCTCCAATCGTGCCTCCACCTGGGCGCTTCTCGTATCGAGATACGGGGTCTGTGGGGAAGCTGAGCCACAATCCCGTGCTGTCTCGCCTAAGGCCCCCATCCCAGCCTTCCCCCGCCCCTCGCGCCCCTCGGGGCCGCTCTCACGCACCGCCCACCGCAAGGGTGGCAGGTCACCTCGCCATTCGCGGAGCGAGATCCAGAGGTAGCTCTGTCAGCCCGTAGCTTCACTCCGGATCTGGGGCAGGTCCTGTCCAATTGACAGGGTTCGTGCCCCCGACTACGTAACCCATCGTTCTTGTGATTGCGCGCACTTCGGCGCGACATCACGGGCTCATCTCTTGTTCGAGGAGCGTGTCTTCATGGTTGAGACCTACGCGCCGCTCTTGCTGATGCTCGGCATCGCGTTCGTCGTGGTGGTGGGCTTCTTCTTGGCCAGCCACTATCTGGGACCGAAGAAGCCTTCCCCCGAGAAGAGCATGCCGTTCGAGTCTGGCAACCCTTCGCCCGGGGCCAGCCATTTGCGCATGAGCGTGAAGTTCTTCCTGACGGCCATCTCGTTCGTGGTGTTCGACGTGGAGGTGGTGTTCCTCTACATCTGGGCGGTTCACTTCAAGTCCCTGGGGGGCGCCGGGCTCGCCATGATGACGGCTTTCCTTGCGATGCTCGTCATTGGCTTGGTGTACGAGCTGAGGAAAGGAGCGCTCGAATGGGAGAGCTGACAAGGCCCACGACGTCGCAGGTCATCCAGGCGGGCGAGTCGGGGTTTGCGACGACGAAGTTCAACGAGTTGCTGGCGTGGGCGCGGAAGTATTCGCTCTTTCAGTACCCCTTCGTCACGGCTTGTTGTGCGATGGAGTTCATGTCGACGGCGAGTCCGCGGTACGACCTTGCGCGATTCGGGTCGGAGGCGCCGAGGTTCACGCCGCGGCAGGCCGACGTGCTCTGGGTGGTGGGGACGGTGAGCCAGCGGCAGGCGCCGATCTTGAAGCGCGTGTACGAGCAGATGACGGAGCCCAAGTGGGTGATCGCGTTCGGGACGTGCGCGTCGTGCGGTGGATTTTACGACAACTACGCGACGCTGGCAGGGATCGACAAGGTGGTGCCAGTCGATGTGTACATTCCTGGGTGTCCGCCTCGACCGGAGGCGGTGCTCGACGGGCTGATGTTGTTGCAGGACAAGATTGCGCGGGGGGATCACACGCCTGGGGTGGTCAAGCCGCGGCATGATCCTGGGGAAAACCTGGTGCAACTGCGCCGGAAGACGGGGTAGCCCGGAGGTAATCGATGGCGCAGAAGCTTCTCGACATTCTGATCGAGCGCTTTGGTAGCTCGGTCGTGCTGAGCACACACAGCCGATGCGGTGACGACACGGCGGTCATCGACGCGCGGCACTGGCGCGAGGTGGCGACGTTTCTTCGGGACGACCCGCGCTGCAAGATGAACATGCTGTCGGATCTGTGTGGGGTGGACCATATCGGCGAGGCGAAGCGTCTCGAGGTGGTGGCTCATCTCAACTCGCTGGATCTCGGGCATCGTCTGCGCATCAAGGCGCGGGTGGGCGACGAGGAGTGCGAGGGGGCGGTGATCGGCAGCCTGGTGCCGGTGTGGTCGGGCGCGAACTGGTTCGAGCGGGAGACGTTCGACATGTTCGGCATCCGGTTCGAGGGGCACCCGGACCTTCGGCGGATTTTGCTGTACGAGGAGTTCGAGGGGTATCCGCTGCGGAAGGACTACCCGGCGGGGAAGACGCAGCCGCTCGTTCCCTACCGTGAGGGGCCGGACGTGCTCGACAAGATCGCGCCTTTCGGGGCGGACGAGGGCATGGTCTTCGGCAGGAAACACCTCGACTACATGAAGGAAGAGGACTGATGGAACCGCTCGACCAAGAAACGGAAGAGAGTGGCCTCGAGCTCCCATCCGACCCCATGCAGCTCATGATGGGCCCGTCCCATCCCGCCATGCACGGAACCGTGCGCATCGCGGTGGAGCTTTCCGGGGAGGTCGTGGTCAAGGCCGACGTGCAGATCGGCTTCTTGCACCGCGGGTTCGAGAAGAGCTGCGAGCGCGGCACGTGGACCCAGGTCTTTCCCTACGTGGACCGCTGCAACTACTCGTCGCCGATGCTCAACAACGTGGGCTACGCGCTGGCCGTCGAGAAGCTGTGCGGCATGCAGGTCCCGGACCGTTGCCAGTACTACCGAGTGATTCTCGGGGAGTTGGCGCGCATGGCGGACCACCTCGTGTGCAACGCGGCCATGGCGATGGAGCTGGGGGCGTTCACCCCGTTCCTGTGGTGGACCCGAGCGCGCGAGATGATCTACGACCTGTTCGAGGAGGAGACGGGGGCGCGCGTCACGCACTCCTTCTGCCGCATTGGCGGCATGGCCCACCCGCCCACGGACACGTTCAAGGAGCACGTGCTCGCCATCCTCGACAAGGTGGTGGCATCGAGCGACGAAGGCATCTCCCTGCTCGAGACCAATCGAATCTTCATGGATCGGACGATGGGGGTATCGGTCATCAGCGCCGAGGAGGCCATCGCCCTGGGCTGGACGGGTCCGTGCCTCCGGTCGACGGGCGTGCCTTACGACATCCGCAAGGCGCATCCGTACCTCGTCTATGACCGGTTCGACTTCGACGTACCGGTCGGGCACAAGGGGGACAACTACGACCGGCTCATGGTGCGCACGGAAGAGGTGCACCAGAGCGCTCGGATCATTCGTCAGGCGATCGAGCAGATGCCGGACGACGGACCCATCAGCGTGGACGATCCTCGCGTGGTGTTGCCGCCCAAGCCGGAGGTGTACAGCACCATCGAGGCGACGATACGCCACTTCAAGATCATCATGGAGGGGCTGAAGGTTCCCGAGGGCGAGGCGTATGGTTACACGGAAGCGGCGAACGGCGAGCTCGGGTTCTACGTCGTGTCCGATGGCAGCGGCACTCCCTACCGGGTCCGGATCCGTCCTCCCAGCTTCGCCATCGTGGGGGGGTTGGGCAAGCTGATCACCGGCCAGATGCTTCCGGACATCATTCCAACGTTTGGCTCGATGAACATGATTGGAGGCGAGTGCGACCACTGAGCGATCAGTGAACGCCGGGAAACAACGCATGCCGACCTTCAAGATCGATGGGAAAGACGTTCCGTTCGAGAAGGGTGACACGATCCTGCGTGCCGCCTACCGAGCGGGCATCGACATTCCGTACTACTGCTGGCATCCGGGACTGAGCGTGGCGGCCAACTGCCGCATGTGCCTGGTGGAGATCCTCCCACCGCCTGGAAGGCCGCCCATGTTGCTCGACGTGCTCGAACTGGACCGCAAGACGGGCCAGTACGTCAACACGCGCAAGCCCAAGCTCCAGCCCGCGTGCCAGGTGCCCGTCGCCGAGAACCTCGAAGTGCTCAGCGACACCAGCGAGCACGTGCTGCGGGCGCGCCATGCCGTGCAGGAGTTCCTGCTCCTCAACCACCCCGTCGACTGTCCCATCTGCGATCAGGCGGGCGAGTGCAAGCTCCAGGACTACTGGCTCGAGCACATGGGCACGGGCAAGCGGATGCGCGACGAGCCGGTGCACAAGCCCAAGGCGGTCTCGTTCGGCCCGACGATCGTGTACGACGCCGAGCGTTGCATCGTGTGCACGCGTTGTGTGCGCTTCTGCAAGGAAGTGGCGAAGGACCCGGTCCTGAGCGTGCGCGAGCGGGGCAACGTGAATGAGATCACGGTGTCGCCGGGCCGCCAGCTCGACCACCCCTACACGTTCATGACCGAGCACGTGTGCCCGGTGGGCGCTCTGACCACGAAGGACTTCCGGTTCAAGGCCCGGGTGTGGTTCTTGCGGTCGGCCAAGGCGATTTGCCAGGGCTGCGCCACGGGGTGCAACGCCTGGCTGGACTTCGACCCGCGCTACCAGCGGGTCTACCGTTACCGGCCCCGGGACAACGAGAAGGTCAACGGGTTCTGGATGTGCGACGAGGGCATGTTGAGCTACCGCGCGGCCCACGAGGATCGCATCACCCAGGCGCGCGTGGGCGGGAAGAAGACCCAGCTCGCGAAGGCCCTGACGAAGGCGGCCGAAGCGATCCGGGAAGGGTCCACGGACAAGGCGGCTATTCTGCTGAGTGCCCAGCACAGCTGCGAGGACAACTTCGCGCTCGTGGCCCTGGCGAAGGCGCTTGGGATCGAGGCGTGGTTCGTGGCCGGCAAGCCCGACGGAGAAGGTGACGACATTCTCCGGCACGTGGACAAGAACCCCAACACCGCGGGCGCCCGACTCGTGGCGGGCAAGGACCTCGGAAGCTTCGAGGACCTTACCAAGGCCATCGAGGGCGGCACGGTCAAGCACGTCATTGCTCTTGGCAGCGCGTTGCCGCGAGACGAGGTCGACGCACAGCTCAAGCAACTGGACACGCTGGTGGTGATCGCGAGTTGGGCCAGCCCCTTGAGCCGGCATGCGGACGTCTACCTGCCTGCCTGCAGCTGGGCGGAAGCGCATGGCCTCTATGTGAACGCCAAGGGAATTGCCCAGGAGAGCCGCCAGGCCATCCAGGCGGTGGACGATGCGCAGGCTGGGTGGAAGGTGCTCGGGGACGTCTCCCGAGCGCTGGGTCACGGGCCTGCCTGGAAGAAGCTTGACGAGTTGCGCATGGCGATGCCCAAGGCTTGCCTGCCCGAACCTGAAAAACCCGCTTCGGCCGTGGCCGAGGACAACCCGGACGCCAACGGGGGTGCTGCCGAAAAGGCAGGAGCCTCCGCGGATTCCTGAGGGGCGAGAGGGACCATGAGCCTTGTCGAGCTGATCTTCACGCTCATAAAGATCGTGTTCATCCTGGTGTTCTGCCTGGCGTTCGGGGGCGCCCTGACCTGGAACGACCGCCGGATGAGCTCGATGATTCAGGACCGCATCGGTCCCAACCGCGCGCGGTTCGTGCTCCCGCAGCCGCTCGCTCGCGCGATGTTCGCGGGTCCTGCGCTGCTGGCTGCCGCGGGGATCGGCGCTTGGGGCTGGCTCACGACCTTCCCGGACACGGCCGCCGGCGCCCACCGAACCACCGAGAGGATCTTGCTCGCCTCCGAGCTCTCCATCCTGATCGCGTGGGTCGTTCTCGCGTTGCTCACGACCTGGGCCATCCGTCGCGGACCGAGCAACCCGCTGGAGACCTTCCTCGCGGAGCAAGTGCGCGACCCACGGCTCGTCTTCTACGCGGGCCTGTTCAGCCACGTGGCCGTGCTGGTGCTTCGGTACGCCCTGCGCGGCACGGAGCTGGCCACCTCGCTCAAGCCAGCGTTGTTCCTTGCCGCCCCCACCGTGCTGGCCGTGCTGATCGCGGCATGCGGCCTCGTTGCCGCCTCCAAGGTGCCGGCGGAAGGCTTCAAGCTCCGGGTCATCGGCCTGCTGCACACCATGGCGGACGGCATCAAGATGATCTGGAAGGAAGACTTCGTCCCCAAGCGTGGGGATCGCATCCTGCACGCGGTCGCTCCCATGATCGCGATGTTTCCCCCGCTTGTGGTGCTGGCGGTCGTGCCCTTCGGCGACGTGCTTTGCTTTGCGACGGCACCGGACGGCGGGATTCAGTGGACGCAGGTGCTCACCGTGGTGTCACGAGATGGCGTGTGCACCGAGGGCGGCGTACCGATGCAGATCGCGAACCTGGACATCGGCATTCTGTTCATCTTCGCCATCTCGGGGACCGGCATCCTGGGCGCGGCGATCGGCGGCTGGGCCAGCGACAACAAGTACTCGCTGCTCGGCGGTATTCGCGCCGCCGGGCAGATGGTCTCTTACGAGATCACCTTGGGCATGACGCTCATCGGGCTGTTCATGATCTACTCGACCCTGCGCCTCGACGACATGGTGCGGTGGCAGGGCAACAACGCCTGGGGCATCTTCGTGCAGCCGCTGGCCTTTTTCCTGTTCTTCATCGCGGCGACGGCGGAGACCAAGCGCATCCCCTTCGACCTGCCGGAAGGCGAGAGCGAGATTCTCGGCTACTTCACTGAGTACTCGAGCATGAAGTTCGGCATGTTTTTCTTCGCCGAGTACATCGAGGTGGTCACCTCTTCGGCCATCATGGTCACCCTCTTCCTCGGTGGCTGGTACCTCCCGTTCCTCCACCGCGATGGGCTCACGATCGCGATCGGTGACGTGGTCCTGTTCAAGTACGCCATGACCCACGGGTCCGTGGTGGCCATCCAGGTCCTCGCATTCTTCCTGAAGGTTGTCGCCTTCGCGTGGCTGCAGGTCGTGGTCCGCTGGACGCTGCCTCGCTTCCGCTACGACCAGCTCATGAAGCTGTGCTGGCGGATGCTCCTGCCGCTGTCCATCGCGAACATGTTCGTCACGGCCATCGTCCTGCTGCTCGCGGACAACATGAGCGTGACGGCGAAGAACGGGCTGAGCGTGGCCGGAGACGTCACCCAGCTCGTCACGCTGCTTGCCATCGTGGTCGCCGTCATCGCCCTCGCGCGATGGCTGCTGAAGCCTACGCACAAGGAACGCGTCATCCTGACCTCCACCGCGAAGATGGCGGCGAGCCAAGGCGGGACGAAGCACTCCCCCATGCAGGCCTGATCGAACGAACGGATAGCTGACCCGCCGTGCCCCTGCGGAGCCGGCGGAAGGGACAACCAAGAAGCCATGGCCGACCCAAAGAAATCAGGTGGAGGCATCGTCGGAAAGAAGGTCCGGCGAACCACGCGCACCCTCGGCGTTCAGGCGTACATCCCGGAGACGGCCAAGGGGATGGGCGTGCTGATGAAGCACTTCTTCAAGAACACGAAGGAGATGGTGCTCGGACAGCGCAACGACCCCGTCCTGGAAGCGCTGGACGACGGCATCAACACGGTCTCGTACCCGGAGCAGAAGCGACCCTACCCGCTTCGCAACCGGGGACTGCACCGTCTCACGGTGCGGGACGACGGGTCCCCGCGCTGCGTGGCCTGTCTGTGTTGCTCGACGGCTTGCCCTGCGCAGTGCATTTACATCGAGCCTGCGGAGTACCCGGAGGGGCATGAGCGGCACGGGTACGAGCGTTACCCGGCGAAGTTCGTGATCGACGAGCTACGATGCATCTTCTGCGGATTCTGCGTGGAAGCGTGTCCGTGCGATGCCATCCGGATGGACACGGGGGAGCATGCCGTTCCCTACGACTCGCGCGACCAGTTCATCTACGAGAAGGACCTGCTGATGTCCTTCGAGGGACGCGATGGGAAACGCAAGAGCGCGAACGCGCGCCACGAGCCTGGGGACCCCACTCACCCCGGGGTCACGCGACTGAAGAAGCACTAGACCCAAATCAAGCGCTCCGCGCTGCTTTGGGTCTAGTAGGTTCTTCTAAGGGGGCTTTCGAAAAGCCCCCTCGCCGCGCTCCCCCAATCAGAACATCAACTGCGCCTGGAGCGTGCCGTTGGCCAGCCACTTGCCCCCGTGCTCGGTCTCCGCACCGATCTGCATCTTGAGCGACGGAGTCCCCTGGGTCACTCAGCCGCACAGACCACAGTAGGTCGTCGCGGCGTCCACGCAGTCCTGGTCCCATTCGGCGGTGCAGCAGAAGGAGTCGATGAAGCACACCATCTGCGCACACGATGAGCAGCTTGCAGGCAACGCGGCTCCGACCGTGCATTCGTCGTGACCGCACACAGAACCACCTCCAGAGCCTCCGGCGCCGCCCGTGCCGCCAGCGCCACCGAAGCCTCCGGTTCCTCCACCTCCCCCAGTACCGCCGGCGCCGCCACACAGTCCGCATGAGGACTTGGCCTCGTTCACACAGTACACGTTCCAGTAGGTGTCGCAGCAGAACGGGTCCTCGAGACAAACCGTGGCCGCGCACGCCGTACAGGAGGGATTCAGGGGCGGGCCGACCGTGCATTCGTCGTGCGAGCAGGAGCCACCGGACCCTCCGGTCCCTCCGCATTCCCCGCAAAGGCTCGTGGCTTTCTGCACGCAATAGATGTTCCAGCCGGTCATGCAGCAATAGGCGTCAGTCTGGCACACGAGCTCGACACACGGAGAGCACGAGGCAAACAGGGCCGCCCCCGTCGTGCAGACGTCGTGTGCGCAAGGTCCCGTTCCCCCGGAGCCGCCGGTTCCACCGCCCGTTCCGCCCATGCCTCCGGTGCCCGCCGTACCTCCGGTGCCCGCTGTGCCTCCGGTGCCCGCTGTGCCTCCGGTGCCCCCTGTGCCTCCGGTGCCGGTTGTGCCTCCGATGCCCGCCGTACCTCCGATACCCGCCGTACCTCCGGTGCCCGCCGTACCTCCGGTGCCCGCTGTGCCTCCGGTGCCCGCCGTGCCTCCGGTGCCCGCCGTGCCTCCGGTGCCAGCCACGCCTCCCGTTCCCGCCGTACCGCCGGAACCGCTTGCCGCCCCCGTTCCGCCCGTGCCCGCGACACCACCCGTGCCACTGGTGCCGCCGGTTCCGCCGGTGGCCCCTGCCCCGCCGCCCGCGCCCGAAGACCCACCCACACCTCCCAGGTTTGTGTCGTCGCTACCCGAACATGCGGCCATCCAAGCCACTGCCGCGACGCCGAGCAGGGAGCGGAATCGACTTCTGGTCATCGGAGACACCTCGTTGCTGCGTGGTACGGAACGGGACTGCGTCACCTACCCTGCGCCGTCGCCGGTCGCACCGTCCCGATCAATCTTCGCCAGGATAGCATCGGCATGGTTGGGGTACAGCCGTCGGATGCAGTCTTGGCAAAGCCCGTGCGTGAAGCGCGCTTCCGATCGCTCCTCGATGTACAGCTCCAGAGGACGCCACGACCCTTTGTCGTCGCGGATCTTCTTGCACCCGGCGCAGATGGGCAGCAGACCTTTGAGCTCGTCGCGCTCCCGCTCCGCCTCGATGCGGGCGGCCAACTCGCGCTGCACCTGCTCGTGCGCGTCGCGAAGACGGCCATAGGAGCTCCGGAGCCCAAGGAGCAGCGGGCGGAAGACGAAGAGCCCCTCGATGGCAATCAGCACGAGGGCCAAGCCCACGATCGCCTGGAGCGTCCGGGTCACGGAGGTCGATTGGGACTCGCTGTCCCGCTCCATGGCCCCAAGGAGGTTGTCCATCTCGGCAACGTAGGCATCACAGCACCCGCCCAACTCCTGGATGGAGGGGCTGGGCTGGGCGAGGGCTCGCTGCACTGAGGTCTCGACCTGGAGGAACTTGTCTTCGAGTGTCGAAAACCTCTCCTGGTTGGACGGGACCCGGAGCAGCCCTTCACGACGCCCGGCGTCCGCGCGCACGATTCGCTCGTGGCCCCGCCTCCACTCGTCGAACGTCTCCCGCAGTTCCCTCGAGGACTCCTCCCGTTGGGCAGGCGAGGTCGCCCCCCGGAGCACGAGCGCGGAGCGTGCCACGCGCTGTGCGAGCATGCGCTGTCGCCCCGCGGCGTTCACGATGCTCGCATCATGGGCGGTTCGCTCGTGAAGCTCTCGTACCAGCAGAAATCCCGCAAAGACCGCGATGCCCAGAAACGACAACGCCACGACGTAGATCAACGTCGACTTCCGGTAGGGGAAGTCCGCGTGTGGCTTGTCGTCCATGGATGAGGTCCGGAGTCTCTTTCATGGCTCTGGGCGGTCGAACGTCAAGGTAGGACGACGCGCTCGAAACGCCCCTCCAAGTAGCTGTTTGACTACGACGCGGTCACCAGCAGGCCCGCCACGGGCTCACTTCGTTCTTGCCGCAACACGACTTCTTCCACGGAGACCTCGGCAAACCCAGCCTGCTCCAGCATTTTCACCACGTAGTCCTTGGGGTGACTGTAGCGCCCATGGGGGTTCAGCAAAAACCCTTCGTTCGACGCCGGGGCTTTCTCCACCGTGAAGAAGAGCACGCCCCCACCGCGCAGGGACTTGCGCGTCGCGCCGAGCACCTCACGAAGGTCTCCGAAGTAGCAGAGCGTGTCCACCGACACCACGAGGTCGAACGCCTTCGGACGCTCGGTCAGGTACTGCGTCAGCTCCTGCTGCACGATCTCGTCGTAGGATCCGAGCGTGCGCGCACGAGCCAGCATGCCCTCGGACAGGTCCACGCCCACGAGCCGGCGCGCGTGGGGCTTCAAGAACGCGGCGCAAAGCCCCGTCCCGCACCCCGCGTCGAGCACGTCCATCTGCGCCCGAGGCGTGGGAAACCGCGTCTCGAGGGCCTCTTGCACCAACTCGGGCGCCTGATACCCCAGTCCGCGCAGGTGCTCGTCGAAGCTCTCTGCCAGCGCATCGAACGCTCGCTGGACGTAACCATCCGAGGCGCGCGCAGGGATTCCCTTCCCCGAACACGCCGCCAACATGTGACGCGCCTCGGGGTTGTCCGGCTCGAGCTTCACCCAGCTCTCGAGCACCTCGATCGCCTCGCTCACCCGGCCGTCGTAGTACAGCGCTTGCCCGAGCAGCTTTCGGGCATCGGGGTGCTTGGGGTCAAGGGCGATCGCCGCCCGGTAGTGCCCGATGGCCTCCTGCCTGCGCCCAAGCCGGTGCAGTGCGTTCCCGAGGTTGTGGTGAGCGCCAACGTGGTCTGGGTCGCAGCGCAAAGCCTCTTCGTAGTGCACGACGGCGGCTTGCACGTCCCCCAGCGCCGCCCTCACCGCTCCAAGGTTGCTGTGCGCGTCGGCGTGGTCTGGCTGCAAGGCGATCGCCCGCTCGTACGCTTCTCGCGCGGCAGCGAGTTGACCCTGCTCCTTGCGAAGGTTGCCCAGGTTGTTCCACGCGTCGACGTATTCAGGACGCAGCTCGAGGGCCCGTCTGATGCGCTCCGCCCCCCGCTCGGTCTCCCCGGTCTGGTGCAGCAGGACGCCATAGAAGTGAAGCGCGTCGGGGTGCTCGGGCACGGCCTGCAGGATTCGTTCGTACAGCACCCGCGCCTCCCGCAGCGCATCCCTGCTGCGCGTGCGCACTCCACCGCGGTGAATCTTCACGGCCAGATCGACCGCCTGCTCGACCGTCACGGTCTGGCTCTGCGCGCGCTCCTTGGGCCGCACCGGGCACGTCCCTTTTCGCTTCCCCTTGCCCGCCTTTTTCCCCTTCGACGCCATCGTCTTCTAACCCGCCTTGATCAAGGCACCGGCCAACGTCAGGATGCCCGACGCCTTCACGTCCACCATCCCGCTGCCCTCCACCTTCACCATCAGCCCCTTGATGGTCACGTTGCCGGCAGCGTCGATGGCGATGCTCCCAGATCCCACCTTCAGCTCCAGTCCCTGGGTGGCGTTCACCACGAACTTGCCGGTGACCGTGTACTCGTCGTTCTTCGTCACCGTGTGACTGCGAGCACCATCCACCTTGGTCGCATCGTCCTTGGTCACCTTCGTGCTTCGCGCACCACTGATCGTGATCGTCTCGTCCTTCGCGACCTTCTCCGTGCGCGCCCCGTCGATCGTGATCGTTTCGTCTTTCGCCACCTTCTCCGTGCGCGCCCCGTCGATCGTGATCGTCTCGTCCTTCGCGACCTTCTCCGTGCGCGCCCCATTGATCGTGATCGTCTCGTCGTTCGCGACCTTCTCCGTGCGCGCCCCATTGATCGTGATCGTCTCGTCCTTCGCGACCTTCTCCGTACGCGCTCCGTCGATCGTGATCGTCTCGTCCTTCGCCACCTTCTCCGTGCGCGCCCCGTTGATCGTGATCGACTCGTCCTTCTCGACCTTCTCGGTGCGCTTGCCCTTGATGGTGATCGTCTCGTCCTTCTCCACCGTCTCGGTGCGCATCCCGCCGACCGTCGTGGTCTCGTCGTTCTTGATGTCCTTCTTGCGGTCGTGGTCAACCTTGTGGGTCTCGTCGTTCTTGACGAAGGTGTCGAAGTTCTTTTCCGCCTGCAGGTAGATCTGCTCGGAGTCTTTCTTGTCCTCGAACCGCAGCTCGTTGAAGTTGTCGGCGGTACCGCTGGCGGAGCTTCGGCTCTTGATGCCGCTCTGGGTCTGGTTGGTGGGCAACGCATAGGGCGGCATGTTGTCGGCGTTGTAGACGCGCCCGGTGACGATGGGCCTGTCGGGGTCCCCCTCGAGGAACTCCACGATGACTTCCTGCCCGATGCGCGGGACGTGGATGCCACCCCAGGCCGTGCCTCCCCAAATCTGGGCGACGCGCACCCAGCAGCTGGCGTTCTCGTCGGACTTGCCTTCCCTGTCCCAGTGGAACTGGAGCTTCACGCGGCCGTACTCGTCGGTCCAGATTTCCTCTCCCGACTTGCCCACGACGACGGCCGTTTGCGGGCCGTGGACGCGCGGGCGGGGCGTGAGGGACCGGCTGCGGAAAGGCACCTTGCTCGGGATGGAGGAGAAAGCGCACCGGAAGACGTTGTCTCCCTTCGCATCGCCGACGGACTCGTAGTCGAGGACCTGCATGTCGTACTCGGCGGAGACGATGAGGTACTCGCGGTTCTGGTCGGCGCGAGGGTGATTGGAGAGGGCGAACAGGGCGCCTGGAGCCAATCCCCGGGCATCGCCTTCGCCACGGGTGAGCTCCTGCTGGGCGTTGTATTCCTCGACACGGATGCGGGCGTAGGTCTCGCCCTGGGAGCTCTCGGTGTACGCGCCGGGGTAGTCGTAAATCTCCCGCGCGGCGTCTGCCAACTCGTGCTGCGACACGAGCTTGGACAGCAGCTCCGCCTTGGGACGCGTGAAGTCGAAGTCTTCGAGCACGCACGCGGAGGCAGTCAGCTCCTGCGACACCGACCACACGTCGACGTGGTCGCGCTCCCTACGCCCCATCTCCTGGCGGGGGAAGTAGGGGACGTCCTCGTAGCCGCTGACGACCTCGTGGGCGCTGTAGGCGTCGGCGATGACGAGCGTGTGCCGGTCGCTCTCGTGGCGGAAGAAGTAGTAGATGCCCTCGCGCTCCATCCAGCGGCTCACGAAGTCGAAGTCCGACTCGCGGTACTGGACGGTGTACTCCCGGGAAGCGTAGGTGCCAGAGAGCGACTCGGAGAAGTCCGTGAGCCCGTGCTCGCGAAAGATCGCCTTGATGATGTCCGGCACGGTCATGTTCTGGAAGATGCGGCAGCCTGCGCGAAGGGTCAGGCGCCACAGCCAGGGCCGGAGCGTGGCCTTGTACAGGGCGAAGTTGCCGGCGTCGCCAGCCAGCCGCAGCCGGCTGACGACCCCGTGGAAGTGCCGCTGTCCCCCCGCGTGCTCGAGGCTCACCGTCATGGCCTGGCCTACCAGACCCCCCAGGTCGATCGAGGGGTCCTTGCTCAGCAGCTCGACCTCGTACTCGAACAGCCTGCCGACCTCCTCCCGCCCCGACATGCTGCGAAACTGGAGAACGTCGCCGCCCAAGGGCGTGGTGACGGAAACGGGCCTGGTCATGCTTCCACCTCGAGCTGGTTGGGTTGGGGAGTCACGAGCGGGGAGAACACGTACCTCAGCCGAACTTGTACGTGAAGTCCGAGTCCGTCGCAGAGACCTCCACGGACTGGACCGGTTGACCCTGCATCAGGCGCGTGAGCAGCTCCTGGCTCACGGTCGGAAGCATCGTGTTCGTGAGGATGGCGTCGATCATGCGCCCGCCGCTCTCCAGCTCCGTGCACCGACTGATGATCAGCTTCACCGCCGCATCGTCGTACGTGAACGGGATGCTGTGATTGGCACGCACGCGCGCGACAATGCGACCGAGCTGCAGGCGGGCAATCCGACCGATGACGTCTTCCGTGAGCGGGTAGTAAGGAATCACCACCAGACGCCCGAGCAGCGCCGCGGGGAAGACCTTCAGCAAGTCCGGACGGAGCGCGTCGGCGATGTGCTCGCTCGACGGGATCAGCTCGGGGTCCGCGCACATGTTCATGATCAGCTCGCTGCCCACGTTCGACGTGAGCAAGATGAGCGTGTTCTTGAAGTCGATCATGCGGCCCTCGCCGTCCTCCATCCAGCCCTTGTCGAAGACCTGGAAGAAGATCTCGTGGACGTCGGGGTGCGCCTTCTCCACTTCGTCGAGCAAGACCACGGAGTAGGGCCTGCGGCGGACGGCTTCGGTGAGGATGCCGCCTTCGCCGTAGCCCACGTATCCGGGAGGCGCGCCCTTGAGGGTGGAGACGGTATGCGCTTCCTGGAACTCGCTCATGTTGATGGTGATGAGGTTCTGCTCCCCACCGTAGAGTTGCTCGGCGAGCGTGAGCGCGGTCTCGGTCTTGCCCACGCCGGAAGGGCCGGCGAGCATGAACACGCCGATCGGCTTGTTGGGGTTCTCCAGGCCCGCGCGCGAGGTCTTGATTCTGCGTGCGATCATCTCCAAGCCATGGTCCTGGCCGATGACACGCTGGCCCATGGTCTGAGCGAGGTTGAGCACCGTCGAGATCTCGTCGTGAACCATCCGGCCCACTGGAATCCCGGTCCAGTCCCCGACCACGGACGCGATTGCATGCTCATCGACGCTCGGAAGGATGAGGGGAGTGACGCCCTGCAACGCCGCGAGCTTGCTCTGCAAGCCAAGGAGCTTGTCGAGCTGGGACGCGCGATCGGCGTCCGGGCCGGTCACGGGCTCGGCCTTTTTCTCGAGAGAGCTGTTCGTGCCTTCGACCTTCTGGTGCCCCTCGCGCAGCTCGGTCCGCAGCGCCAAGAGCTCGTCCACGAGCACCTTCTCTGCCTTCCAACGCTCCTGGAGCTTGGCGAGCTTCTCCCGGTCGACCTCCAGCTTGGCTTGCGCGTCGGTGCGACGGCTACCGATCGCGACGCCCACGGCCTCCTCGCGGTCGATGATCCGAAGCTCGCGTTCGAGGGCCTGAATCCGACGCATGGTGTCCTCCACCTCGGGAGGCGTGGAGTGCTGGCTGATGGCAACGCGGGCACACGTGGTGTCCAGCAGGCTCACGGACTTGTCCGGCAGTTGCCGAGCAGGGATATAGCGGTGAGAGAGGCGCACCGACGCCTCGAGCGCCTCGTCGAGCACCTGGACTCGGTGGTGCTTTTCGAGGCTGGACGCGATCCCCCGCATCATCAGAAGGGCTCGCTCCTCGGTGGGCTCGGGGATCTGTACCACCTGGAACCGCCGGGTGAGGGCGGGGTCCTTCTCGATGTGTTTCTTGTACTCGGCCCACGTGGTCGCCGCGATCGTGCGGAGCGTGCCTCGCGCCAGGGCGGGCTTCAGCAAGTTGGCCGCGTCGCCCGTGCCCGCCGCACCTCCCGCGCCGATGAGCGTGTGCGCTTCATCGATGAACAAGATGATGGGCTTGGGCGAAGACTGCACCTCCTCGATGACCTGACGCAGGCGGTTCTCGAACTCGCCCTTCATGCTCGCTCCGGCCTGCAGCAGCCCGATGTCCAAGGACAGCAGCGATACGTCCTTCATCGGCGGGGGTACGTCGCCCGACGCGATCCGCAACGCGAAGCCTTCCACCACCGCGGTCTTGCCGACGCCCGCTTCGCCCGTGAGGATGGGGTTGTTCTGCCGCCGGCGCATGAGGATGTCGACGATCTGCCGGATCTCCTCGTCGCGCCCCACGATCGGGTCGATCTCGCCCTTGCGCGCGCGCTCGGTGAGGTCCACGGCGTACTGGCGAAGGGCTTCCTGCTTGCCCATCTGGGCCGGCGCCATCGCACCACTGGCCTCCCCCGGCGCCGCGCCGCCACCCACCTGGAAGCCGTCGGACGCGCGCATGCGCGCCTCGGGGGAGTCGTCGAGTAGCTTGGCGAACTCCTCGGACAGTCGCTCGACCTTGATCTTCGCGAACTCGCCGGAGATGCCGAGCAGCACGTTGCGCAGAGGCGGGGTCTTGAGCATGCCGAAGATCAAGTGCCCAGTACGAACCTGGGACTCCTTGAACATCAGGGTCCCGTACACCCACCCGCGCTCCACCGCATCGTCCAGGTGCGACGAAAGGTCGGAGATGGAGGACGAGCCTCGGGGAAGCCTGTCGAGAGCCTCGGTCATGTCCTTGGCGAGCCGGCTCGGGTTGATCTCGAACGTGCGAATCAGGCGGTGCAGGTCCGAGTCCTGCAACTGCAAGATCTGGTGAACCCAGTGGACGAGCTCCACGTACGGGTTCCCTCGAATCTTGCAGAACACCGTCGCGCTCTCGATGGCCTTGTAGGCCACGGTGTTGAGCTTACCGAACAGGGCAACACGGCTGATCTCGGACATGGTCGACTCTCTCTTTGCTGGGCGTCAGCCCGGTTCACGGCCTCGATGGGTTCCGTGCGTACTCCTCAGGGATGGACGGGTTGGAGCTCCTCGGCAGTAGGGGGCTTGACGACGATGCGGTTGGGTCGTCGCCCGAGCCACGTGGTGTGGCCGAGCCCCATTTTCTCGCCGAGGCGCCAGGGGCGTCCGGCCTCCTCGTCGAGGAGTAGCTCCACGTCCCAGGCCAAGCTGTCACCGGTGTAGCTGCGGACGAGGGCAGCCATTCGCCACAGGCTCGCGGCACCGGGAAGGAAGTGCGTGAATTGCTTGTGATTCAGGGGTCCCATGACCACGCGAAACTTTCCCTGGCAGACCCAGGCCCTGCGCCCGAGGGCCGTCTGGCGTCCGAGGGCGGAGCCGACGCCAGGGCCACCGACACGCCACCGGGAAGAGAGGGGCACGTCGACCCATTCGCCGACGAACTGCCGCACCTTCGTCCGGATGCCGAAGAAGGAATGGATGATCGCGGCGAGGCCGTCGGCATTGCGCGAATGTGCGGCATACCTTCCCGCGAAGAAGAGCCGCACGTGATCGGGCAGCTCGTCGCGACGGAGGAACGAGGGCATGCCCATGCCGATGAGGGAGGCGACGTAGACGGCGAAGCGGTCGGTGTCAGGGCGGTCGAAGCAGACGGTGGGCTCGGTGTTGGCCCAAGCGCGGTAGTACAGGGACAGGATGCGGTGGTGGAACAGGTCGAGGAAGCGAGAGAAGGTCGGGTCGTTGCGATTGCGCTTTCGGTCGTAGGCGAATTCGGTGAGGTGCAGGGGCAAGGGACCGAAGGGGCCGAACAGTCCGAGCACGCGGGTGAGCACGCGGGGAGCCGGGTCGCCGAAGGTAGCGCCGGTGAGCGCCGAAGACGTGAAGGAGAGGAACGGTTCCTGGGCCAGACGGACGGGTTCGTCCGAGGGGTGGGTCCCCTCGCCGAGGCGGGCCTTGTGACGGTAGGCGCACTCGAGCCTGCGCAAGGCCTGAAACAGGTCGAACGCGCCCGGCTTGCTCCGGATCGCAGAGAGCAGCGCTACAGCGCCTGGGTCGTGCCGATCCGCGGCTGCCATCGCATGACCTCGCCCCGCTGCACGGTTCGCAGCACCGTTTCGGTAAACGCGTTGATGGATACGTACCGTGCGAAGAACCGCTCGAGTACGGCGCCGAGAAGAAACACTCCCGCCCCCGCGAACCCTGCCTCGTCGCACGTGATGGTCACCTCGACACCCCTGCCGAAGGCAAGCATGCCGTCCACGGGAAGGTGCCGAATCACGGGCTTGGAGGCTGCGGACAGGACGCTGTCGATCTCACGGCGCAGCGTGGCCTCGTCCTGGTTGGCATAGAGCATGAGAAGCTCGCGCAAGGCCGCCGCCCCTTTGCCGGAGGGGCCGTCGGTCAAGGACAGGTAGTTGAGAGACAGGTGGCTTATGATCCGCCAGGCGGTCTCCCCATGGGCGTGCGAGGCACGAGGCTGGGTGGGGCCCGCCACGCAGCGAATCGCCTGCACGGGCGCCCCAGTCTGCAATGTGAAGTCCGTGACGCCCTGGCCGAGGGGCATGTGCAGGGGCAGGTCGCGGTTCGTGCACAGCGTCTCGAGGGCGAGTTGTTTGAGAGCGGGCCGGAACGGCCCCTCCTCCCCGTCCACCAAGCTGATGAACACCTCGCTGCCCACGTAGCTCGAACGCGGGCCCGATCGACGCTGCTTCTCGGAGAGCCGTCGTGGCGCTCTGTACAGGGTGTAGAAGGTGTCTTGCTCCCCGGCGGTCCCCTCGTTGCACTCGTAAAACGGTGAGAATCGTTGACGCATGTCGGGCCCGTGGCCCACGACCTCGCTGACGGCGTACACCTCGAAGTCCATCGGCCGTGTTTGGTCCGGCACGATGTGGTACTCGCGCATGGTGTCGGAGAGGTGAATGCGATCCGCGCGTCGCGGGAACAGGTTGACCACGGGGGTGCAGTGAAGCGCGAGCGTGCTGGGCTCGACCGCGTTGTCGAGGATGGCGTCGTTGGTGTCGAAGAGCACCACGATCTCGATCTCTTGCTGCGAGCAAACCTTGACCACCGGTCCGAGCCCGGCGATTTGAACGAATAGGAAGCGTCGCGGGAAGGCGAAGTACTCCTGCAGCAACCGGTATCCCTGGAACGACTGGGGACCGTAGGGCAGGAGAGCATCTTCGTCGTCGAAGCCCACGGGCCGGATGGCGTCGCGCCCGATCGCCACCCAACGGGCGTCTCCGGCGGGCCTGGCATAGACGGCCACCGCGTGACCGAGCAGGGCTTCGTACAGGCGCGTGGAGGTCTCCCACTCGCCACGCAGGTACAGCACGACGTCCTCCATCGACAGCTTGTCGAAGGCCATGCCCGCGGTGGTTCGAAGACGCAGCCGGGCACCGGCACGGGCGCGTCGGGATCGGTCCCCGAGGTCGAGCACGTCGCCAAGGTTGGAGCGGTACTCGAAGCCCGCGATCTCGATTGGCCACAGGGTGGTGTCGTGGGCCGTTCGATACTCGCAGGCGGTCTGCTCGTCCTTGCCGATGAGGCTGCGCATGGCCGTCCCGCGCGCCACGGTCACCCCGCGCACGAGCGCCCCTTCCTTGGGGTTGGGCTGGATCTGCACGACCGCCATCGAAGGCGTGGGCGCCAGGTAGTGCGGGTACACCATGTCGAGCAAGTGCTGCGTGAACCTGGGGAACTCGTCATCGACCTTGAGCTGCAGACGGGCGGTGAGGAACGCGAACCCCTCGAGCAAGCGCTCCACGTACGGGTCCGCCACGTCGAACCCGTCCATGCCGAGCCGCCCCGCAATCTTGGGAAACTCGCGCGCGAACTCTCCGCCCATCTCCCGGATGAACTGCAACTCACGGCTGTAGTAGTTGAGAAACCGCGGATCCATCTCAGGCCCTGTCCGCCTTTCCAAGCTCCTCGACCGTCGCCGCCCCCGTCTCCATGTCGATGTCCGTCTTGAAGAACAGACGCAACGGCAAAGGCTGCGCCCACAGCTCCGCCTCGATCGTGAACGTCATCGCGTTGTGCGTCATCTCCTCCGGGTCCACGTCGAGCTTCACCTGCACCGAGCTTCGAATCAGCCTCGGCTCGAAGCTCCAGATCGCCGTGCGCAGCAATCGCTCGATCGACTTCACGTCGATGCTCGTCGCCGTGTGACCCGTCAGGTCCGGAAGACCATAGTTCACCGTGGACTGCGCCACCAAAGGGTAGTCCTCGATTTCGGGCTTCAAGCACGCGAGGTTCGTCGTGTTGAACAGCCAGGCGAGATCCCGTCGGACACACTCCCGCAGCCTGCTCGGGCTCAGCACCCGGTCGAGGCGAGACTCCTGCGAACGCTCCCGATCGTCGTCCGTCAGACGGTCGAGCAACGACGGCTGAAGCCTTTCCTTGTACGTGAGCTCAGCCATCGGCCGCCGTCGTCTCGTCAGCCCCGGGTTCGACGTCGAGGTCGATCTCGCGCACGTCGAGCAGCGCGTGGTCTCCTTCGTTGGTCGCGAGCACGCGCTGCCCGATACCGACGTACCCGCCTGGGACCTCGGTCCAGTCGGTACGACGAGCGAGGCGGACGATGCCATCGGCATGGGCCTCGGAGCCGGGATAGCGGGTGGGCACGAAGGCGACCATTTCCGCGCCGGTGGCGACGGTGAGGACGACGGGCATCCAGACCATGTCGCGGAGGTCCTTGGGGGCCTCGACGCGAATGGCGCGGATCTGGTGGAAGGGGAGCCAGGCATAGCGGCCGTGGATGATGACCTCGAGGACGGGACCGAGGCGCACATCCCCGTCGGCGATCCAGTCGAAGCGCTTGCCGTCGATGGTACCGGCCGTGGTGGGAGCGGCTTCGAAGGCCTGGGCGCGGAGCGTCTCGGCCGCGGCAAGTTTGTCTTCCGCGGTGAGCCGGAGGGCTTCGACGATCAAGGCGGCCCATTGCTGGGGCTCGCCGAAGAGGACGGGGGTCTTCTGCCCTGCGAAGACTTGGGCTCGCAGCACTTCGCAGCGGAGCAGCTCGCGATAGGTCTGGACCATGGGCAAGGACTGAGAGTCCAGATCACCCGCCACCTTGAGCTGGGTCAGGGCTCGGTCCCAGCGGCCGAGCACGGAGAGCAGTTGAAAGAGGAAGACGCGATACTTGGGGTTGCCTGGCGCCTTGCGAACCTCGTCCTGGAGCAGAGCGAGGGCCTCCTCGACTTGACCGGCGCGCAGTTTCTCTTCCGCAAGCATCGCGTTTCTCCCATCGTTCGAATCGAAAAGCCTGGGGACTGCCCCTACCCTGGGGCGGTCCCACGCACGCGACAGGACACCGGAGGGACTCTCGTCGGACCGGACGCGAACCCGGCCCACAGGGAGGCGCCCCCCCCGGTGCCAACGAGGCGCGCGTTAGACGGTGGCCGTGTTGCTAGCGATGTTCCAGGTCATCTGGACCGCCGGAAGCGCGGACCCGTCCTCCTTCTGAGGCACGTAGTCGAGCTTGAACTTGGCGAAGTTGATGGTGAGGTTCTCGGTCAACCGATCCTCGCCACCCGAGCCGCCCGTGGACAAGGACGTGATGATGGTGTCGATGAGGGTGAGCTTGAGGTACTCGACGGGCTTGCCACCGGCCTTGCGAACCGTGAGGACGATCTCCTTGATGTGGCTGCCCTCGCACATGGTCTTGAAGAGGATGGGGGTGGCCTTGTCGACCCACTTGGTGATGGACAGGTCCTGTACGTTGACCTTACCGGCGCCGCCGCCGGAGCCCATGTGCGTGGTTCCGGACTGGGACCCGCCCCAGCTCCAGGCCAGGACGTCGATCTCGTCCTTGTGCTTCGCATCGATGGATTCGCCCTTGATGTCCCCGATCTTGATGAACATATCAACTGCCATGGTGGTCTTCCTTTCTTCCGACGCCGCCCCGAAGGGCCACAGTTATCCGCAACAGCGCGCGGCGAAAAAGCCCGCCGCAACTTCATCAGGTCAACCCGTCAGCCACCCTTGGCCGACGGAAGCTTCGACACCAACCGCAAAGAGACGGTGAGGCCTTCGAGCTGGTAGTGCGGCCGCAGGAAGAACTGGGCCGCGTAGTAGCCTGGATTGCCTTCGATCTCCTGCATCTCGACCTCGGCCGCAGCCAGCGGCTTCTGCGCCTTCACGTCCTCCGACGAGTGGGCCGGGTCGCCGTCGACGTACTGGATGATCCAATCCTGGAGCCACCGCTTCATGTCGTCGCGCTCCTTGAAGGAGCCGACCTTGTCGCGGACGATGCACTTGAGGTAGTGCGCGAAGCGGCACGTGGCGAACAGGTAAGGCAGACGAGCCGCGAGAGCCGCGTTGGCAGAGGCGTCGGGGTCGTCGTACACGGCCGGCTTGTGGAGCGACTGGGCGCCGATGAAAGCCGCGAAGTCGGTGTTCTTCTTGTGCACGAGAGGCATGAAGCCGTTCTTCGCGAGCTCGGCCTCGCGACGGTCACTGATGCCGATCTCGGTGGGGCATGCCATCTCGACGCCACCGTCGTCCGTGGGGAAGGTGTGCGTGGGCAAGCCGCCGACGGCGCCGCCGGACTCGATGCCGCGGATGCGTGAGCACCAACCGTAGAGCTTGAAGGAGCGGTTGATGTTGACGGCCATGGCGTAGGCGGAGTTGGCCCAGGTGTACTGGTCCTCGGAGGGACCGGAGACGTCTTCCTCGAAGTCGAAGCCTTCGACGGGGTTGGTCTTGGCGCCGTAGGGGCGGCGGGACAAGAAGCGGGGCATGGCCAGGCCGAGGTACTTGGCGTCCTGGGACTCGCGCAGGGACTTCCAGGCCGCGTACTCGGGCGTCTCGAAGATCTTGGTAAGGTCCCGGGGGTTGGCGAGCTCGCTCCACGATTCCATCTGGAACAGGGTCGAAGCGGTACCGGAGATGAACGGGGCATGCGCCGACGCCGCGATCTTCGCCAGCTCACCGAGCAGCTCGACGTCGGGAGCGCTGTGGTCGAAGTAGTAGTCGCCCACGAGGCATCCGTAAGGCTCGCCGCCGAACTTTCCGTACTCCTCCTCGTAGATGGACTTGAAGATCGGGCTCTGGTCCCAGGCCGCGCCCTTGAACTTCTTGAGGGTCTTGTGCAGGTCCTTCTTCGCGACGTTCAGGACGCGAATCTTGAGCATCTCGTCGGATTCGGTGTTGTTCACGAGGTAGTGGAGCCCACGCCACGCGCCCTCGAGCTTCTGGAACTCGGCGTTGTGCAAGATCACGTTGATCTGCGCCGCGAGCTTCTTGTCGATCTCGGCGATGATCTTCTTGATGGTCTCGATCACGTCGTCCGAGACGACGATGGATCCCCTGAGGGCCTCCTCGGCGAGGGTGCGCACGGCATTTTGGACTTCCTGCCGGGCATTGTCGGACTGGGGTCGGAACTCCTTTTGGAGAAGCGACTCGAACTCCGAAACCTCGAGGGTCTGCAGCTGCCCTTCGGCCTTGACGGTCTCACTCTCACCCATGGTCAGCCTCCCTCTCCTTCGCCCGCCTTCGGTGCCGAGGCCAGAGCCTGCAGCAAGGTCGGGTCCGCCATGACCTTCGCCATCAACTCCTCCGCGCCGCTCTTGCCGTCCATGTACGTCACGAGGTTGGACAGCTGCTGGCGGGCCTGAAGCAACTTGTTGAGCGCCTCGACCTTGCGCGCGATCGCCGCGGGCGTGAAGTCATCCATGCTCTCGAACGTGAGGTCCACGTTCAGGTTCCCTTCGCCCGTCAAGGTGTTGGGGACCTGGAACGCTGCGCGCGGCTTCATCGCCTTCATGCGCTCGTCGAAGTTGTCGACGGACACTTCGAGGAACTTGCGGTCCGCCACCTTCGGCAACGGCTCGACCGGGTTGCCCGAAAGGTCCGCCATAACCCCCATCACGAACGGGAGCTGAACCTTCTTTTCTGCACCGTACAGCTCGACGTCGTACTCGATCTGGACGCGAGGCGCGCGGTTTCGCCCGACAAATTTTTGCCCACTCATGAATTGCCGTCCTCCTCTTCCACGTGGCCCCGGAGAACCTCGACCTGTCCGAGGCCGTCCGGCGCCATGTCGCGGATGATGCCCATGAAGTCCTTGTTGACCAGACGCCTGCAACGGCCGAGGAGCAACGGGAGGGGGCTCGCCGGCTCGCTGCGTGCGTAGTACTCACAGATCTTGTCGATGGCCTTGATCACGTCCTCGCGCGACGTGATGTCCCCCGAGATGCGCTTGGGCCCTGTACCTGGCGTTGCGCCGGCTGCCCCCTGGGAAGCGCCCTCCTGTCCCGTGTCCGAGGCGAAGGTTCCCTCACCGCGCGCGGCGAGCCTGGACTGGATCGCGTAGGCGGCCTGTTCGAACAACACGCGCAGCGGCGTGAGGTTCGGTGGCGACGCCCCTTCGGCTCGGTCCATCAGGACCCGCTCGATCTTGCGGATGGCCTCGGCACAGCCCATTGCCGCCGCCCCCACCGGCTCGAGATCCTCCACCGGCGCCTCGGTAAATGCCCCGTCGATCAAGGCCACGGCCGGCACCGTCTCGCCCTCCACCGGCGCCACCTCTCCGGAAGCGAGCGCGAGATCCTTCAGCCCGAAGCTTCCGATCCCGCGAACCGACACGAGGGGGATCTTCCGAACCCAAGCCAGCACCGTCGAAGGCTCGGACAAGTCCCCCAGGATGTTGAACCGCATCGTGGGGTCGTTGTCATCGTCGGGGTCCAACTGCGGATGGACGCACTCCCATCTCTCTTCCACGAGCGCGCGCAAGACCTCGAGGCCCTGCGCCGCCCCACGGTACGCGCCCGTGTGCAGCAAGGCCTTCAACAGGTGCACGGCAACACGCAGGTCCTTCGTGCGTTCGAACAACGCGGAAGCTCTCGTTTCCACGTCTCGCCACACAGGCTCCTCCGCCGGAATGATCGCATCCCCCATGCGCTGCTCCGGCTTGTACTGCGAGATCAGCTGCAGGTCCGTGAACGCTTCGTCGTATTCAAGATCCTCCCCGCAGGGGGCACCCTCGGTCACCGGCATCAACAACTTGGAAACGTCGATCATCGGCCCTTACCCACCTCGCCTCGACTTCGAATCCCACCAGCCCCAACCCAACTACCCAACTCGAAGCAGCCGCGGAAAGTACCCTGTCGTCAGGTCTGATGCAACGGTTGTTGCCCCAGACTTTGGGGGGAGTCGTGCCTTCCGCGCATCGGTCGTGAACGCCCCAGAGGTTCACCTCGCAGGCCCCCGATTTCCCTCAATTGACGCGTCGCATTGCGAGAGGCAGAACGAGCCCCTGCGTCCGCTTTTCGGTCCCTGGAACCGGCACGGAAGCCGGAGCGCACCGGCGACGAGTACCGCTAACGCTCAGCACGAGCACGAGCACGAAGGTCCGCAAACAGCGTCTAGGGAGATACCAGGACCTTCATGTTCGACGCCAGCACGATCATCCCTACCGGCACGTTGGGGTTCTTCCCGTTGTGCGACGTCATCCCCGTCATCGTCATCACGCCCTTGCCCTGCGCCTTCACCTTCATGCTGCCCATCTTGCAGGTCATCGGACCGATGAAGACTCCCGAGATCACACCGCCCGCCACACCCGCCTCGTCCCCACTGCTGATCGGCGTCTCCGACATCTCCACCAGCACGGGCATGTTCTCGAACAGCACCGTCGTCGTCGTGCTCAACGCCATGTTGAGCATCGCGATGTTGGGAAACGGTATGGGGATCGGAGGCGCCGGAGGCGCCGGCACCTTGCACACGTCCAGTGGACCCGGGCACATCGCCTGCCCACCCTTCATCGTCGCCGCCGGAAATGCCACGCCCGCCATGTTCCCTCCTCAACCCAGCAAAACCCGCCGACCGTCGATGAACGTATCCTCTTTCGACGTGATGCTGGTCGCCCCACTCCGAACCTGCGTCGTCTCGCGAACCAGCGAACGCAACCGCCCCGCACGTGTCTCGATCACACCCTGCACCGTCCTGTACACATCGTTCGCCCGCTCCAGCACCCTGTCCGCCGTCATGTTCCAGCGCCCCACCCCGAGCACCACCGTCTGCGCCGTGGCCTGCATCACTCCCGTCGCCACATCGATCGCCTTCGATCGGAAGCGAGTGACGTCCGCGTCGCTATCGAGCTCCACCGCGCGTATCCGCGTCGTCGCCCGGGACGAAAGCTCCAGGTCGGTGCCCGCTTCCACCACCACCTTCCCGCATGGCGCAGCAAGACGAAGGTCCCCCGCGGGAGCCGCGATCGTGGCCGACCCCGTCGCCGCGTCATACACGACCACGATCGCCCCGCCGGGATCGCGCACCACCAGCCTGTCGCCCTCCACCGTCGCACTCGCCCCCAGCGGCGTGCGAACCGACGCATCCTCCGAGTTCGTCGGCACAATGCGAAGCGCTGCCTGATTCCTCGTCATGATTCACTTCCCTCCCGTCGTGAAGTCCTCCGCCTTGGCGCGGTCCGGGTCGGTCTTGCGCACCCCCTGCAAGCTGGCGCCCGACAGCACCGTCGAAGCAAGGCTCGTGCGGTGCATGTTCGCATGGTCGAGCTTCGCCTTCTGAAACGAGGCCAGGTCCGCGATGGCATGGGACAGGTCGGCAAACGACAAGTCGGACATGTCGAAGCGTGAGCTTCGCACGTCAGCGTGCACCCACTGGGACCGCGCGAGCTTGGCTCCCCGTGCAGAAGCCCTCCGCACGCGGGCGCGCACGAAGCTCGCACACGTCAGATCCGCACCGTCGAGGTTCGCCTCGTCGAGCGACGCGCCTGTGAAGCGCGCGAAAGGGGCCGACGCTCGGACGAACACCACGCCGGTCAAGGTGGCGTTCTCGAAGCTCGCCTGCGCCGCCCGGACTTCCCCGAGGCGCGCCCCCGCGAGCTTGGCCCCCTCGAAGGAGCAGTCCGAAAGCACGCATCCTAGAAAGTCGACCCCGTCGGCCTGAACACCGGTCAGCAGGCATCGCTCGAGCGAGGCGCCGGCTACCTTGACCTGGCGCAGATCCGCCCCGGTCAGGTCCGCCTGAAGGACCCTCGCTCCCCGCAAGTCCGCCCCCGCGACCTGTTTCGTGGCCAAGCGCGAGCCGGTGAGATCGGCTCCCTGCAAGTCGGCGCCGGTCAAGTCCACGCCCCGCAACTCCGAGTCCGCGAACACCGCCCCGCGCAGAACACACCGCGAAAGGTTCGCGCCCGTCAGGTCCACGTCCGTGAGCGTCGCGCCCGCCAAGTCCACGCCCGAAAGGTCAAGGTGGGCGAGGTCGATGCCGCGAATCACGGCTCCCGCACAACCCTTCCGTCGCTGCGCGTGGAACGCGTCGACCGTGGTGATGGGCTGGGTGATCGATCCAGGAGGCAGCATGTCCGAACGCAGGAGCCTACCGCACAATCAGCGAGGCGGAAGCCGAGAATCCGCGTGTGCCTCCACCCACGCCACGGGGCCGGTGCGTGGGCGTGCTATTCTGGGCAGCGATCGGTCGGCACGGATGTGGGTCGGACGAGGAGGAAGGCGCGCATGGGCTGGACCAGAGCGGGCTGGGTGCTGTCCACTGCAGTGGTGATGGGCTCGGTGTGCGCGAACGCGGACGCCGGGGACGACGCAATCGATTGCCACGCTCGGACCCAGCGCCCGTTGGACGAGCTCGTCGTGCCGCTGGCGGACGAGAAGTTTCCGGAACTGCCGAAGATGGCAGTCCGGATCGATGCCGGGGAGCAAATGGTCGGTGCACAGCAGAGTGCGCGCAGCCGAACCGGCAACTCGGCCGTAAGGGTGGGGCACTTTGACGGCGGGGTGACCCTGGGCTACGACGTATTTCGCGAAGGGCCATTCAGCACGTTTGTGTCCACGGGGATGCTGTGGGGTACGGTCTGGGTCGATCTGGATGCGACAAGATACGAGGAATTCGAGAGCAGGACGGCGGGGCTGCTGTGCGACGATGCCGACACGGTTGCGCGGAATTCCAAGGCGGTGCTTGGGGAGGCGGGGGTGGAGTACCGGATTCCGTTGGCGCGGCGGTCAAACGGGCCGGATGTGGGCATGGTATTGGGGTTCCGTGCTGGCTATGTGAGGGAGATCGCCCAGAGCGGCTGGGTGGCGAGGCAGCGCAACGGAGAAGAGGAGGAGGAGATCGGAGGAGGTCCGGATCTCGACGCGAGTGGGATGCGGTACCGGGCGGCGGTGGCATTTGCCTTGTTCTGACCTGACACCGCGCTCGGGTGCGCACGATCGCAACCCCTAAGTCCCCTGGGAGTGCTGGCGCGGTGGAAGGATCCGAGGGAAGGCGAGAATCTACCGCCAGCGACCGGCAAGCGGCGCCGGCGG
Organism: uncultured Polyangiaceae bacterium; assembly: GCA_964488865.1. Classification (GTDB taxonomy): domain Bacteria; phylum Myxococcota_A; class Polyangia; order Polyangiales; family Polyangiaceae; genus MWCO01. The sequence continues at coordinate 7,855 of CAZAWR010000039.1, read as the reverse complement.
GTCCGCGATGGATTGAATGCGCAGCAGCTGCACCTCATCGCGCCCGCGCACCGAGCACAGCGGCATGATCCCCTGCGCGAGCCACGCCTCTGCTTCCCGCGCGCCCATCCAAACCTCCGCACAAGGCGTCTGCTCGACCTCGCCGGCCACCGTGAAGGTGTGCACCGGCACCCCTTGCAGCGACAGCGTGTCCTGCACCGCGAAACGCCAACCCGCGCGCGCATAGGAACGCCCCAACAGACAAGCGACCAACCACGCCGGGTGGCCCCAGAGGTACCCCTCGTGGTCGGGAGGCGACCCTTGCTCCTCGAAGACGAACCGGCTGATCTCGTCCGTTCGCTTCCCGTACGGCAAGCGCAGGAGAAACCGAGGGAGAGCTAGCCCCACCATCGCGGCCTCCGGCTTCGCGCGAACCTCCGCCCACGCCGGCCACGGCGCGGGTTCGCCGTGAACGAGCGTCGGGTCGGCCTCCGCAATCAGCGGCACCCCCGCCGCTGCCAGCATCGACGAGAGCCGCTGCACCAGCCGCGCGTCGCGCTCCGTCGGGCCGAACGTGTACACCCCGACCACCAGCGCCCACGGAGGTTCCCCACCGGCCTCTCCCACAAGCCGACGCCCCAGGTGCGTGGCGAGGGGTTCGTCGACGGACACCGCGGATTCGAGCCCGTCCTTGCTGATGTTCCACACGGACACGTCGAGTCCCTGCTCGGCAGAGCGCAGCAGGAAGTCGAGCCCACGCCACGCCGCCTCGAGCAACTGGTACGTCGGGTGGTGAAGGATGGCCCGCATCAACTCGCCCGACGTGACGTCCAGCGCGTTGAGGTGTGCCTTCCGGTTGGAAGGCGCTGCACGGACGATGTGGGGCGCGACCAGATGCCGCACGAGCTCTTCGATGCTGGACGCGCTTTCCCCCATGGCGGGTCCGCCCGCCACCGAACTCGGCTTCCCGAGTAGCCGCTCCATCGTCGTCTCGTCGGACTCGGTCGGGCCCCGCGCCCCCTCCGTGGACTTGCGAATCTTCGCCACCGCGGAGCTGAAGGTCGACGGGTCCTGCAGCTCCTTGCGCAGCTTGCGCAGGGCGGCGAACACCGGCAGACGATCGTACAGGGCGTCCGGGTGAAAGTCGTCGAGCGCCTCGAACGAGATCGAGATGGCAGACCCGTCCCCCATCGTCAGGGACACCGACGGGCACCATCGCTCGATCAGCTCGTCGATCTCGGTGACGTCCACGTTGACGGGCTTGGTGCTTGCGGGAAGGTTGTCCGCGAAGGGACCCAGAACGAGAACGCGGAAGGGCGTGTCATCGGAAGGGGTCGCCGCCGATCGTCGACCCAACTGGACATTCATCTCTATGCCGCCGCGCGGCTGCTTGCTTGCCATGACGTGCCTCCCAAGGCTTTATCCTAGGACCGACGGACCGAAGTCGAAAGCCGCTTCTCGAAGCGCGAACCGTGCGGCCTACCTGCGCACCTGCCTGGGTCGCGCAACCCGCGACCACAGGGGGACGTCGCTCGGCTCCAAGACGTCCCCGATGACGAGGAAAACTCGCTCTAGCTCGGCCCACCGCGTAACGCGGTCGAGGCGGTCGCGCACGCGGACGAGCTCGACGACCCGCATCTCGTCCTTCACGAAGGAAGGCGAAGCGGTGAGGTGAAAGACCTGCCCCTGCTCCCCGAGGGTCTCCCCGTCACCGTAGGCGACCTCCTCGAGCGCGAGGCGAGTCCCTTGCACCAACCGCCCCTGCCGAACCAGGTAAACCGAGAGCGAGGACTGACACGGCATGTCCGGCTTCCGCTGCTTGCACCCTTCATCGCGCACCAGAAGCACCAGCTCGCTGCCGAGACGGTCCAGGGACAAGCGGGCGTCAGCGCGGCCACGATGCGCCCCCACCGCGATCACATAGGCGAACTCGTCCTTCAAGCGAACCAGCGCGATCGCCCCGGCCACCTCTTGCTCCGAGGTCCCGTGCGAACGCAGCCACACCGCCTTGATCCCGTCGGCTCCCCCGCCGAGCGAGATCTCCGCGTCCGTCAGCCGGGGGGCCATCGTGGCGCCGGAGAAGGCGTCCGCTTGCAGGACGTTTTCCCCCGTGCACGCGAGTGCATCCGCGGGAAGTCGTCCCTTGGACTCCTCGAAGGCGGGAAACACGAGCTTCCAGTACTCGTCCCGCAGCGCCACCTGCACTCCAGGGGAGGAGGACGGAAGGACGGTGGCACACGCGGGGATCGGCGACAGCTGCCGCGCCTCGTGCTCTGCCTTCGGCTCCACGGGGGCCGACCCGCAGGACACGGTCATCCCGAAGAGAAGAAAGGAGCAGAGGTGTACGCGAGAGCCCATGGCGCCTGGGGGATTGTAGGCGACGCCGGCGTGGGAGGCCAACTCGCCGGGGAGCGATTTGCTCAGCGCAGCTCGAGAGTGTCGATCACGCGGCGCAACTCGCCACTGATGGGCGCCTGCCCGTCCACAGGGTGCACGATCTGCACGAGAACGATGCGGTTGTCCGCTCGGATCAAGTACTCCCGGCTCACGTTGATGAACGGTGCCTTGGCGGCAGGAATGCGGCGTCGGACGAGGTAGGCGCGTCCCTGGCCGTTGAAGGTCGCCATGGGCACGCCCTCGTGAAGGACCTCGGCCTTGTTGGCCTTGAGGCTCTTCTCGTAGCGCGCGACGACGTCAGACCAGCGGGCATCGGGCAGCTCTTGCCGCTCGTAGACACTGAAGACGTACTCGCGCGGGGACAGGTACTGGATGTATCGGTCCCCGGGGCGATCGCTCGCCGCACGCACGATCCAGTTCGCGGGGCGAGAGATGCGAACCTTGCGGTCGAGAATCTCCACGCCGCGGTAGGGCGGGTTGGGTTTGTGTTCGGACAGGTCCAGCGGAGGATAGGGAGTTTCGAACTTCGACCCGAGGTCACCCCCAATGGTCGTGTTGTCGTAGAAGACGGGGTTGCGACGCGCCACCCCCGTATCGCCGCCTCCGCACGCGGGGAGAGCGAACATGGCCAAGGCCGCGATCAGAACCCGTCGAATCACGAGACCAGGCTACCAGCATCGCCCTGCGAGGGCCAAGGACCCGGTCCGGTGCGGGTCGGCGACAGCGCAATTCTCGTCCCTGGGATCGATCATCGGGTAGAGTCTCGCGGGTGAGGCTCCGACCGCTCTGGACTACCCTCCTCGGCCTGGCCCTGTCGGGCTGCGCCGGGTCGGCATTGCACGCGCCCAACCGGCCGCCTGGGCGCGACTATGTCCAAGACTTCGAGGGCGACTCGCAATCGGTCGACCCCGGCAGCGTGCGCCTGCTGCCCTCCGTATGCAAAGCCATGGACCTCGCCCAGGAGCATCGCCCCCTGCGTCTCGATGACTTCCTACAATTCCTCCGGGGCCGTGGATTGAAGACCAGCGAGACCCGAGCCCGTGCGGACCTCGTGTACGTAGACGTCACGGGGCCCGACATCCGTGAGCCCCTCCGGTTCCGGGTCGCCATCCTGCCCAACGCAGGGGAAGCCGGCCGACACCTGCACATCGCCCTGCTCCAGCACGGCAAGGGAAGATGGGGCCTGCACCGCTCGAACCTCGCCGTGCTCGGACCCGAAGGGTCCTACGACGACATCGTCGCGTTCGCCGCACGAACCAAGCTGGCGTGCTGGGGCGTGCTGACCGTCGCCGGCCTCGACGACACCTACGTCATTCCAGGGGGCTACGCAGAGCTGTGAACGACCCCACTCCGATGCAAGGGAATCACCGAACAGGCCTCGGGCGCACGCTGGCCCGCCTCGCCCTGGGCGCCGTCGCTGCCTTCACCCTCACGGCCATGGCGCGTGACGCCGGTGCGCAGACCGAGCCCCCCGAACGGAGCGATGGCTGGCGAACAGCGTCCCACGTGTTCGTCGCCCTGGGCGCCGGCTCCCAACTGCTCATGCCCCGCGTGTACTACGCCGAGTCGGAGACCACGATCGGATGGAAAGCCCGATGGCACGTGTCCGTCCTGGCGCCCGTGATGACGCTGACCGCGGCGACCCTCACGAGTGAGTACGTCATGAAGCCCCGAATCGAAGGGTACCGACCGGGGTGCGACGAGACGAACCAAGGCGGGCCGGGGTGTACGACCTTCGGGGCGCCGTCCACGCACGCCTTCGCCTCGTTCTCCGCCCTCGGCCACGGCACAGGCGTGTTCCTCGTGGACACGCTCAAGTGGAACGACGGTCGGTTTCACGGGGGCGCGTTCGTGGGCGAGGTGGCTTTCCCCCTCGTGGCAGCCGGGTTCACCGCCCTCGGTCGCGTGGCGGGAGAGCCGAACCACGAGAGCGGCGGCCAGGTGCTCGCAGGCGCCGGCCTCGGCATCGGGGTCGGCCTGCTCAGCGGGCTCGTCTATTCTCTCATGCAGCGTCCGGAATGCGGGTACGGCTCCGGCATGGTCTGCTGGTAGGCACCACCTTCTCCGAAGCGCACGCGACGTCCGAGGTTCGTTGCCCAACGAACGTGCACACCCGCGCTCCGTCGTCCGCTCCCGTCGGTGTGTCCACAAAAAGAACGTGTCAGTTCTTGGCCATGTAGGTGCGGGTGTGTGACAGACGTACCCAATGCCGATCCTCGACAAGGCTTATCCCAACGCGCTGCTGTTTAGCGTCGGCCTCCTTCTCGGTTCAGGTCAGACCACGAGCACGGCCGCGGCGTCTCCGGGCCAGGGGGAGGCTGCCCAGTCCTCGCAAGCTGACCAGGCCAGGCATCCCCCGCCCGGGTTACCGAGGTCCGAAAAGGACACCTGGGTACGCGCGAGGTACGAGTCTGAGGAGCTGGCGGCTTTGCGCCGAGCGGAGACGGAGATGTTCGGACAGCTCGACGACATCGTCTCCGAGCTGGCCGCGGTGTCCCGCAAGCTCGACAACATGGGACAGGGAACCGGGCGGCCTTCTGGCGGTGGAGCAGAGCCTGCGCAACTCGGGGCTGCGACCCAGGGATACTGGGAGCAGCTGCGCATGCCCACGCTGCCCATCACGCCGAACGCCCGCCTGGAGAAGTACGTGCGCTTCTTCACCGAGTCGGCTGCGGGACGGAAGATGTTCGTGGCGTGGCTCAAACGCAGCGGCAAGTATCGGGACATCATCCTGGCCTCCTTGCGAGAGCACAACCTCCCGCCGGACCTCATCGCGGTGGCGTTCATCGAGAGCGGCTTCCACCCCAAGGCGGTGTCGAGCGCCGGGGCGACCGGGCTCTGGCAGTTCATGCCGAAGACCGGGCGGGCCTACGGGCTGTCCGTGGGAGCCCGATACGACGAACGTCGATCGCTCTGGCGATCCACGGATGCGGCGGCGCGGCACCTCACAGATCTCTATTCGTACTTCCAGTCCTGGGAGCTGGCGCTCGCGGCCTACAACTACGGCTACGAGCGGCTCGCGTCGCTGTCCGAGCGGATGGGGACGAAGGACTTCTGGGCGTTGAGCGCGGTCGAGGGCGCCTTGCCGCGCGAGACGGTGTTGTACGTGCCGAAGGTACTTGCGGTGGCGGTGGTTCTGAACAACCTGGACCGGTTCGAGATGGAGGACGTTGGGCTGGACGAAGGGGTATCGGGTGCACCGCTGCAGGTTCCGGGAGGGACGCGACTGTCCTTGTTGGCTAGGGCGGCGGGCACGAGTTTGGAGGCGATTCGTTCCTTGAACCCCGAGTTCCGCAACGACGTGACGCCGAACCGGGACCATCCCTACGTGGTGCACATCCCGGCCGAGGGACTGGCGCGGGCGCGGGTGATGTTGCCTCGACTGCTCGAGGACCCGCAGCAGAACGACGAGGACACGCGCGTGCCGGACGGCTTCCACTGGGGGCGCGACGACCCGGACCCGGCGGTGCTGGACCGCCTTGGCAACACGATCCACGGGGCGAAGCGTCAAGAAGAGGCCACGCCTGCGCCGTCGTATCTTCGTGCGCCCTCCCCGGGGAGCCCGGCTTACTTCGGTGGAACGCCGCGTTCGGCAGAGCCGGCAGCGACTTCGTTCCCACCGATGACGATGGCGACGGAGCCGACCTACTCAGCCGAGGAGCCGCTTGCGAGCGAAGCACCGCCCTCGAGCGCGATGCTGCGCAAGGAGAAGCTCTCGGAAGGGACGCTGATGCCGTCGGAAGCGACGAGCACGGGGGCTCCTCCGTCGGGGCGGGGCAGCAAGCGGAGGATGAAGGCGCGCACGGACCGGGAGATCATTTTCTACGTGATGTCCGAACAGGACACGGTATCGACCGTGGCGAGCCGGTTCCACGTGGACGAGGGGGAGTTGCGCAACCTAAACCGGCTGGGACGCACGGACGCGGCGTCGGCCGGGGTGTTGCTGGGCATTCCGGTTTCGCCGAGCGGGCTCAGTCGGCTCGCGAGCGAAACGGCGCGGAGGTAGGGTCGGTCGCTTGTAGAAGCCGGCCATTGGGAGCTTCGCGCTGGGCCATTGCTGGCGCGGTCGCCTATACTCGACCGTCCATGCAACCCGACAGCTCGAAGAGAACGAGGACGATCGCGGCCGTGGCGCTGGCCTGCACGCTCTTTGCGGGGCATGCGCACGGGCAGGGCAGCGAGCGGGCGGCGACCGCCGAAGCACTGTTCCGAGAAGGCAAGGCCTTGATGGACGAAGGCGCCTACGAGCCAGCCTGTCCGAAGCTCGAGGCGAGCCATCGGATGGACCCGGCGGTGGGCACCTTGCTCAACCTCGCGATCTGCCTCGAAAAGGTGAACAAGACCGCAAGCGCGTGGGCGAACTACCTTCGCGCCGCGGGCATGGCCCGAAGCCGTGGGCAGATCGACCGCGAGCAATACGCACGCGCACAGGCCACCGCGCTCGAGCCGCGTCTCACGCGCATCGCCTTCGCCGTGGACGAGCGCGCCATCGTCGAGGACTTCGTGGTCAAGCGAGACGGCATCGTCCAGGAGTCCGCCACCTGGGCCACCGAGACCCCGGTCGATCCCGGCACCCTGGTCATCACGGCGTCGGCGCCTGGAAAGAGGGAGTGGCGGACCACGGTGGACGTGTCGGGCGAGGGCAAGACGGTCACCATCGACATCCCGGTGCTGGAGGACGCACCCGAGGAGCCAGCGCCCGTGCCGGTCCCCGCCGTGGCACCGGTCTCTCCACAACCCACCCCGGCCCCTGCGCCTGTCCCGTCCACGGACGGGGACACGCAACGCACGATCGGCATCATCGTGGGGGGTGTGGGGCTGGCGGGCCTGGCGGTGGGGTCGGCGTTTGGGCTGCAGGCGCGGAGCAAGTGGAACGGCGCCGACTGTCCGAACAACCTGTGTGTATCGGAGGCGGACCAGGCGCGGGCGGAGGATGCGAAGCAGTTCGCGAGCATCTCGACCTGGAGCTTCGTGGCGGGAGGCGCGTTGATGGCCGCGGGAGCAGCACTGTGGCTCACCGCGCCCGACGGCACGAATGCGCGCGAGGTTGCCGAAAAGGGTCCCATGGATCTACGGGTAGTCCCAGCGGCCGGTGTAGATTCCGCAGGCTTGCTCGTCCACGGACGCTTCTAGTCCCAAACCAAGCACTGTTCGAAGAACGTGCTTGGGTTTGGGGCTATCCGAGCCGAAGGCGAGGCGTTTTGGGGTGAGCCGCGGTGAGCGCGGCGAGGGGGCTTTGCGAAAGCCCCCTTAGAAAAAGGGCTAGACCCAAAGCAGCGCGGAGCGCTTGATTTGGGTCTAGTGCTGTGTCTTGATCGAATCGCTGGGTGTCTCGAGCTCAGCGCGAAGCGCGGTGATCGTACTCGATGGGCGCGGCTGCATGGGACAGCTCGAGCGACCATGGTTACGAGCACGAGCACGAACCTAGACCCTAATCAAGCGAAGGCCGAGCGCGAAGCGCAAGGCGGATTGGGGCCAA
>CAZAWR010000038.1:73267-78544 GCA_964488865.1 uncultured Polyangiaceae bacterium | reverse complement strand
GGTATCCAACGCCTCCCTTGTAATGGGGCATGGCCTGCTGCTTGTGGCTTTCCTGAACCGAAGTGGACGGAGGCTAGCTCTGCTGCTCTGCTGGCCGGAGTCCACGAAGGACCAAGAGCACGGTCGGACGCAAGTCCGGCCGCGCGCATTGCACGCCACGGCGGGGGGACGGAGGCGAGCTTTGGCTTGAACGATGAGCTGTTCGTCGTGGAAGGCGTTGGCGAAGCAGCGGAGGCTGTCGGGTGAAGGCAGACGATAGCCGAGCAGACGCTGGAGTCCTGCATCGGCTCGGAGCACGGCCATGTCATCGTAGCAGTCTCCCCCAGCGGCCATGAGCAGCACGACCGACTCGATCTTCTGGTAGTCGGACAGGCCAGCGTTGCGCTGCTGCAGATGAAGGTGGTCGCGTGCAACTTGCTCGAGCCCCAAAGCTCGCATGGTCTCAGCGACCAAGGGAAGGCCGGCATGACTGGTCAACGCATCGCTGGAGGGCATGGCCTCAATTTGAAACGGCAGGATGCTTTGCTGCTTGGTGGTCATGGCAGCTTAGACGTCAACATGCTTGCGTCTGTTCACGCGAAACGACTCCAAGTATATCCTCGTACGGATACAATATGCTTACGACTTTCCATGCGATAATGTAACGGCGTATGTGCACATATACCAGTGTATGAAGCGTGCATATGCGTCGTTGTTCGTGACGGTGACTATCCGTTCACGTATATTTGAAATCGTCGAGCAATCACCCTTCCCCCGCCTCGGCCGCCTCGGGGGAAGGAGCCCTCTCACGCGCCGCCCACCTTGTTGGTGGCAGGTCGCCTTGCCATTCGTCTAGCAAGATCCAGAGGATACCCCCTCGGTCCGTCGCTTCGCTCCGGATCAGGGGCAGCGTGAGTGCGTCAGTAAGCGCTGGCGAGTCCGAAGGGCTGTCCGGAAGCGTTGGCGAGCCATCCGGAGGCGGACACGGAGCGAGCGGAGCGACGGTAGTCGTTCGCGAGGGTGTGAGTGCCGACGATGGCGCCGGAATAGGGGGCAGCGTAAGCGCCCCAGGTGATGCCTGCGGCGATGGGCATGGTCATGGCGTTGTAGGCCTGTCCCATCACGCCGCCCGCGAGGGGAATGCCCTCGAGTCCCTGGGCGATCTGCAGTCCTTGGTAGTACATCTGGCCTGGGACCTTGGGCCCTGTGACGAAGTCGAGGGTGCCGACAAACCAGTCGTGCACGCCGGAGATGGCCTTGCCCCCGGGGATGGCGTTCTGCATCTTGACGGCCAAGGGCGAGCCTTCGGCAAGAGCGCCGCCTTGGGCGTTGGTCCCGAAGGTGTCGCCGGCGGTGCGGCTGTACTCGCTGGGGCTCATGCCGACCGTGGCGTTGTAGAAGGCGTTGAGCGTGGCGAGCCCGCCGGATATCACGGCGCCCGTGAGCCCTGCCTTGAGCGCCTGCTGGGGCGAGGCCCCGTTGACCATGGCGATGCCGAAGCCCGCGCCAAAGCCCACGGCAGCCGAGCCTGCGACATAGCCCACGTAGGACATTAACCCCGCACCCGCGGCAGGACAGGCTGGCATGAGCACGACCGCGGCCACCATGATCGCTGCCGAGGCATAAGCCCTGGCTAACCCCTTCCAGTCTCCGGTGGTGATGCCGTAGATGGGCCCGAGCGCGGTGATGGCGGCAACGCGCAGCAACCCGCCGATGACCGGCACCTTGCTGACGGTGTCGACGACCTTGGTGATGACCTTGCCGATGCCTTTTATGAGCTTCTTGACGCCCTTGAAGACCTTGCTGAAGAAGCCGAGGCCGTCGATGTCGGTGAAGCCGACAGGGTCGTTGGCGGCGTAAGCGTAGCGGTTGAGACCCACGGTGCGTGCGGTGGGGATGGTGGGGTCCGGGGAGATGAAGCGCCCGAGGGCGGGGTCGTAGTAGCGGGCGTGCAGGTACATCAGGCCGGAGTCGTCGGTGCGCTGGCCGGTGTAGCCGCGTGACTCGTTGTGGGCGGTGGTGGTTTCGATGCGCTCGCCGTAGGGCCTGTGCTTGATGCGCTGGATCTCGACGCCCGAGGCGTTGGTGATGGCCTGGATGGTGCCCTGGTGGTCGGTGTGCAGCCAAGAGGTGACGGTGCCCACGCGCTTGGCGACCATGGCGCCGGCCAGGGAGATGTACTTGGTGACTTCGGTGCCGGTCAGCTCGTAGTCGTTACCGACGTAGTAGGTGGTGGTGGGGCCGAGGGTCTTGGTCAGGCGCACGCCTTCGGCGTCGTAGGCGTACAGGGTGGTGTTGACCTGGGTGGGGCGGTTGTCGGCGTTCCATTCGATGGAGCGTCCGGGACCCGAGAGCATGTTGCCGTTGGGGTCGTAGGTGAAGGCGTTGGCACCGGCGGAGGCCACGGCGTGGGGCCTGGCTTGTCCCGCGGCGGGGTAGCTGTAGCTGCCGAGCCGTGAATTGTAGGTGATGTTGCCGATGGCGTTGTACGAGAAGGTCTGGTTGTGCTCGGTGCTGGTGTGGCCGGAGGCGGAGATGAGCCTGTGCAGGTCGTCGTATCCGAAGTTCCAGCCCTCGTGGGCGAAGGGGCTGGTGACGGAGGTGATCTTGCCCTCGGAGTCGCGCGCGTACACCAGGTTCTGCAGGGTGGTGGTGCCCTTGACCGTCTGGATGCCGGTGAGCCAACCGCGTGTGGCCGACAGGGTGCGGGTGGTGACGGTGCCGTTGGCGTTGGTGTGTCCTGTCAGGTCGCCCGAGGCGCTGTAGGAGGTGGCGGTTACGACGCCGGGGATGGTCGAGAGGCGGCCGGCCCCGTCGTAGCCGAGCGGTGAGGCAGCGGAGCCCACGGAGTCCCCATCGGGATAGGTCGTCCAGGTAAGGCGGCCCCCCAGGTCGTAGCCCTTGAGGAAGGTGAAGGACTTGGTGCCGATGGTGCGAATGCCGCGCACGAGCCTGCCGGCCTTGTCGTAGTCGTAGCTGGCGGTGCCGGAGGGGTCGGTCATGGTGGTGAGCTTGCCGACGTTGTAGAGCCAGGTCATGGTCGAGGCGGAGGCCGAGCCGGCGCCGATGGTCTTGGTCTCCTTGCGGCCGAGCGGGTCGTAGGTGAACTCGGTGCGCTGGCCCTTGGCGTCGGTATGGGAGATCTCGCGACCGGCGGCGTCGTACTGGTAGGTCCACGTGCCGGCGTCGGGGTCGGAGACCTGGATGCGTCGACCGAGCGAGTCGTAGGAGATGGTCCAGAGGTTTCCGACCGGGTCGGTGATCTGGGTGAGGTTTCCGCGAAGGTCGTAGGTGTAGCGCGTGGCATGCCAGATGGTGCCGGAGCGCTCAGCGTGCTCGACGACCTGTCCGTAGGCGTTGAGCACGTCGCGCTGCTGGTGGCCTTGCTCGTCGGTCTGGGTGATGGTGCCCAGGCCGTAGGCGCGGGTCTCGCTGTTGCCATCGGGGTGGGTGATGGCGAGGGGGCGGTCGAGGGCGTCAAAGGAGGTGGTGACCCACTTGGCGGCTTCGTTGGCGTAGGTGGGCAGGGTCTGCTTCCAGGGGTTTCCACGTGCGTCGAAGGTGACGTCGGAGCGGATCTCCTTACCGACGGCAGGTCCCTTGCTTTCGGTGCGCCAGGTGCGGCCGAGGCCGTCGAGGTAGGAGCGAGTCCAGAGGTTGCCGGTGGCGTCGGCGCCCGGAGTCTGGACCTCGAGGTACTGGGAGGTGGGGCTGCCGAGGTTGGCGTAGGAGCGCAGCTCGAAGCCACCGCCGGGCAGGTCGGTGCGGGTCAGCCGACAGAGGTTGTCGTGCTGCATCGAGGTGGTCTGTCCGTTCTCGTCGGTGCCGGACGCGACGGTGGAGCAGACGGTGTTCCAGGTCTGGTTTTTGGCCTGTCCGAGGGGGTTGGTGATGCGGGTGACGAACAGGTGATAGGTCGAGTCGATGGTAAAGGAGGTGCGGTTTCCGAGCTCGTCGATCTCGGCGGTGACGTTGCCCCAGGCGTCGTACTCGGCGCTCTTGGAGACGTAGGAGTTGGTGGTGCTCAGCCAGCTAGCGGTCTTGGTGACCTTACCGGCGGAGGGAGCGGTGGCCCAGGTGGTGTTGTTGTCGTAGTAGAGCAAGGCCTGTGTGAGCAGGCTGCCGGTGGTCCCGAGGCCAGCGAACATGTCGATGGCGGCGTGCTTGCCGACGACGTAGTTGGAGGTGTTGGGGTAGTAGCGGTAGCGGATGGTTTTCTCGTCGCCTGCGAGGTCGTGGTCGCCGTAGAGGTACTCGAGGGTGACGTTGGCGTAGGCGTCGTAGGAGCGAGTGACGACGGAGCGTTTGTAGGCGCCGGCGGCGTCGTAGACGTACTCCCACTGTTGGGACTCGAGGGAAGTGTAGGGGATGGTGGCGCCGTTGGTGGTGTAGACGTGGGAGCGATAGGACAGGGTCCTGCCGGAGCCGTCCTTCTGGTAGATGGTTTCGGGCTTGGAGACGGAGCCGTAGTCCTGCTTGTAGTAGGCCTCCTGGAAGGGGCATGAGGCTTCGCCGCTGATGCAGGGGTCGGTGGTCTTGGCGTAGCGGAAGCCCATGAAGCGGCGCTCGATGGGGTCGAACAGGCCGCCCTGGTAGCTGAAGGAGGTGGTGGCAGTGCCGCCGCGACCGTCGTGAACGGTGAGCGACGAGACGGTGTGGGTGATGGGCGGGTTGTTGGTGTTGGACCAGGCGGACGACGGTGTGTAGGCCACGGTCGTGGTGGCGCCTGCGCCGTTGCTCACTCCCGTGAGCAGGTCCGGGACCGCGCCCGCGACGGTGTACTCGCGCCACCAATCGCCCTGATTGCGGAGGAAGTCCGTCTTGCCGTCGCCGTTGAAGTCACCGACTTCGATCGGGTAGGTCCCTGCGTCGGTTCCCCAGAGCTCTCCGGTGGTGTGATGGGCCTGGAGGGTGAAGGTGCCGTCGCCTTTCGAGGTGTACTCACGCCACCAGTCGCCCTGGATGCGCAGGAAGTCGGTCCTGCCGTCGCCGTTGAAGTCGCCTGTGACGATCGGGTAGGTCCCTGCGTCGGTTCCCCAGATCTCTCCGGTGGTGTGATGGGCCTGGAGGGTGAAAGTGCCGTCGCCTTTCGAGGTGTACTCACGCCACCAGTCGCCCTGGATGCGCAGAAAGTCGGTCTTGCCGTCGCCGTTGAAGTCGCCGCTGACGATGGGATACGTGCCGGCCGACGTGCCCCACAGTTCTCCGGTGGTGTGACGCGTGCGGAGGGTGAAGGTGCCGTTGCCGTTGGAGGTGTACTCGCGCCACCACTCGCCCTGGATGCGCAAAAAGTCGGTC
>CAZAWR010000038.1:0-73167 GCA_964488865.1 uncultured Polyangiaceae bacterium | reverse complement strand
CCCAGTCCTCGCCCGTGGAGTGGCGGGCGCGGAGGGTGAAGGTGCCGTCGCCGTTGGAGGTGTACTCGCGCCACCACTCGCCCTGGATGCGCAAAAAGTCGGTCTTGCCGTCGCCGTTGAAGTCGCCGGTGACGATGGGGTAGGTACCCGCAGCGGTTCCCCAGTCCTCGCCCGTGGAGTGGCGGGCGCGGAGGGTGAAGGTGCCGTCGCCGTTCGAAGTGTACTCGCGCCACCAGGTGTCGCTCACCCGGAGGAAGTCCGTCTTGCCGTCGCCGTTGAAGTCACCCGCCACGATGGGGTAGCTGCCCGCGGAAGTCCCCCAATTCTCCCCGGCGGAGTGGCGAGCGCGCAGGGTGAATGTGCCGTCGCCATTGGAGGTGTACTCGCGCCACCACTCGCCCTGGATGCGCAAGAAGTCGCTCTTCCCGTCGCCATTGAAGTCGCCGGAGACGCTCGGGTAGGTGCCCGCGGAGGTTCCCCAGATTTCCGCCGTGTTGTGGTGGGCGCGCAGTGTGAAGGCCCCCGCGGTCGCTTGTCGGTACGAGAACGAGATCGCAGGCAGTGCCGTGCCGCCGGTGATCAAGCCAGCCCCATCGTGCGTAACGTCCCGTCCGAACTGCTGCGAACTGGCGAGAAGGGAACGGCCCGTCGACCCGCTCGTGGCGTAGCTGAGCTTGTAGGCTCGGATGTTCGAGCCCGATTGTGCGACGAAGACGCTGCGCAGCCGATAGTTGGTTCGCCCGAGGGAGCCGCCGGTGGCGAAGGTCACGGGGTCGGGGCGCGCTTCGCGGAAGAGCGTGATCGTCACTCCGTTGTAGGTGACCGTGTTGACGTAGCAGTCGTTGGCCGGGTCACACCACCAGTTGTAGTTGACGGTGTTGCCGTTCGTGTCGCTCACGCTCCGGAGGCCCCAGCGAAACGTGCCGCCGACGGTGTAGACCGAGGCGTAGACGCTCTTGATGCCGTCCTTCTGCCACACCGTCCACGCGTTGGCTGCGGCGTCGAAGGAGATGCGCAGATAGCTCTGGATCTTGGTGCAGTGCGTGCCACCCATCGTCGAGCACGGAACGAGCTCCTGACCATCCAGCAGGAACACGTCCGATCCGCCGTAGGTGGGCGCCCCCTTCCCAGGATTGGCGCGCTCGATGACGCTCACCCCCGACACACTCCAGCCGACCCCCACGAAGCCGTTGCTGCCCGACGAGTTGTAGCCCAGCGAGAGCTTCGGCTCGATGCCGCGGAAGGCCGGCACGCTGATGGGCACCTGCTCCTGGTAGGAGCCGTAGAACCCATCGACGTTCTGGTTGCCCTGCTGTTCGGCCGCGTGGGCGCTACTGACGCCGAGACAGGCGAGCAACGACAGCAGCGCGGTGGCAAGCGGCCAGCGGGGGCGGGGGCGTTGACGAGTACCGAGCATTCTTCTCTCCCAGGATGGTGGGTGGGCCGGGTAGGCCGACACACGTCCGCGGCGTACCAAGCAAGTCGCGGACCAGCCCCGGGAGGCACCCTGACCCTTGGAATTGAAGCGAATGGGTGATGGCGCGCGGACGAGGTTCCGAATCTGTACGTTCAGATTTCGAACCCGGTTCGGATGATGAACTCGTGACGCCCGGCCTTCGAGGCCTGCAAGGTTCCGCAGCCGATCTCCCCGGCGGTTGGGTCGTGGCGCGTGAAGGTGATCCAGAGTATCTTCTGGCTCAGGACCCCGCGGCTTGCGGGAGCTTCCTCGACCGCCCGGGCTGCCGGGAGGAGGGTCTTGTCATGCGTAAGCCGGTCATCCTTCTCGCCACCGTCTTGAGTGTCGTCGCGGTCGTTCCCCCAGGGGAGGCCCGGGCCGACGAGCCCGCCGCCAGCCCCGCCCCCCGGCTCGAAGGGACGTACGCCCCATTGAACGCCAAAGCCGCGCAAGCGGGGATCGAGGCGGCCGTCGAGTCCGTGGTGCAGGAGATGAACTTCATCAAGCGCCCCTTCGCCCGCTCCAAGCTCCTCGACACCAACGCCTTGCTCTCGTCCGTTCGCTTTCAGTTCCAGGGCGACCAATTGACCTACACGTACAACGGTGGGCACGTGATCCGCCTCGTCGTCAATGGACCGGCCATCCGATGGAAGTCCCCCGCCGATGGCGAGTTCTACGAGACCAAGGGCACCCTGGCGGGGCGTCGCTTCACTCTCTCGTTCAAGGGAGAAGACGGCAGCAAACAAGAGGTGTTCGAGCTCGGCACCGACGGCGTGACGCTCGTGTACCAAGCTGTCGTCACGAGCCCGCAGCTCCCGAAGGCCCTGCGCTTCACCTACACGCTCAAGCGCAAGTAGCGGGCGTTTCGACCCGACGCCCCATCCCAACCGATTGAGATGCGTCAGCTCGGCTCAAGCTGTGCCAGTCCAGCGCGGTGGCGCGGCGAGGGTGACGCGCAAAGCCTCGCACCATTCGCTCGTTGCGCACGAAGCTCGAATGGACCGGCCTATGCAATGTCGTCCCCTGGTCACCTCCGTCTGGAGGTTTGTGCCACCCGGGTTCTTTCGCATCGCAGGAGGCTGCCATGTCACGCCGATCCTTTGCCCACCGTCCCATCCGCTCCTGGACCAGTCGTATCGTCCTGGGCCTCTTCGCCACCACGCTCGCCTACGTCGGCTGCTCGTCCAGCGACTCTGACACGTACTCGGTCGTCGACCCGGGCGCTGACAAGCCTTCCAACGGCGTCATCCGCGTCCACGAGGACACCCTGCGCGGCCGCGTCGAGAACGGACACCTCCTGCTGAGCATCGATGTGCAGTCCGAAGGCAAGGCCGCCACCGGCTCCCTGCAAGCGAACCTGCTCAGCGTCGACAACGTCACCCAGCACCAGCAGCAGTCCTTCGCCTACACCCTTGCCGCGGGCGAACGCGCCACCGTCACCACGACCGTGCCGCTGGCGGGCGGGATCGACCAACAGTCGGACCTCGTCGGCTTCAACCTACGCATCACCGACGGAGCCTCCGGCGGCCTGCGGGTGACCCGAAGCTTGCTCTACGTGGTGGAGGCCTACGAACTGGTGCTCGAGGGCCCTTCGACGGCGGTGCGGGGCAAAGCGGCCACCTTCCGCGTGCGCACGCTCGACCCCATCTCGAAGAAGGTGCTTTCCGGGTACCCCGTCAACCTTCGCGTAGAGAAGGATGGGTCGCCCACCGTCACCCTGGAGGCCACCACGGGCGCGACCGGTGATGCCGTGTTCCCGGTGGCCACGCCAGAAGAAGGCTCGCTCGGCGTCATCGCCGGGACGGCAGCACAGGGGATGAACACCGAGTTGGCGACGAGCCTGCAAGTCGATGCCCCCGGGGCGCGCGTGATGCTGACCACGGACAAGCCCATCTACCAGCCGGGGCAGCTCATCCACTTGCGCGCGCTCGCGCTCAACCGCGGTGGAAACACGCCTCTGGGCGCCACACCCGTCACCTTCGAAATCGAGGACGGCAAGGGCAACAAGATCTTCAAGAAGACCGGCACGACCGACGGATACGGCATCGCCTCGACGCAGTTCCGTCTTGGCAGCGTGTTGAACCTTGGCGTGTTCAAGGTACGCGTGGACGTGGGCGGGCAGCTGAGCGAGAAGACCGTCACGGTCTCGCACTACGCGCTGCCCAAGTTCAAGATCGGCGTGCAGACCAGCAAGGCTTGGTATCGCGCTGGCGACGAGCTGCTCGGTACGATCGATGCGGACTACTTCTTCGGAAAACCCGTGTCCGGAGGAGACGTCACGATCGAAGCCGCCACCCTCGACGTGGGCGAGACGGTGTTTGCGAAGATCGTGGGCAAGACGAATGCCGACGGTGTGTTCCCGTTCTCGATCCAACTGCCGAGTACCCTGGTCGGCTTGCCGCTCGAGCGAGGCAACGCCCTCGTGGTGCTGCGGTCCACCGTGCTGGACACGGCCCAGCAGGAAGTGATCAAAGAGACGCTCGTGACGGTGTCCGATCGCGGGCTCGACATGGCGCTGGTGCCCGAGGCCACGCAGATCGTGCCCGGAGTGGAGAACCGGCTCGACCTGTTCCTCTCGGACCCGCTCGGCGGTCCCCTCGCCGGCACCGCTGCCTCCGTGTCGTTGCCCGGTGGCGCCTCGGTCGACGTCACCACCGACGAGTGGGGTCACGCCCCGATCTTCTGGCTTCCCCCGTCGGGAACCATTGCGGGCTCGGTGACCGTCACGACCACGCCTCCGGGCGGCTCCCAGGTCACAGAGACGTTCGCCTTCGACATCCAGGCCGGAGCGGAGCACGTCGTGGTGCGCACGGACAAGGCGCTGTACGAGACCGGCGAGACCGTCACGGTCGACATCCGTGCCTCGGACCAAGGAGGCTACGTCTACGTCGACTGGATCAACGGCGGCCAGACCGTGGACATGCGAACGCTGCAAGCCCAGGACGGTGTGGTGTCCTTCACCATGACGCTGGACACGTCGATGATGGGGAGCAACCGGATCGAAGGGTACGTGGTGGATGTGGACGGCAACGTGATTCGGTCGGGTCGGACGATCTTCGTGCGCGGCGGGGGGGCGTTGTCGGTGGACCTTTCGACGGACAAGCCGCAGTACGAGCCGGGGGAGAAAGCGGAGCTGACGCTTTCGGTGAAGGACGAGAAGGGGGAGCCGACGGTGGCGGCGCTGGGGGTGCAGGTGGTGGATGAAGCGGTGTTCGCGCTGGTGGAGGCCAAGCCAGGGCTGCTTCGCACCTACTTCGAGCTCGAGGACATGTACAGCGAGCCGCACTACGAGATCCACGGGCCCCGGGGGGACCTGAACGAGGTGTTGTTCTCGGACCCGGAGGACCCCGCGGAGGAGGCGGCGAACCAGACGAAGGCGCAAGCTGCGCTCGCAGCGCTCGGGCGGGGGTCGATCACCGGCGTGTCCCTCGGCAGCTGGGCTTCCGTGCAGCAGCAGGCGGGGATCGTGCTCGCCCCGTACTACGAGAAGGAGCGCACGCGTTTGCAGGCAATCCTGGAGTTGGCTGCGGCCATGGCCAAGCCCGAACTGGAAGCGAAAGGATGCACGCCTTCGGAGTACTACTGCGCCAACGGCACGTACGCGGAGGAGCTGCTGGCGGTCGTTCGTCGCAGCTTCCGCGCTTACGACTTCTGGGGCAACGCGTACGAGATCGCAGAGGACCCGTACGCGTGGGACATCCGCGTCGCCACGCCGGGACCGGACGAGAAGTCGGGGACGGGGGACGATTGGATCATGTCCTTCAGCTACTGGGAGGTGGACCGAGACGATGGGGCGCAGGTGCCTGGAGCTGACCCCGGAAACGCGGCGGGTGGAAGCGGTGGGGCTGCCTCGGCGGACGCGGGCAACTCGGGCGGCTTCGGCGGCGAAGCCAAGGAAGGCGAGGACGGGCCGCGCGTACGAAAGGACTTCCCCGAAACACTCTACGTGAACCCCGCGATCATCACCGGTCCTGACGGCAAGGCCACGGTCTCCCTCGACATGGCCGACTCGATCACGCAGTGGCGTGTCTCGACTCTGGCCAACTCGAGCGATGGAAAGCTCGGCGGCGGCATCGGCGGCGTAACCGTGTTCCAGGACTTCTTCGTGGACATCAACTTCCCTGCCCAGCTGACGCGGGGCGACGAGGTGAGCTTCCCGGTCGCGGTCTACAACTACCTGGACGAGCCGCAGTCGGTGCAGGTCGATCTCGAGCCGGGGGACTGGTACACGCCGCTCGGCGCGACCACGCAGGTGGTGGACCTTGCGGCGGGCGAGGTGCGCGGGATTCGGGTGCCCGTGCGGGTCGACAAGGTCGGCGTGCGTACGCTCACCGTCAAGGCGATCGGGACGGAGAAATCGGACGCGGTGGCGCGCATGGTGCGAGTGGTGCCCGACGGCAAGGAGTTCGCACAGGCCGATTCCGGCTCGCTCTCCGCGGGGAGCGTCTCCCACACGCCGCAGTTCCCACCCAACGCGGTGGAGGGGTCTCCCTTGCTGTTCCTTAAGGTCTACCCCGCCTTCCTCTCCCAGGCGGTGGAGGGCCTCGACAGCATGCTGCAGGAGCCCTACGGCTGCTTCGAGCAAACCACGTCCACCACGTGGCCCAACGTGCTCGTGCTCAGCTACATGCTGGCTTCCGGGCAGATCACGCCGGAGATCCAGATGAAGGCCGAGTCCCTCATCTCGACGGGTTACCAGCGACTGCTCACGTTCGAGCACCCCGGAGGCGGCTTCTCGTGGTTCGGCACGCAGGACCCCGCGCCCTATCTTTCCGTCACGGCCTTCGGCGTGATGGAGTTCGCGGACATGGCCAAGGTGCACGACCTCGACGACACCTTGATCCCGCGCACGGTGCAGTGGCTCGCGTCGCGCCAGAAGCCGGATGGGTCCTGGGAAGGGGATCAGACGGAGTTCTTCAGCTTCCACACCAGCGCCCTTCGCAACACGGCGTTCGTGACATGGTCGCTGGGGACCGCGGGCTACACCGGACCCGAGATGGGGCTGGGCCTGTCCTTCATCAAGGCGAACCTGAACAAGGAGCCCTCGGACGCCTATACCTTGGGCATTGTCGCCAACGCCCTCGTGCACGCGGCGCCTGGTGACCCCGTCACCTCCCAGGTGCTGTCCGATCTGGATGCGGCGAAGGTGATCGACGGCGACAAGGCGTACTGGGACGCGGGCGACACGCAGACGAGCTTCTACGGTTCCGGAAACGACGCGGTCGTGACCTCGACCGCGCTCATCGGTCACGCGATGTTGCTCGCAGGTGGCCACGGCTCGACCGTGCAAGGGGCGCTCAACTACCTGACGTCCTGCAAGGACGCGAATGGCAACTTCGGCTCGACACAGTCCACCATCTGGACCCTGCGCACGTTGCTGCTGGCGGCGTCCAAGGGGACCGATGGCGCGGTGGGTCAGCTCTCGGTGGAGATGGACGGGGAGCCCTTCACGACCCTTCAGCTCACGAAGGACCAATGGGACGTGATGCAGACCGTGGACATGTCGACGCTGGCGACATCGGGCGCCCACGACGTATCCCTGACGTTTCTCGGCACGGGGCGTGTCAGCTACAACCTGGTTTCGAAGTACCACCTGCCGTGGAGCGACGTGCCGGCCGAGCCGCCCGGCCCGCTGACGATCGACATCGCTTACGACAAGACGTCGCTCACGCTGGACGAGACGGTGACGGCGACGCTGAGCGTGACCAGTCACACCGAGACGATGCAGAACATGATTCTGGTGACGGTGGGGTTGCCGCCCGGGTTCGAGGTGATGACCGAGGACCTGGCGGTGTACCTGCAGGGCGGGAAGCTCTCGAACTTCGAGCTGACGGGCAAGCAGCTGACGCTGTATCTGTCGGAGCTTGCCGCGGGGACCACGGAGGTGTTCACCTACCGGCTGCGGGCGACGATGCCCGTGAAGGCGGAGGATGGTGGGGCGGAAGCCTACCCGTACTACGAGCCGGATACCAAGACGGCAGCGGCATCGACGGTGTTCACGGTCGTGGAGAAGTGAACCTGATCGAACGGGGTAGCACTCGGGAGCGTTTGGACGCACCCACGTGCCGACCTGTGGGAGACTACGCGCATGCAGACCGTGTCCGTTCCAGAGTGGGCGCCTCCCATCGGCTTGTCCTTGCCTCCGGACGTGCTCTCGATCGCCATCAGCGCGCGCGTGGAGAGCGTCGGCCCTTCCCGTTCGGTGGCTGCCCTCCAGGAGGCGAGCAAGGTCCTGGCCGCTCGACTCGCGAACGTTCATCTCGGGTGCCAGGTCGTGCCGCGACGCCTTTCGCTTGGCGGCGCCGGCGCGGACAAGGCGGACAAGGTAGATCGGGCCGACGTCCAGCTCGACGCGGTCTTGCACGTTCCTCTCGAAGCGGGCCTCGACCTGTGGTCGCGTGCATGGCTGGCCGCACAGGCCGTCGAGGCGCTCTCGGCGGTGGCCGCAGAGATCGGCAAGCACAAGCCGTCGGTCAAGCTTGGTTGGCGCGAACCCGTCGCTCGGGTCCTTGACGTCGAGCCGCACCGGGCCACGCTCATGGCGGCCTGGAACTCCCGCGTTCGGTCGCTGCTCGACGGTCTCACCAGCGTGGAGATGTCCGCGTCATGGGAAGCGCCCATCGAAGTCGTTCAGACCTCGGTATCCCTCCAGGAGGTGCGACTCACGCTGGGGTCGGGCGCCCGCGGGCGTTGAGGTACCTGCCGGCGTGGCGCGTCCCCTCGCCCCGAGGTACAAGCCTTCCATGTCGCCCCAGATGGACCCCGCCATCGGCTATGTCTTTGCCCTCGCCAGTTTCATGGTGGCAGCTACCTGGCTCATCGCTGTCGGCTTCGTCGGACTGTTCATGAGGCGAAAGCTCGCCGCCATGCGACGAGACCACGGTCCGTTGCCCGCGCCGGAAGCGAACGCGCTTCTGTTCTATGCGCTCGCCGTGCTGTTCTGGCCGGCAGGTTTCATTCTCGGGGCCATCTATCTCGGCAAGCCCGAAACCGCTCTACAAGGGCGGAACTGCATCGCCATCGGGCTCGCCAACCTCAGTGCCGTCGTGGTGCTCACCTGCGTCGGCACGACCGTGGCTGCCTTCATGGCGCCAGGCTGGTTTTCCGGCCTGTAGGTGTCTTCGACTCGCTGCCTCACGCGGCGAGCGAGCGCACCGCGCGAATCACCTGCGTGGTTCGCGAGCTCTCGACCTCTCGCATCACCCTGGCGTACAGCGCCGTGGTCTCCCCTGTCACGACGTGCATCCCGTGCTGAATCGTCACCAGCTGTCGGGCGCGCACTCCCATTCGTCGCGCCTCCTGCGGATCGGCGTGCAATCGCTGCAGCTCCTCTGCTAGCGCGTCGTCGTTCTCCGACGGCACCAGGGCACCCGCGTCCGACCCTTCCAACAGGGCAGGAATGCCCCCGACGCGCGTGCACACCACGGCGAGCTCGGTCGCCATCGCCTCGAGCAGCGCGAGCGGCATCCCCTCGGTTCTCGAGCTCAGCGCGAAGACATCCATGGCGGATAGAACGTCGTGGGTGTCCTGCCTGACGCCAGCCAGCAGCACCATTTTCTCGATGCCGAGCTGACGCGCCAGGGCCTCGATCGACGCTCGCTCGGGTCCTTGACCGACCAGCAGGAGTCGTACGTTGCCGTCACGGAGCAACGGCGCGACGGCGCGCACCAGGGACGCGTGGTTCTTTTCTGGCACCAGGCGTCCGACGCTGCCGATGACCCACTCCTCGGGGCCGATGCCCAGCTCGGCGCGGATTCGGTCCCTTGCGTCTGGTCGAGGTCGAAACAGGTCCGTGTCGACTCCGCTACGGATGACGTGGACGCGATCGGAGGTGACTTCTCCCTGGAAGACCGCGTGTGCCGCGGTGTCCTCGGAGACCGCGACGACCCTGTGCACGAGGTTCGCCAGGACCCTTCGGAGCCACATGCGGCGCTGTCGGTCCTGGTTCACGCCGTGCTTGGTGTGGACGAGCACGGCCCCCACGGTTCGCGCGGCCAGGCTCGCGTACACCAGGGGCGGCGGGTTGTGCGTGTGGACCACGTCGATGTCGTTGCGCACGAACAGAGAAGCGAGCCTCGCCGGCAAGGTCGGGTCGAGCCGAGCCATCTTCGGCAGCGTCTGGAGTGTGATCCCCGCATCCCGGAACACCTCGAACAGAGGGCCTTCGGCGAGTGCGACGACGTGCACGTCGTGTCCTTCGCGGGCCTGCCGCGACGCGAGCTGAAGGGCGTAGCGCTCGGCTCCGCCAACCTGGAACGATCCGATCACGTGCTGGATCCGAAGCCGGGTTCGTCCGCTCTCGTCAGCTGCTTCGCAGGAAGCGCCGTTTTCCTGAGACTGGATGGCTTCTTGGCCGTGCATGCAACCTCGATTCTTTGATGCACGGGGGGCGCCTGTAGTCGCAGGGAAGCGGCTTTGCAAGCGCTGTGGCTGGGCGCGACCATCGAGACCGCCCGGTCCCTGGTTACTCGATGCCGCGGGGCGGGAGCGTCTTGGCCTTCGTGCTGTCCGACGCCCCCCGGTCCAGAAACCGGCTGTGCTCGCCGGAAGGGACGAGCACCCCGGAGAGCAAACCCAGACCGCCGATTTCCGCCTCGATCTCGTCTCCCGGGCGCAGCGATCGACGACCGTCGCTGGACGTGCGCGCGAGGGGGCCCGAGGCGATGATGTCGCCGGGTGCGAGGTCGGCAGCTTCGCTGGCGAGGGCGACCATTTCGGGGAAGGAGGTTCGCCACGGGCGGGCTTGGGCCTGGACCACTGTCTGGCCGTTGACGCGGATGGTCACGTCCCATCGGGAGGGGTCTGCGTCTCTGTTCGCCACGAGGCAGGGGCCGAGCTGTCCGAGCCGGAAGGCGCCCCATCCTGGAGACACCCGGTGGCGGGAAGGGAACGACCAGAGGCAGAGCGGTGCGAACCCGGCGATGCAACGGGCGGACTCCTCGACCCCGGCGTGGTGAAGCTCTTCGAGCAGAATGGCGGCCACCTGGACGGAGAGCTGAGGCGAGGGCTCGTCCTCCGGCACGGGGAGGGGTGCTTCATGGCCTCGAAGGCATCGGCTATTTCCCCACCGAAACCGCGGCACGTCGTCCTCCGCTAGCACGGAGAACTCCGCCAGGGCGGGGAGCTCGACGGTGGGAGGTCGGAACAGGCAACGGGATCGGATCAGCACGGCCTCCCTCGGCCCGGCGTTCTCGCCGAGACACTCCACGATCTCCTCGAGCCCCGCCATGCCAAGGGAGAACACGCGGTACCGAAATTCGTTTGCCTGCTCGGTGAACCGCGCGGGAGACCAGTCCACCGCGAAACGTTCCTCCAGGGCCCGGACGCTGAGCAGTTCGCCCGCGTGCTCAATCGCGATCATCGGCTCGTCGGCGTACACGACGTTGGCGAGGCGCAAGCTTGTCATGGCGGACCCCATCGCAAAACCTATCGGTTTCGTGACACTGCCGCGCGCTCGCCGCAACCTAAGCTGTACGCTTCGTCCCTTGGCGCACGCAGGCGGGCGGATTTGACCGCGAACCCCCCACGAAAATCAGGCCTTCTGCGGGGTGGTGCGTACGGACCGCCCAAGCAGCAGCGGGGATCTCCTCTTGTAGCAGACAATCGGCCGACTGTCCCCCCGTTGACGAGGCGACGGATGCGCCTAGAATGCCGCGTCGTCCACGACCGAGACCCCAGCAAGATGGTGGTCTCGACCGAGCAGAGGGCGATTGCGTCCTAGGCATGCGCGGCGCCGCGTCCCCTTGGGCCCCAAGAATCGAAGGAGCACGCCGTGAGCAGACGGACCAAGTTCATCTTCCTGACCGGGGGGGTCGTGTCGGCGATCGGGAAGGGCCTGACGGGAGCCTCCATCGGGGCGCTCTTGGAGGCACGCGGCTTGCGCGTGACCAACATGAAGCTCGACCCCTACCTCAACGTCGACCCGGGCACGATGTCCCCGTTCCAGCACGGCGAGGTCTTCGTGACGGACGACGGCGCGGAGACGGACCTCGACCTGGGACACTACGAGCGCTTCACCCAGACCACCGCGAGCCGTCGCAGCAATTGCACGTCCGGGAGCATTTACGAAGCGGTCATCTCGCGCGAGCGGCAGGGCGGCTACTTGGGGGCGACCGTCCAGGTGATTCCGCACGTGACCGACGAGATCAAGAAACGCATCCGGGACGCTGCGAAGGGCTATGACATTGCGATTTGCGAGATCGGGGGGACGGCGGGCGACATCGAGTCGTTGCCGTTCTTGGAGGCGATCCGGCAGATGAAGATCGAGCTGGGCAAGGAGAACGCGATCAGCGTTCATGTGACGCTGGTGCCGTACATCGCGGCGGCGGGGGAGCTCAAGACGAAGCCAACCCAGCACTCGGTCAAGGAGATGCGCGAGATCGGAATCCAGCCGGACATCCTCGTCTGCCGCTCGGACAGGCCCCTCGACAAGTCGATCAAGGACAAGATCGCACTGTTCTCCAACGTGGACGTGGACTGCGTCATCGCCGCGGTGGACGTGGCTTTCATCTACGAGCTTCCCCTGCTCCTGCACGATGAGGGGATCGACGAGCAGATCACGGAGCGGTTGAACATCTGGGCGCGCGCGCCGGACCTGGACATGTGGAAGCGCACCTGCGAGCGGTTCAAGAAGCCGAGCAAGGGCACCGTGCGCATCGGGGTGGTGGGCAAGTACGTCAACCTTCGCGATTCGTACAAGTCCCTCAACGAGGCGCTGGTGCACGGCGGGCTCGCGAACGACGTTCGTGTGGACCTCGAGTACATCGACAGCGAGACCATCGAGGGCGAGGGTGTGGAGAAGATCCTCGTGGGGCTCGACGGGATCCTCGTGCCGGGAGGGTTTGGGGAGCGTGGTGTGGCAGGGAAGATCGAGGCGATCCGGCATGCCCGTGCGCAGCGGGTCCCGTTTTTCGGCATCTGCCTGGGGATGCAGTTGGCCGTGGTGGAGTTCGCGCGCAACCGGCTTCAGCTGCTAGGGGCCAACTCCACGGAGTTCGACAAGAACGCCAAGCACCCCGTCATCGACCTGATGCCCGACCAGCGCAACATCACCGACAAGGGCGGGACGATGCGCCTGGGGGCCTATCCCTGCAAGCTCAAGAAGGACAGCTTGGCGGCTTCCATCTACGCCGCCACCGAGATCAGCGAACGCCACCGCCATCGCTACGAGTTCGCCAACGCCTACCGTGAGCAAATGGAAGCCGGCGGCCTCGTCCTGTCGGGGACCTCCCCTGACGGCAGGCTCGTCGAGATGATCGAGCTGCCCGAGCACCCCTACTTCGTCGGCTGCCAGTTCCACCCCGAGTTCCGCAGCAAGGTGATGAAGCCCCACCCGCTCTTTGCCTCCTTCATCCGGGCCGCCATGGAGTATCGTACGACGGACGCTCGCGACGGGGCACCACGGGACGTCGACGTGGTCAGGGCGAACTGAACGCAACCGTCGTGTCGCGCGCCTCATCGTTCTTTCGGACCCATCCCACGGAGCATTGCCATGACAGAGCTGGTCGACGCGTGTCTCGAGGCCTTTCCGAAGTGGCTCGAATCCCTGAACGAGGATGCCGTGGCGCTGGCATCGCTGCTGACGGCCGAGTCCATCCCCGAGCCTGCGCGACGCTACGTCGCGGGGGCGCTCAACTACTTGTCCAAGTCGCTCGACCTCATCCCCGACGGGGTGGAGGACCTCGGGTACCTGGATGACGCGTTCGTTCTGCGCGTGGCTTCGAACCTTGCGGTGACGGAGTTTCCGGCCGCGCGCGAGGCGGACATTCGAGGCGTCCTGGCGCGGCTCGCGGACGACGCGGCGCTCATCGAGAAGCTGATCGAGAAGGACTATCCCCGACTCGTCAAGTACGTGCGTACGCTCGAGAAGGGGGCCGCGCGCGGGCGCACCGTGGACGACATCGTCGGCGACGTGTCCATTCGCAGCGAGGCGATCCGCGAGGTGCAGGCGTGGTCGAAGAGCTACAAGACGCCGAGCTTCACCCGGGACGAGCAGACGCTCATCAAGCTGAAGTCGTTCCTGTCCGCGAAGCTGCCCTGACGGGGCTTTCTTTCAGCGCACTTCCTGCGATCGTGTCGGACGGTCCGGCACTTGCTGCAGCAACTCGCTCATCAGGTCCCGGACCTCGGGCTTGCTCTTGAGGTGAGAGATGAGCAAGCCGGAGACGTCGGAGAAGGACTTTTCAAAGGCCAGCCCTTCGCGCGTGCGAGCGGCGACCTTCTCCCTGCCAGCGGCGAGGTCTTCCTCGAGCGCCTCGGCGTAGCGGGCGAGCTGGTTCCTGAGCTCCTCGATCTGGCGTCGAAGGTCTCGCGCCACGAGCTCCCGGGACGCGCGCATGTGCTGCAGCTTGTCGACCTGCTCGTGCAGCGCCGTCGCGCGCGCCATGGCCCCTCCCGCACGCTCGTACACCGCGCGGTTGAAGGCGTGGGTCTTCTCCGCCGTGTCTGCCGCGTGCTTGGCCGCCGCCGCGTCCCGATCTGCCGTCCGCATCTCCGTCGCGAGCCGCTCGATCTCCTCTTGATGCCCAGCCACCTCACGAAGAACACGTGACTCCTCGTGCGCCAGCTCCTCGACCTTGCGCCCGATCTCTGCTCGAAGAGCCCGTCCCCGTCGCTCGAGCGCCTCGAGCTTGCGTGTGTGGGTTGCCACTTCCCCTTCCAGCCGACTCGCGCGGGCCGCCAGCTCCCAAGCTTTCGCCACGCTCTCCTCGAGCTCCCGCGGCACGTTGCCTTGGTGGTACGCACGCGCCACCATGCGCGAGAACAGCGCGGCTCGATTGGCCCACTCGGTGACCCCTTCGGATTGCGGCGGAGGCGCGGGGGGCGGCGCCGCGGCGGCATCCCCGCCAGGACTCACTTCCCAGCTGCGCGACGGCAGGGAGCGCTGCAATGCCTTGAGCTCTTCCTGCAAATGGTGAGCGTCCAGGAAGCGTTTGCGAGGGTCCTTCTCCAGCAGCCGGTAGATGATCGACTCCGCGGCGGGGGGAAGATCGGGACGCAGCTGGCGCGGACGCGGTGGAGGCGCGTTGCGCTGCATCTCCAGGAGCGTTTCCCGGTCCGAGGACTTGAAGGGAAGCTGGCCGCAGCACATCTCGAAGAAGAGGACGCCGAGCGCGTACAGGTCCGACTTCGGCCCGGCTTCCTCCCCGCGTGCTTGCTCCGGCGACATGTACTCGGGCGTCCCGAACACCGCCCCTTTGGGCGCGAGCCGAGGGTCGCGCGCCAGCCCCGCAAGGCCGAAGTCCAGGATCTTGACCGAGTCCTTCCTTCCGCCCTTCACGGTGAGCATGATGTTGTCGCTCTTCAAATCCCGATGCACCACACCCAAGTCGTGTGCACGGGCAAGCGCGGCGCACATCTGCTCGAGGATGTCCACGGCCCGCACCACGGGGAACGGCCCCCTCGCAATCTCGCTCGAAAGCGAGATGCCCACCAGGTACTCCATCACCAGGTACAGCTCGCCCTCTTCCGTCTCGCCAATGTCGTGGATGTCCACGATATGCGCGTGGTCCACGCGGTTCGCCGCCCGCGCCTCTCTCAGCATCCACGCCCGCAAATGCGTCTCGCCCCGGAGATCGGGACGGATGAGCTTCAGCGCGACCACCCGATCGATGAGCACGTGCCGGGCGCGGTACACCACGCCCATGCCGCCTTCGCCTATGCGCGCCTCGAGTCGATAGCGACCGGCGATCACCTTGCCGAGATTCTTGTCGCCACCCTTGGCCGGTATGGAGTTCGTGTTCTGCATTCGTCCTACTGATGAGCCGTTGTCGTCGTGATTCCGTCCCTGAGAGGGTGCGCTCCGATGCTATCAGGCTCCCGGTCCGAGGTGGAACGGATGATAGCCCGGCCCCGCGTTTCATCCCGTCCCATCCGGCAGACGGCGCGTGTCCCGTGGCGCGGCTGGCTTCAGAAGGTCGCCTGGAACACCGGAACGCGCAACTCCGTGCTCTGGTCGACCCCGTACTTCTTCATCTCCAGCGCCGTGTAGGCAGGAAGCACTTGGACCGCAGGTACGCCCATGCGCAGACTCCCGTCATGCACGTCCACCAAGGACAGCGGCACGTGGGGTCGCACCGCCACCTCTGCAGGCTTGCGCAACGGAGCCTTTGCCTCGGGCGCCGTGACCTTCACCGTCGTCCCGGGCTCGACCGGTCCCGCCGGCTCCGGCTCCGGCCCCGTGTCAGCACCAGGATCCTCCGCGATGTAGTGGTCCGGCGCTTTGAACGACGTGGCCTGCAACACCGCCACCGTCGTGGGGATGAGCAGCGCCATGCCGCCCGCGAGCATGTAGTAGGCAGGCTTCGGGTCGCCGCCCTGCTCGACGAAGTAGCCGCCGACGCCTCCAAGGACGGCCCCGCCCACGCCGCCGCCGACGTAGGCCCAGGTGTTCTGAACGCCGAGGGCGGCCTCGACGGCCATGACCAACTCGCCGCCCAGCAGAGCACCTCCTGTGATCCCCTTGCCGGTTGCGTCGATTCCGGGTTCTTCTGCGGACGCCACACCCGGGAAACTCATGGCCGACAGGGCGCCGAGCACGAGCGTATTGCAAATGGTTGAGAATGCGATGGTGGATCGGTGCATGGTCGGGGTCCCCTCCACGGTCGTGTGGAGCCCTTGAGGGCCGAAGAAAGGTGCGACGGCCGGAAGGCTAGCACGCATCGACGCGTTATCCCACCTCGCTTGTTTTCCGTTCGGGAGCCTCGCTGCCGCCCTGTCGCAACCCCCGAGAATCTCCCGATAGCATGTCGGCCCAGGCAATGTTGGACAAGGCCGTCGTCACCCCCTATGGAGCTGTCGACACGGCACTTCGGATCGTCATGCTGCCCCACCTCGTTCTCAAGACCTGGCGCACGGTGCTCTGGGTCGCCCTGATCGCGGTCCTGATCGGGGCCGCGGGGGCTGCGGTGCGCCTCCTGCCGTGGTTCGTCGCGGGCGACGTGCCCGGTGCCGTGTCCCTTGCGTTCTTCGAAACCCTTGTGTTGGCGTCGGCGGAAGTGGGGTTGGTGATCGCGCTGCCGGTGGGTTGCGGGATCGAGGTCGTTCGGTGGGGTCATGATGGTGTCGGAACGGCCCTGCGTACCCTGGGGATGGGGCCTTTGCGTCAGGCGTCCCACGTGGCTTCGGTGGCGCTGGTGCTCGGTGCGCTCACCGCGGCCGTGTCATGTCGGTCCGCTGCCGTCGCCGCGTCGCCCGGGCATCTGTCGAACACGCTGCTCGAGGCTGCCGGAGACCAGGCTTGCGCCTCGGGTCGAGCCTTGCGGGTGCCCCTCGTGCAAGCCGTGTGGCTGTGCTCCCAAGGCGTGCCCAGGCTCGTGGGGTGGCTCCCTCCTCGAGGTCCCCCCTCCGTCGCCTGGACGGCCTCACGAGCCCGCTTCACCTCCAGCCTCGACCGCATCGACCTCGACCACGTCACCTGGGTGAACGGGCCGTCGACGGTGATTCGCGCGCGGCACGTGGTGATCACGGGGTTCCTCCCGTGGCTTGTGCCGGCGTCGGTGTCTTCGCCCTTGCGAGCAGTTGCCTCGGGGCTGAGCGCATGCCTTGCAGCCCTGGCCACGGCGTGGGCGCTGCTCCGCTGGCCGATGCCATCCCGTGCCCGCGCCCTGCTCGTGGCCGCCGCAGGGACGCTGGGATTTCTGCTCGTGGGCGGTTCCCTCCTGCACCATCTGGGCTGGTCCGGCCTGCTGCCTGTGGCGCTCCTCGCCGCCGGCGGCCCCCTGGCTCTTGCCTGGGCGACCCGATTCCCTTGGTTGCCCGCAACCGGTCCGGGTGGTACGAAGCACCCCGCCGGCAATTCGGCGACTGGAACACGCGTAGATGGCTAACCTTGGGCTCGCACAGATCCTCCTGATCGCACTGATCGTCGTCGTGATCTTCGGTGCTACTCGCCTTCCCGAGTTGGGGCGGGTGTTGGGTCGGGGCCTGGGGCGTGCTCGTGCCGTGCGAAACCGCCCAACACGCAAAGACCCTTCGGGGGCTCGCCAAGGCCTGACGGCGTAGGAGTTACATCCATGGGGAACATCGGTCCGGGACAGCTCCTGCTCATTGCCCTCATCATCCTGCTCATCTTCGGTGCAGGAAGGATTGCAGAAATCGGCAAGGGGCTCGGGGCAGGCATCAAGAACTTCAAGAAGGGCCTTCGCGAGGACGAGGAAGGCGAGAAGAAACAAATCACCGAAGGCAGCAAGAAGGACGACGAGAAGGGCGACTAAGACCCCCCCGCCACGGCATCTCCCCACCCGATGCCTTCGTCTAGCGTCCTCCCCAACCAGTGCTTTCATCCGACGCTCGGCCCTTGCTATGGTGCCTGGCCATGAACGCTGTAGGTCTTGCCGTCACCCTTCGCATCCGCTTGAGCGCGGCGGATGCATACCAGTCCAATGGCATCGTGAGCCCCGCCAGGATTCTCGCCCTGCTCGCGGACGTCACCACCGAGTTGATGATCCGACTCGACGGGGACGAAGGCTCCCTTCGCGGTTTGCAGCAAGTCGAGATGCTCGCGCCCGTGTTCGTCGGCGACTACATCGAGGCCACGGGCGTCATCACCAAGATCGGCAACACGACCCGGCAGGTCGCCCTCGAGGCACGCAAGGTCGCTACCTACGCGCGCGGTGATGACCTCGCCCTCAGCGCGGCCGACGCGCTCGCTTCCCCCATCCTCGTGTGCCGCGCCGTCGGGACCTCCGTCGTGCCGCGAGCCCAGCAACGCCGCCCACGCCTCGTGCTCGCTGCTCTCGGGGCGCGTAGGGATGCCACACGCCTTCCCCAGGGAAGCGTCCTCGTCACCCCGCCCCCCAACATCGTCATCACACCTCCGAGGCAGACCCCGCCTGAGGTCATGATCTCGGCCTCCATCCTCGGCGGCGGCGTGACCAAGAACCACACGCCGCATGTCCCCTCCACGCCCGAAGAAGCAGCCAAGGAAGCCAAACGCTGTGTCGAGAGCGGTGCCAGCATCGTCTACCTCGGCATCGACGACATGGCCGCTCAGCCCGATTCCCTCAGCCCGCGCATGACCGACACCGTGGCCGCCATCCGCGCCGAAACCACCGCCGTGATCGTCGTGTCCGCCATCCGTCCCGGATCGGCCGACCCCTCCAGCTTGCTCGCGTTCGCCAGCTGTGGCGCCGACATCGTGACAACCCCCCTGGGCTCCTTCAACTTCGGTGACAGCGTCGTCGAGACGCGTCGCTCCGTCGTGCGCGAGGTGGCTACGACCCTGCGCGACCGCAACGTCCCGGTCATGGTCGAAGCGTACGAACTCGGACACTTCGAGGAGGCCATGCTCCTCGGACGCGACAAGGCGCTGGCTTCGCCCCTGCGATTCCAGTTCGTGTTCGGCGTCCCCGGGGCCATGGGCGCGCAGGAGCTCATGGTCCAGTTCATCTCCGACCGTGTCCCCAAGAGCGCGCTGTGGTTCGCGGCCGGCGTCGGACGGCACCAGCGCCGCGTGACGGAGACGGCGCTGAGGCTGGGAGGGCACGTGCGCCTGGGCCTGGCGGACAACATCTACCTGCGTCGCGGGGTGCTCGCGGAGGGAACGGCGACGTTCATCGAGCGGAGCGCAGCGTTCGCGGTGAGCATCGGTCGTCAGCCCGTGAGCCCCGAGCGCGCTCGGGTCCTGTTGGGTTTGGTCGCTGAAGAGACCGAGCTGCGAGAGCCCGACGCCCCACAGATCGTCGAGGAGCCCGCTTCCGAAGCCGCAGAGGTGTCGAGCGCCGAGCTACCCTCCGAGACAACCGAAGGGACCGCGGGGGATTCGGACTGATCCTGGAACTGCAGCGAATTTGACTTTTCGTGTCCCGATTCGTTAGCCAAGCATCACGTGAAGCTCTCGATTCGGCGAATTCCACTTCAGGCACGCGTCGCATCGCTCGTGGCGCTCGCCGCCTTGGGCGGGCGGATTGCCTTGCCCAGCCCCCCCGACCCCACCCTGCGAGGTGTGGCCGAGATGCTCGGGGAATCGGTGCACGGCCACGTCCTGCCCGATGAATTTCTCTGGGAGGCCAGTCGCGGCGTCCTCGCAGATGCCGTCGTCGGGCGCAGGGTTCTCTTCCTCGCTCGCTCCCAACCCGAGGGCCCACGAGACCTGTACCGTGCGGCCGTGCGCGTGACCCTCGAAGGCAAGCCCATCGACGTCCAGCGCGTCGTCAACCTCACCGACACACCTTTCGGGGACGAGCAAGGACTCGTCGCCGCCGGTCACCACGTTGCCTACGCAACCGTCGCCTTCGGTGCGGTTCAGCAGGTGTCGATGCTGGACTTGGCCGGCCAGCAGGCAGAGGGCGACGGCGCGGTGGGCCGCTTCTTGGGGCGGCTCACGAACTTGCAGTCGACCGGGTCTCTCGCGGGACTGGGGCGCACGGAGGTCTCCGCAAACCTTCAGGCATCCTCCGTGGCGGTGCGTCTCGAGGACGGCATGCTCAGCGTGTCGACCGACGCCATGCCCCGCGCGTTCACGGTGTCCCTGGCGACAGGCGAAGTCGTGACGAGAGCGGACGAGCACCTGGCGGTGTCGTCGATGCGTGTGCCACAGCTTTCCAAGCCGGCGATCCTGTGGGCCGTGGACACAGTGCGCTCGGTGACGGGCCCGGAGTTCATCGCGTGGCTCGAGGACAACGTGTTCGACGCACGCGATCTGATGAAGCGCGCAGGTCACCACGCGTTCGGGCAAGGAGAGGAAGCCGAGGTGATGGCAGGACCCGTCGCCCCGCCTCCTCCACCCCCACCCGAGCCGAAGGTCGTGGGCGTGGAGGGCTCGTACGCGGATGCTGCGTGGCCGCCCCAGAACCTCCGCACGATCTGGAAGACACCCGCGGAGGGCGAGGGGGTGTGGCGGGAGCCTCAGCACAAGTTCTTGCAGAAGAACGAGGTTGCGGGGGCCGAGGCAGCCCCTTCCTACTTTTACCAGACGCATGTTCGGCCAGACCCGAAGCGGCCGTGGTCCAAGGTCTGGATGGTGGCGATGGATGCCCGCCAGCTCCGGCTCGGCATCGAGGGGGGGATTGAGGATCCCAAACCCCTCACGGGGGCACGAGGCGAGGGGCGAATCCCGCGCGAACCCGAAGTTTTGCACCGCGCCGTCGGCGCGTTCAACGGGGGCTTCAAGACCACGCACGGTGAATACGGCATGATGGTCGCCCGGCGCGTTTTGCTCCCACCCAAGACCGGCGCCGCCACCATCGCCGTCACCGAAGACGGTCGCGCGGGGTTCGGCTCGTGGCCGGCCTCGACGAACATCCCCCAGGAGTTCGTCTCCTTCCGTCAGAACCTCGACCCGCTGGTCGACGGCGGGCACCTCAACCCCTCCAACCGCAAGCAATGGGGTTGGCACCTGCACACCACCGGGATGCTGACCCACCGCTCCGGCTTCTGCCTAACCTCAGCGGGTCACATGGTGTACGCGTGGGGGCCCGAAGTGACAGGCGAGACGCTGGGCAACGCGATGATCCAGGCGGGATGCACGTACGCGGTGCACCTGGACATGAACCCGCGGCACACGGCGTTCGCGTATATCGACGCGCGCCAGAGGCATCAGGCGAAGCTGCTGCACCCTGGCATGGAGGTTCTTCCCGAGAGGTTCATCGTGTGGTCTCCGAAGGACTTCTTCTATCTGACCCTGCGAAACTTCGGGCCGCCAGCGGTGGAGGGGCTGGACATGCAGGCGGATGGGGGGACACAGCCACTGCCGGTCTGGGCGCCGGCGGTGTTCGAGGGGACGAGCGGGCAGGGCCGGAAGGCGGTCAGCCTCCAGGCGTTTCTCCCTCAACGAATCACGGGTCGGCTGGTCGGAGCGGGGGCGCCCATCGACCCCGCCCTCGCCAGTCGCGTGCTCGCCGCGATCCTCCCCGCAAGCAGAGAACTGCCCGAAGGGTCGATGGTCACCTTGCATGTGAGCGAGGCGGGCAACGTGACGCTGATCGGGGCGAACGGTGAAGTGCCGCCGGGCGGTGAGCGAATGAGCCTGCCCTTGCTGGAGAAGGATGGCGGTTCGGGCGAGCGAAGCGCGATGTGTGTGGCGGACGGCGCGATGTGGGTGGCCCGGTCGGCTGGGCGAGGGGACCTGGTGGCCGCCTTGCGCAAGACAGGGTGTGAAGTGGTGGCGTCCCTTGGGGAGGGAACGATCCATCGGGCGGGCAGCAAGCAGCCCCCGTTGGACCGTTACGAGAGTCAGGTGCTGTACCTGCTCGGCCGTTCGTTGGACCCAGGTGCGTTCCGATGGCAGGCCGATCCTTGAAGGTTTGTTCAGCCCGCTGAGGCGGCAGATCCCGCAGACGAAAGTGGGTCATTTTGTACCCATATCGCCGGAGATACTTTCGTCGTATCCCGTCACTCTCTTGATTTCTTCAAGATCAACGATGGGATGAGCTGGACACGATCCAGGTCATGAACAACCCGGTCACCGCTTCTTTCGACCCTTCGAGCGCGGCGGAGTGGGGGTGCTGACCGAGGTGTACTGGGGAGCTTCCCCGGGTCCCGAAACGTCCGTCCAGTGGGTGGTGATGCCGCGAACGTCCAGGTGCATGAAGGTGCTATTGGGGTAGTAGCCGACGCCGACGCCGTGGAGGGTATGGCAGAAGTCCCGGAGTCCCTGGTTGGACACCCCTTCGATGCGGAAGTCGATCGCCCGACCCAGCGCGTGGTTGGAGCGAGTGGTGTAGGGGTTGGAGGACTCCTCGCGGTAGCCGCTGACCACGATCATCCGACGGGCGCCGAAGTGGTTGCTCACCTGGGTGATCTTCTCCAGCAACCCGGGGTCGGTGGTGTGGGTGCTGCTGGTGCGTCGGTCGAAGAGCAGCCCATCGACTTTTTCCACGGCGGAAGGGATAGGGCGGCCCTTGGAGTCCAGGAGCTTGCCCCGGAACGTGCGGCCTCCGCGGACCAGGTGGACGACGCCTGAGCGGGTGGAGGGATGAGTGCGGGGGACCTGCTTGGTCTCCTCCTTGCTCGGCAGTTCTGCGGCTTCGTTCGGGTCACAGGGCAGGGCCTGGGTCCGGTGTCGCTGGGTGGCATGCCGGGTGAGGGGAACCACGAGGCAGGTGCCCACGCGCAGCGTTTGGCTGGGCTCGAGACGGTTGGCTTCCTGGATGGCTTCGACGGAGGTCCGGTAGCGGCGAGCGATCTTGCCGAGGGTATGGCCGGAGGAAACCACATGGGTGGTGAAGGGTCCGTCCTTGTCCACCGAATCGTCCCCGGCTTTGCGTTTGGATGGGGCAGATCGAGGAGGGTCGGAGACCTTTGGGGGGGCGGTACCTGGGGGGTCAGGGACCACGATTCGTTGGCCGAGCTTCAGGGGGGACCGCCGGCTGATCTTGTTGGCGGCGCAGAGGGCCTCCACCGTGGTGTTGTATCGCTTGGCGATCTTGCCGAGCGTATGCCCCTGGCCCACGACGTGGACACGCTCTGCGGAAGCGGGGAAGCTGATCGTCAGGAGAGCCGTCAGCGCGATTCCCCAGACAAACAGCCTCACGCTTGTACGTCGATACGAGAACACCATGAAAACGGCCAGCAGATCGATGCCGGACTGTTCCAGGCTTAGCGCCCCGGTCGCCCAATGCAAAGCGGTTTTTTGACCAACTCACCGTCCGGATGCCACACTTGCTCTTGCGCGACTCTCTTGTGCACGGCTGCACGTGTCCAACGCAGAGCCGCCAGGACGGTGACGGATGGCGGAAGGCAAGAACCTGGTCGGTGTCGACATCGGATCGAGTTCGATCAAGGTCTGCGAACTCAGAGAAGGACGCAAGGGGAACACCTTGTTCAAGGTGGCCTACGCCCCTCTCCCACCGCAGACGATCGTCGACGGGCACGTCATGAACACCGCTGTCGTCACGGACACGCTCATGCAGCTGTTCGCGGAGCACAAGATCAAGCAGCGGGACGTTGCGGTCGGCGTGTCCGGACAGTCGGTGATCATCCGGAAGATCACGGTTCCCATGATGACGCCAGCGGAGCTGGACGAGCAGATCCAGTGGGAAGCCGAACAGCACATCCCCTTCGACATCAAGGACGTGCAGATCGACTACCAGGTGCTTCGCCGTCATCCCGACCGCGGGCAGATGGATCTGTTGCTCGTGGCGGCCAAGCGCGACGAGATCAACGACTACGCCCAGTTCGTGCGGGAGGCGAAGCTCCGGCCCGTATGCGTGGACATCGACGCGTTCTGTGTGCAGAACCTGTTCGAGGTGTCGATGGGCGTTCCTCAGGAGCAAACCGTCGCCTTGCTCAACATGGGGGCGAGCCTGACTTCGTTGAACATCGTGTCCGGCGGGACGAGCGCCTTCACGCGTGACATCACGAGCGGCGGCAACACGATCAGCGAGGAAATCCAGCGGGAGACTGGGCTGAGCTTCGAGCAAGCCGAGGCCTACAAGTGCGGGGACACCGCCACGGGCGACGGTGGCGCTGGCGTGGACCGGGGAGGGATGGTCCCGCAGCACGTGCAGCAGGTGATCGACGCGGCTTGTGACACCATTGCCGCGGAGATTCAGCGCTCGCTCGACTTCTTCATGGCCACCAGCGGGGAAGCCGAGATCAACCAGATCTACGTGACGGGCGGTACGGCGAACCTTTCGAACTTGCGTTCGGCGATTCAACGCCGTGCCCGTGCTCCCGTGGAGTTCTTCAATCCGGTGGCGAACCTCACCATCGACACCAAGAACGTCCGGCCGGACGTCTTGCAAGCGCGTAACGCGCAGCTCGCGGTGGCCATTGGGCTTGCGCTGCGCAAGGACAAGGAGAAGCGCACGTGATCCGGATCAACCTGCTACCGCACAAACGCGAGGCGAGGCGCGACTCCGGACAGGGGTGGCTCGTGGCTGTCATGCTGGTGATCGCAGCCGAGGTCGTCGTGCTCGGTCTCTATCACCAGCTGAAGCTGCAGGAGCTGGACAAGCAAAAGCAAGTCAACGCCGAGCTCACCAACCAGATCGCCCAGATCGAATCGACTGTTCAGAACCACGCCGAGGTCAAGAAGAAGCTCGAGGTCCTTCGCGCTCGGGAGGAGGCCATCGGCAAGCTGCAGACGGCCCGATCGGGCCCCACGGCGGTGCTCTTGGAGCTGTCCCGCATCCTGACGGTGGGTCGCGGTCCGACGATCTCCGCCGAGGAGCTCATGCAGAAAAAGAAGGACAACCCTCAGGACGTCCACAACGTGGCATGGGACGCTCGCCGGCTCTGGGTCCTGTCGTTCAAGGAGAACCAGCGTGTGGTCAAGCTCGAGGGCTTCGCTCACGACGGCGAGGACGTGTCCGAGCTTGCCCGCAGGCTGTCGCTCTCCAAGTACTTCCAGGACGTGGTCCTGCTGCCCGCCAAGCAGGAGATTGATGGGGAGTCGAAGCTCAACGTGGTCAGGTTCCAACTCCAGGCGAAGGCGAGGTATTGAGCCATGGCCGTCGCAAAACCGTCTGCTTTGTCTCGCATCCCAACTTTCGCCAAGGTCGGCATCGGTATCGGCTTTGTCGTGCTTGTGTCGATCGCCTACTTCATCATCTTCTACAGCGACGTTTCGAGCGCCATTCGCAGTGCCAAGTCCCAGGAGGGCGCGCTGCGCGGGAAGCTCGCTGACGCGCGGAAGATCGAGTTCGCCTATCACCAGGACTTGGCGGAGCTCAACGACCGCCAGCAGCGCCAGCGGGAGTTCAACAAGGTGCTGCCCGAGACCGCTTCCTATCCGGCGTTCCTTTCCTCCATTCAGGGGGTGGCCAACGTGTCGGGAGTGAACCTCGTGGCGTGGTCCCCGATGGAGGAATCCTCGCAGGAGTTCTACGCGAAGGTCCCCATGCGGTTGAAGCTCACCGGACGCTTCCACCAGATCGCGAAGTTCTTCTACGGTGTCGGGCAGCTCGACCGCATCATCAACATCGAGGACATCGAGCTCGGCAAGCCCACCCTCACCAACGAGGACATCGTGGTCGATGTCGACTGCCTCGCCACTGCCTTCCGGAGCCTTCCTGCGCAGCTCGCGCCTGCTCCCGCAGCCCAGCCGAACGCCGATGGCGGAAAGAACACGCAATGACTCGACCCTGGCGATCCCTGCTCCTTCTGCTGGCTGCCATCGTGCTCATCGTCGGTACGGGATGCGGCGATGACAAGAAGGGCGAACTCTTCACGGACACGCCGCCGCCTCCACCGCCTCGACGTGGACCCGTGGCAGCCGCCTCCGCCTCTGTGGATGCGGGTGCCGATGCAGAGGACAAGCTCGTGTTTCGCGAGGACGACTTCGTCGAGACCGACCTCTCGCGCGACCCGTTCCGGTCGTTCTCCAAGTTGTTCAAGCAAGAGAACACCACGGCGGCCCGGACCCAGCGGGAAGTTCTGCTCGACCGCTACTCCTTGGACGAACTCAAGCTCGTGGGCATCGTCACGGGAGGAGCGGAGCATCGCGCCATGTTCGTGGACCCCACGGGTACCGGGTGGATCATCCATCGGGGCCAGTACGTCGGCAAGGCTGAGCTCGTGCGGGGGTCTGGGCCCGGCAGCGCAAGCTACGAGCTCAACTGGCGCGTCGACCGCATTCGCGAGGGAGACGTCGTGCTCGTTCGTGAGGACCCCGCTCACACAGACGTCCCTCCGGCAACACGCGTCATCCTGCTTCGACCGGAAGACACCGCCTCCGCCAGCCGCTGACATCCCCCCACGCTCCGTTCCTCATCGCTGCGCGGCGCGCTCCGGCAAGCCTTTGCTCCTGTAGTTCGTGTCGCGATCTCGCATGCCGCACACGCCGCCTTGCATCCCCACGCAAATCATCGTTGCCACGAATTTGGTCCGTTGAGGCGCGGGAGGATACGATTGCCATGTAGCTGTGGCCTAGGCTCCGCAGAATGCGGGGTCTGTCGCACGGGAGCCGAAGATGAGGTTTTCTCGAGGAGTGTCCTGGACCGTTGTGCGGGCTTTGGTGGCCGCGTTGGTCGTGTCTTCCGCGACAACGGCATTCGCCAAGGACCCACCGAATCAGGTTCGAAGCGTTGCGGTCCAACAAGATGGGACCAAGACCAGGGTAATCGTCGAGGCGAGCGCGCCTCCCCAATTTCACGCCCAGCTGGCCACAGGAGGGAAACGACTCATCGTCGACATCACCCATGCCGACGTGGTCGGGCCGGTCCCGGCCGTGACCGACCCTAGCGGCGTCGTGGGCGGCGTTCTCGTTCAACCCTACGCCACCGCTTCGGGCAAGACCGCCCGCCTCTTCATCCAACTCCTCGAAAAGGCGTCCTATCGGGTCAGGTCCCAGGGAAACCAGCTCGTCGTGGAGCTGCAACCGGCTGAAGAAACCCGCGCCGCCGCTGCCGCTGAATCCGCCGACGCCCCCGCCCCCGCCCCTTCCCCCAAGAACGTGGGGCTCCAGCGCGTCCGCTACCAGAACGCGGAGCGTTCCGATTCCGTCATCCTGCACCTGTCAGGGCGCCCGACTTACACCCAAAGCTCGCCACGCACCGGAGTCTCCCGGCTGGTGCTGCGCGGAGCCACCGTTGACCCCGGAACCGAGCGAACCCTCGACGTGTCCGCCTTCGGAGGGCTCATCCGTTCCATTTCCACGTACCGATCCCGACAAGCGCAAGGCGGGGTGATCATCGACGTCGAGCGGACCGATAGCGCCGTGGGGGCCATCAACCTCGAAGGAGATCAGCTGATCTGGACGTTCGCTCTGCCGGGCGACCTGCCGTCGTCATTGACCGGGGTCGGTGCGGATGGAGGCGCGGCGCGCAAGACCCGAACGGTGGCCCGCGAGACCGCGATCACTGGTGTCCCTGTGGTGCGCGGGAGCCAGGACCTGGATGCGTACGAGGAGACGGAAGCCGAAGAGGCCGAAGCCGGTGCGTTCCTCCCGCAGGCCACACTCGGTCAGACACGCAACCGCGCCTACCGGGGACGTCGCATCGACCTCGACCTCAAGGATGCAGACATCCACAACGTCCTGCGGCTCCTCGCCGACGTCGGCCGCGTCAACATCATCACCGCGGATAACGTCAGCGGAAGCGTGACGATCCGCATGCGAAACGTTCCCTGGGACCGAGCTCTCGACGTGGTTCTTCAAGCCAAGTCTCTGGGCATGACCCAGGAGGCCAATGTGATCCGGGTCGCTCCCCTCGCGGACCTTGAAAAGGAACGCGAGATGGCCATCGCTCGGCGCAAGCAGGAGTACGAGCTCACACCCGTGGAGACGCGGCTCATTCCGGTGTCCTATGCCTCGGCAGGCGACGTCCAGGCACGCGCCAAGGACCTGCTTTCCCCCCGTGGATCCATTGCGGTCGACGACCGCACCAACATGCTCATCGCGCGCGACGTACCGGGCAACCTGAACCAGGTCGAGGAGCTCATCCGATCCCTGGACACGCAGACCCCGCAAGTCCTCGTGGAAGCGCGAATCGTGGAAGCCACGAGCCGCTACATGCGAGACATCGGTGTCCAGTGGGGCGGTGACGCCTCGTTCTCCTCCGCCACGGGCAACCCGACCGGTCTCGCGTTCCCGTCGAGCGTCGGCATGGCGGGTGGCGCATCCGACGGCGAGACGCCTACTGCGGGCTTGTCTCCCTTTAGCAGCCGTGTTCAGAACCCAAACTTCGCGGTTAATCTGCCCGCCACTGTCGGCACCGGGTCCGGCGGTGCGGTTGGTCTAACCTTCGGCCACATCAACAACACGGTCAACCTCGC
This sequence comes from uncultured Polyangiaceae bacterium, assembly GCA_964488865.1. Classification (GTDB taxonomy): domain Bacteria; phylum Myxococcota_A; class Polyangia; order Polyangiales; family Polyangiaceae; genus MWCO01. Next base: position 45,056 of record CAZAWR010000038.1, on the reverse strand, counting down.
CCTGCGCCTCTCAGCTGCAGAGACCAGCGGCATGGTTCGCATCATCTCCAGCCCGCGCATCCTCACCCTCGACAACCACGAAGCGAACATCAGCCAGGGCACGTTGATCCCGTTCTCTCAGGTCAGCGCCATGGGTGTTCAGACCACCTTCCGTGAAGCGAAGCTGCAGCTCCTCGTCCGTCCGCATGTGACCGCCGATGGCAGCGTGTCGATGCGCGTAAAGGTCAACCGGGACGAGCCCGACTTCACCCAGACCTCGGCCCGCGGCGATCCCACCATCCTCAAGCGCGAAGCAGAGACGGACTTGCTCGTCATGGACGGCCACACGGCGGTCATCGGTGGCATCTTCACGCGCAACACCGGCCGAAACCTCGACCAAGTGCCGTTCTTCGGGGACATCCCCCTGATCGGGCTCCTCTTCCAGCGGCGCCGCGCGAGCGATGCCCGGAGCGAGCTCGTCATCTTCATCACGCCCCGCATCGTGAACCGGGCCGAAGCGCTCGGCCGATAGACCCAAATCAAGCGCTTCGCGGTGTTTTTCCAAGGGGGCTTTCGCAAAGCCCCCTCGCCGCGCTCATCGCGGCTCACCCCAAAACGCCTCGCCTTCGGCTCGGATGGCCGCAAGACCCAAGCACGTTCTTCGAGCCGTGCTTGATTTGGGTCTAGGCTCCCCTCATCGCCCCACCAGCATCAGCATCGTGAGCACGGGCTTTCCTCGCTCGTCCGTGCCCGTCGCGATCGCGAACCCCATCGCGCGAACGCTCGAGTCGAGCATGTCCTCCGGGCGAAAGAGGTCGGCGCCCAAGGCCGCCTGCGCGCCGGCTTCCACCGACCGGAGGTTCAGCCCGCGCTCCTTGCTCAGCATCTTCACCGCGCTCTCGCCGATCTCCCCGAGCGTGCGTCCCGGCGCCCGCGCGTCGACGCGTCCCACGTGTTCCTTCGCGAACTTCTCGAGGATCGGGTTCATCGGGAGCGGCATCAGCCCCGCCTTCTTCCGCGATTGTGCCACCTTGCCCAGCACCACCTCCCGCGCTTGTTCCGGCGTCATCGTCGCCACCGGCTTGGCGAACAACTGGGTGAAGTAGTAGCCCCGCACCTGGCCTGGAATCTCCTTGTCCCGCACGACCCCGATTCCAACATGCGTGACGGTGGTGGCGACGATGTTCGCGTAGTGTCCCGGGCTCGCGATGAGCTGGTCCTGGGCTGTGGTCACGTCGGGGGCCAAGGCCACGTTCTCCCTGGACTCCGCGGCCAGGTAGCCGGCCTTGTCGATGCGGTCCTGCGGCGACCCGGTCGTTGGCGAGTCATGGCCGAAGAACCCCGCGTCCCGCATGTCCTGAGAATGAAAACGTGCGATCTCGGCAAGTCGATCGTCGTACGAAAGAGGCGGCAGCCCGCGCTGCTTCCGGTCGACGTTGAGGCGGTCGAACATCTCGCGTTCGATGCTCTTCTCCTGGGACGAGGCCTCTACGGTGGGCAAGCCGGAGGCGAACTCTGCTCGCTTGGCCGCGGGTCTGCAGCTCACGAGAGTTGCAGCCAGGGCGACCCAGGCGACGGATGAAGACTTCATGCGCTCATCATAGCGGCATCTTGACGGCCGGCGAGTGGACTGGTCTCAGCGCAACTGGACCACCGCGACAACGGGCAGGTGGTCGGAGCGTCCCTGCTCGAAGACCCGCGCATCGAGCACCTCGATTTTCGGGTCGACGACGATATGGTCCAGTTGCTGGCGTAGGGTGAAGAGGCTGGTGGGCCATCGCCACGTGGGCTCCGACCCCGCGAAGGCGGGGAGTGCGGAGCGGTAGCCAAGCTCGGACAGGTAGGTCAAGGCCCTGCCGTCCGGCTCCTCGTTGAAGTCCCCCACGATCAACGTGGGCAAGGACGGGTCGAGATGCTTGGCGTAGTGCTTGATCTGGGATTCCCGGATCCGAGGGGTTCCGAAGTAGCCGCTGACGACACTGCCGCCGTCGCTGATCTGGGGGCGCAGGTGGACCTGCAGCACTTGCAGCTTCCCGAACGGGCTGTCGACCGTGACGACCCAGCCCGGGAACCATCCTCCGGCGGGCGGGTCGACATAGGCTTCCTCGGCGAAGGGATACCGTGAGAGGACGGCAAGCCCGCCCGCCACGCAGCAATGGCGGAACTCCATGTGCGGATAGGACCCCTCGAAGGCGGGTCGGAGAGCTTGCTCCCATTCGGGGGTCGTCTCTTGCAGGAACGCGATGTCGGCCTCGGCACTTCGGATTGCCTCCACGGTCGGCTCGTCGCCAGCGATCCCGTAGTTGACGTTGTAGCTGAGCACGCGAACGTGGGCACGTCCCGCCTCGGGCGTGCGAGGCGTCTGGTACTCGGCGGAGCAGGCGACCGAAAGGCAGGCCAGTGCCAGGGCTGGGGCTCGACGCATGGGGATTCGACGAGGGAAGGCGGACAGCCATTCATTGCCGGGGCTTTGGCGTATGGATGGAGACGACTGGGCTGAGAGTCGGAAGCACTGTGGAGCAAGCGACGGCCCACAGGCCATCGGGCCCCCGTGCTACGCTCCCCGCGTGCAACCCGCCGAACCGGCACCCGTTTCCGAGAAGCCATCCTCCGTCGGTCTTGTCGACCCTGCTGGTCAGGAGGACTCGCGCGTGCGCACGATCCAGGGCTTGGCCCCCCCGCCCCTTCCTTTGCCTGAGCGCCCCTCCTCTGCCGCCGTGCCGGCGCAGCCGTTGGAGATCTCGAGCACCCGCGTTCGGAGCTACCGCTTCATTCGCGCCTACCTGACGACCTTCCAGGTCTGCTTTAGCTATCTGTGGATCACCCTTGGCGGCAAGCTCATGGGACCTACCTGGATGATGCAGCGCTTGGAAGCTGCCCATCCGCTCAACGCCAGGCGTGTCGAGCGCACCATCGTCGCCCTGCAGGGGCTGTTCATCAAGGTCGGCCAGTTGCTCAGCATCATGGCCAATTTCCTCCCGGAGGCCTTCCGCGCGGGGCTCGAGCGCCTCCAGGACAGCGTCCCGCCTCGCCCCTTCGACCAGATCGCCGAGCGCATCCAAATCGAGTTCGGCAAACCCGTCGATGAGGTCTTCGAGCGCTTCGAGCGCCGCCCCATCGCAAGCGCCAGCCTGGGGCAAGTCCACGAGGCCTACCTCAAAGACGGCACCCACGTGGCCGTCAAGGTACAGCACAAAGACATCGACGAGGTCTGCCGCCTCGACCTCACGACGATCCGTCGCATCATGCAGATCGTCAGCTTCTTCTTCCCCATCCAGGGGCTCGACGTCAGCTACCAGCAGATCCGCGAGATGATCGGACGGGAGCTCGACTTCGACGGGGAGGCGAACAACATCGAGCTCATCTCCGCGCACTTCGCGCACGACGACAAGGTGGGCTTTCCGAAGGTGATCCGCGAGCTTTCCACGGGGCGGGTGCTGACCACCACCTTCCTGGACGGCATTAAGATCGGAGACCTGGCCAAGCTCGAGAAGGCTGGCATCGATCGGAGCGAGCTCGCTCGTCGAGTGGTGCGAACCTACTGCCAGATGATCTTCGTCGACGGCGTGTACCACGCCGATCCGCACCCTGGGAACATGCTGGTTACGCGGTCGGGGCGGCTCATCTTGCTGGACTTTGGCGCGGTCGCGGAGCTGTCGCGAGACATGAGGGAAGGGATACCCGAGTTCCTCGAAGCAGCGTTGCGACGAGACACGGATCGTCTCATCAAGTCGATGCGCAAGATGGGGTTCATCTCCAAGCGGTCCGACGCCGAGGTGAGCGAGAAGGTCATCGAGTACCTGCACGATCGCTTCCAGGAGGAGATCAAGCTCGAGAGCTTCAACCTCAAGGACATCAAGGTCGACCCCCAGCGGGGCTTCGAGAACCTGCTCGACCTGCGCCGGATGAACATCGGCATGAAGGAGCTGTCGGGTACCTTTCAGGTGCCGCAAGACTGGGTGTTGCTCGAACGAACCCTCATCCTGCTCACGGGGGTGTGCACTCATCTCGACCCGAACATGAACCCGATGGACGTGGTTCGCCCGTACCTCAAGGAGTTCGTCTTAGGCAACCGGGACTGGGCGCAGATCGCGGTGGAAGCTGCCAAGGACATGGTCATGCGGGCGGTCACGTTGCCCGAGGACCTTCACAAGTACCTGTCCAAGGCCGTTCGTGGCGAGCTCGAGGTCAAGGTGCGCGACGTGCGCGAGGGCGCTCGCCTCGTCTACGCTGCCTCTCGGCAGGTCGTGTACGCCCTGTCAGGGATCGCGTTCGGCATCTCGGCCCTGCAACTGCACCTCGCGGGCGACTCGTCCCTGGCCGTGGCTTGCCTCGGCGGGGCTGGGGTCATGAGCTTGCTGTTCGTGGCATCGTCGATCTGGACGCGAATCTCGCGACGATAGCTGCCTACAGGATTGCGGTTCGGCCAGCCTTCGTGGGAGGGGAGCCGACCACGGCCAGTGCCCCCACGAAGGTTCGGACGCTCTCCTGCCGATCCTCGCGACGCGTCGATAGCGCCCTGCCCACCACGTCATCGAAGCCTGGTGGGCAAGCGGCCGGGGAGATGCTGCTGGCCTTCGGGGCGGGTTCCCGCAGCAATCGTGCATACACAGCCGCCTGCGTGCGGTCGAAGAAGGGAGGCACGCCTACCACCATCTCGAACACCACGACCGCGAGCCCGTACAGGTCCGAGCGCGCGTCCAGCCGTTCTCCGCGTGCTTGCTCCGGAGACATGTACAGGGGTGTGCCCACCACCGCCCCGCTCGCCGTCACGCGGGACATCACTCCCGACCCCATCCGCTTCACGAGCCCGAAGTCGAGCAGCACCACGCGTTCACCCTTCCGATCCCGCGCGAGGAACAGGTTGGCCGGCTTCACGTCCCGATGCAGAAGCCCGGCTTCGTGCGCACTCGCCAGCGCGTCGCCTGCTTCCAGCGCGATGCGCCGCGCCTCCGGCCACGGAAGCATGCCGCGCCGCTCGAGCCGCTGCTGCAAGGTCTCCCCCTCCAACAGGTCCATGACCAGATACGCAGCGCCGTCCGGCGTGCGGTCGAAGTCATGAACCGCCACGATGCCAGGGTGCCCGAGCGCACTCGCAGCCGTTGCCTCTCGCTCGAACCGGTGCAGCGCCTCGGACGTCAGCTCCGCATGGGACAGCATGATCTTGAGCGCGTAGCGACGACCCGTTCGCAAGTGCTTCGCGCGAAAGACGGCTCCCATGCCGCCGTGGCCGAGCAGCGCCTCCACCTGCCACGTATCCTTGAGCGTGCGGCCCACCCAAGACGAGAGGGGCAAGACGGAAACGGCAGGAGGGTAGTTCGAGGCAGGTGCTGTCGGGTAGCTGGACGCGGGCGTCGGTGGATAGGGTGGCACCGCCGGATGGGAGCTTGCCACGGGACTCGCCACCATGGTCGGGGCGGTGGCCGCGGTGGCGGTCCCAGGGAAATGCGCTGCCTCGGGGGAGCCGGGCCTCGACGGCGTCGTGAGCGTGAGCACGTCATCCGAGCCGAGGATGCCCCAGGTCACGGCCTCGAAGGCCGTGGCTCGCACGACGGCAGCCGAGACTCTCATGGCCTCGACCAGATCCTCCAGGCCGTGTACGCGTCCGCTCGCGAGGGCCGCGACGAAGCGTCGCATGCGGCTGAGGCGCTGGAAGTGAACGACGGAACGCCAGGTGGTCAACACGCCGCCAATGCCGGGAATTACCGTGCCGAACAGCAGGAAGAGGACGCCGTTGACGATGGGGTATTCGTTCGCCACGAACATCGTCGTGATGCCGATCACGAGCCAGAATGCGGCGAATCCGAACACGAGCATGGCTACGACCGCGTAGAGGACGGCACGGATCAAACTCGAGAGCTTGAACCTTCCGTGTCGGGACGGGTCGATGCGCACGCTGCGTTGCTCCTCGGACGGCTACCTGCGGTGAACACCTAAACAGAATTGCGCTGACCAGGAGCCAACGAACTGGTGAACCGGGCACGGGGAACCGGGAAGTGGAAACCGAAGCACTTGCCCATTCCCTGTTCCCGGTTCCGCATTCACCAGTTTGGCCTCGGCTCCGCGCGATCCTGTTTAGCGGTGTTGTTGGGTTGGGGCAAGCAGGGTGGACCCGGTGCCATCTCACGAGCGGGCCGGGCCCCCGGGGGCTGCGACCCCCATCTCGCAGGCCTTTCGAAGGAGCTTTCGTGCGCTCGTTTCCCCCATGATCGCGGCGGCCTGATCGTGGGTCACGCCGCCCGCACCGTGGGCCAGCGTCTGCAAGTCACGCAGACGCGCCGCCCAGACGCGCCGCAGCACACCCAATGCCAGGACGAGGGCGCCTGCGGCGATCGGCATCAGTCCCCCCACGCCTACCACGAGCCCAAGGACGAGACCCGTCCCGATGCCCAGGATCAAGCACAACACGGCGAAGGAAGACCAAAACATCCCGAACAGAACCCCGGCCGACCCCACCAGGATGAACGCGATGCCGATCCGCTCGTAGCCGCGACACGCGTCCTCCACGGCCCGCGAATCGACCACGAACCAGCTCACACGCCATCTCCTTCGGCACGCACCACCACGAGCGAGGAAGCGAGCCGGTACCCCTCGGGCGTCGTCTCCAACGCGTCGCGAAGCCCAAGCTTCCGCAAGGTCGAAATCGCGACCCGCACCCGGTGCGCCCCTGCTTCCGCGAGGATTCGCTCTCCCGGCCACCCGGCCTCCTGCAACGTGTCCCAGGCAAGCGCCGCTTCACCTGACTCACATCGCACCGCGGCCAGTCGATCCAGCAACAGCGCGAGTGGACGGCGTCGCTCCAGGCTCACCACCGGCTCGCCAGGCATGCGGAACCAACGCCCTCCGCCACCCACCACGAGCGCATGCGCCGGAACCGGCCGCGCAGGTGCGGCGTGGCTCGTGCGATCCAGAACGCGCAGCGCGAGCCGAACGACGATGTCTCGTTCGGCCTGCTTGGCAAGGTTCTGCTTCACTTCCGCCCACCGCGACGGGTCCGAGGCCACCTGACGAAACGCTTCGGCGATGGGCGCGTCCGGGTCATCCGCGCTCGGGGGGGCGGGCAGGGGCGGTAACGCGGACGGAGAGACCCGCGCATCGAGCGCCCCGCCGATGGACGTCCACAGTGCCTCCCGTCGCAGGGCCTGCGTGGCGACCGCGCTTCGCAGCAGGGCATGGGCTTGGCCGAAGGTTCCCACGTGTGCCCGTGCGACCGCTTGAAACGCGAGGGCGTCGGCCTCCAGGCCTGCCCACCCGTGCTTGCGTGCGGCGGCCTCGATCGGCACGTATCGATTCGGGTCCGGCTCTTCCGACGTGTCGTGCTTCAGGATCGCTTCGAGCAGATCAGCTTCGAGCCGGGCCGGGTCCTGGGGCGACAAGGCCAGCGCACGCAAGGCGCCCATCTGGCTGTCGACGAGCGCGGTGTCTTGCGTGTGGAGACCGACGCGCGCCAGCATGCAGCGCGCCGCAGCTTCGGCTTGCGGATCGCCGGACCGCACCAGCAGGGCGACGGCCCTGTCCATCAGCGTGGCAGCTTCCTCGAGCCCTCCCTGTCTTGCCCGAAGCTCGCCGAGGGCCTGCCACGAGGCTGCTTCCTCCGCGAGGGCGCTGGTGTCCTGGAAGGCTCCGAGTGCTTGGTGGAAGTGGTCCTCAGCGGCATCGACTTCGCCTCGTGCGAGCAGCACCCAACCGATCTCGAGCAACACCTTGCCCTGTACCTCGCGTGACCCAAGGGTTTGCGCGACGCGCAGCGCGTGCATCAGATCACGCAGCGCGGCTTGCAAGGCCCCTTTCGATCGTCGCAGGCTTCCCCGGAGCACGAGAGCCCGCGCGTACAGCATCGGATCGGCGCCCGAATCCTTCGTCGCCTCCAGCGACCTCTCGAGCAACGCGTCCAGCTCGCCGCCGGGCGTCATGTCGCGGCGCATGGGGCCGAGCGCGATCACGACTCGCAACGCCGGCTCTGCGGCCCGAGCCGTCACGTGCTCTCCCGTCGTGACCCCGCGGATGACCTGAAGCAAGTTGTCCTTCTCCGCGGTCAGCCACGCTCGCGCTTCTCGACCGGCCGGCGTGCAGGCCTCGCCGGCTCGTCGGTCCGCCTCCTGCGCGTAGTGCTCGGCATGCCTCCCGCGGGCCTCCCGTAGGGTAAGGGGCTCTCCGTACCGCAACACGTAGTTGCGTACGCCCCGCAGCATGCGCAGCCGCACCGCGCCGCCCTCTTCCGTCTGCGCACAGAGCAACGAGCGATGTCGCAACGCCATCAGCACATCGACCACCGGAATCGCAGGGGACTGCACGACACGCTCGGCGGCCTCGACCGTCCAGCTCCCCGGGAAGGTGGTGAGCTGCGTCAGAACACCGCGCTCTTCGTCCGAAAGCGCCTGCCACGCGCTGCCCATCGCCGTGTCGAAGGACCGGTGAGCGGGCGGTGTGGCGTCCCCGGCCCGCAAGCTCGAGCGGCTCGTGCGCAGTCGATGCAGCAGCACCGAGGGACCCATGACCGCAAGCCGGGGAGCGGCAAGCTGCAGCGCGAGTGGCAACCCGTCCAGCTCCCGCACCAGCTCTGCGACGAAGGGCGCCTCCGCCTCCGCCGGAACATAGTCCGGACGCACTTTCCCCACGCACGAAAGGAAGTACGCCACTGCCTCCCCCGTGAGCGCGTCCCCCTCCGGCACGTCCAAAGGACCTAGCTCGTGCACGACTCCCTCAGCGAACCCCATGACCCGACGGCACGTGACCAAGCAGGTCATCGAGGGGGCATGGGCAAGCGTTTCGGAGATGAGGCGGGGGTCCAGCCCGTCGGCTCCGTCGAACACGACCAGCACTTGCCCGAGCGAGTCCAGCGACCTCGACAGGTTGCGGGCCTGACGTGCCCTTTGACCCACCGACCGATCGAGCACGTCTTCGAAGGCCTCGGCCGTGTCGATCCCGTCGACATCGCAGAACAGGACGTCTTCGAAGGCGCCGCTGCGACACACTTGTTCCGCGACGGCCCAGGCGAGGCGGGACTTTCCCACGCCGACGGGTCCCGTCAGGGTGACGACGCGATGGCTGCCCTGGAGGGTTTGCGCGAGCTGGGCCACGGCGAGACTTCTTCCGACGAGCGGCTCGACGGGACGGGGCGCGTTGGACCGCACCTGTTGGTCGCGGCGTGAGGGCATGCCCTACTGTACATGGGCGGTGTGGGGTCGAGGGAGGGAGATCGGGGGAGGCGGGGTTCAGCGGAGGGCTCAGGCGGGAAGTGCGCCCCACACCTGGTTGAGGGACCTCTGGAACTGCCAGGGGCCGGCGAGGAAGGGCGCCTTCTGGGGCAGTCCCGCTCGCGACTGTACTTCCTTGATGATCTTGGGGCCTTCGGAGAACTGCCAGAAGATCATGTAGAGGCCCAGGGTGATGGGCGACAGCAGCATGATCTTCACGGCGCTCATGCGGTCGCTGCCGAGGAAGGAGTTCACTTCCTTGGCGACGCTGAACCACCACACCATGTTGTAGACGCCGAGGGTGAGGAGGTGCAGGCCGAAGAAGGAGAAGAAGCCGCGAACCTTGCCTTTGGGACCTGTGGATTGAGAAGTGTTCATCGTGTACGTCCTCCGTTGTCGATCATGTCGACGTTGTTGACGGAGCGTACGCGGGCGGTTGGGATCCCTCCCGTCAAAGCAGGTCAAACGTGAGGGAGTGATTCTTTGACGTCAGCCGGCGAGGGTCTTGCCGACGGCGCCTAGGTCAGCGAAGGCTTCCTGCATGCGGTCGACGATGCCTTGCTCGGCGGCTCGCAGGTACTTGCGGGGGTCGTAGAACTTCTTGTAGGGCGTGTCGTTGTCCGGGTCGATCTGGTACTTGAAGGCCCGCGGGTTCTTTTCGACGTAGGCGCCGATGGGCTGGGAGAAAGCGAACTGGGTGTCGGTGTCGATGTTCATCTTGAAGACGCCGTAGCCGACGGCCTGATGGATCTTCTCCTTCTCGGAGCCGGAGCCGCCGTGGAACACGAGGTGAAGCGGGTTCTTGGCGGTGCTGTGCTTCTTCTGGACCAGGGCCTGCGAGGCCTCGAGGATCTCGGGGCGGAGCTTGACGTTGCCCGGCTTGTACACGCCGTGCACGTTGCCGAAGGAGGCGGCCACGGAGAAGTGGCCGAGCTTTTCGAGCTTCTCGTACGCGAGCAGGACGTCCTGGGGCTGCGTGTACAGCTTGGCGTTGTCCATGCTCTCGACATCCTGGCCGACGCCGTCTTCCTCGCCGCCGGTGACGCCGAGCTCGATCTCGAGGCTCATGCCCATCTTGCTCATGCGCTGGAGGATCCTGGCGCACTCGCCGAGGTTAAACTCGAGGGTCTCCTCGGAGAGGTCGAGCATGTGGGAGGAGAACAAGGGGCGACCGTGCTTCTCGAAGTGCTTCTCGCTGTGGCCGACGAGAGCCTCGACCCACGGGATGAGCTTCTTGTTCGCGTGGTCGGTGTGCATGGCGACGCAGATGCCGTAGTGCTCTGCGACGAGGTGGGCGTGCTGGGCGGCGGCCACGGCCCCGATGACCTTGGCCTGGAACCCGTCGGTCATGCCGCTGCCCGCGTAGAACTGCGCACCGCTGTTGGACAGTTGGAGGACGACGTCGCTCTTGGCCTTGGCGGCGGCTTCGAGGACGGCGTTGAGGGTGTTGGTGCTCGTGACGTTGACGGCGGGCAGCGCGTACCCACCGGCCTTCGCGGCGGCAACCAGCTTCTTGTAGTCTTCTCCGGTGACGACACCAGGCTTCAGGCTCATGACGTGATCTCCTCGATGCGATCCCGGTGGAAAGCCCCGGGAGTCGGCCCCACGGGGACCGACGCGTTCAGCCCTTCCTAGTAGCTGTCGGGGGGCGCGGCAACCCAGCCGTAACGCAGATGGGAGATTCGTCGACGTCAGGTCACGCCCCGGACAGCTTCCCGGCCACCTCGGCGACCCTTTTCCCGAGATACCGGGCGTGGTTGGTTCCTGAGACGGGACAATCCTATCGGGCCATCTTTGCCACCGAGTAGCCCAGGTTCGTCCAGTAGAGGGTCATGGCGTCGAGGGCCAGGCGGTCGGGACCCTTGACGTACGGACTGTACCCGAGGCCGCCCTCCGCCATCAGCACGGGCGTGCCGCCCGAGAGCGGGACGAACATGATGCGGTCCTGGCTGTAGGAGGTCCAGTACGCGCCGTTGCCATCCACCGCGAGGCCGCGCGGGTTCCCATTGTCCGAAGCGAGCACGGAGGCATTGCCCCCGACCTTGCTCGCCACCATCACCGCCCCGCCGGTCGTGCTCTGGTTGGTCCAGTACACCTTGTCCCCGTGGAGCGCGATGACGTAGGGCCAGGTCTGGCCCGTGGCGATGGGCTGCAGGTTCGCGCCGTCCTTCTCCGCGCGGTAGACGCCGCCCGTCGACGTGTACTCGGTCCAGTACACGTGGGTGTCATCGAGGGCCACCGCATAGGGATAGGGCCGGGACCCCGCGAGCTGGGTGGCTGCCGAGGACCCGTCCTTGGCCCTGCGCATCACCTTGCCGGACGTGGCGGAGCCAGAACCGTTGTCGGCCCAGTACACGTGGCTGGCATCCACCGCGATCCCGTAGGGGGACGCCTGCCCCGTGGCGATGTCAGTCACGGCGCCGCCGGCCTTCGCGACCGAGCGCACCTGCCCGCCGATCCCGTTGGTCCAGTACACTTTCGTCCCGTCGACCGCGATGTCGAACGGGTTGGCCTGGCTGCTCGCAAGCTCCACCAGTCCCGTGCCGTCCTTGCCCACCTTGATGACCTTGCCACTCGAGGTCCACACGGTGAAGTAGACCGAGGTGGCATCGACGGCGATGCCCTTCGGTGCATTGAAGCCGAAGTCATCGGTGTCGGCAATGGCCACGGGGGCGCACTGGCCGTCGACGCAGGTCGACCCTTGGCAGCCGCGTCCGCACTTCCCGCAGTGATCGGCGCTCGTGTCGAGGTCGGTCTCGCAAAGATCGGTGAGGTTGCCGTCGCACTCCGCCATGGGCGCCGTGCAACCTGCGTCGGGAAGCACGTCCTGCTGCACATCGGGCACCACGTCCAAAATCACGTCGGGGGTGACGTCCGGTTGCACATCGGGCACCACGTCCGGAATCACGTCCGGGGTAACGTCGGTCTCCACATCGGGCGAGGTGTCGGGAATGACGTCGGTCTCCACGTCGGGGGACCCATCAGTTTCCGCTTCGGACGCGACGTCGGGCTGTTGGGCTTCGGGCACCACATCGGGATAGCTGGTGTCGGGCTGAGAGGCGTCGGGTTGGTGGGTGTCGGGTTGACTATCCTGAGCGGACGCGTCCGGGGAGTCCCCGGATGGGCTTTCGTCATCGGAGCCGCAGGCAGTGAGGGACGCGCCGAGGGTGACGAGGAGCAGGGGGAGAAGGCGAGTGCGAAGCATGGGAGGCCTTTCGGTCGGAGGCAGGACGTATATCGTTTGTCGAAAGTTCAACTTTCTTGAAGTTGTCGCACCCTAGTCTCCGATGTGGTTGGGGGCAAGCCTCCGTTTCTCCGTCGGATCAGCCCCGCTCGTACACGAGTCGTGCGATCTCGCCGACCCGCCCCACGTCCACGAGCCGCAGCGTTTGCCGGACATCGGTGCCGGGAAACAGAGGAAGGCCCCTGCCGAGAATCACCGGCACCACGAACAACTCCAGGCGATCGAGCGCGCTTCGGTCGAGAAACGCCTGCTGGAGCCTGCCGCCCCCGAGCACCCACGCGTCTCTGTCATCTTCGAGCGCGCGGAGGTGGGCAACCAAGGTGTCCACCCCCCTCGTCCACGCGGTCGTGTTGGCGGGAAGAGGCCCGAGCGGGCGGCTCGACACGACAAGACATCGCTTCTCCTCGTACGGCCACCCTCCCATCTCACGCACTGCTTGGTACGTCAGTCGCCCCATCACGATCGTCCCGATCTCCGCAAGGAAGCCGGCGTACCCTGCTTCCTCGGCACCGTAGGGATCCAGAAACCCAACGCCCCCCTCAGGGTCGGCGATGCAGCCGTCGAGGGTCGTCGCGATGTAGCCGCGGATGAGATGCATAGATGACGATCTGGTGGAGCGACTCCCACCCGGCAACCCTCCTGTTCGATGTGTCCGGTCGAGGTGGCTCCTTCAGTTATGCTCCCTGCCCTGCGGAGACACCGATGAGCTTTCGATTCTTCAAACGCTTCCAAATCGCCCCGGGTCTGACGGTGAATCTCAGCAAGTCGGGGCTGAGCCTGTCGGTTGGACCGCGGGGCGCCAAAGTCACCCTGGGACCCAAAGGTGCGCGGACCACCGTCGGGATCCCTGGAACCGGGGTCTCCTATACGAAGCATCACCCGTACGGGAAGCGCGCGCCCGCGCCCGCGCCCGCCCGGACCCCCCGAAATGATGCTGAGCGGTGCCTTCTGTCCGCATGCCAGGCGCTTGACGGGCAACAGACTGCGGTCGCACTCGAGCACCTTCGTCGGGTGGGCACGTTGCCCGATGCCTGCTGGATGGCCGGCTTCCTCTTGCTCGAGGCCAAGCGACTCGACGAGGCGCTGGCCGCCTTCGAGGCCGCCCACGCTCGTGCGGAGGTTCTCGGCGAGAGCTTCGATGCTCTGGGCGTGGAGATCGCCATGGAGCTGCCCGTCACCCCGCAGCTGTCGCTGTCCCTGGCGCCGGGCCCGCAGAGCGCCGCCCTGGGCCTGGTCGAAGCCCTGCAATGGCTTGGCAACCCCCATCGTGCGGTCGAGGTGCTGCAGGGCATGCTGGCGTCGGAACCTACGGATTCTGTTGTGCTCTTGTCCCTCACGGAGCTGACCTGGGACACGTGGAAGCACGACCAGCAGGCGCTCGAGTACGTGCTCGGACTCACCGACCGGCTCGCGGGCGACGATGACCTGCATGCGACGCTCCTGTTGTACCGCGCGCGAGCGCTGCGGGAGTTGGGCCGCCTCGATGCTGCCCGGGAGGTGCTCATGAAGGCGCTCTCACGGCCCAAGAAGCGGTCGCAGGACGTGCTGCTGGCGCTTCGCTACGAGCGTGCCCTGGTGTTCGAGGCCCGGGGGGAAAACCGTGCGGCTCGGGCGGAGCTCGAGAAGATCCTGGCAGCCGATGCAGGGTATGAAGACGTGAGGGCACGACTGGACCGGTGATCATGAAGTCGCGCCCTGCATGGACACGTGCAGGGGAGATCGGCTATTTCAGGAGGACCCCCAATGGAGGTCCCCAGCCATGAGAAGCGTCCTCGCGTCCGTCCCCTTGTCCCTGATGTCTTGTTTGCTCTGCTCCTGTGGAAGCGACTTCGAGGATACTCCGGTTCAAGACGGAGGGGCCGGGGTCTCTGAGGGTGGCCCGGAAGCCGCCGTGGAAGGCGGTACGGACAGCGAGGTCCTGCCCGATGGCACCGGAGGCACGGGCGGCACGGGCGGTGGTGGCGCCGATGGTGGTGAGGACGCGGGCGTGGCGGGGTCGGCCGGAACGGACGGTGGGGCTGGTGCCGGTGGCCAGGAAGGGGGTACGGACGGTGCCGTCGAGGACGTCGTCTCGGAGCCCCTATGCGACCCGCTTTCCGAGCCGGACAGCGACGCCTGCGTCATCCACGAGGACCACGGTGTCTTCGTATCGCCCGCCGGCACGGACAGCACGAACTGCGGGACACGCGCCGCCCCGTGCGCGACGATAGGCCACGGGGTGATGCGCGCGAGCTTCCTGAGCAAGCGCGTGTATGCTTGTGCGGATGCTGACGTGAGCTACGCAGAGAACCTCGTTGTGAACGCCGCTCTGGGAGCCGTGGACGTCTATGGCGGACTGGACTGCGACGACTGGACGTATTCGACGACGCGGCGAGCGCGGGTGGCGCCTGCGGCGGGAGTGGCGCTGACCATCGACGGTGGGAGCGACGTGCGGTTCACGGACATGGAGTTCGTTGCGGCGTCGACCACCGTGCCGGGGTCCAGCAGCCTTGCGGTTCGAGTTCACCAGAGCCAGGCGGTGACGCTGCGTCGGTGTGGACTTTCGGCGGGGGCGGGGGCGACAGGGGAGGGAGGGCATCCCGGATCGACCGGGAGCGCGGGTGCGACGGCAGGTGCGGCGCAGGACGGCAAGGTCTGCAACTTCGTGGGAGGGCAGCCGCAGACCGGCGGGGTTTGGCCGGCGCCCAGCGCGTGTGGGTCGCGTGGTGGGGCTGGCGGAGGTGGACTGGTCGCGGCTGACGGGGGCCCTGGTCTGAAGGGGACACCCACGACGGGGTTGGTGAACGCGACGGGGGGGGCCGGTGGGCTTGGGGGCACGCAGTCCTCCCCAGAAGGGAAGCCCGGTGATGACGGGGCTGCCGGGTCGGATGGCAACAACGGTGGGGCCGGGTTGGCGGGCACGCTTTCGGTGCAGGGGTATGTGCCTGCGAGCGGCAATCCGGGAGCCACGGGCTCGACGGGACAAGGCGGGGGTGGCGGAGGCGGGGCGTGGTCTACGGGCGGCATCACGGCGCCGTCGGGCGGAGCTGGAGGCATGGGTGGCTGCGGCGGCACGATCGGCACGGCCGGGCAAGGGGGTGGCGCATCGATTGCCCTGCTTATTTGGGACAGCGAGGTAACCCTCGACGCTTGTACCGTGCAGAGCGGTGATGGGGGCGATGGTGGTGCGGGTGGAGACGGCGGGCAAGGTGGCGTCGGCAGTGCGGGGGGTGCGGGTAACTCCCTCTGCCAGGAGCTTTCCGAGAGCGGCGCCGGCGGAAAGGGGGGCGATGGCGGGCGTGGAGGGTCCGGGTCAGGCGGCACCGGCGGCCCCTCTTACGCCATAGTCTTCCATGGCGGGGTGCCCCAGGTTTCCGGCTCGACGCTGGGCTTCGGCTCCGGAGGCGACGGCGGGACGGGCGGCCAGGCAACCGGAGGCACGAAGGCGCCCGACGGTTCCTCGGGGGGCCAGGGAAACATGTCTGAAGTGTTGTAGGTGCGGAAGGATCTCACTGGGACCGAGACTCCCACCCCCATGGACCACGGTTGCCAGGCCCACCACCGACTTACCCGCACGTCCCCAACCAAGCCGGATTCCCGAATCCGACCCCGGGGAGCAGCCGGAGACGGAACGCACAACGTGGCATTGGGTGGGGTTGGGAGTCGGCGTGGTGGGCCTGGCCGCGTCCGCCGTCACGGGAGTGAAAGCGCTCGAAGCACAATCGGATGCGGAGGACAGCTGCATTCCTGGACGGAGCTACTGCCCGGCTGACGGCCAAACCGCGGCCGATCGTGCGAACAGCCTTGCCTGGGCGAGCACCATCTCCCTCGGCGCGGGGCTCGCGGGACTCGCGGTGTGGACGTGGCTTCCAGAGCCGCGCGTGCAATTCCACCGTCGGGCTGTCCCCTTCAGGCGGAGTGCTGGTCACAACGGGCAGAAGCTTCTGACGACCGTCGACCGTGTCCGATACCCACGCAAGACGGACTGAGCTGAGCTCGCCTCCGGCGCATGCCAAACCCGCAATGCAGTCGTTGTGCACAGCAATGGCAACGCGGCGCTGCACCAGATCGCTACGGAGAATCCGAGCGTGCGGGTCGGGCTTGCAGCGCGGGACGGGGGAGTCTCCCCTCACTCCGTACGCTGTCCCCAGATCCCCGGGTGCTTGATCACCTCGACGTCCCCCAGCACCTTGGTCTTGCACGCAAGCCGAAGCCCCGCGCGCCCGGTCAGCGGCGGGACAAGGAGCCGGAGCCGTTCGATGAGCGACGGCGGGGAGACTTCACCGTGCACTTCCACGGCGCAGGTTGCGCACGTTCCCAGCCCATGGCAGTTGACTACGCGCGTGATGTGGTTGTGGGGAGACAGGCCGTTCTTCCGCAAAAAGTCGCGGAGGTTGTCGCCCGGCTCGCAGGTGAGGGACTGACCCCGAAATGTGATGGTCGGCATGGCTGGTAGCCTGCCACAAGCGGAGGCCAGAGCACAATCGGCCACGTGTCCGAGCTTGTCGTCGGGATGGGACCTTACGGATCGCAAACGCCGCCGTCGGCTGGCCAGTTCGCTTGCAACGCGCTCAGCCACTTCGACGTTGATGCCGAAACTCGTTCGAACTGACTATCGTCCGATCGTTTGCGGCGAAATTGGACTTTGTCGATCTCGACCTGCCTGTTCCCGCGCGGGTGCGGGTACTATCTGATTGCGAGGAGGATCATCATGAAGCAACCCGTTACGCTCTCTCTGGCAATTCTGGTCGGGCTTGCCTGCTCGCTGCACGCGTGCGGCGACGATGGCACAGCGGACGACTCGGGTGGGGCGGGGGGGGGGACGGATGGCGGGGCTGCAACCGGGGGCGGTGGCGGTTCGGGGGCGGCAGGAACAGCCGGCTCTGGGGGCACGGGCGGAGGCGGTGTGTCCGGCACGAGCGGCGGAGGCGGCGCGGCGGGGGCGGGAGGCGCATGCTTGCCGCTTGGCTCGTTCTGCGATCCCGCCGGCCTCGCGTGTTGTGGCGGTGGGGAGTGCGCCGACATCGGCCTCGCGGAGCGAGCGTGCGTGAGTCCGGGCGGGGCGTGCGCTCCAGCGGGCGATGCGTGCCTTGCGGCCATCGATTGCTGCGACTTGTCTTGTGTGAACGGCGTGTGCGAGGCGGGCGGCGCATGCGCCTCACTCGGCGACAGCTGTACCGCTGCGAGCGATTGCTGCTCGAACCGCTGCGAGGGAAACGTATGCAGCCCCGGCGGTGGTGGATGCATCGACGAGGGCGCCGCATGCACGGATGATCACAACTGTTGCTCAGGCTCGTGCAGCGGGGGCGCGTGCTCGGGTACCGGTGTGCCATGCGCTTCCACGGGCGAAGCTTGCGAGACCGACAGCGAGTGTTGTTCGTCGATCTGCGACCAGGACACGAATACCTGCGCGCGGCTTCCCTATTGCCGTCCCGCCGGCGAGCCGTGTGCGACCGGCGCGAGCTGCTGCTCGCTGGTCTGCGAAGGTGGCTACTGTGCGAAGCTAGGCTGGTGCCGTCCCGCGTTCGAGCCGTGTACCGGGGACGACATGGAGTGCTGCTCGGGCCGGTGCGCCCGCGATCAAGAAGGATTCCTTCGTTGCCTGCCAATCGGCGGTTGCCGGCCGTCGGGCCCCGTGCTCACGACGACGGGGCAAGCCAACCTCTTCGGTGAGACGTGCGTGGATGGGTGTGATTGTTGCTCGGAGGTTTGCGAAGCAGACGAATCGGGTGTTCCCCGGTGCAGCAAGCAGGGGGATCCGACGTGCGGCAAGCCCGACCAGGTGTTGTTGAAGAACGGTGAGGTCTGCGAGACGGACTGCCAGTGCGAGAGCGACCTGTGCGATGAGCCACGGCCGCCGGACTCGGGAGGTCAATTCCCCAAACGCTGCCTGGACCCGGCCACGGCGGGAACGGAACCAGGGGGTGGTGAGTGCAAGGAAGAAAGCGAGTCCTGCACCGACCCGGCGGACTGCTGCAACGCCCTCTGCCTTCCGTCGGAGGAACTCTGCGGGTTCGCCTGCGGGGGAGACGGCGGGTCGGGCGGGGCCGCGGGGCAGGGCGGCTCTGGGGGTGAAGCCGGAGCGTCAGGTGGCGGCGGCACGGGTGGCACCGCTGGAGGCGGCGGGGCGCCGGCGTGTGTGCCGGCGGGTAGCGCGTGCACCAGCAGCGCTGATTGCTGCACAGGGCTGCAATGCATGCCCGACGGATTGGGCGGGTTGTATTGCGGCGTGCAGGGTCCAAAGTAACCCTCCGAAGTCGTGGTCGATCGTCCGTAGGTGGCTGATTAGCGTCTCCAGTCGGTCGACAGTCGATAGGGAATTCGAACGCCTTTTGCAACCGTGGCGGCCAGTGGTAGGATTGGCCGCATGACTCCCGTACGCGTTTTGGCGATGGCGATGGTCGGCGGCTCGTTCGTAAGCATGGGGTGCAACCGGGTGTCGACGGAGGGTGTACCGAACACGGACGGAACGGACCGCTTGTGGGTCGCCGGAAACACCTACTGTGCTCGCAAGCCGAACGGGCTGATCTGCTGGGAAGCAGCCCAGGGCAACGTGACGGCTCACGAACCGACGGTGTTCGACGGGGTCGGGAAGGTGACCGCGCTTGCGCTCCGGCAAGGAGAAGGATGCGCCATTTCCGAGATGGGATTGGGATGCTTCCGGCTCGACGGGCGAGCGCTGGCACGAGGTGGGACGGGCGTGCCGGAGGACTTCGTCGCGTTTGGAGCAGCCAAGCGCATGTTCTGCGCGCGTGGCTTGGAAGGTGTCAGCTGCTTCACGGACAAGATTGAGGACATCAAACCAATTCCCGTCTTCGAGAAGCCTCGCGATCTCCACCCCACGCTTCGCGGCAACGGCATTTGCGCAGAGTACGAATACGAGCTTCGTTGTTTCACGACCGACGCCAAGGGTGAGCTGCTGCCCACCTTGCGAGTGCGTGGCGCGCGCGGCGTCAACGGCGTGCGGATCGACGAGGAACCTGGCTGGGTGCTCGTCCTCGATGGGGAAGGATTGAAGTTTACGGCTGCGAGCGCGGAAGCCGTCCGCGGCAGGCCGATGACCGACGACCCGGCGAAGAACTTCCCCGACAGCGCTTCGGTCGAGCTCGAGCTGGTCAAGAGTGTGAAAGGCGCGAAGAAGCTGACGGCCGATTCGACGTGGACCTACGTACTCGACGACGAGGGGGTGAAGTCCGTCTCCATGCGCCCCGAGGGGTTGGAAGTACAGCTTTGGCCGATGGAGGTCAAGGCGAGCGACCTATGGCAAGGCAAAGGGGGTGCCTTCTTTGTCGCGCACGCTGGCGAGCTGAGCATGCACGGCTGGAAGGGGGAAGAGCGGTACGGCCGTGGCGTGCGCGGGATCGAGAACCCGAAGGACGTGGCCGCGGGCGAACACTTCACTTGTATCGTTCATGACAAGGGGATTTCCTGCGTCAAGAACCTGATCGACTGAGGGAAATCCGGCGGCGGCCGGCCTTTGCAGTCGCCCTCGCGGACCATGTAGCTGTCGTCGACGACGTTTTCCCAGACAGGTTCGGCGCCGATCGCGCACGGTTGATGGCGACGAGCATGAGCCGCTCCTGGTAGTTGGGATAGCCGTCCATGGGCACGCCGACGAGCGGCTCGACAGCAACGCCCACTTGCTCGCGGTCCTCGAGCGGCCCGCACAGCCGGCGAGCAGCCCCACGACGCACGATGCGGCACCAATTGCCAGGGTACGATTCACGATCCCATGGTGGAGGCCCGTCTGATTGCACAGCGAAGTCGCACAGCGAAGTCGCACAGCGAAGTCGCACAGCGAAGTCGCATAGCCCTTCGGGCAGGGTTCAGGGACAGGTCATCTCGGGACCCGGCTCGCTTCCGACGCCGGGATCGTCGCAGGTCATGGGCGGCGACGTTTCGTGAGTGAAGCAGGCATCGGGGTTGTCATCGCAAAAGGCCTCGCACTTCTGCGCGTTGCAGGAACGCCAGTTGAGCGTGTGGAAGCCTGAGTCGCGGTCCTTGCCCCAGAAGAACGTTTGGCAGCCGTGCGCGACGATGGGGCCGCAATGTCCGGTGCAGCGCATGACCCCGTCCTCGTCGGGTGCCCGTTCCGCCACGAAGGAGTCGATGACGTCGGCGCAGGTGGCTCCCCCGCCTTCTCCCTGGACCGACTCTCCGCAGCGTCCGAAGGAGTCGTGAGCGCCGTGGTCCTTGTCCCATTCGGCCTCGGAGTTGGCACATGCGTGACAGGCTGTGCACTCGGCCATCGGGGGCAGTCCAGCCGGGGGACATTCGACCCAGCCTTCCTCGCACGCCCTCTTCCGCCAGTAGTTGATGCGCTCCACACAGCTCGTCCCCGAGGTTTTCCAGACGGCACGCGTGGTGTTGTTGGGCGGGCAGTCCCATGCACACGCCTCGTCCAAGGGCTTCGCGACGCAAGGGCAGACTGCCGCGTAACGTTCGCCGAAACAATTCGCATTCCCCGGATCGCTGGAGCAGCTGTGTGCGGACTCCGTCGGGAAGAAGCACGACTTGGTGCCATTCGCGTCCGTCTCGATGGACACCAGATACAGCCCCTCCGATGGCGCCTCGGGCCACCAACAACCACCTTCCCTGCACGAGAAACCAAGACCGGCGGCGATCGTCTGGAACCCGTCGAGGTCCGTATGCGCCACAGGCCTTCCCTCATCACAGGCATGATATGCGCAGCTTCCCGAAAGCGCGTCCTCGCAGACTTTCTTGCAGGTAGGGCCGTTGACGTTCCCGTCGTTCTTCATGACCCACACGACGTCGGTGCCGGGTTCGGGAAAGCAGGTGTAGCCTTCCGCACACGTCACCGGACCGCCGTCGCCGCCGTCGTTGCTCGTTCCACCGTCGGCGCTTCCATCGACGTTCGGGCTGCCGTCCGGGTTCGTTCCTGCCTCGGTGGCAGCGTCCGTTCCAGGCGCGTTGCCATCGGTCGAATCCTCGCTGGATGAGCAGCTCGCGAGTCCCAGGGCGGTCAAGGCGCACAGCAATCGGAGAGCGGGTACGGGCACGAGAGGCATGGCGTCGCTCCAATCTGGTGGAACGGAGAGTGTACCTCCCGGTGCGCACGTCCGCATTTGCTATTTGGCGGTCGAGTCCAAGCGCTCAGCGCAACGCGTCGAGCGCTTTCTTGGCGTCGTCGGCCACCCGCTTGTCCTTGTCTTTGGTGAGCGAAGTCAAAGCGTTCCTCGCGGCGTTCTTGTCGCAGCTCGCGAGCGCGCTGAGCCCTGCCGTGCGGGTGTTCACGTCCGGCACCTTGGCGTTCGTGAGCTTCAACGCTACTTCGAAGCCCTTTTTCTTCAGTTCCTCGGAGCTCGTCCTCGAGCATACGCCGCCCGCGGCGAGGGAGAGCCGGATGCCGAGGGCGTTCGTGATTCTCGTCGGATCTCCCACGCGTTTCGTGAGTTCTGCGATCACGAGGTCGTGCATGCCGGGACACTGGCTCGAGCTGCCTGCCCACAACGCTTCCCCGACGAGGTTGTCGTTGCGCGCGATCTGCTCGGTGAGAAGCGTGCAAACGGGCTCGCTGGGAGGCGTGATCCCCCCGAAGGACAGGGCGGATATCGCGCTCGCCTGAACCGAGGCATCCGGGTCCGCGAGCAGTGCGCGCGTCACTTCCAAGACAAGGGGCGTCTGGTGGTATCCGATCGAGGTCGCGATCGATTTGCGCATGGCAACTGAGCTTTTCTTCGCGAGCTCGCGGTACTCGGCGACGAGACCGAGCGCTTCGGCGTCGGTGCGCACGACCCATTCGCCCAGGCGGGTCTCGAGCCACGGCAGCGTCTCGCGTTGGGCCATCGCATACAGGAGGCGCGCCCGACCCTTGTCCTTGAAGTAGGCCCTGGAATCGTCGAGGGGCTTCTCGGACGCCAGGACGCGAAGCTTCTCGTCCGGGTCACCGCTCAAAGAAAACACCGTGTCGTCGCCCTTGCCCCCCTCGAAGAGCGCTTCCTCGTCGCTCCAGGCCCGGTAGGCGGGGCACTCCGCATCGAACGAGCCCTCTTCGTACGTGCAGGCCGCAGCCGACGCCGCGAGCGCGAGGATCTTGGGGTCGCGCGATGGCACGGCGGGAGGCGCCTCGGGCGGGGTTGGCGCGGTCTTGTCGGGTGCGGGTTCAGCCTTCGCCTCGGCTGGGATGTCAGCGCCATTCGTCACAGCACCTCCACAGCCAAGGAGGATGACACCGGTCAGGATAAGCACGACATTTCGCATGGCTCGCATGTAGATGTCGGCGCGTGCGGAAGCAAGCGCTTCGTCACGGCAACAATGTGAGCGCCACGCACGCTGTCCGCGAAGCCCGCGTTGGACATCGCCGCCAGGTGCGGACCCGAACAGCGCTTGTGGCCGAGCACAGCCTAACTGGTGAGCAGGGGACGGAGAACCGGGAATTCTGAACGGACGCATTCTTTCGTTGCCTGTTGCCCGCTCCGCAGGCCCGGCGCAACTGCCCCCTCTCTTGACAGGCGTTCTCGCATGCGGTGTTCTCCATGGGTCATGTTTGCGGCTCCCTTCAGCGCGATGAGCGACCGTCCGCGACGATGGAGGCGAGGTCGTGGGCCACGTACTCCCGTTGGCGTCTTCGCGCTGGTGTTCGCGGCAGCGTGCTGCGACGGTCAGCAGGACAGCCCATTGGCTGCGGACGGCGCGTTGGAAGCAGACGTCCACGACGGTGGCCACAGCGACGGGCCGTCGTCCGAAGCCGGCTTGGATTCATCCGACTCAGCGGTGGACGTGTCAGACTCTGACGGATCCAGCGAGGTTGGAGAGGATGCCCAGGACGCGCCTCCCCCGGATAGCGCCTGCGTGCCGGTTGTTTGCGGAAATCAGTGCGGTGTTGTGGAGGACGGATGTGGCGGCTTCGCCGACTGCGGCGATTGCGAGTTGGGTACGATGTGCGGAGTCCTTCAGCCTGGTGTGTGTGGTCCCGCCATCACTGACGGAATCAGAGACATCACCGTAGGAGCCCATGCCTGCGTGCTTCTCGATCCCGGCCGTGTGAGGTGCTGGGGACCGAATCAATTCGGGGAGTTGGGCAATGGCTTGATTGGCCACGTCGGCGACGACGAAGCGCCGTCTAGCATGGGAGACTTGCCCATGGGCGGAACGGTAGCGCAAGTGTCAGCTGGCAGCCACATTTGCGCTGTGTATGTGGATGGAAGGCTCAAGTGTTGGGGAGGCTCGACGGTCGGTGCCCTTGGATACCCCAACGTCAACTCGACAGGAACAACGACGCCCGAAGAGCTCCCTTATGTCGATGTTGGCGGCCAGGTTTCAGTCGTGGTCACGGGCACGTACGGCCACACATGCGTCTTGCTCGACAACGGGGGAGTCAAGTGTTGGGGCGGGCTGGCCCTTCTCGGACAGGCGTCTTACGTCCAGGGCACCTGTCTCACGAGTTGCGCAGAACCAGCTTGTTGCATAGGAGACGACGAGCCGCCATCGGCAGTAGGGCCCATCGACCTCGGAGGCCGTGCCATCCACATTGCGGTCGGGAGCCTACACGCGTGCGCGGTACTCGAGGATGGTTCTGTGCGGTGCTGGGGCCGTTCATGGGAAGGGCAGCTCGGAACTCCGTCGTCCGAAGCCATTGGCGACGATGAACCACCATCGGAAGGCCCGATCGTCCCACTTCCCGGTCGCGCGCTTCGGGTCGCAGCGGGGGATGACTACTCGTGCGCAATGGTGGCATCGGGACAAGTCTGGTGTTGGGGTGACTCGAGCTGGGGCCAAACGGGCGTTCCCGGCACGGAGTCGAGCCCCAAACACGTTGTTCTCGATGGCCCGGCCGTTGATGTCGCTGCGCGAGAGCACCAGACCTGCGCGCTCATGGCAAACCGATCGCTCGTGTGTTGGGGATATGGTGAAGGCGGCCGGCTCGGATACGGCAACACGGACAACGTGGGCGACGATGAATCGCCTGCGTCCGTGGGCTCCGTACCGCTGGGGGCCGCTCCCACGAGCTTCGGCGTCGGATACAAACACATGTGCGCAGCGCTGGACGGGAATCGAGTACTCTGTTGGGGGCGGGGCGAACAGGGAAGGCTTGGGTACGGAAATACGGCAGATTGCCTGGGGACCGGACTTGGCTTCTGTGCTTTCAGTCCAGCGTGCTGCATTGGCGACAATGAGCTACCGTTTTCGGTCGGTCCCGTAGATGTTCTCGGGCCGTAACGTGTACTGGCCTCGAGTGCATTGTCGCGATGCTGACGAAGATGTTCTGAGGTCCAAGTCCACGTCGACGTCAACGTGGGATGGACCAGGGCCTCCTACGCCGGTATACCCGGAAATCGCGCGGCAACACGAGCCTATCGGTGGGTGCAGATGAACGCGACGGCGGCATGGATGCGGCCTTGCATCGTCGCGCCGATTTCCCTATGAAGAACAGGCCATGGCCCCATCGGAAGCAAATTTGCCCCCCTTCGACCTCGACCGCTGTCGGCACCTCGTCATCGTCCGTCCGGTGGTCGAAGTGCGGGAAGACGATGTCACCGCGGCGTTCAAGGCATTGGCGGACAACACCCCCAGCCTCGAGGACAAGCGTGACTTCAATGCCCTGGCAAGACTGCTCGGCGTCGAAGATGCGCTCGACTTGCGTCGCGAGGTCCGCTCTCAGCTCGAGCGCCAGAGCGAGGATGCCGTGGCGAAGATCCTGCGTCTGCGCGTGTGGAAGGGGCTACTGGCCGGGTTCGACCAAGAGCCCACCGACGAGACGGTTCGCTTGGAGGTTGCTTCGCTGGTGCGCGATGCCGAGGAGCTTGGACAGCATCTCTCTCCGCACAAGATAGACACCGTCGTCACCCCGCTGGCTCGCAGGCGGGTGGTGGGCGCCATGCTCGTCAAGAGCCTCGTCGAGGTGCTCGACGTGCATCCGACCAGGGAGCAGGTTCACTCCGCTTTCGAGCACCATGCGGAGCTCTACCGTGACCCGCGAGCCGTGCTCGAGCTACTGGAAACCAGCTCCGTTGCCGCCAAGCCCGTCGTCGACGAGCTCGTCGAGAACCTGGTCGTCGAAAAGGTTCTCGCTCTCGCCCGCGTGACCGACCAGCCCGTTTCCCTTCAAACACTTGCCGAGCAGTTGGAGCGCGCTGCGCTCGAGCTCGGAGACACCTGACCCAGGGCGGTGTCAGCCACGACACAAATCGCGCGAACGTTGCCCCCCATTCCTGGAGGATTCATGCTTAGAAAGACAGCCAATCGGGTCGCAGTTACGCTCCACGTGCTTGGGGCCATGGCTGCCACCGCATGTTCGTCAGGAGACGCCTCGTCGTCGGGGTCGTCGGGGGGCGGGTCGGGAGGGGCAGACGCGGGCAGCATGGCGGACTCTGGCAACGCGGACACGAGCATCGTTCTCGATGGGGACGTGAACGACTCTGCGACCGATGCAGCGGACGCTTCCTTGCCCGAAGGCGTCGTGCTGACGCTCGACGGCGTTTCGATGGAGACGACGGACCCTTACCCCGAGATCGTCGGCAGTTGGACTGATCCGACCGCCGCGCCATTTACCAATATCGTAGCTCTCATCGAGCCGAATGCGCAGGTTGAAGGGTTTGAGGAGCCGATGCGCATCGGCCTCACCTATCGGTGGTCAGGCAATGCCGTGAACTCCACGGAGCCCGCCGGGGTTCAACCGTGTGAGTACACTATCAACAAGGAGCGATCCGTTACCGTGGAGACCGCCGAGGGCACGTTCCCGAACATGAATTCGGTCGCGGAAGCGCCTGGAGACTCCGGTCACTGCACACTGTCCATCGAAACACGCGAGGATGGGTCTCTCGTCTTCCGCGGGTCCGCGTCCGGACTCCTGGAGCGCAACGATGACACACTGCTACCTTTCGTGATGACTTGGAACGTCGTCTGGACGGATCGGTGGAGCGAATAGGCTGGCCGTCGCTGGCGGCGCCCACGTCCGCGCAATCAGGAGTCAGCGCCCGAAGCACGCCTCCCTCGTCGAGCGAATCCTATCGAGGCCAAGAGCGCACCCAGGGTGGGAAGCCACCAGGAAGGCATCGAAGGACGCGACGTTCGACACGCGCAACCGGAATCCTCATCGGACTTCCCCGGCATCGTGGGGCTCGAGCCCGCCGAGCCGCCACCCGAGCCAGAAACGCCCCCGCCCGCACCTCCGCTTCCCGTCGCACCGCCAGTCCCGCCAGTCCCGCCCATACCGCTCGATCCGCCAGTACCGCCCGCACCGCTCGATCCACCCACCCCAGAGCTACCGCCGGAACCAGCTGACCCTGCTGTGCCGCCCGTGCCATTCGCGCTCGCACCAAGCTCGTATGCGCCAATGTCCGGCGTGCCGTCGCGCGCGAACCCGCGGATGTCGTCCGCGGGCATGTGCGTAGCGTCTGCGGCGTCGACCGCGGCGCTGCCCAACGCGAGCGCGCCGTAGGTCTCCACCAGGCGCAGGAACTCCTCGCGTATCGTCGTCGTGCCGCTCGCAAACGCCCCTGCGCTCTCGTCCCATCGTGGCAGCACGATCGCCGCATGGTCGCCGGTCAGCAGGGGGTCGCCCTGGACCGCGTGCGCGTCGTGGGCCGGAGTCACCGCACCGCTCGTGGGCAGCAATTGACCCGCGTTCCAGTACAGGTTGTTGTCGAGCGTGATCGTCGCGATGTCGACGTCGCCGTAGGTATTGACGAGACGGTTCGTCATGGTCCCTGTGGGATCGGCCCAGATGTTGTTGCGGATGTCGAAGTCGGACATCGGCGGGTTGTCGCCCTCCGTTCCGACGCGGAACCCGAACGATCCGCCAGGTAGGTCGCCTACGATCGTGTTGGCTCGGACGCGCACGCCCTTTGCCCCCTTGAACTGGAGGGGTGCCGCGAGCGATGCGGGTGAGTCGCCGATTACCAGGTTGTTCTCCACGAGCGCGTCCGTGATCTCGTGGAAGTCAACGCCATCCTCGCCGAACTGCACGAAAGCCTGATCGCTCTTGCCGCCCCAGTGCAGGAAGACGTTGCGGCTGACCTCGTAGCGCGGACTCGATGGTTGATCGTCGGGAGCTTGGCGCTTGAGGGTGATGAACGACTGGGACCGGTCGTGTTCGGGGGTGCCGAAGAAGATGTTCTCGAAGATGCGGACTTCACCGGGTCGGACGGAGTCGATCATGTCTGCACCGCCGGCATTGGCCGGGTCGTAGAACACGTTCCCGCGCACGACCACGTTCCGCACGTAGACGGTGTCGAGCGACCGATTGATCTTGAGTAATTCGTTACAGCGGCCCGGCGCGTTGTTGCCGAATATCACGTTGTCTCGGAGGGTCACGTCCGACGCGTCCTGCAGGTGAATCAGGTAGTAGTCCTCGCGCCCGTTCGGGCACGCGTAGCTCGGATGAGCGTTGGAGATGACGAAGCCCGAAAAGGTGAGCCTCACGGGGCCGTTCACATACACGCGGATTGCCTCGCGATCGCCCGACAGGTTGGTGAGCTTGGCGCGAAGAGCGCGCTCCGCTCGTACGACAACGGGATTTGCGAAGCCTCGGGTCACGAGCGTGCTTCCGTCGTAGACGCCGTCGGCAACGATGACCGTGTGGCCGCCGTCGGCCGGGACGCCCGCATTGACTGCGTGCTGGATCGTGCGCCATGGCGCCCCAGCGGAGCCGTCGCCGACGTCGTCGTCACCGGACGTGGACACGTAGAAGTCGCCCGCAGCGGCCGGGGAAGCCAGAAGCAGCGCGAGCAAGGCGGTAGAGACGGCGACGGACCCGATGGGAAAGCGCATGGCGGAACCTCGACCGGGAAGAGGAGGCGTGGATCGTACGTCGGGAAAACGTCGTGCAGCAAGGCAAATAGCGGAGTGGCAGGGAACAGGTCCCCTTCGACTTCCCAGCGTGCCGGCCGCGGACTGCGTTCCTGGAAGCGCGGGTTCGAGGGTTCACGATGTTGCTAGACCCAAATCAAGCGCTTCGCGTTGCTTTGGGTCTAGGTTCTTCTAAGGGGGCTTTCGCAAAGCCCCCTCGCCGCGCTCAACGCGGCTCACCCCAAAACGCCTCGCCTTCGGCTCGGATAGCCCCAAACCCAAGCACCGAACAGCGCTTGATTTGGGGCTAGTTAGTGGCTCGATGGCTGGCTGGCTCGCCGCGGTCTCCAGGTCCCTGACCGAACGCTGGAGAAGACGCGAGAGTTTGGGGTGTTGCACCTGCGTACATGGCTATTTGACTGGGACCTTGGAGCCGATCGGAAACGGGAACGCTTCTCTCGAGCCAAGACGAACCTCCGCGGACGTCGGTCGCTCGAGCCCAAACGCAGTGACGAGGGAAGCAGCAAGGATTGGTGGGCTGACCCCTCGAGGAACGCGCGCATCACGTCCTCGTCTGGCGGCGATGGACGGGCTCTTGCTGCGTTGATCAAGTGCGTAGGACGAAGAACGCCTCGGTCACCCTGTGCCCGTTTACCTGCACTTCTACGCGGTGCTTTCCGGCGTACAGCGTCCGGATGGTCGTCTTCTTCATCGTGTGGTTCTTCGCGAGCTCGAGCTTCTTTCGCGCGGCAAGGGTCGTGGTCGTCCACTTGAAGACTTTCGGGCCCGCGGTGCCGTCCGCGCGCACGAAGTGCACCACATAGTCGACGAGCAGCTTCTGGGGACGGGCCGACGTCGTCACGAGCTCGAGTTCGAGGCGGACGCTCTCCCCCACCTCGATGGTGCGCGGTTGAATGCGGAGGGAAGCTTGAAGTCGCTGCGGATTGTCGTAGCCGATGAGGGCGAGCGCCTCGGGATGGCCCTGCTTGATGAGCGTGCGCAGGGCGTGCTTGATGAGCCACTTCCGTTCCTCGGACGCCCCATCGGACCATTGCTTGCAAATGGCCATAACGCGAGCGGGATGGTCCTTGGAGATGTCGTTGAGGTTGTTGGCCACGGAGCGACGCACGTAGGGTTCCGGATCGTCTTTCAATCTCTCGAGGATAGGAAAGATTGGCGATGGGTCGTCGACGAGCACGCCGAGTCGCTTTCCCCAAGGCAGCCTCGGTCGAACCCCCTCGGAGCACCAGCGCCGCACGTGCGGGTTTGGATCAAGACACAGCGTTCGGAGCCGATCGAAGGTGGCTTCGGGGTGGTGTTCGAGGAAGGGGCGAACGGCAAACTCGGAGGAGAATCGTTTGGTGAGCTCGATCATCGCGTTCATCGATGGTTCGAAGTGGTCAAGGCCGCGGTCGGCGATGAACTGGCCGATCGGCCAGAGGACGAAGCCGTTGGTGACAGCCTCGCAGTCGGGGAGCGGGGCGGGCAAGCAGCGCGTGAGGATGTCGAGCGCGCGGGGAACGTCGGCCGGAAGGGTCTGCTCGAGCGCTCGCGAGAATTGTTTCACTCGATCGGTGAGCTCGAGGTCCCCGAGCTTGTTCGTGGCGAGCTTGACGAATCGCAGCTTGTCAAACGCTTGCCAAGCTGCGCCAACCTGATCGGCCAATTGCGTCGCAGCTTCCTTGCCGAGGAGATTCTTGAAGGCTTTGTCTTCGCTCATGGGTGGGATCGCATCCTGGGTGAGGGAACATGATACGAGATCCGAAGCTCTCGGGCGACTGAGCTTGGCGCGTTCCGTGCTACCCGGCAGGCCATGCTTAGATGACCTTCGCGACGTTGCGCTTCAGAGCCCGATGAGGCTGGGTCCTCGTCGAGGGGTGGCGACCTCATGTGAGGGCTCCAGGCCTCAGGGTCTCCGGAGGGCTTGGGAGTTTCAGCGAGCTCGCGCGCGAAGACGGGGACAAGTCCGGGGGGCACGGATCTTGATGGGATACGCCGCTGATGACGAAGCCAAAACGCCGTGCCGGCGGAACCCTCATCCTCCCGCAACCGGCGCCCAAGCCGCCACGCAAGGCGGGAAAGACCGTGCGCTTGCCACCCTGGCAAGGGTCGGCGGCTCCGCAACGACCCGGAACCGAGCGACCGACACTCCCACCAGTGACTGGCGTGCTCGCAGCCTTCGTGATGCTCGTCTTCGGCCTTTTCATGGCCAGCGTCATCGGCGCCCTACTCTGGCCACCCCAGTTGGCCTTCGCGGAACCGCACCAGGCCCAGCGCCTCTCCTTCAGAGCGCTAATTCCCCCTACCCCACCTCGCCCGAGCATCGAGACGCTCGATGCGACGCTGCGGGCGAAGGGCCACCACGAGTGCAATCCGCGCGACGTTGGGCTCGGTCCGTACGCGGAGCCGAGGCCGCTGAGCAAGGGTCGACTGCTCATTCCCAAGGAAGGGGGGCACACGCAGGCCCACGGCTACGACGTGCTCGTGCACTTTCATGGCGCACGTGCGGCGCGCATCTACCTGGCACAGACCGCACTGGGGGTATCCTTCGTGGGCATCGACGCTGGCGACGGCAGCGGCCCGTACGAGCGCGCGTTTCAGAACCCCATGGCCTTCCCAGCCCTGCTCGCATCGGTCGAGTCGCAGCTCAGGAAAGCGTCGGGCGATGAGCGAGCGCACATCCGGCACCTCGGGTTGACTGCTTGGAGTGCGGGCTACGGTGCAATTCGCGAGATCCTCAAGCAGCATGGTGACAAGCGCATAGACGCCATCGTTCTGCTCGACGGGCTACACGCCAGCTTCAAGCCCGGCGTGCGACGGAGCGGGGGCGTGCGTTCCGCCGATGCGATGGCGATCCGTCCCATTTTCGAATTCGCGAAGAAGGCAGCGCGCGGAGAAAAGACGTTCATCTTCACGCACTCGCAGGTGGATCCGATCCGCTATCCATCCACCGAGGTCACTGCGGATCTGCTGCTGCGAGAGCTTCGGCTCGAGCGCCAGGAGGTCGCGGACACCGGCGGTCCCTACGCGCAATTGGCCGCCGTCGACGTCAAGGGCTTCCACTTGTGGTCATACCGAGGAGGCAACGAGCTGGCGCACTGTGACCACCTGCGCCACATCGGTCAGGCGGTTCGCGACGTGCTCGAGGTGGTGTGGCGCACGCCGTCGATGCACCGCGCGCAGGAGGACGCGGAGCGCTAGCCACGGTCACGGCTCGCTCGACGCAACAGAAGCGCGGGGCGGCATGTTCGTCGCCATCGCATTCGCAGCCGCGTCTTGTGTCGGCGACGATGGCTGCCTGTCGGACCGCTGCGATGACGACGAGTGTGGGTTCATCGTAGGCAGCGTCTGCAGGTATTGATGTGGATTCGTTCTTGGGCGCGATGGGGTTCATTGCCGGTGCGAAGCCACATCGTTGGTCATGGGGGCGACGTCGAGCGGGTTGCGCGCGTCCGCCAGGGAGTCGATTTTGCTTGCGGCAAGCCAGCCTTCGCCGCGCTGTCCGCGATACCGACTGCCTCGTAACCCCGGTTGGACATCTCCGCGAGGTGCAGACCCATCGCAAGCGTCAACGGCACGGGCGCGCACCGCGCCAGGTCCACACCCGGGTCCTCGAGAAACGCGGGCATCACCTCCTCGTGCGTCGGATCGTTCGCCGTAGGGGTGACGTCGATCGGGTGGCGCACGTCCACGAGCGAGTCGATCTTGGGCCCTGTACACAGGTCCCCAAGCAGCGATGCCGGTTCGCCGGGCTTCGGGGCCGCGCCCAGCCACACGCAGGAGTGCTGCCTCCGGTTCGGGGACGCACTTCTTGCCTTGCGCAAGAGCCGTGCTCGGGGCAACCTGCGCAGGCTCCAACAACGAGCAGAAGCCCATGCCGACCACAAGTGTGCGCGCTGCGGCGCGGTCGCATCCCGGCCGTGTGCGCAAAAGCAACGAAGATGCTTTCGTCGTTGCGAATCTGGCGGCCGGCACGGTTCTCGACGCTCCCCTGCGTGCGACGGCGATGGATGTGGTCGGTCGGGGCGTGTTGTTGGCGGTTTCGGACGGGATGGGCGGACACGCCGCAGGTGAAGTCGCGAGCGCGATGGTGGTGGAATCGCTCACTGCCATGCTGGGGCAGGCCGATGAAGATGAGCCCCCGGAGGTGTCGTTCGAGGACGTGGTGCAGCGC
Source organism: uncultured Polyangiaceae bacterium (assembly GCA_964488865.1). Taxonomy (GTDB): domain Bacteria; phylum Myxococcota_A; class Polyangia; order Polyangiales; family Polyangiaceae; genus MWCO01. The sequence goes on along the minus strand of CAZAWR010000038.1, from coordinate 12,733 downwards.
ACGAACTCCGACGTGAACCGCGCCGCGAGGGACCGGGGCAAGGAGGGGATGGGGGCCACGCTCACAGCCGTGCTTGTCGTCGACCAGACGGCCTACATCGCGCAGGTGGGCGACTCCCGTGCGTATGTGCTTCGACGAAGCCAACTCACGCAGCTCACGCGGGATCAGTCTTTCCTGCAGATGCTGCTGGACACGGGCGCGCTGTCGCCGGACCAGGCCCAGTCGTTCACCAAGAAGAACTGGATCCTTCAGGCCATGGGGGTGACGAACGACCTGAAGGTCGGCCTCAGCAGCCTCGAGCTCCGGAACGGCGACCGCGTGTTGATTTGCAGCGACGGCTTGCACGGACTGGTCGGGGACGAGGACCTGACGAAGATCCTCGCCGGAGGGGAGGAGTCGTCCGTGTGCGATCGGCTCATCGAGCTCGCCAACGAGCGAGGTGGTAGCGACAACATCACGGTGGTCGTGGCGACGATCGCTGGAGACGACGTCCCCGAAGCGGACGATGAGGAATCCGTCGACGAGACGTTGGAGGTTCTCGCCGAGTACATTCCAACCGCGGAGGGTGCGAAGCCCATCGACTCCTCGCCGGAAGCGCCTGACGCCGGCACGCTTGCCGGCTACCGACGCCTGAGCGTGGCCGTCATGGGTCTCGTCTTGCTGTTCACCGCAGCAGGGTACTGGTTCGTCCTGTCGAAGTAGTGTTCGCAGCACGTGAGCATTGGATGCGAGCTTCGCCGTCGTGTGGTCGCCGCGAAGCGCCGCCTGGGGGCGACCGGATCAGAAGCGGCCGTCGAGAACGAGGGAGCTTGCGCCGAGCCCGACACGCATGCGCGGTGCCGGAGCCTGGGCCGCCGGGGGGGACGCGGGAGCAGAGGGGCGCGTGGCGGCGAAGACGATGGCGAGGGTACCTGACACAATGGCCGCACCGCCAAGGATGTCCGTGGTCAGCGCGAGCCGATCGGTCTTGTTGCGGGCGTCGTCGACAGCACCGGCGGTGGTCGGATACGTGTCGAGTTCGCGGTCATAGTCGCTCTTCGAGTTCGAAGCCAGAATGCCCGTGACCGTGGCACCGGTCGCGAAAACGCCTGTCGCTACGAGACTGACCCAGAAGCCGGTGCCCATCCCGCGATTGGCAGCCCGATCGGACATGGGCGGCGCGCCGGCTTGCGCCGCAGCCGGAGCAGGATCCGGCTTGTCGGCCGGTGTTTCCACGAGCAGCTGGACTTCGATGGAGTCACCGCCCGCGAGCTCGACGTACTTGACTGTGGGGAGCCCCCGGCCGGTGTTGACGGCCAGCCTGCGCCTCCCCGCGCTGACCAGGACAGGGCCACTGAGCGGGGACTGGCCCACGACCGCGTCGTCGACGAGGATTTCGGCACCGGCGACGTTGGTCGTGATGGTGGCGCTGGCGACGCGCGTGCGTAGCTTGGCGAGCTCCTGTTCCACCTCGGTTCGCCTGCTGGCGTCGATTTCGGTGCCGCCGAGCTGCAGGTAGGTCGCGAATGTCGTCATTGCTCCCGCGTAGTCTTGGAGCTCGGCGTACGTCTGGCCGAGGTTGAAGAGAATGCGGTAGTTGGGCGAGACCTCGTTGGCACGACGGAACTCGATCAACGCGGCCTGGAAGTTGGCTTCCCTGAAGAGCTCGACTCCGCGGTTGAAGTGTTCGCGGGCCTTGGTCACCGCTTCTTCTTCCGGTCCCTTCGGAGCGCTCGTGTCGCCGGGTTTCTCGCTGGGGGCAGTTGGTGGCTGGGCCTGGGCGACCGCCGGAGCGGCGGCGCAGCACAGGGCGAGTGCGATCAACACAGCACGTGAGCGATGAACGATTCTCATGGCGAGTAGGGATCCTTGTCGTCGATGGTCCGCGATGTCCTGCCGGGATCGCGATCGGTCTTGAGACGGTCGCCCACCGAGGGAGCCCCGCCGACGGTCGAAGGCGCAGCCATGTCCGGCGTTTTCGTGACCCTTGCCGGTCCGCCGACGGCGCCTCTCGGAGCCGCAACGCCCCCACCGCTGTGCACGAGGGTGATCTTGAGTGTGGAGTCTTCGTCGAACACGACCGCTCTGTCTTGGGTCTCGTAGCCCTCCGCCGAGACCGTGAGCTTGCGCATCGCGCCCGAGCGGGGGACCTGGGCGCGGAAGGGATTGCCTATGACCGGCGTGCCGTCGAGAGAGATGATCGCCTCGGGCGGAGCAGCGAGCACGACAACCTCCACCGTGTCGTTGGCGGCTTGAGGTCCGGCGCTTGAAGCCGCCGGGGCGCTTGCTGCGGCCGACTCCGAAGGCGTGCCGGCGCCGCTTCGCTTCTGACGCACGACGTACAACATGGTCGCGCTGGCGATGGCGACGACAGCGACGATGGCGATCCAGGGGACGGGGCTCGGCCGAGCGGCGGGCTTGGCGCCACGCTTGCGTCCAGCGGGGGGAATGGTCTTGGTCATCGTCGGTCACTCCCTGGCTAGGGTGTAGGGAGGATGCGGGGATAGGTGACGGCGCCCGCCCTGACGACGAAGCTCGCCTCTCCGATCTTGGCGCCGGTACCCGCGACGTAGCCGGTGAATCGAGTGAACTTGGGCTCGAGGTTGAGGAAGCCGCCGTTGCCGGCACCATCGGTCGACGTTGCGCTGCCCACCGGAGCGTTGTTGATCATGTAGTAGCTCTTCGTGTTGGCGGTCTGATCGCTGCTTTCCATGCGGACGCCTGCCGCCGGCGAGTCGTCGCAGTTCGCGGCCAAGAAGAACGTGTGCCCCATGGCAGGGTCGAGGGACGTGCCGATCGCGGTGGCGATCTGCTCGAATCCCTGCCCGGACACGACGGGCAGCACGCCGGGGACGACCGTGTCTTCGAAGACTGGCTTCGTGGGGAAGAACAGCGCCGTCGTGATCGTCGGCGCCGTCATCTGAAGATATCCGTCGAACCCCGCATTCACTGTCACTTCCAGGTAGCCGTCCGCCGTGGTCTGCGCGTTGCTGGGGCTAGGGTTGGCGCACTCCGTGTCCAAGCGGGGGCAGAGCACCACCTCGAGGTTTTCCGGAGGCTTGGTCGTGAGAACGTCGATCACCATCACCCGAAGCGTGAACGGGCCATCCCCCGTCGAGGGCCACTGGACCTTGCCGAGACAACTCCACTCCGACGCCACTGCCGGCTGGTGACACACGTTGCTCGCGCACGTCGCGCCCACGAAGCCTCGGGCCTCGCAGTCGGCGTTGGTGGCGCACTGCTCTTCGCTTGTGTCGTAGATCAGCGAGCAACTCGCCGTGAGCAGCACGCCCACCAGAGCCGCGAGGTGCTTCGCTGTCTGCCAAACCACGAACCTGTCCATGTTCCTCCAACCAAGCCGCCCGCAGCCTTGCATCGAATAATCCGTCCGCGTGGGAGCCTTCACAGTCGCAGCCGCATCCGAGGTTGTCAACTAGGAGTTTCCCTGTTTCCCGTGCGCCGAGCGCAGTGGCTCGCGCGCCCACAGGACTCGTGGGAGGCCTGGCGCTCGTCGGGCTCATCGTCGACGTCGTGCCCGGTTCCCCCGCCGAAGCGGGGTTACTCCGGGCATGAAGATCATGGCGGTCGACTCCCACAAGTACGATCCGCAGGTGCTCGGCGCAGCGCGGGTGCGTGCCAAGACCACGACGACGCCACTCGAGCGAACGTGGTATTAGGGCGACACCTTTCAGACTCGGCGCGTCGCATACCACGGCGGGCCGAGCATCCCGCGCGTCGTGCGCAACGAGGCCGGCGCCGACCTGCTCAGCCTCATTCTGGCCCCGCGGGCTGCCCAAAGCGCAAGCTCCCCAGCGCCATCGGCTACGCCCTGAAGGCGTGGCTTGTGGACGACCTCTGTGCGGGAAGCCCGGTGTCGTCAAGCCGAACCCCAGACCCCTCGTCATCGAAGTCACCGGTTCATGTTCGGGCCAGCGAATGCGCGGGTCAGACCGCCACCACGCTGCCGCGCCGGGTGCCCCGCACCTGCGCGTGCGAACAACTGTGTGCGCTCTTCCATCCCTCGCAGAGCGCGAAGCGGCCGTCGCTGCACCTGCTGGGCGGAGCTGGATACTCCACTGGCAACCATGTGTTCGAGGGCATGAGCCACCCGAACTACGGTGTATCGGTGCAGCCCCTTACGTTCGAATCGACCGTCGCTGGCCCTGCTCTTACGGCGGCGGTACAGCCCGTATGGTGCACGCCGCACCTGGGACTCGCGGTGGAGCTGGGGTGCAACGTCCAGCTCGGCGGCTCCGACGGCGGGCTCGTGGAGAGCCGAATCAACCAGACCCTTGGCTGGCCCTTAGCCACCCTTCTTGAGAAGCGCGACCAGCGCTGCCGCGAGCTCAGGGTCCGAGAGCAACTGCCGGCACCGTTCCTGAACGTCGATCCCATCGAGCTCGAGCCTGCCGACCCGCTCCGCGTGGCGAACCGCTCGCACCAACTCCGCCACGGGCGCTCGACGCTTTGGCTTGCGCGCTCGCTTGAAGCTTTCCTGCTCGCGCCTCATCCAGGCAGCATCCGAGCGGGATGGTTGTCGACCCGAGGGCGGCACCCGCCACGGTCCTCGCGCCTTCTCCGATCGCCCGTGCAAGGGCCGCCCGTCGCGCGTGGTCGACGCGTCCACAGGGAACCAACGCCAGCCGATGGGCGTCGGCAACAGCGCGAGTGCCCACAGGTGATCAGGCTCGGTCAACGATCCGCGGTCGAGGGTCCACCCGGTCGCGACCGCCGCGGGTACGCCCGCCCTGCGAAGCAACTCGCACGCCAGCGTGTTCAGCTCGTAGCAAACGCCGCGACCAAGATGCGTCGCATCCCGGCCCGCATGCAGCGCCGCGATGTGCACATTCGCGCGCCCGTCGGTAACTCGTCGAAGCCAGCTCGCGAGCGCGGGATCACCCATGTACGACGGGTCGTAGCGGTAGTGCGTGCGAATGAACTCACGCACTTCCAACGCGCGTTCGAACAGGCTCATGTCCGATGCCGCCAGCTCCGCCGCGAATCCGACCACGTCGGGAGGCAGATCGTCGTCGGGGACCGCCGTGGTCATCAACGCGCGAGGCACACTCGCGGGCTCTCGCGCTTCATCGAACGCGGGCGGACGATCGAGCACCACCTGGAATGTGATCTCCGCCGCCTCCGGCGCGACGAGCATCGATTGACCGCTGGCGGTAAGCACGAGTCTAGCGCCGGTGGCTCCGTCGACGCTCACCACGCGCGCGTACATCGGAACGGGAAGCACGACTTCACCGGCTGGGATCCGACCGCGCATCCTGACCAGCTCGCTTCCCGTGGCTGCGGGCTTCGACCAATCGGGTTCGGCCGCCTTGCTGGCCCATCGCTGCGTGCCCGACTCGAACTGATCGGCGATGAGCTTCGGAGCATAAGTCCACGGCAATCGAAGCCTGGGAGGCGAGAAGGCGAACCCGAATCGCGGGCGTTCGTCGCGGGCTTCGAGCCACCCCCGCAAGTCGTCGAGCTGGGGGCGGATGGCATCTTGCGCCTGGAACCAGGAAGCATGGGTCACCTCGGACGACTTCGAGGCGGACTTGGCGCCAGCCTTCGAGGCCGAACGTGGCTTGCGACCCGGCTCTTCCTTTCCCTGCTCGCTTGGCTCATCACCGCCGCCGTCACCGCCGCCGAACCACGCCTGCAGTCGTCGTAACCATCCTCCCTTGGATTCCGCGTCGGGAGCCGGCTCTCGACCGACGGCTCCCACCGCGCGAGCGCCAACCCGCGGCTGCTGCTTGGGGATCCCCCGGCCATCGAGCTCAACGTGCATCGCTGCTTCCGTACGCGCCCGCAGGAGCCCTTCAAGCAGGTCGACTTCCGCCCGGTCACGCGGAGATCCTCGCAGAGCTTCGCACCACAATACGCGTGCGATCACCGTCGGGTCCCGCAGTGAATCCGGGGTCAGAAGCAGAGCGCCTCGACCCACACCGCCTTCGTACCGTTCGAATCCTCCCTCCTGCTCAATCTGGGCTTCCTGCGGACCGAGCATGCCCGTGACCATCACGCGACGGACCACCCGCACGAGCCCGGGCTGTGAGGGGACCTTGTCTCGATCGAACGCGCGCGGAAGCACCCGCCAAAGCGCCTCGAGCGTCACCTCGAGGGCGTGGACTTCCTCGCTGTACTCGCTGGTGAGGACATCGCTCGCGAGCGCTGCTTTCGGATGCCAGACTGAGGACAACGGGACCGCGCCGAGGGCGAGCAGCCATTCGCTCATTCGGTCGGTCGCTTGATCCGGCATCACCGCGACGTGCAGCGGAATGCGTTGCTCCGCAACGGCCTGGGCGAGCTCCGGTCGATCCGGGAGCAGCACGGAAGCGCCGGGAAGAACCGCCAGGCGCTGACTCGCGTCGGGGTCCAGGTACACGACGGGAATTCTGGGCGCTCTCTTCCCGGCCTCCACGAGGACGAGCAAGCTCGCGAGAACGACCTCGGGCAATTCCGGGTCTCGGACGAGCAGTGAATCCGCGTCGCCCTCCTCGATCTGCTCGGCGAGGTCTTCAAGAAATTGCCGGTGCTCTCGTGGCCCCGGCACCTCGGGGATGCCGAGCGCCGTGGCGAGTCGCGGCATCCTCCGACCCGTGGTCCACTCGCCCCAGCCGTGCCCACCGAGCTCACCGGTGTCGTTGAGCACCAGGTGAGAAGCATCGCGCCGGATGCCATCTTGATCGATCAGAAGGGCCCTGTCTCGAAGCAGTCCCCGAACGTCTTCCGCCGCCACGCGCTTGGCGCACAGCGCGTCCTCGAGCCACTCGAGAATGGACGGAGGAATCGGCTCATCGCCCTGCCATCGCCGCGCGATATCCTTCAGCGACACGTCGGACGATTGCTTGAATCGCAGCCACCGTGCGACCGGCTCGGGCAGCGTCCGCACGACGGCCTGATCCGGATAGGAATCACCGCGATCTCCGATCGCCGCACGCACGGCAGCGTCCGGCCAGAAGAGGTCCGACGGAACGCGCAGCGCGCCTGTGGCGTCCGGCATCCAGGCGTCGCGGTCCAGGTGCCAGGTGTTGCGAAGAGACGGCAAACCGTAGGCGCGCAAGGCGATGTAGCGGGCCAACGCAACGCGCGCATCGCGGCCCGGTACGAGGCGGTCGCCCGCCAACAGCTGCGCCACCCGCGCCTCCGCGAGATCGCTCTGCGCGCCCAGCGCCCGAAGCAACGCTGCCACTTCAGCCCCGTCGTACGCCTCGTGCGGCCGTCGCGGAGGATCAGCGTCGAACAACGCCACAAGCTCCCAGGTCGCTTGCTCCGGCATCACCATGCGCCGCGGTCGCTCGAAGTCCGCTTCCCTCGCGGCAACCCGCAAGCGCTTGCGCACGTTCCACTTCTGCGTCACCGCTGCCAGCACAGAATCCTCGCCTCGTGAGTGCCGCATCAGCGTGCGCGCGAGATATCCAACCAGCTGGCTCGAGCGCCTCAAGTCACGGTCGCTCACCGCCTCGCCGTGCGCGTCGAGCACGCGCTGCACCAAGGTGCGAAGACGTTCTTCGTCCAACCGAAACGCGGCGCGGAGCCACTCCCGCAAGGTGTCCGGGACCTCGTCCGCGACCCCTCCGCCTAGCTCGAGCTCGGCAGGTGCTGCGTCGATGAGCAGATCACGCGGAGGCCGGAGTATTCCCGCCGCGTCGGGCACGATGCACGCCCGCGCCAGAGTGTTCACAGCCTCCAGATCGTGCGCGATCGCTTCGCCGCGAAGAACGAGCCACGCGTACAGCGCACGCCGCCGGGCTGGGTCGCGGAGCAAGGGATGGTCTTCCACCGCAATCGCTTCACGACAACGCTCCGCGAGCGCGACGGCCAAGCGACGCACAGGCAGGATCGGACAAAGCGCGGGAGCGATGGTCGCGACCTGGCGCGCCCAGTCGGGGTGCGCGAGCTTCGCGTGGATCGGCAGACCCTCCGCAAGCGCAACCTCCTCCGGAAGCGCGAGATATCGTTCCCCCCGCACCAGCCGTCCGCCCGCATCGACCACAAGCGGCAGCTCGAGCGCCACACGCGGCTCTCCTTCAAAGCGAACAACGATCTCGAGCACGCGCGCCACCTTCGTTGTCGTGTTCAGGAGCGGATGCTGCGCGTCGAGCACTTCTCCCTCTCTCGCTCGATCACGAACGGTGGAAACGAGGAGCGCCCCCGGCTCGCGAAAGAACACGATTCCATGCAACCGATCGGCGTCGTCGCGCGCAGACTCGTCCAGCACGGCGACACCCGAGCTTGGCTCGCCAACCATCGCCGCAAGCTCACCAAGCACCCTTTCGACGTCTTTGCTGCGTACGACATCGCGTGCTGGCAACCTTCGACCATCGACGGTAGGCCAGATCGGCAGGGCCGCGAGGTCAGGATGGGCAACGCCCGGCCCCCATAGCGGAAATGCCACGGCGGTCACCGATGCATTGGATGCCAACAACCGTCGCGCGGCATCGAGCGCAACCGGCTGCTGCAAGCCGATGTCGGTCACAAGAGCTTCGGCAAGATCCGCCAAGGAGGCGACAGGCACACCGAGTGCGTCCAGAAGGTCGGCGAGCTGTTGTTCGTCGTCGAGGGACAGAAGCGGTCGCAGGCCACGCGCCAGAACTTCGCGGAGCGAGCCGACCGCACGACGGCAGGCTCGATCCTCCGGATCCGACCAAGTCGCCAAGGGCAGCCACTCTCCGTTGCTCGCGTGAAAGATCGGTGCGTGTCGAAGCGGCTCCAACGTACGCCTCGATACCTGCGACGGCAGCGCACGTAGCGCCGCGATCAGCGCGGGCGGTCGCTGCTCCGATGGTGCCAGCGGAGGAGCCTCGAGCAGGTCAGCGACAAGGTGCGCGCCGTCCGGCTCGACAAGGTGTCGATCGAGTCGCAGGCCTCGAACCGCGGCGCCCGCGCTTCCCGGACCGTCCTCATCGATCAGCGGGAAGCGATCCCACTGCTGGTAGAGCGCGAGCAAGACTTCGTCGCGGGGTGCTGCGCGCAGCTGCTTCAGTGGGTGGGTTTCTCCCTTTGCGTCCTGCCAAAGGGGCGCTTCGATCAGACGCTCCGCCAGGTCGGGCAGGACGCGACCGCCGTGCCGAGCAAGATACGCATACGCTCGCTTCAGGATGGCCGCATCGCCGAGTCCCGACGGACCGCCGGGATCGCCGAGAAGAGCGTGCACGACGGCATCAGGTCCCACGCGCTCGACCGGCAGGGCCCGCACCAGCTCCGAGGACGCCATCGGCTCGGCAACCCACGGGCCCACATCGGACAAGCCCACCACGTCCGCATCGTCTGCGAGCCACGCCCGTTCCTCGCCAAGCAGCGGTCGGAGGCGACCCACTTGATCGGGAAAGAGCGGCGCGTACGCGATCGCCCGAACGATGCGCGCGGACAGCCCCGCTCGACCGTCTTCCAACCAACGATGCAGGGCGCCCAGCTGCTGCGCCGACAGCCACAACGCACCACGCCCGATGGCTTCGAGCAGCTGCGGCAAACCGAACACCCGCGCGCCCAGCCGCTCGAGAAGCGATCGGAACCGTGCCTGGATGGATGGTGCGATCAGCCGGCACGTGCGCGTTCGCACCGAGCGAATGAGCTCACCGAACCCGTTGTCGGGAGCCAGCCACGCAATCGATCGCTCATCGTCCGACTGCAAGGGACGCCGGACGCCCTCCTCGTCGCGAAAGCGGGCTCTCACAGCGAGCGGCGCCAGCAAACCACGCGGGACGGCTTCGAGCGCTGCAAGCACCAGCTCGTCCCTATCCGGGTCAAGAACGCGCGCCGCCATCGCGTCGTCTTGAAGATCCTGCGCCAAGTCTTGCGGCTCGAGCGTCGGTATCCGCAGAAGGTCAAGCACACGCTTCAGCCCCTCGGTCGCCTCTTCGTGGAGCCGCGCCGCCAGAATCGGACGTGCATCCCCGTACGCCGTGCGCACCACACCGTGCGCTCGCGCGAGGCTCCGTGGCAGGCGGAAGCGTCCCTGCGCGTCGGGCAAGCACGGGACACCCCGCAAAGGATCCACCGACACGCCCGATCGACCGATCGCATCAAGCACGGCCGGAAGCGCGAGGCTCAGTCGCGGATCCTCGGGGATGCTGCCCTCGCGCACGCCTCCAGCGGCACGCGAGAGCCAATTCACTACATCGTCGTAGCCATGCCGCACCGCGCCGAGCTCGACCGCTACGTTTTCACTTCGAAACTCGAGGGGCGCGAGCGCACGACGTCCCACGGTGTCGAGCTCGATTCCTGCGAGTGGTGCGGACAACGACGCTTCCGGCAGAACAGCGGCTCGCCGTGGCTCGAGCAGCTCACCTCCGGCGCCGCACAGCATGGGCTCGCCCGCCGCATCTTTCAGGAACGCGTCAAGCAGGAGCGCGTACGCCGGGTGACCGAGCTCCGATCGCAAGGGGAGCACACGGAGCAGATCGCCAAGCATATGAGATCGTTCTGTCGACGCCTCCGCGCGCGCCACGACGTGCCTGACCAAGCGAAGCAGCAGCCTTCCGGCGTGCTCGAGGGCGACCAGGTTCTTCTCCGATCGCAGGTCGAGCCGCTCCCGATCGAGTGGGACGTCGAAGCCTGCGTGAACCAGGAAACGCAACCCCGAACGTTCACCCGTGGGAAGGTGGCTGAACACGGTGGGCCCATCCAGCATGGGAAGCGGAGAACCGCCAGCGTCGATGGCCACCGCGACCATCAGCGGCACCTTGGCACCGTTCCAAACGATGTCGCTGGACTCCGTTGCAAAGGTCCGCGCTCGGCCAGACTCGTCGTGAACCAACGACACTTCGCCGTCGGCGGTCCGAGCCTCCTTGCGCACGGTGTGTTTCCGATCGCCACGCGTGAAGCACCACCGTCGAAGGCTTCGCAGTGTCAGCAGCGTCTCCGGAGGAACCTTCACTCCATGGGCGAACAGAGCGTCCGCGTTGCGGGTCGAATCGCTTGGATCGCGAAGTGGGAGCACGAGCAGCGTGCCGCCGTCCCGTTCGCCATGCAGTGCCGCATCGAGCCTGCGTGGGATGGACACGTCCGCGATCTCGAAGCGGAAAGGTCCTGATGCGAACTGCGGGCGCTCCGACACTTCGTAGACCGCCTTGAAGCCGACCCCGAACAGGCCAATCTGGTCCGCGCGCTTGGTCGTTTGGCCGATGGACAGCACGCCCACGACATCGCGTGCGTCAAACGGGTCCCCGTCGTGCCAGACCAATACCTCGTCGGGGCGCAGGTCGACCTCCCAGCTTGCCGCTCCCGCGTCCTCAGCATTCTGGAGCAGCTCGAACAGGAAGTGACCCGGCTCCGCGTACACCCGGCGCGACAACAACTCTTCTGCGTTCGCCTGCGAGAGGGACTTGGGCTGCGCGCTGAGCACATCGATCACGGTGGTGGCAAACGCTTCGACCCGCGCCCGCCAAGCGGGATCCCGAGCGAGGGACGCGAGCTTTCGTCCACGCACGTGCACCAGCACCGTGTCGTCGGCAGCGCTCGGGTCCACGCACGCGTCGCAGCGTGCCTCGGCATCACGCAGGACACTCTCCGCGGCAACCGGATCCGCCTTTCGCAGCCAGCGAGCGGCCAGGCAGATCGCGGCGATGCGGTCGATGGGAAGCGAAGTCGCAGCCTGGAGGACGCACGAGACGATCGCGCGTGTCTGGGCTTCTCCGAGTGCGTTCGGATCGAGACTCGATAGAACGCGCCGCACGCCATGGTCGGGCAGTGCGGTGAGCAGGCGACGAAGCGCGGAGATCAGAGATGGTTCCTGGAGTCCGCCCTGATGACCGACGAGACGCAGCGCGACGGCCAGAGGCTCGAAGTCCGGAAGCGACGCCAGGTCCTCGAAGAGGCTCGCGAGGTCATCTCCACGTTCCACGGCGGCGGCGATGATCTGCGTCTGCCGCGGAAACGGCAAACCGGCGAGGGCCGCGTCGATACGGGGTCGCTGAGGACTCATGGTGACCGGGTTATCCCACATACTTCACTGAGGGTGTTCTCCGTCGCAGGGCCCGGTCTGAAAGTGGACCTCCGGGCAGCCCGAGGAACATCGTCCGACAATTCGGCCGTCTCGGTGTCCCCAGCCCATGCTCCTCGAAGATCTTGCTCCGATCCAACAGGGTCTCCATCTCCTCGCGCGAGTATGCCCCCAGCACCACGGAATAGCCTGTCGCGTCGCCATGATCGTCGCCGAAGCTCGGCGCGCTGCGCCAGTTCCTGACTCTGCGGCAAGCGGTCGGACAGCGTAGGACCGGGCGAACTACCTCTTTTTCCGCCGCCGTGTCACAAGGCCAAGGGCCAGGAGCAACTCGACCGCTGGCTGGGCTGGAACGCCACTCGGCGTCGTTCGGCATCCGCATCCGCCGGCGTCCGCGCCTGCGCTTCCCCAACCCGCGTCGGCGAATCCGCCGTCCGCGTCACCCCCGCCTGTCCCGGCAGCCCCTCCGGAGCCTCCGGTCGACGGCCATTCTCCTCCCTCATCACCGGCCTCGGGCGCCTCGCCGTCCGCGGCTGCCGCAGAGTCCGGCCCGGCTTCGGCCCCACCGTCCTGAGCCGTTGGCGACTCGCATCCCCCATAGGCCCATAGTCGGAAGTTCGAGAAGCGCGCAGCCGCGTGCTGCCCTGGATAGTGCGTGCAGCGATTCGCAAGCGTGAAGATCTGGCTCTGGGGGTTGAACGGCCACGTCCCGGCAGCATTCCAGCTCTGCCCGTCGATGCTCAACGTGAGCGAGGCGTTGCCCCCTTCGTCCGCACTCCAGGACGCTACGAAGTGATGAGTCTGGTCCGCGGTCCA